>JAPPNF010000057.1 GCA_028818755.1 Deltaproteobacteria bacterium | reverse complement strand
CGTCGAACTCGTAGTGGCCGCTCTGGACCTGCGCTTTCAGCTTGGCGAACGCCACCGGCGTGATGGGCTTCACCGCGATGCCGGTGGCCTTTTCGTAGGGCTTGTAATAGGCTTCGGCTTCCGCCTTGCCCCAACTGCCGCCCCACGTGTTGATGTAGACAGTCTTGGTCTTGGCCCGGGCCTTGGAGGCAATGTAGGGCGCCCCCAGGATCATCGCCCCGGCCGCTACGCTGCCGCCGATGAAAGTGCGGCGGTTGATGCCCTTGGCTTCCTTGGTCTCCGTCGAGTCCTTCATGGGTTATCCCTCCTGTCTTGAATCTTGACTCGCCAAACCGTGGCCGACCCTTATCAAAAGCCGCGGGGGACGGCAAACAAAAACGGGAGGGGAGGCGGGTTCCGGAACCTACTTCCGGTCGGGCCACACCGCCTGGGAGGTCAGGTCCTGCCAGGCCGCGGGGCGGCAGACGGTCTTGGCGGCTTCGTCGGGGTCCAGGGCGGTATCCCAGTCGTTGCCCACGAAGCGGCAGCCGGTGATGTCCTGCGATGCGTCGGACACGAGCCAGCGGATGGGCGCGGCCATGACCTCGGGCTGCACCAGCTTGCTGCGATCGAAGGGGGCGCTCTCGGGGATGAAGCTCGTGTTGGTGGGGCCGCCGGGCACCAGCACGTTCACGGTCACGCCGGTGCCTTCGAGATCCTTCGCCCAGCTCGCGGAGGCGGCTTCCAGGGCGGCCTTGGACATGCCGTAGGGGGTGTAGGCCCCGCGGAACATGGTGTCCAGGCTGGTGGTCACGTTGACGATGCGGCCGGAGCCTTGCTTCACCAAGTGCGGGGTGACCGCCCGGGCCATGAGAAACGCCCCTTTCCAGTTGACGTCCATGACGGACTGCCAGCGGTCGGGCTCGACCTCCCAGAAGCGAATCGGCTCGCTCATGTAGTTGGCACGCACGGTCTGCATGCCGATGCCGGCGGCGTTGACCAGCGCGTCGATGCGGCCGAACCGGTCCAGCACCGCTTCGGCCACCCGTTCGCAATCGTCGGCCTTGGTGATATCGGCGGTGAGGGTGATCAGCGCTCCTTCGTCGGCCACGCCCGCGGCGCTCCGGGCCATTGCCTGGTTCCGCTCCTCCCGGTTGTCCACCACCGCCACCCGGGCACCGTCCTTCAGCAGGGCCAGCGTCATGATGGTGCCCATGCCCCCGGCGCCGCCGGTAATTATAACGACCTTGTTTTCCGCAATCCTTTCAGACACTTGGGGGTCCTTTCTCGAACTGACCTGAAGGCGGGCACGCGCAGGCGGAGGTCCGGCGGGCCGCGCCCGGCATCACCCTTCCTGCTTGTTGGCCTTGTACTGCTGGTGGTTGCGGTCGAGGGCGGCAAGGCATTCCGGGTCGAAGTCCTGCTTCGCCACCGGCTCGGGCTCCCAGTAGCCGTGCGTGTCGGTGCCGCGCAGCAGCGTCGCGCTGGCGTGGTCGAACAGGGTCTGGTGCACGTGCGGCGCGATGAAGTGGATGGAGTAACCAAGGCGCCGGTCGTCTGACTCGTTGGGATTGGATCCGTGGATCACGGTTTCGCTGTGGAACGATATCTCGCCGGCCTCCAACTCCACGTCCACCGCCCGGGATTCGTCCACGTCCTCCACGGTCTGGCCCCTGGACAACAGGTTGTCCGTGGCGAATGTTTCCACGTGTCTGCGGGCGCCGTCCGCCTGGGAGCCGGCGATCACCCGCATGCAGCCGCTCTCGACCTTGCTGTCGGTGAAGGCGAACCACGCGGTCAGGGTCTCTCGTGGTTGCAGGCCGTAGTAGGTGGTGTCCTGGTGCCAGGAGACGAACCTGGGGTCATGGGCGTTCTTGGTGAAGAAGCTGGAGCCCCAGCACAGGATGTTCGGGCCGATAATGTCCTCCACGGCGTCGAGCATCACCGGGTTCCGGATCAACTCGTTGAGCCAGGGGAAGGGGAGGTGGGCCTTGATGCGGTAGCGTTCCTGCATCTCCCCTCCGATGGCTTTCTCCGTCTCCTCAAGCTTTTGTCGCAGTCCCCATGCGGAGTCCCTGTCCATGATGCGCACGGGAAAAAGAAAGCCGTCCCGATGATAGGCTTCCACCTGCTCTTGCGTCAGTACCTTGGGCATCACCGTCTCCTTCGAAGCAGCGTGGCGGGCGCGCCGGACCAGATGTTAATCTGGCTTTGGCATCACGGTCTGTCAAGCATACCCGAACCCGTGGTTGGGCGGCGCTTTGGTCCGGAGTCACGTCGGCGCGTCGTTACAGTCTCGCCGCCTGTCTCAGGCTGGCGATCATCGAGACCTGTAGCAGGTAGTCGTAGGCCTTCTTCGGGTCGGCGGCGGTCTCGCGCATGGTGCGGCGGAACTGCTCCTGCCGCTCGGGGTCGCGGGCCTCCAGGTTCAGCTTGTTGCGGGTCGAGTGGACGTTGGCGTACTCCAGCGCGATGGGGCGGCGCTGACGCTCGTAGCCGTCCAGTTCCTCGTCCCGCGCCGTGCCGCGCCATACACTCACGAGTCTCCCGGCCAGGTTGTAGCCGTCGTGGATGCCGCCGTTCAGGCCCATGCCGCCCAGGGGATTGTTGATGTGGGCAGCGTCGCCGGCCAGAAACGAGCGCCCTTTGCGGTAGCGCGCGGCCACTCGCTGGTGCACGGGGTAGAGGGTGCGATGCTCCACCGGGTAGGGCCCTTCGGTGCGGACGACGCCTTGCAGACGCCGCTCGACGCTGCCGTCGCTGAGCACGGCGTCGTCGCTCTCTTCCGGCCGGGTGGGGAACATGACGCGCCACAGCCCCGGGATCCGCAAAAGGAAGAACCATTCGTCCGGATCCGCGAAGTAGCTCACCGGCGCAAGCCCGGCGAAGTGCTTTTCGAACCGGAAGGGCGTGCTCACCACCAGGAAACGCTCGGGCCAGGTGAACCCGTCGAAAGGGATGTCCAGGGCCTTGCGGACGTTGCTGCGGGCGCCGTCGGCCCCCACCAGGTAGCGGCCCGCGAAGCGCCGGGTACCGTCTCCTTGCCCTGCCACCGCGGTGACGGAGGTAGCGTCTTCCTCGACCCCGGTCACTTCGCTGGAGAAGAGCACTTCCGTTCCGGGCAGGGTGATGAGCTTCTCGTACAGGAGTCGATTCAGCTTGAACTGCTCGCACTGAAGCCGGTAGGGGTGCGCCGTGACATCGGCAATCCGACCGAAGTCGAACTCCGCGATACAGCCCGCGCGCTCGCGGTACTGGAGGGTGGGGGCCTCGAGGCCCATCGCCAGGAAGTCCTCCAGGACACCGGTCGACGCCAGCATGTCGAGTGTGGGGGGGTGGAACGTGGAGGCCCGCAGCGTTACCGGCAGGTCGGGCTCGGCTTCCAGCACGGTCACCGGCACGTCGTGCTGAGCCAGGTGCAGCGCCACCACAAGGCCCACCGGGCCGGCGCCCGCCACCAGCACGCGATCGGCGCTCATGTCATCCGCCTGCCTATTGGAAATGCGGCATGACGTGCTCGCTGCATACGTCGAGGTGCTGGAACTGGTCCTTGGCGGCGAACCGGACGATGAAGGTCTGGATGCCGGCTTCCGCGTACTCGTTGATGAAGTCCACCACCTCGTTGGTGCCGCCGGCCTTCACCACGAGTTGCGCAGCCACCTCCTCGTAGGTCTTGTGGTAGTAGGCCTCCAGGAACGCGCCGCCCTCCCTGCGCGCCTTGTCGGCGTCGGGATCCATGTGGATGGTGAGGTACAGGCAGCGATGGATGTCGTCGGGATTCCGTCCGGCGTCGCTGGCGTAGTCCTCCATCTTCTTCCGCGACTCCTTGAACACCTTGAGCGAGGGGATGTTGGTGATCCAGGCATCACCGTGGAGGCCGACGCGCTTGAGCCCGCTGTCCACGTCGTTGCTCGACACCCACAGCGGGACTCCCGGCCGCTGCACCGGCTTGGGCAGCAGCGAGAGGTTCTCGATGGTGTAGTACTTGTTTTCGTGGGTGACGTCGTCCCCCGCCCATAAAAGCTTCATGATCCTGAGCACCTGGCTCAGGCGTCCTGCCTTCTGGTTGAAGGGGACGCCGCAGGCCGTGTACTCCTCCTCGAACATCTTGTCGTTGCGGGACACGCCCACGCCGCAGATCAGGCGCCCGCCGCACAGCACGTCGACGCTGGCCAGGGCCTGGGCCAGCACCACCGGGTTGCGCATGGCCGCCAGCAGCACCGCGGTGCCGATCTTCACCCGCTCGGTCTTGACCGACAGCGCCCCCAGGGTGCTGATCACTTCCAGCCGCGATTTCGCGGTGACGCTGTCCCCGATCCAAACCGAGTCGTAGCCGGCCTTCTCCACCGCGTCGGCAAGGTTGAAGACCGGGCTCAGGTCCGGGACGGCGGTCTTGGCCAGGATCACTCCCCGGGTGGGCAACAGGATGCCGAAACTCAACTTTTTGGACATGTGGTTCTCCCGATGATTCTAAAATCGAATGAAAAGGCCGCTGGTGCCTTCGCTGGTGAGCTGCGTGATGGTGGTGATGCGGTCGCTGAACTCCTTCAGGGTTCCCAGGGAGCTGTGTCCCACGTCGATGAGGATGGAGAAGAGCGAGAAGCTGAGCCGGTCCTTTTCCTTGAGGAACCGTTCCGACCACTCCGCCGACACCTGGCACTCGCCGTCCGTGATGAAGACGATATCACCCTTCTTATATCGTGATTTCTTGAGGCACTCCAGGGCCGCGTCCAGGGGCGTCTCGAAGTCCGTGCCGCCGCCGGGGAAGTGCTCCGCCAGGTCCATGAGCTTGTCCGGCTCGACGTCGGCGCCGTATCGGGTGGTCATGTCGAGGACGTGCAGCGCGGTGTCCCTGGAGGAGAAGCAGATGGAGCGGAACGGACGGCGCTGGCGCCGTGTCAGCTCCAGCAGGGTCAGGGTGACCGCCTTGGACCAGAGCTCCTTGTCGCCCGACATCGACGAGCTGCCGTCCAGGCACACCACCACCGGGCCCTTGCGTTTCTCCTCCATGCCCCGGAGCGAGTACTGCAGCAGCTCGTTCTCCAGCAGCCGGCGTTGAAAGTCCCGGCGCCGCAACGGGTGGTGCAGCGTCACCAGTTCCTGGGGCAGCAGGTGCTCCAGCGCGCCTCCCTGCTCCACCGCGTAGAGCTCCTCGTTGGACCGCTCGAAGGTGCGCTTGCGCAGCGCCAGGGCGTGGGACTTCATCCTCCCCACCATGCGGATGAGCTTCTTGAGCTTGTCGTTGCCGGCCAGCCGGCGGCCCAGCTCGAGCCTCCGGTCGGCCGGGAGGCGTCCGCCGGATCCGACCGCGGAACCCCATTGCTCGGCTTCCTCCATGGCCTCCTCGAGCTGCTGGGCGGCGCGGATGGCCGAGGCCTGCGCCCGCGCCCGCGCCTCGTCCTCCACCCGGTCGAGGTCCTCGGTCAACTGGCGCTGTTTTTGCCGAATGGAGGCGGCCTCGCTACGGAGCTTGCTCTTGAGCCGCTCCTCGATCTTCGCGAGAGCCTCTTCCTTGCCGGCGGCGTCCTCGTCCTCGCCCATCTCGCCGGCGTGCTCCAGCATCTCCCGCGTCTTCTGGAAATCCTCCTCCTGCTGCCTGAGCTTCCACGTGTCCATCATGTCGTGGCGCGTCCACGGCTTCTCCGACTTGAGCATCGTCAGGAGTCCCTCGCCCACGAGCAGCGTGCACAGGCCGGCCTTGGCCTCGTCCAGCAGGGTCAGCTCCCGCAGGATGCGGCTCACCTCACCGTCGTTGAGCGCGGTCAGGAGGGTCCGGTTGATGGACGCGCTGGGGAGCACGTCCGACTCCTGGGCGAAGACGATGTTGTACTTGAACAGCAGGCAGAAGACGTCCTGCAGGAGCGAGGGGAAGTGGGGGATCAGCGCCTGGCCCGCGCGCTCGAGCTCCTGAAGGGAAGCGGCGTCCCGGCGAAGCTGGCCGTAGGCGTGGCGGTCGTAGCGGTCGCTCTCGATCCAGTTGGCGTTCTCGGGCAGGGCGGGCAGGGGAGTGGGCTTCTTCGGCGAGGTTCGGCGGGCCACTACAAGCCCTCCAGCAGGCGCTTCTGAAGCGTCTGAATCTCGTCCAACACGCCTTCCACCCGGTCCAGGGGACGGTCCGAATCGGACGCCTTCTCGATAAGCTGCTCGACCCGGCCGAGGATGTTGCGGAGCTTGGTGTGTCCCTCGATGAGGGCCTGGGAGCGCAACTCCTCGGTTTCCCACGTACGCCGCACGTATTCGTCGATCTCACGCGCCTGGTACAGGAGCTCCTGCGCCTCCTTCTCGTAGCCGAGCACGATCTCGCGGATGACGGCGCCGATCTCCGCTCTCTCGGACGGCTCCCGCCACAGCACGTGTTCCAGGAACAGGAGGCTCTGGTCCGATACCTGCGCGTCGCCGGCCAGGTAGGAATGCGCCTTCATGAGCGCCAAGGACTGGCGGTAGCGCCGGTCGGAGGCGACGATCTGCTTCTTTCCGAGCTGGCGGCGAATCTCGGCCATGGTCCGGTGAACGTGCCCGGGGACGGGTTGCGCGGCGGCGTCCCGCTGCATCGCGCCCAGCTCGTCCAGGGTGATGCATACCTGCGCCGCGGGGGGCGGCGCCTCCAGCATGCGCAGGAAGCGGTAGTCCTCCTGGATGTAGTCCACCACGAAGCGCAGCAGGAAACGGTCGTACAACGCGGTGAGCTCGTCGTCCTCGGGAAGCTCGTTGCTGGCGCCGAACAGGGTGATGAGCGGCACGTCGTGGACCTGCTGCCCGTTGTGGAAGCGCCGTTCGTTGATGATGGTCAGGATCGAGTTGAGGATCGAGGAGTTGGCCTTGAAGACCTCGTCCAAAAAGGCGATGTGGGCCTCGGGGAGCTTGCGGGTGGTGACCCGCCGGTAGTCGTCCTGTTCCAGGCCCTTGAGGCTCACCGCCCCGAACAGCTCCTCGGGAGCGGTGAAGCGGGTCAGCAGCCACTGGAAGTAGTCGGCGCCATCGATGCGGCGGCACAGCTCGTCGGCCAGCATGGACTTGGCCGTGCCCGGGGGGCCGATGATCAGCAGGTTCTGGGCCGAGAGCAGAGCCGCGAGGGCGCCGTCGATGAGCTCGCCGCGTTCCAGGAAGGTCTGTCGCAACTCCTTCCGAAGCGCCAGCAGTTTGTCCTTGGGAGTCATGCGGGAAGCCTGTTCCGAACGTCTAACAAATGCCCGTTTGCGGCACAAACATCCGTTTCGGCGAGAGGCGTGCGCGCCCGGCCTGTCCAAGACGGCAATTTATCTTGCAACCGCGCAAGAGACGGTTTACTGTAAAAACGAGACACGCCGGGGAGTTGGCCGGGGTCATTTGCGGAAAGGAGGGAAGCCCATGCCGATTATCACCATTATCCGTGGCGCGTTTGGCGCGGGTCCGGAGGTTGCCGAGCGGGTTGCCGAAGATCTGGGCTGCCCGTGTGTGGACCGCGAGGTGCTGATGGAGGCGAGCAACCGCTACGGCATTCCCGAGGCCAAGTACGAGGAAGTGCTGGAGTCGGGCCCGCACTGGTGGGAGCGCTGGCGCGAGAGTCTCCGCCTGTATCGCATCACGTTGCAGGCGGCCATGTGCGAGATGGCACGCGACGGGGAACTCGTCTATCACGGCCACATGGGCCAGGAGCTTCTGCCGGGGGTGAGCCACGTGGTCAAGGTGCTGCTGACGGCGCCGCTGGAATACCAGGTCGAAAAGGTGCGCGAGCGGGAAGGGCTCGACGAGGCCGGCGGCCGCCGCTACGTGGAAAGCGTCAACAAGGCGCGCTCCCGGCGCATGGAGGCCATCTTCGGCGCGGACTGGCGCGACGCCTCGCGCTACGACCTCGTTCTGAACGCCGGACAGATGACCATCGACACCCTGGCGCGGTTGATCGAGGACGCGGCCGGTCGGCCCGAGTACCAGAAGACCGCGGAATCCGAGCGGGCTTTCGCCGACCTGTCGTTGACGTCGCGGGTCCAGGCGGCGCTGATCGTGTCGCCCAAGACGCGGAACCTGAACGTGCGGGTCCGGGCGGCGGGCGGCGTGGTCCACGTTTCCGGGATCCTGACCCAGCCCGCGCTGCAGGAGGAGATCGTAGGGGTGGCCAGGGAGGTGCCCGGAACCACCGACGTGGAGACGGACTTCGAGTCGCCGCCGGTGGAGTACATGTTTCCGTAGGTATCGTTTTCGGGAGGAAGTGAATGGCACAGAAGAGCATTCTGGTGACCGGAGGTACCGGTCTCGTGGGCGCCTATGTGGTCGGGATGCTGCAGGAGCGCGGCGAGCGGCCGGTCATCTTCGACGTGGCGGTGAACGAGCGGCTGCTCAGGGCGGTGGGGGTCGATCCCGCGTCGGTGGAAACCGTGCGCGGCGATATCCTGGACCTGCCTCAGCTCGTGAGCGCGATCCGTGACCACGACGTGGGCCAAGTCATCCACCTGGCCGCGTTTCTCGGCGAGGAAGTGCAGCGGCGGCCCTACACCGGCGTGCGCCTGAATCTCATGGGCACCGTCAACGTGCTCGAGGCCGTGCGCCTCGAAAACGTGCCGCGGCTCACCTTCCCCAGTTCCGGCACCGTTTATCTGGGCTCGTTCGGGGAGGGGCTCCAGTCCATCGACGAGACCATCCCGATCAACCCGCCGTCGGTCTATGCCGCCACCAAGGGCGGCTGCGAGTTCCTCGGCAACGCCTACGCCAAGATGTACGGCTTCGAGTTCGTGTGCATTCGCTACGTGGGAGGGCTCTACGGACCGTCGCCCACCACCATGAAGGCAACCCGCGAGCAGGCGATCCAGGACATGATCCGCGCCGCCCTGAAGCGCGAGGACGCCACCATCAACTGGCCCTACGGACCTACCGAGATCCTCTACGGCAAGGACGCGGCCACGGCGACCGTTCTGGCCGCACTGAAGCCCGAGCACAAAGACCGGCTCTTTCACATTGGTTGCGCCGGCATGGTCACCGGCGACGACATCCTCGCGGCGCTGAAGAAGGAGTTTCCGGAGTCCCGCGTGGCGTTGCGGAAAGAAAGCGATCCCATGGGCTATCCGGCGAACCGGCCTCTGACCGATCTGTCGCGCGCGGAGGAGCAGTTGGGTTTCGTCGCCGAGTACACGCTCGACAAGTCCCTGACGGACTACGCCGAGACCATGAAGAAGCTCGAGGGGCTGTAGACGTCGACGAGCTCGCATACCGGGAGTCTTTGTGAGCCAACGGTGCCGCGCGGGCGGGTTTGAAACCCGCCCCTACACGCTCGTCTTCGCGTCGCTCCAATCTCAATCATGATCGTCGCCGTTGTTCTGGCAGCGGGTGCGTCCACCCGCATGGGAAGCCCCAAGGCGCTCTTGCCGGTTGACGGCGTCCCGTTCGTCGAACGCATCGTCACGGCGCTGGAGCGCACCGACGTGGACCGGACCCTCGTGGTGCTGGGCTTCAACGCCGACGCCATGCGGGAGGCCATCTCCTACCTCGGCGTCGATACCGCGGTGAACCCGGACTACGCCCGCGGCCAGCTCTCCTCGCTGCAGACCGCTATCCGCGCTCTGGAGGGCGAGCCGGTGGAGGCGATCCTTGTGCATCTGGTGGACCACCCCTTCATCGAGAGCGGTCTGGTCGACCGGATGATCGAGCGGTTCCGCGCCGAGGAGAAGCTCATCGTCGTGCCGCGCTTCGGCGGCCGGCGCGGCCACCCCGTGCTTTTCTCCAGCAAGCTCTTCCCGGAGTTCATGGCGGCGTCCCTCGAGACCGGCGCCAAGCCGGTGGTGCGGGGCCACCCCGAGGAGACCCTCGAGCTGGAGACCGACGAAGAAGGGGTCCTCATCGACATCGACACCCCCGAGGAGTACCGAAAACACGTGAGGAGCGAATAGTGTCCCGCTTGAACCTGAATTTTGCCTGCGGCAGCTACGATCTCTTGAGGCCGCTCTGGGAGAAGGTGGTGGAGCCTGCGGGGATCGATCTCAACGTGATGACCATGCAGTCGCCCGAGCGCCACGGGCGCATGCTGCGGCACGAAGAGTTCGACGCCTGCGAGCTGTCGCTGGTGGGTTACCTGGTGGCGCATGACCAGGGGCGGGCGTTCACCGCCATTCCGGCGTTTCCGCACCGGCGCTTCCGCCACAGCTACATGGTCAAGCGCACCGGTTGCGGAATCGACAAGCCCTCGGACCTGAACGGCAAGCGCATCGGCCTCGATACGCTCCAGAACTCCGCCGGCCTGTGGATGCGGGGCATCCTGCAGGACTACTACGGCCTGGACCTCAAGACGGTGGAGTGGTGGTGCCAGGAGGAAGAGGACGTGCCCCTGGAGCCGGCCTCGTGGATGAAGATACACCGGGTGCCGGAGGGCCGGAACATCGACGAGATGCTGTGCGCCGGGGAGCTCGAAGGGTCCCTCTACCCCGAGGTCCTGCCGTCCATCAGGCAGGGCTCGGACAAGGTGGCGCTGCTCTTCCCGGATCCGAGGCAGGCGGAGGTGGAGTATTACCGCAAGAGCGGCATCTTTCCCATCATGCACACGGTCGTGGTCAAGGACGAGATCCTGGAGCGCGCTCCCTGGGTGGCGGTGAGCCTGCTCCAGGCACTCCAGCGGGCCAAGGAGGTCTGCTACGAGCGCATGGGCGATCCCCGGAGCCTGGCTCTGGTGTGGGCCAAGGAAGAGCTCCAGGAACAGCGGGCCATCTTCGGCCCCGACCCCTGGCCGTACAATCTCGAGGACAACCGCCCGGCGCTGGAGGCCGCGGTGCGCTACGAGTTCGAGCAGGGCATGATCAAGGACAAGCCCGCGATAGAAGAGCTGTTTTTCCCGCCGTCTCTCCAGGAAATCCAGCACTACGTCTGAAGCGTCACACAACTTGACGCTCTTGACGGCACGTTGACACTATCCACCGGACCTGTGGAAAACCTGTATACAGGACCCGGCTCACACTGGCCGGAGGCCGTAACAAAGGCGTTCCCCAACAACCTGCATAGAGAATGGTCACGGTTTCACAAGTGTTTCCTGGACCTTACCGTGGAGTCGGTCCCGGAAGGGGTTTGCGGTTTGGCCCGCGAAAATCGGACCGATCAGATCCGAAAGGTGCGGTGGGTGCTCTGAGCGAACAGCTCCTCGATGGGCATCCTGCGCTCGATCATGCCCTGCTCGTGCATGTAACGTACGAATGTTTCAAGGGTCTCGCGGTTGGACTCCAGGCCGTAGGGCCAGAAATCCTCGCCCATGGTCGCCACCGTCTGATAGGCATGCTCGGTCAGGAACGGCAGCGAAAGGGGCAGCGCGCTGGTCTGCGTCAGGTCGGCTACGGCCAGGTCCTTGGCTTCGGAAAACGCCTTCATCAGGGTGGCCGCCACCCACGGGTGCTCGTCGAGAATCTCCCGCCGGATGGACACGGTGTGCATGATGGGGAAGATGCCCGTGCGCTCGAAGTAGTCCCGCTCGACCTTCCAGGGCTCGGCGAAGAGCCGGCGGACGGTGGAGCCGGCCGGGTCGAAAGTCGACGGCGTCCGGGCCGTGATCAAGGCCTCGATCTCGCCAAGACCCAGCATCTGCGCCAGCGAGCGGTCTTCGGGCGCGAAGCCGAGCCTGATCCCGGCGGGCTCCACCGGCTCGAAGGGGAGGCGCCCCGGGTCCTCCAGCCCCCCCTGTATCCACTCGACGTCCTCGGCGCGCACGCCGTAGTCGTCCGAGAGGATTCCCCGCGCCCACACGGCCGCGGTCATCTGGTATTCCGGAACGCCGATGCGCTTGCCCCTGAGGTCCTGCGGCGCCTCGATGCCGGAGCCGCCGTGGACGAAGATGCAGGACTGGCGGAAGAACCGCGACGGGAATACCGGGATCGCCACCAGGTCGTCCATGCCGCGCCCCCGGCGCACCACGTAGCCGCCCAGCGAGGTCTCGGCCACGTCGAACTCGCGATACTGCATCATGCGCCAGAAGGTTTCCTCCACCTTGAGCGTCAGGCAGTTGAGCTGGATCCCGTCGGGCCGGATGCGCCCGTCCCGCAGAGCCTCGGTCCGGTCGTAGTGGCCGCACGCCAGAGTCAGGTTCAGCATGGAATCTCCAACAGTGTGAATTTCTTTGGGATTTCTCCCGCACGAGACTCCTGCGGAGTTTCGTACCTTGTTGACAGGCTTACGGCAGATTAGCTAAAGCTGAATCAGTTTTCCAGTTAGCGCCTGGAGGTTGCCATGAGTGATGCGCCGACGCCGGTCAAGAGATGCCTGATCCGGACCATGTCCGACACCATCGAGACGGACATCCATCGGGTTCACGTCATCGCCAACGAGATCCTCCCGCGTTACGACAAGCCGAAGCTGTCCTTCGAAGAACTGCGCAAGGTGGCGGACGGGCCCTTTGACTTCTTCCTCGCGCCCATCCTGTTCGCGGAAGACTACGCCCGGGATCCTTCGATCATTTACAACGAGGGGGTTCGCCGCGAGATCCGCGGCCACGCCCTGGAAATCGCCCGCCGGCACGGCTTCGACGTCAACCCGCCGGACTTCATTCCGGGTGTCGAGGAGTCGCTCAAGGAGGCTCGGAACGCGGGCCTGAGCAACATGGTGCTGACCACCAGCGGCCGGCGCTACAAACACCGGGTCATGGAGGAGCACGGCATCAGCGAGTACTTCGAGGAGATCATCGACCGCGACGAAACCTACTTCAGGAAGGAGCAGGGCATCTACCACCTGTTCCGGAAGCTCAACAGGGACCTGGAAGTAATCCTGCTTTCCGGAACCGCGACCTACATTCGCGCGGGCAACAACCTGGAGTTCGCCCAGGTGGCCGGCAACGACCTGTCGGTATTCACCGTGGCCCTGGCCACGGAGTACTCCTACAGCGACGAGGAGACGCTGGCCGCGGCCAAGCCCAAGCTCGTCATCCGGAGCCTCGACGAGCTGATGCCGGCGCTGCGCGACGCGGGTGTGCTGCCGGCGACGGGAGCGGCCGACGACACCGCGGCGTCCTCCGCCGCCTAGGCTGTCCGTCCCACGAGAAAGCCCCCCTCTCCCCGGGAGAGGGTCGGGGTGAGGGGCTACTTCCGGGACCACTTGGTTTTCGGGATCTCCAGCCGTTCGCCGTCCACGTGGATGGCGTCCACGCGCTCGTTGAAGAAGCACATCAGGTCCTTGATCTTCGGGCACTCAGGGATGGTATTCTCGTAGCTCCAGACCGTGTCCTCGAAGGTCTCGCCCCCCACGTTCACCGACCAGTAGTTGGCGCTCCCCTTGTACGGGCAACGCGTCCGGGTGTCGCTGGGTTCCAGCAGGTCCGTGCGCACGTCCTCCCGCGGCAGGTAGTAGCGGATCAGGTGCCCGGTCTCGAGTACCAGCCGCGGCCGCCTGGAGTCGGCCACCACCTCGCCGCCGAGGGTCACCTGCACGTGGCGCGAGCTCTGGAGCACGTCCACCCGCTTGTAGGGATCCCGGGCGTGGACGAAGATTTCGTCCTCCTCTTCGTACCAGCCGTCCATCCGGTTCCAGTAGAAGGAGAGGTACCCGGCGATTTCCGTGGATTGCGCCAGGGGGTCGAGGTAGCTCCAGGCCGCGGACTCAGCGGTCTTGCCTCCCGCCGATACGTCCCAGTAGGACGCTTCGCCCTTGACGGAGCATTTCGTGTGGTGGTCGTTTGGCGTCAGGAACTCCATGCGGACGTCGTCCGGCGGGAAATAGTAGACGGGGACGTGGCCCGCTTCCCGCAGCAGCATGGCCCGTTTCGTGTCCACGAGGGTCTCGCCGCCGAACTTCACCCGCACGCGCCGGGGACTCTCCTCGAAATCGAGCCAGTGGTCGGCGTGCTCTCCGTAGCTTCGCGGCTTGTGTAAGGTTTCCATCCGAGTTCCTCCCGTTCCTGTTGCATGGGGGCTTGCCGCCGTGGCGGACATGCGGATTCTGCTCCCGGGCACGCCGTGGTGTCAAGGCGAGTGGGATCCGCCGCCCGCGGCTTGGCACGGGCCACCTCGCATTGTAGAACATCCGGGAACACGTAACCGGAAGGAACCCGACCCATGAAGCACAAGCCCGGTGACAAGGCGCCGGATTTCCGGCTGATGGACCAGCACGGCCAGCCCCACGAGCTCTCCGGCTACAAGGGGAAATGGGTGCTGCTGTTCTTCTATCCCAAGGACGCGACGCCCGGCTGAACGAAAGAGGCCTGTAGTATACGGGACCACATAGCGGAGTTCGACAAGGCCAAGGCCACCGTCCTGGGAGTCAGCATCGATCCGGTCAAGAGCCACGCCAAATTCGCGGAGAAGCACCAACTCCCCTACACGCTCCTGGCGGACGAGGAGAAGGAGGTCGTGAGGCTCTACGACGTCTGGGGCATGAAGAAGTTCATGGGCAGGGAGTACGAGGGCACCTACCGGATGTCGTTCCTCATCGACCCCAAGGGCAAGATCGCTCGGATCTACGAGAAGGTGAAGCCGGAGCAGCACGCGCGGGAGGTGCTCGACGACCTGGCGGAGTTGGGGTAGCTCGGATCAGCGAAGCGTAATCTGACGACCCGGTCGTACTGGCCGACGCAAACCCGCGACGAGTCGAGCAGCGGCACGGATGGTCCCGTGACGGACGAGGCACCCGACAAGGAGGACGCGGCATTCATGGCGCAGGCCTTAGCCGAGGCCGAGGCGGCACGTGGGGAAGGGGAGGTCCCCGTTGGGGCGGTGGTGGTGTGCGGCGGCCAGGTGATCGGCCGGGGACATAACCGGCGCGAGGCGTTGGCGGACCCCACGAGCCACGCGGAGATCTCGGCCATCCGGGAGGCGGTCGGGACGCGGCCGTCCTGGCGGCTCGACGATTGTACGCTCTACGTCACTTTGGAGCCCTGCGTCATGTGCGCCGGCGCCATCGTCCAGGCGCGCGTGCGGCGCGTGGTGTTCGGTTGCCTCGACCCCAAGGGAGGTGCCGTGAGATCGCTCTATCGAATCTGCGACGATCCGCGCCTGAACCATCGGGTGGAGGTCACCGAAGGCGTGCTGGCGGAACGGTGCGGCGAAATCCTGAAGAGGTTCTTCGCTACGCTCCGGGAGCGGGATTGATCTCGACATGGATGCCATCGCGCGATATCTGAGCGGCTACGCCGCTTCCCTGGACTACCGGGACCTGCCTCGCGACACCGTTCACGAGGCCCGCCGCCGGATACTGGATTCGGTGGGTTGCGCGCTCGGGGGCTTTGCCGCCGAGCCCTGCCGCATTGCCCGTGATCTGGCGCCGGCGCTGGAGGGTCGGGGCACGGCGCGAATCCTCGGAACCGGACAGTCCACCACGCCCGACATGGCGGCCTTCGCCAACACCGCCATGATCCGCTACCTGGATTGCAACGACAGCTTCGTTTCGCCGGGCGGGGGTCATCCTAGCGACATGCTCCCGGCGGTGCTCGCCGCAGCCGAGGTGGCCGGCGCTTCCGGCCGCGCGGTGATCACCGCGCTGGTGCTGGCCTATGAGATCTATGGCCAGTTTGCCGCCCGTTTCGCTACCCGCGAGAAGGGATGGGACCAGGGGCTCTTCATCGGCCCGGCGAGCGCCTGCGCCGCTGGAAAGGTCCTGGGATTGCCGGAGGAGCAACTCGCCCACGCTATGGCCATGACCGTCGTGTCCCAGGTACCGCTCGGCCAGACCCGGGTGGGAGAGCTGTCCGCGTGGAAGGGTTGCGCCACGGCCATGGCCGCGCGTAATGGCGTGTTTGCCGCGTTGCTGGCCCGAGCGGGTATGGAGGGACCGCCCGAACCCTTCGAGGGCCGCTACGGGCTGTTCGAGCAGGTGACCGGGGAACTGCCGCTGGACGGATTCGGCGACGCCAACGCAGGCGTGCCGTTCAAGCTTGCCGAAACCAGCATCAAGTACTTCCCGGTGCAGATTCACACCCAGGCCGGCGCCGCCATGGCGCTGGAGTTGAGGGACGAGTTCGATCCCGACCAACTGGAGCGCATCCGCATCGAGACCTACGGCGTGGCCGTCCGGAACGCTGCCGGCGAGCCCGAGAAATGGGACCCCAAGACGCGCGAGACCGCGGACCACAGCCTTCCCTACGTGGTCGCCGTTGCCCTGACCGATGGTGGGGTGACCCCGGCCAGCTTCGACGAAAAGCGCATCGGAGACCCGCTTCTGCGACCGCTCATGCGCAAGATCGAGGTCAGCGAGGACCCCGAAGCCACTCGCAACTACCCCGCACAACAACAGGCGCGCATGGAGGTTGAGTTGCGTTCCGGACGTCGGCTGACCCGGGCCGCGGATTATCCCAAGGGCCACAGCCGAAACCCGCTGTCCGACAGCGAGTTGGAACAGAAGTTCCTGGGGCTTACGGCAGGTGTCTTGCCTCGGGCGCGCCAGGCGGCCCTGTTGGAATCGTTGCGGCGATTCGACGAATTGGAGAACATGGATGCTCTGTTCAAGACTTGTCAAGTAGTATAAGGCCGGTTCAATCTCTCATCGAACCACTGTAAATTCGCGAGAGGAGGTTCATCATGTCCAAGCTGACGCAATTTCGTTCGTGGAACTTCAATGCCGAGGACCTGGAGAAGACCGTCAGTTTCTACCAGGAAGTACTCGGGGCGACGGTTCGCAAGAAACACGTGGTCGCCGGCGTCGACGTCGTCCGGCTAAACCTCGGCGGCGCCGTGCTCGGCGTCTTCGACGCCTCCAAGGACCGGCACCCGCGCGTGCCCCACCACACCTTCGAGATCGACGCCCGCGGCGAGCCCGAGGACTTCGTCAAGGTGATCGAGGCCAGAGGCGCCAAGGTCAGCGAGATCCGCCGCCACGACGACGGCGGATACTCCGTCTACGTCATCGACCCCAGCGGAAACCGCCTGGAGCTGTCCACGTCGTCGGGGTAGGCGCTTTGTGGCGGGGATTGGAAGAGGAAGTTCCACATACCCCTGACCACACGCCTCGTACCAGTTCGAAAATCTCAGCGTGCCGAATTCCAGGAAAGCACCGCTTGGCGCACTCTGCGCCGCGGTGGCACTGTTCATTCTCGCAGAGCCGCAACCGGCGATGTCCAAGCCGGTTCTGATCGCCAAACGCGAGTCCGTCTACAACAACATCTACGTCTTCAAGGAAGGCCCGATCATCACCCTGACGTTCGGTCACAACAGGGCGCTCTACACCGAGACGGTCTACGACACGCGCGACGAGTTCGCGCTCCCTTCACGATACACGCGGTACATGACCGCCGTCCTCGCTTACGCGGGCGAGGTGGACCGCGTCCTCGAAATCGGCTTCGGCGGGGGTCGGACCGCATGGTACCTCCACAGGACCATGCCCGATCTCGCGGTCACGTCGGTGGAGCTCGACCCGGAGGTATTCAAGCTGGCCAAGCGTTACTTCGGCGTCCGGCTCGAACCGAATTTCAATGTCTCCATCGAGGATGGCCGCCGATACATCATGAGGCGGAAAGCGCGGTGGCCGGTTATCCTGATCGACGCTTATCGGAGCGCGTTCGTACCCTTTCATCTGTTAACGACGGAGTTCTACCAGCTCGTAAAGAGCCGTCTCCGGCCCGGCGGAGCCGTGGCGCAAAACGTCGAGCCCAACACCATGATGTTCGACGCCGCCCTCGTTACCATCGGCAAAGTGTTCGACCATGTGGACCTGTACGATGCGGGAGGCAACGTGGTCATGGTCGCCTATGACGGGCCCAGGCGTGAACAGGCATGGTTGGCGTCAACCGCCACAAGGCTGGACGAGGCTTTCGGGTTCAAATACCCGTTGGGCGAAATGGTCTCCCAACGACGCAGCGTCGAGCGCCTGCCCGACACCGCGGTGCTCACGGACGACTTCGCGCCGGTGGAATCGCTGCGCGCGATAAAGAGGCACAACCGCAAGCTGGGCGAGTTCTTCAAAGGGAAGTGGTGATGGTACGTGTGATCGGTTCGGCGTGGCTGTTCCTGCTGATATTTCTTTCCGGCTTCGCCCTCATGGGCTTCGAGATGTTGGGGAGTCGCTACCTCAATCCCTATTTCGGCAGCGGCATCACGACGTGGGCCTGCCTGATCGCCGTCGTGCTATTCGCAATGATGGTAGGATACACCGTGGGAGGTATCGTCGCCGATCGCTCCCGGGAGATCTGGATCGTGTCGAGCGTGCTCTCGGTCGTGGGAGTGTACCTGATCCTGGTGGCGTTCCTGGCGAACCGCGTCATGGAGAGCATAATGCTGTCCGCCGGCTATGACTTCTGGGGCACCATGGCGGCCGCCGTGGCGCTGACCTTTCTTCCCGTGGCGTTCCTCGCGGCACTCTCCCCGTTCTTCGTGCGCCTGCTGCTCAAGGAACTGGAGTACGGCGGCCGAATCACCGGCGCCGTGTACGGTGTCTCCACCATGGGGAATGTGTTGGGAACCCTGGTAACCGTGTTCGTGTTCATCCCCAGCGTGGGAACGAGCAAGATCACGGTGGTGTTCGGAAGCGTTCTGATCGCGTGCGGCGTGGCTTCCCTGCTCCTGAGTCGCTCCGGCGCCATCCGGGACGTGTAAAGAGTTGACTCGTATCGAGTTGAGTTGGTCGGAGACGCCCGACAGGGCCTGTACCTTAATCCTTCCAGGGTTTAGATTGTTTATTTGGGATTCAACATGGAGCGGTCCAGACATGGTGAAACCAGGACAGCCATTGCAGGACGCTGACGACTGCGAGACGAGTGGAGAGACCATCGCCTTGGTCCAAATCCTCGAGTTGGGCCACCGTCAGATCGAAGCGGGGCAGGTGCAGCTGGCTGCATCTGTCATTGCGCGACTTCGGGAAACGGCCATCCTGATGCATTTTGGCGGAGCGGTTTGACGGATAAGCGCCATGAGGCGTTTCGGACGAGAGAAATGCCCTCAATTGCGAAAGAAGAGGTGATCCATGCCTACCACCGACATTAGAGAGGAAGCACAGCGCCTGATCGAAAAGCTCCCAGCAAACGCAACCTGGGACGATTTGATGTACGAGATCTACGTACGGCAAGCGATTGAGGCTGGTTTGGCCGATAGTGACGCGGGCCGGACGCTGGATGTCAAGGAGGTGCGGGCCAAGTTCGGTCTACCGACGTGAAGACCCACTGGACGAGGACAGCGGCGGAGCACCTTGTAGCCATCTACGAACACATCGCTCAGGACGCACCCCTGTATGCGCAACGCGTAGTGGATCGCCTTACACGGCGTTCGGAGCAGATTGCCCAGTTTCCGGAATCTGGTCGTATAGTCCCGGAATATGAAGCACCGGACATCCGGGAAGTCATCGCAAGACCTTATCGCATCATCTACCGAGTCAAGGCTGAGCGAGTTGAAGTCTTGGCCGTAGTGCACGGCGCACAGCGGTTGCCTCCGGCCCCCTAACCGTTCGCCAAGGATACCACGTCGAGGATAGTGCTGTAATCCAGGTTCCAGATGCAGACCACATGCTTCGACCTCACCCCGCCCGTGCCGCCTGAATCGTCCTCTCCACGTACACCTGCGCCAGATGGGCGCGATACGCCGGGGTGGCGTTGACGTCCTCGATGGGGTCGACGCCGTCCGTGACAAGCGCTGCGGCGCCAGCGATAGTGGCGTCGTTCAGCTTCTGGCCGCGTAGCGCCGTCTCCACCTTTTCCGCGCGATAGGCCACGTCGCCTACGCCGGTGACGCCGATGGCGATGTCCTCGCAGGTTCCGTCGGCGGCCTCCTTCAGACATACAGCCACGCCGACGATGGCGAAGCCGGCGGCTTGCCGCGACGCCTTCTGGTAGGCGGATTTGTAGCCGTCGCGGGCGGAGACGCGGATCTCGGTGAGCAGCTCCTCGGGCATGAGGCTGGTGGTGAGCATGGTGATGAAGAACTCGCTGGCTGGAATCCAGCGTTCGCCGTCGGGTCCGGCGGCCTTGAGGTCGGCGTCCAGCGCGAGGATGGCGGCGGGAAGATCCTCCGCCGGGTCGGCATGGGCGAGTCCGCCGCCGACGGTGCCGCGGTTTCGTACCTGGACGTCGCCCACCACAACCGCGGTCTGGGCGAGCAGCGGGCAGCGGCTCAGGATCAGCTCGGACTCGGCTAGGTCCGTGTAGGTGGCGAGGGCGCCGATGGCGATGTGGTCGCCTTCCTCGCGGATGTAGTTCAATTCGGTCAGGCCGCCGATGTCGATGATGACCTCGGGCTTGGCGAGCCGGAGCTTCATGAGGGGCAGCAGGCTTTGCCCCCCGGCCAGTACCTTGGCGTCGTCGACGTTGGCCGACAGGAGCGACAGCGCCTCCTCCAGGGATGCGGGTGCGTGGTAGTCGAACGCGCCGGGGATCATGCCTTGGCCTCCTGAATCAGTTGCCATACCCGCTCGGGCGTCAGCGGCAGATCCCGGACCTTGACCCCGAAGGGCTCCAGGGCGTTCTCCACCGCGCTGGCGATGGCGGCGGGGGAGGGGATGGCGGCCCCTTCGCCCGCGGCCTTCTGTCCCAGCGGTGTGAATGCCGAGGGTGCCGGCCGGTGCTCCACTTCGATGGCGGGGGTCTCGGCGGTGGAGCACTTGCCGTAGTCCGTGAGCGTGATGGTCAGAAGCTGCCCCTCGTCGTCGTAGACGAAACCCTCGCCCAGGGCCACGGCGATGCCGTGGGCCGCCGAGCCGTAGATCTGTCCGTCCACCACGTCGGGATTGATGATGGTGCCGTTGTCGCCGACGATGAGATAGCGCAGCACCTCGACCTTGCCGGTGCGCGGGTCCACCTCCACGATCGCCACGTGGGCGCCTGCGCCGAAGGTGAACTGGGCGCGGACCCTGCGGTCCTTGCCCGGCACAAGGTTCGGCTGTGCGTGCGGGAAGGTGTAGTAGAAGGTGGTCTGCAGCCCGGCGTCGATGCCCTCGGGCAGCAGCGACTGGTTGTTGTAGGCCACCTTGCCCAGCTCGGCGAAGGTGAGCTTGCGCCGCGGGTACCCGGGAACGGTCACCACCCCGTCGGCGATCTCCAGCTCGGACGGCTCCGCGTCCAGGATGTGTCCGGCCACCTTGAGCACCTTCTCCCGGAGCTGCGTGGCGGCGCCGATGATGGAGCCGATGTCGTAGAGGTGGAAGTTGTTGCCGCTGTTGGCCGCGGCCACGCCCCAGGGCGCGATATCGCTGTCGAAGGGCGTGGTGGTGCTGATGACGTCGGGGCTCACGCCGAGGATCCCGGCGGCCACCTGCGCGGTGGTGGTTTCGTGGGCCTGTCCGCAGTTGGGCGAGCCCAGGTAGAGGGCGATGGTGCCGTTCTTCTCGAGCTTGATGGTGGCGCCGTTGATGCCCCCGGATCCCGGCGTCTCCTTCATCTCGGGAAAGATGGCCATGTCCCGGGCGGCGTTGCGGCCACCGGGCTCGACCCCGATGACCACGCCGATGCCGAGATAGCGGCCCTTCTCGCGCTCCCGCGCCTGCTCGTCCTTGAGCCCCTGGTAGTCGACCTTCTCCAGGGCGCGCTTCAGCAGGCCGGGATAGTCCCCGCTGTCGTAGACGTTGCCGTTGGGTGTCGTGTAAGGCATCTGCTCGGGCTGCACCAGGTTCCTGAAGCGCACCTCCGAGGGGTCCATCTCCAGGTCCTGCGCCACCCGGTCGATGATGCGCTCCCAGATGTAGCACATGCCCGGTTTGCCGATGCCCCGGTTGGGGATCACCGGGCAGCGGTTGGTGACCACGGAGTAGCCGTCCGCGCGGATGTTCTGGACCTTGTAGGTGTTGCTCAGGTTGTTGAGCTTGTTGGTGAAGTGGATGGTGAGGGTGCTCACCGAGCCGCCCACGTCGTCGATCTCCTTGAAGCGCAACCCCGTGACGGTGCCGTCGTTCTTCACCGCGGCCTCGACGTCGAAGTGCTGCTCGCAGGCGTGGCCGGCGGCCATCATGTGCTCGTTGCGGTCCTCGATCCACTTGACCGGCCGGCCCGACTTGATGGCCAGCAGCGCCACGATCACCACGTACTTGCGAATCAGGTGGATCTTCTGGCCGAAGCCGCCGCCGATGTCCG
Source organism: Deltaproteobacteria bacterium (assembly GCA_028818755.1). Lineage (GTDB taxonomy): Bacteria > Desulfobacterota > Binatia > UBA9968 > JAJDTQ01 > JAJDTQ01. The sequence continues at coordinate 4,185 of JAPPNF010000057.1, read as the reverse complement.
GGATGATGACGCGGATGTCGTCCAACTGGAGCGCGTCCCGGAGCGCGTCGTAGATGTTCTCCGGCACCTGGGTGTTGGTGCGCACCGTGAGCTTGCGGCTGAAGCGGTCGAAGGAGGCGATGCACGCCAGCGGCTCCAGGGGCGTCGAGCTGTAGCGGTGGATCTTGAGGTTTTCCCGCACCACGCGGTCGGCTTCCCGGAACGCTTTTTCCGTATCGCCGTACTCCAGGGTGCCCTGCCAGGCCAGGTTCGCGCCCAGCTCTTCGTAGATGACGGAGGGGTCGTCGCCCGCCATGGCCTGGTGGACGTCGGTGTTGGCGGGGAGGATCTCGTAGTCCACGGCGATGGATTCGAGGACGTCCTCGGCCGTGCTCCGGTCCCGAGCCGCCACCGCGCCCACGGGCTCGCCCACGTAGCGGACCTTGTCCACCGCGCCGGCGTACTCGGCGATGGGCTTCTTGAGGCCCGCGGCGTAGCGGCCCGGACGAAACGGCTTGGTGTCCCGCTCCATGTCCTCGGGCGTCACCACCGCGAACACGTCCGGCCGGTTAAGGGCGGCCGCTGCGTCCACGCCGACTATGCGCGCGTGGGCATGGGGGCTCCGGAGGAACACCGCCTGCAGCATGCCGGGCTCGGTGAAGTCGTCGGTGTAGCGGCCGTGTCCGGTCACGAGCCGCGGCCCTTCCTTGCTCCGGGCGGCAAGGCCCACGTATTCATTTGGATTTCCGTTAGCCATCGTCGACCTGTCCCGCGGCTTCCTTCACCGCCGCCACGATCTGTACGTATCCGGTGCACATGCACAGGTTGCCCGCCAGACCCTCGCGGATCTCCTCTTCGCTGGGGTACGGGTTCTTCTTGAGCAGAGAGTCGGCCGCCATGATCATCCCTGGCGTGCAGTAACCGCACTGGAAGCCGTAGTTGTTGATGAAGGCTTCCTGCACCGGGTGCAGCGTGTCGCCCTCCGCCAGCCCCTCGATGGTGGTGATCTCCTTGCCGTTGGCCTGCACCGCGAACATCAGGCACGACTTCACCAGCGTCCCGTCCACCTGCACGGTGCAGGCGCCGCACTCGCCGATGATGCAGCCGATGTGCGTGCCGGTGAGGCCGATGGTTTCCCGCAGGAAGTAGGAAAGGAGCTGGCGCGGCTCCACTTCCTCCTCGTACAACCGTCCGTTGACGGTCACCCGAACCGTTTGTTTCATGGCGTGATCGTCGCTCCTGCCGTGTCGGATCGTTTTCTCGGCGCGTTCCGGGATGCGGACCGCCGTCCATAATCGAAGGCGCGGCCGAGGAACCGACCGCGCCCTGTAACCGCACAAGGAGGAGTTTATAACGGGGCCGTCGCCGCCGTGTCAAATCACGCCCGGGCCGCGCGCTTCTTCGCCCACGGCGCGTTGCGCCACACCGCGATGCGGTAGCCCAGGAGCACCGCCAGGATGCCGGCGTAGATGAGCGGTTCCCGCAGGTCGGCCTTCACCAGCCAGAGGAAGTGGACGACGCCGGCGATGGCGGAGAAGTAGACGAGACGGTGCAGCTGCTGCCAGCGGCGGCCGCCGAGCCTGCGGATCCAGCCGGCGGTGGAGGTGGCAGCCAGCGGCGCCATCAGCAGGAAACCCACCGATCCCGCGGTGATATACGGCCGCTTGAAGACGTCTTGCAGGATCGCCGCGGGGTCGAAGAAATGGTCCAGCACCACGAACGTGGAGAGATGCACACAGGTGTAGAAGAACGCGAACAGCCCCAGCATGCGCCGAAGCCGGATGAGGCTGGCGTAACCCGTGAGCCGGCGGAGCGGCGTCACCGCCAGCGTTATCATCAGGAACACCAGCGCGAAGGTGCCGGTGGTATGGGTGATGTGCTCCACGGGATTGGCGCCGAGCCCGCCCGTGAAGAGGCCGACCACCAGCCGCGCGGCCGGGATCAGCGACGCCGCGAAGACGAGTATCTTGATCCAGGTGAACGATCTGATCGCGGCCACGTCAGTATAGTTTCTTCAGGTCCATCCCCTTGTAAAGGTGCGCAACCTGCTCCTCGTAGCCGTTGAACATCAGCGTCTTGCGCCGGAAGAAGTCGCCGATGCGGCGCTCGCTCGCCTGGCTCCAGCGGGGATGGTTCACCGTGGGGTTCACGTTGGAGTAGAAGCCGTATTCATGGGGCGCCGCGACGTTCCATGCCGTGGGCGGCTCCTTCTCCACGAAACGGATCTTGACGATGGACTTGGCGCTCTTGAAGCCGTACTTCCACGGCACCACCACGCGGATGGGCGCGCCGTTCTGGTTCGGCATCACCTCTCCGTAGAGTCCCACCCCCATGATCGTCAGCGGGTTCATGGCCTCGTCCATCCGCAGTCCCTCGGTATAGGGCCAGTCGAGGATGTCGCGGCGCTGCCCGCGCAACTGCTCGGGAGCGTAGATGGTGACGAACTGGATGTACTTGGCGTTGTTGGTGGGCTCCACCGCCTTGATCAGGTGCTTCAGTTCGAACCCGATCCAGGGGATGACCATGGACCACGCCTCCACGCAACGCATCCGGTAGACGCGCTCCTCCAGCGGCATCTTGAGCAACTCCTCGATGTCGAAGGTCCTGGGCTTGTTCACCTCACCCTCGACCTCGACCGTCCACGGCCGGGTCTTGAGAGTGTCGGCATAGCGTTTCGGATCCCCCTTGTCGGTGCCCAGCTCGTAGAAGTTGTTGTAGCTGGTGACGTCCTTGAGCGGGGTCTTGGGCTCGTCCGTGGAAAACTTGCCGGTGGTGTAGCCCTCCAGCTTCCTGGCCGCCTGGGCTTCCTCCATGGTGCCGAACAGGCCGTGGGCAAGCAGCCCCGTGCCGATGCCCGCGGCTCCCAGCGACGCGGCCTGAATGAACCGGCGCCGGTTCAGGTACAGCTTCTTGTCCGTGATCTCGCTGCTCTTGATGTCGTCGGGCCTCTTGATCAGCATGGGCGGCTTCCTTTCCTTCCAGGGAACATGGTCAGTGTGTGTTTGCCTTATACTTACACTTTTGACACGGGGAAAACCCTTGTCAATCAACAAGAGTGAAAAAAGGCATCCCTCCGTCATTCCCATGACAAATGGACCGTGCGGCCGTTTCGTAGTAGATTGCCGTCATTCCCCAAGACAACAGGATGGAGGCGCTGACATGCATGAGAAGATCGTCTATCTGAACGGCAGCTTCGTGCCCGAGAGCGAGGCCAAGGTGTCGGTTCTCGACATGGGCTTCCACGCCGGCGACGGCGTCTATGACGTGACCCGGACCTTCCGGCACAAGCCTTTTAAGCTCACGGAGCACAACGACCGGCTGTACCGCTCCCTGAAGTACACCCGCATCGACTGCGGCTTGTCGCAGGACGAGATGGAGGCGGCGTGTCTGGAAGTGCTGGAGCGCAACCGGGACCTCCTGGGTCCCGACGACGACTATTCCATCTGGCAGGTGGTGAGCCGAGGCGCGCGCTCCTCGTCGGGCCCCCGCGCCAACACCGACGCCACCGTGGCCATCTACTGCATGGACGTGGACTTCACCGGGTTCTGCCGCCACTACGTCGAGGGCGTCACCATCATCGTGCCCGCCACCCGGCGCATTCCGCCCCAGTGTCTCGAGTCCAAGGCCAAGATCACCAACAAGATGAACCACATCATCGCGACCTTCGAGGCCCGGCAGGCGGACCCCAAGGCCATCCCCCTGATGCTGGACCTCGACGGCAACATCGCCGAGAGCAACGCCCACAACTTCTTCGCGGTCATCGACGGGAAGGTGTACACGCCAGGCTCCAAGAACGTGCTGGGCGGCATCACCCGGGCGGTGCTCGGGGAGTTGGCGGAGCCGCTGGACCTGGAGGTGGAGGAGGCCGACTTGACCCCCTACGACTGCCTGAACGCGGACGAGGCCTTCCTCACCAGCACCAGCCCCACCATCGTGCCCATCAAGAGCATCAACGGCGTCGGCTTCCCGCACGATCCCCCCGGCCCCGTGACGGTCCGCCTGCTCAAGGGCTGGTCCGACCTCGTCGGCGTCGACATCGTCGCCCAGGCCATCAACCACATGGGAGAGGAGAAGGACGAGTTGATGTCCGCGTGGAACGAGAAGCAGGCGGTGCTGGGGCTCTAGTGTCGCGTCCCATGATTTCCTGGCACAATTTGCTTGTCTTTTTCGCCGTCGGCTGCGTTGCTCTTCCTCGCGTGGTACCCG
>JAPPNF010000102.1 GCA_028818755.1 Deltaproteobacteria bacterium | reverse complement strand
AGAACCTCTGGCCCAAGGACAAGCCCCTCCCCGACGTCGAGAAGTTCGTCGCCAGAGACCTGCTGAACGAGACCCTGAGAGAACGGGGCTACTACCTGCAGCCGAAGCCGCTGTAGACCCGACACGATGCCCTGACGTACGCGGGGGACACGGCCGCTTGCCGTGTCCCCCGCCGTTCCGCGAACCCTTCGCGATCCCTCAGAACGTCTTCACCTGCTCCGGCCGCCACCGGCTCAGGCGGTCTTCCAGCTTCTTCACCGCCATGGTCATCACCAGAGAGATGCCCATGAACAGGATGAGGCCGGCGAAGACCACGTCCACGATGTAGTTGCCGGCGGCCGCGGCCATGAGGTAGCCGATGCCCTGGTCGGAGCCGAAGAACTCTCCCACCACCACGCCCAGGATGGCGCGGCCGATGGCGAGCCGCAGGCCGGCGATGATGTAGGGCAGGGAGTTGGGCAGCACCACGATCTTCATGAGCTGCCACTCGTTGGCGCCGAAGGAGCGCACCACGTTGACCAGCACGCGGTCGACGTTCTTAACGCCCTCGTAGGTGTTGATCAGGAGGGGGAAGAGGGCGCCGATGAAGACGATCACCACCGTGGACCAGATGCCGAAGCCAAGCCACAACACCACCAGCGGCAGGAACACCAGCCGGGGAGTGGCGTTGAAGGCGGTCACGAAGGGGTCGAACATGGCGTTGAGCGTGTAGAAACGCCCCATGACCAGCCCCACGGGAAGCGCCACGATGATGGAGAGCCCGAGGCCGATGACGAACTCGCTGGCGCTGACGTAGAAGTGAAACGCCACCTCGCCCGAGGTGCTCATTTCGACGAGCTTGGCAGCAATGTGGTACGGCGTCGTGAAGAACAGCGCCAGCCCCTTGGGCAGGGTCACCACGTGGGGAATGAACTCCCAGACCAGCAGGAACAGCACGATGAAGCCCCATCCCAGGATGGGCTCCTCGTTCTCGCGGTACTGTGACAGGTAGCGGTTCATCGTGTTTCCTGGGTGCGCCAGGGCGCGATGATCAGCTCGGCCTTGCGCAGGCCCACGGTGAAGATCACCGCGATGATCATCAGCACGAGGATGCACACGAACATGTGCGCCAGCTGGTACATGTCGCCGTACCAGATCAGCGCGTGGCCGATGCCCTCGGAGGCGGCGTAGAACTCGCCGACGATGATGCCGACGATGCCCCGGCCGATGGCGATCCTGGCGCCCGCCACGATGTAGGGCAGGGTGCTCGGCAGGATGACCTTGAAGTAGAGGTCGCGTTCCTTCCCTCCCAGGGACCGGACGACGTTGATGAGCAGCGTGTCCACCGAGCGGACGCCGGCGAAGGCGTTGAAGATGAACGGGAACACCGCGAGGAGGAAGATCAGGATGGTCTTGCCCTTGATCCCCACGCCGAACATGACGATCAGCAGCGGCGCCAGCGCCACCAGCGGGCTCGCGTACAGGGCCGTGAGGAACGGGTCCAGGGCGAATGCCACCCGGCGGCGCCACCCCATGACCACCCCCACCGGGATGCCGATGAACACCGCGGCCGCGAACCCGAATACGAAGGGAGTGCCGCTGACGTAGATGTCCTTCCAGAGCTCGCCGCTGAGGATCAGGTCACCGGTGGCCTGCCACATGAGCGACGGCTTGGTGATGAAGAACGGGTTGAAGACGAAGACGAAGGTGAGCAGGAACTCCCAGACGAGGAAGAAGCCCAACACCGCCCCCGCCCCGAGCAGGAACCGCACGCTACGCTCCGAAAGTCCGAATCCCATCATTCCCTCGCGGTCAGCTCGTCCTTGAGGGTGTTCCAGATGTCGAGCTTGATGTCGTTGAACTCCGGCGACAGGCGCATCTCGTAGCCCCGCGGCCGCGGCAAGTTGATCCTGATGATCTTCTTGGTCCGTCCAGGCCTCTTGGTCATCACGATGACGCGGTCCGACAGGTAGGCCGCCTCCTCGATGCTGTGGGTGACGAACAGCACCGTCTTCTTGTGCTTGTCCCAGATCTGCAGCAACTCCGCCTGCATGAGGTCCCGGGTCTGCGCGTCCAGCGCCGCGAAGGGCTCGTCCATGAGCAGCACCTCGGGGTCCGTGGCCAGCGCCCGGGCCAGTCCCACCCTCTGCTTCATGCCTCCCGACAGCTCATGGGGAAAGTGTCCTTCGAACCCCGTGAGGCCCACCAGGTTGATGAGCTCCTGGGCCCGCGGACGCCGCAACGAGACCGACTCTCCCTTGAGCTCCGGCCCCAGCTCCACGTTGCCGAGCACCGTCCGCCAGGGCAGCAGCCCGAACTCCTGAAACACCATGGCCCGCTCCACTCCCGGGCCGGTGATCTTCTTGCCGCCGATCTCCAGCTCGCCCAGATCCGGCTTGAGCAGTCCCAGCAGCACGTTCAGAAAGGTGCTCTTGCCGCACCCCGACGGCCCCACGATGGAGACGAACTCACCGCTGTTCAACTCGATGCGGAAATCCTTGAGGGCGGTGACCGCGTCCCTGTTCTTGGGCGTGAACGTCAGCGTGATGTCGGTGGATCGGATATAGGGTTCCATCGGCCTCGAAACTACTACAAGGACGGTGGAGTGACAAGAGAGCCCGCCCCTCTTCCCTCCACCACGGGATTCGCCGGGGTCATGCGTTGCTGAAGGAGCGCTCCGGCAAGATGAACGACAACCCGAGCCTCACACGCACGGTCGCTCCTTTCCCCACGCCGTCGCTCAGAGCCTCCAGACTACCGCCGACGCTGGCGACGTAACTCGCCGCCGAATGAAGCCCCAGCCCACTGCCCGTGTCCTTGGTGGTGTGCCCTGAAGCAAAGATGTCCTTCAGGTCTTTCGGGTCGATGCCTACACCGTTGTCGATGACGTCGATGACCAGGAACTCGTCCTCGACGTACGACCGGATGTGGATCTCCGGCGGTTCGTTCGAGGCGCCGGACAGGGCGGTCTCGTCGATGGCTTCGATGGAGTTCTTCACCAGGTTGACCACCATCTGGTGGAACTGGCTTTCACGGATCCGAACCTGCGCGGGCGCGCCTGCGCAATCGACGTGAAGCTGGATGCCGCGCTTGTGGACGGAGTCCTGCAGGATCTGGACCGCGGCGTTGATGGTCTCTTCCAGGTCCAGGTCCTTGAGGACCGTCATGTCCTTGTCGAAGCCCTGTTGTGTTCGGACGATGTCGGTGATGTGCGCCACTCTGTCCCGGACCCGCTCGACGGTTTTCACCAACTGCGTCTCCATCTCTCCGAAGTCGTTGGCAAGGGCGAACAGAAACGGCATCGCCTGGCGGCCTTCCGGATCGTCTCTCAGGTAATCGATCCAGTCGTGCTCGTGCGCCTTCAAGGCGTGGGCCAGCGCCTGAAGGCGGCGTATGGACCGGTTCCCCTTCAGTTGTTCGTGTACGGTTCCGATACCGATGGCCGCGCTGTTGATCGCGTTCCCGATGTTGTGAAGCACGGTTTCGACGATCTCCAGCCGCCCCTGGGCGAACGCGCGGGCCAGCGCTTCGTGGGCGCGCATGTGCTCGGTCACGTCGCGAAATACCACCACGGCGCCTTTGACGGAGTTGGACGCGTCCTGCAGGGGCCTTCCGCTGGAGTTGAAATAAACTCCATTGGGCACCTTCGAGTTGCGCACGAGTATCTCCACGTTATCCGACGCTTCGCCCCGAAGGGCGCGCCAAAGCGGAAGCTCATCGGCAGGGAAGGGGGTCTTCCCGTCAAGACGATAAAGCCCAAGGACTGCCGGATACTCGGCAAGGCCCGTCCTCAGGAGGTCCTTGATATCAAAGGGCGATATGAGTTCGGCGAGCCGTTTCGTGGCGGTGTTGACAACGAGGTAGTTGCCCTGGGAATCGGCGGCCACCACCCCGTCGCTGATGCTGTCGAAAACGGATTCCATGAGACGGGTCTGGCTCTCCAGCCGCTCTACCGCCCGTCTCAGCTCGGCCTCCGACCGCTTGATGGACGTGATGTCGCGGAGCACGGTCATGCCGCCCTTGGGTTGACCCGAATCGTCCAGAAGCGGTCTGGCGCTGACATTGATGTAGATGCCTTCCGGGTTGGCCGGATTGCGGAAGATCATTTCCTCGTCATCCGTCGACTCGCCGAGGAAGGTACGCGCAAGCGGCAAATCGAGAGAAGGATAATGAGTCACTCCGTCGAGCTTGAAGACGCCGTAACGCTCACTCCAGTCCTCGGGTCCGGAGTCCGGTCTGTACGGACCCAACATGCGTTCCGCGCTCGTGTTGCGTATGATGGGGTTCCCGCGCTCGTTGACCACGATGATACCGTCGTTGGTGCTTTCCATGAGGATGCGCCACGCCTGGGCTTCTTCCCGAATGCCCTGTTCCAACTGCTCCGTGTCGATCCTGTGGAATGCCAGCACCGTGCCTGTGACGCGACCGTTTCGGTCCTTGGCGGGCGCCATTTTGTAGTCGATCGCTACCTCCACCCCGGATCGAGTCGTGAGCATCATGTCGCCGTCCGTACGAACGGTGTCGGCGCCCTCCTCGAGGATGCGCTGCGTGGTCTCGAACTGAACCGGCAGAACTCCCGCGGCACCGTGAAAGATCTCCGCCAGGGACCGGCCGATGGCCTCGTGCCGGGACCAGCCCGTGAGGGTCTCCGCGGCGGGATTCATGAACGTGACGCCCCCGCCCTTGTCCGTGACGACGATGGCCTCGGTAGCGCATTCGATGGCCGCGGACGCTCGCTGTTGCCGTCGTTGCCGGGCATGCAGGCGCAAGGCGGTTTCCACGTGAAGACGGAGCTGTTCCGCCGGTGCCGTCTTGAGCACGTAGCCGAACGGCCCGCTGTCCAGGGACCGCCGCTCCAGGGCCTGTCCGGCATCGCCGTTGAGATACAGCACCGGGGTGTCGAACGTTTCGCTCAAGTGCAGGGCCGTTTCGACGCCGTCCGGTTCTCCCGTCAGTTCCAGGTCGATCAGGGCCAGGTCCGGCCGCCGCTCCGCCGCCGTCGCCATTGCGTCTTGTCCGGACGGAACCGCAGCGCACACGTACCCCGCGGTCGTCAGCGCGTTTTCCAGGCGCCCGGCCACGGGCTGCTCGTGCTCGACAATGAGGATTCTTGCCGCTGTCATGGTGCTCTCCGTTGCTGTCTGCGCGCCCTTCTGCCCGAGGGGGTACGCCAATGATTATCTTAATGCGGTCCACCGCGCCACCGGAAACCAACGACGCCGCGCCCGCGTTGACACCCGCCGGTTTGTGCTGATGGACAACATGCGCAGCGTTTGCCATCATGCGCTAGTTGGTTCAATGCGCATTGTCGTCATCAATCTCAAGCGTGCGGGGGAGCGGCGTGAACGAATGGCGCGGGAGTTTGCCGCGGTGAGCTTGCCTTACGAGATCAAGGAGGCCATCGATGGTCGCCTTCTGTCCGACGACCAACTCTCCCAGGTTGACTGGGAAGGCCGGCGGAGGTTGGGCCTCTATCCCCCTGCCGATGGCGGGATCGCGAACTGGTTGACGCAACGGGAAGCGATGCAGGACCTCGTGGAAAGTGGACCGGACATGATGGCTGTCTTCGAGGACGATGTGCGTCTGGAGCCTGACCTGCCCGTCGTGTTGGCGGCCCTTGAGGGAAGGACGTTTGACTTTGGTGTCGTGGCGCTGCAGCGGCGACATCCGCGACGCCGCTTTCTTCCGTGTATTGCGCTCACAGAACGCCATACCGCAGGCAGGGTGCGTTACTCTGACAGCGGTTCCGACGGGTATGTCATCACGCGGACGGCCGCCCGGCATCTGTTGGACACGACGCCCAAGATGGTCCTGTCGACCGACCACGCGGTCTTGCGCTACTGGGCCAACGGCCTCAACGTCTTTTACGTTGACCCTCCGGTGGTCCATCACGGCGGATACGAGAATACGTTCATTGGCACCGATCGTACGGTTTCGCGCCGCCTCCGCACCGAATCCGACTACACGGTGGGTTTCTGGCGACGTGCCGTCACCGGCGTTTCACGAAGCGTGCAGAAGCATATTGCCTTCAGGAGATTGGTGAACGAGGACCGGCGCAATGCGGCGCTGCCGCTGGCCAAACGGGCATGACGCTTGCCGACGCGTTTGGAATTCAGGTGCCGCCTGAAGACGACCTATGCACATCACCCTGGTGATTCCGGATCTCAAGGGCGGCGGCGCAGAACGGATGGTGCTCAACCTTGCCCAAGGTCTGATCGATCGCGGCCACGGTATTGATATCGTGTTGATGCGGCCCCTGCTGGACTACGTAGAGGAAGTCCCCGACGACGCGCGGCTTTTCTACGTGGACCCCGTCCGCGGCCGATCTACGATACGAGACGTGGCGAGCCCGAGCGCCCGGCTGCAACACCTGTCCCAGTCGGCGGGGGGTGTGAACTGGCTGGACACGGCACGTGCTTTCGACTGGGATCTGCTTCGTTGCCGTCCTGACCTGAAGCTGCTGAACCGCGCTCGCGCCATCGCATCCTACATTGCCCGGGAAACTCCCGATTGTGTCCTGCCGAGCCTTCCCCGAGCCAAGGCGGCAACTCTCATGGCCGCTCGTTTTCTTCCTGAACATCCGCCCATCGTCCCTATAGTTCACAACAACTACGAACGCCGGCGTCCCAGGGACCGGAATCGGCTGCGGCATCTGGCGCCGCATGCGGCGCACTTCGTCGGCGTGTCCCGTGGCGCCGCCGAGCGTCTGGCGGCGGTCGTCGGCGTACCGCAGGAGAGAATCACAACCATCTACAATCCCGTGGTGACGCCTGCCCTTCGGAAGGGAGCGGCCGACCCCGCGCCCCATCCATGGTTGCGGGACAGTGCAACGCCTGTGGTGCTGTCCGCGGGACGGCTGGAGAAGGCCAAGGATTTTCCGACGCTCATCAAGGCTTTTGCCCGGCTCGCCACGCGCCGGCCGTGCCGTCTGATCATTCTGGGCGAAGGGAAGCAACGGGAGAATCTCCAGGGTCTTGTTCACAAGCTGGAACTTGACGATCGCGTCGTGCTCCCCGGTTGGGTGGATAATCCGTTTGCGTATATGGCCCGGGCCTCCGTGTTCGTGGTTTCGTCGACTTACGAGGGGTTGTCGATGGTCCTGGTGGAGGCATTGGCGTGCGGATGTCCGAGTGTCAGCACCGACTGTCCGTCAGGTCCGGCAGAGGTGCTTCGGGACGGGAAGCTCGGGGCGTTGGTAGCGGTGGGAGATGAGGACGGGTTGGCGAAGGCCGTCGAGCAGGTCCTGGACGACCCGCCGGAGAAAAGGGTCTTGCAGCGAAGGGCGGAGGATTTTTCGGTCAACGTGGCGGCCACAGCCTACGAACGGCTCATACGGACTCTAGTAGCTGGTGCTCAGGATCGGCCAGATCCACGGGAGGGGACGGATGCGCACCGGGGGTTAAGGGGGGAGTAGTGTCCGAGTTCATGGATGCCGCTTCCGGGCTGTTCTATCGTCTGGCCGCGAGCGGAGCGCTGCCCGCTTCGTGGTTCCGCGACGCGGATCCCGCCAGCGTCGTAAAGGCCAAGCGTACAGGAAAACTGTCTCTCGAAATTGTTACGCACTGCTGGTCGTACGAGCACTTTCTTACCTATCAGCTTAGCTCCCTCGTAAACCACCCCACAGACAAGCTCAATGTTACCATGACCGTGTACCACGCGCCCGAGGACGAGTCAGTCCTGCGAGTGCTACGCTTCTTTCAGGACATCGACGTGCCCGGAGTGTCGTGGTGCTGGCGGCCGTTGCCCAAGGAGCGGTTGTTTCGTCGCAGTATCGGCCGCAACCTCGCGGCCCGCGCCACCAAGGCCGATTGGATCTGGTTCACCGATGCGGACATCGTGTTCTACGACGGCTGTCTGAGCACGTTGGCGGAATCGTTGCAGGGTAGGGACGACACCTTGGTGCATCCCAGGACAATCCTCGGCACGTCGCTGCTGCCGGAAGATCACGAGATCCTGAGGCAAGGTCACTCTGCCCCGGCCGTCCGCGAGATACCTATCGAGGAGTTTCGTCCTTACAATGGCATTCACTACAAGGCCAAGGGATCCTTCCAGATCACCCATGGCGATGTGGCCCGGGCTCTGGGCTACTGCGGTTCCATCGGCCTCTATCAGCAGCCCGCGCCGCATTGGCGCAAGACCTACGAGGACCGGGCTTTCCGCTGGCTCCTTGGCTCGGACGGAACTCCCCTGGACATTCCGGGGGTCTGCCAGATCCGCCATGCGGTAAAGGGGCGTTATCGGCCGGGTTCTGCCACCGGTCGACTCCGTTCCCTCGTGCGACGGAGCCGTGACCTGCGTTCCTGACTTCGAGTGTAATGGGAGCGTTTACGTGCGCACGAACGCGTTCAGATCGGTGGTAACCTGCCTTCGCGGCAGAACTCCCCTCGCGCTTTATTGCAGATTCGTGAACGCTTGCAATGCCGCCAGCGGGAGAGCACACCGGATTGCGTCGTTCGAGGGAGACATCCTTAAGGCATGGGATGGCTCCGGCGAACTGTTCTTTTGCCGCCGTAGGCGACACCGTCGCTACAAGCGTGGAATATGGGCACGAATTGAGAGAGTGGCGCAGGAGTACCATCTCGATTACGTCCCGGCTGGGCCGGGAGGACTGCTGATCGATTGCGGCGCGAATGTCGGTGAATTGGGATTCTGGGCCCGTGCTAAAGGAATGGATTATGTCGCGTTCGAGCCGGAAGGTCTCGAGGCTCGTTGTATCGACCTGAACATCTATGGGGGTGAACAGAAGACGATTCGCAAGGCACTCTGGAACCGCAATACGACCCTCGAATTCTTCTCCAAACCCGAAACGGCGGACGGTTCGGTGATTGATCCCGGTGGTACCGCCACACGTTTTTCCGTCGACGCCGTGCGTCTCGACACGGTGGTCGATCTCACCGACCGTCGCGCCCCCATTATACTGAAAGTGGAGGCTGAAGGGGCCGAGCCGGAGATTCTCGAAGGCGCGGAGAGTCTGCTGGCTGCGATCGATTTCGTCACCGTGGACTGCGGTCCAGAACGCGGTTACGAGCAAGCACATACACTCGTGGAAACCAACAATCTTCTCCTCGACGCCGGGTTCCGGTTACTCCAGTTTGGACCCAGGCGCATGACCGCGTTGTATTTCAACGCGAACAGGTGATACCGCGACCGGACCCTACACCCCCAGGTACCGCTGCCGCACGTCGTCCGCCTCGGCCAAGGCGGCGGAATCGCCGGTCCAGGTGATGCGGCCCTTCTCCATGATATAATGGCGGTCGGCGATCTGCATCAGAGCGCCGTGGTTGCTGTCGATGAGGAGGATGGCCTGTCCTACGGCCTTGAGCCGCTCCAGGCAGCGCCAGATCTCGGCGCACACGAGCGGAGCCAGACCCTCGGTGGCCTCGTCCAGCAGGATCAGGCGGGCGTTGGTCATGAGCGCCCGGCCGATGGCGAGCATCTGCTGCTCGCCGCCCGACAGGGCCGAGCCGTTCAGGTGCTTGCGCGCCTCCAGTGCCGGGAACATCTCGAAGATGCGCTCAACGGTCCACGGCTCCACGTCGGGGCTCTGGGAAGCGGATCCGTAACCCGCGGCTACCAACAGGTTCTCGCGCACCGTCAGGTTGGGGAAGACCTGTCGCCCTTCGGGCACGAGGCCGATGCCGGCCCGGGCCACGGCGTGGCTGGGCTTGCTCTGGATTTCCACGCCCTGGAAGCGGATCCGTCCGGCCCGCGGCCGCACCAACCCCATGATGGAGCGTACGGTGGTGGTCTTGCCCATGCCGTTGCGGCCCATGAGAGTCACCATCTCGCCAGCGTCGACCCGCAGGCTCACGTCGAAAAGGACCTGGCTCGCGCCGTAGAACGTCTGGACGTCTTCGAGTTCCAGCATCGGGTGTCCTCTACGCGTCCTCTCCCAGGTACGCCTCCCGCACCACCGGGTCGGCGCGGATGGCGTCCGGCGGGCCCGTGGCCACCTCGCGTCCGGACACCAGCACGGTGACCCGGTCGGCCAGGGCGAACACGGCGTCCATGTCGTGCTCCACCAGCAGGATGGCCACGCGTCCCTTGAGCCCGCCCAGCAGCTCCACCATGCGCCGGGCTTCCTCCGGGCCCATGCCGGCCATGGGCTCGTCCAGCAGCAGCAGGGCGGGATTCGTGGCCAGGGCCATGGCGATCTCGAGCTGGCGCTGCTCGCCGTGGGCCAGGTTGCGGGCGATGACGTCGCCGCGTCCGCCCAGGCCCACCTGCTCCAGGGTGCGGCGCGCGGGACCCCGCAGGGACCGGTCCGAACGCGCCGGGCGCCACAGGCGGAAGGAGTGGCCGTCGTGGGCCTGTACCGCCATGGCGACGTTGTCCTCGGCGGTGAAGCCGCCGAACACCGAGGTGATCTGGAACGAACGCGCCAGCCCCAGGCGGGCGCGCTCGTGCACCGGCCTGCGGGTGATGTCCCGTCCGTTGAGGCGGATGGTGCCCTCGTCCGACGCGACCTCGCCGGAAAGCTGCTTGATGGCCGTGGTCTTGCCCGCGCCGTTGGGGCCGATGACCGCGTGAATCTCGCCGTGGACCACGTCGAGGGAGAAGGAGTCCGTGGCCTTCAGGGCGCCGTACGCCTTGGTGAGCCCGCGGGCCGTGAGTAGCGGTTCAGCCATCGGGGTTTCCTCCCTGGAACCAGCCCCAGATGCCGCGGCGGGCGAACAGGACCACCAGGACCAGCACCGGCCCCAGGATGATCATCCAGTGTTCCATGTACGCGGACAGGATTTCTTCGAGGAGCAGCAGCACCACGGCTCCGATGACCGGACCCGCCAGCGTTCCCATGCCGCCCAGGATCACCATCAACATGATCTCGCCCGAGACCGTCCAGTGCATCAGGGCAGGGTCGACGAACGCCATGTAGTTGGCCATCAGCGCGCCGGCGAGCCCTGCCGCCGCACCCGCCAGCACGAAGGCCGTGAGCTTGTAGCGGTAGGTAGGGAACCCGAGCGCCAGCATCCGTTCCTCGTTCTCCTTGCACCCCTGCAGCACCATGCCGAACCGGGAGTGCACCAGCCGCCGGCCCAGCACCAGGAATACCGCCAGGATGAGCAGGCAGACGTAGTAGAAGGCGGCTTCGTTTTCCAGGTCGAGACCCGGGAGGCTGTTCCTTTGAGGGATGCTCAACCCGTCGTCGCCGCCGTACACTTCCAGGGAGACGAAGAAATAGTAGAGCATCTGCGCGAACGCCAGCGTGATCATGATGAAATACATGCCGCTGGTGCGCAGGCTCACGGCGCCGATCAGAAGGGCGAGGAGCGCCGCGGCCGCCACCGCCAGCGGCCACGCGGCCACGCCGCTCTCCAGCCACGGAAGGGATAGCGGCCACGCCGGGGCGTCGCCGCCGGCGCCGTGGAAGGAGAGGATCGCCACCACGTACGCGCCGGCGCCGAAATACGCCGAGTGCCCGAAGCTCACCATGCCGCCGAACCCCAGGATGAGGTCGAGGCTCACCGCGGCCAGGGCGAAGATGAAGATGCGGGTGAAGAGCCCGATGACGAAGGACTCGTCCAGCGCCGCCGCCACGGGCGGCAGCGCCGCCAACGCGGCCGCGACGATCGCCGCCGGCGCGGCTCTCCGCCAACCGGCCATGTGTGCGAAGCGGATCACTGGTATCTGCTGTGCACCGGCAGCAGGCCCCGCGGCCGCCACACCAGGATGGCCGCCATGAAGATGTAGATGGACATGGAGGCAAGCGAGGCGCCCACCCCGTTGGCGGTGGCCGGGTCCATGAAGAGCCCCAGCGACACCGGCAGGAACGCCCGGCCGATGGTGTCGATGAACCCCACAAGGCACGACCCCAGCAGCGCTCCGCGGACCGAGCCGATGCCGCCGATCACGATCACCACGAAGGTGAGGATCAGGATGTTCTCGCCCATCCCCACCTCCACCGACCACACCGGTCCGGCCATGGCGCCGGCGAGCCCGGCCAGCAGCGCGCCCAGTCCGAACACCAGGGTGTAGAGCAGGGGGACGTTGACGCCCAGCGCCCCGATGATCTCGCGGTTGCTGGCGCTGGCGCGGATCATCATGCCCATGCGGGTGTGGATGATGAGCCAATACATGGCGAAGGCCACCAGGATGCCCACCACGATGATGGCAAGCCGGTACAGCGGGTAGTCCACGCCTGGCATGATCTGCACCGATCCCGCCAACGCCGCCGGTACGTCAAGGAACAATGCGCGGGGACCCCAGATGATCTTGGTCAGCTCGTTGAAGAACAGGATCAGGCCGAAGGTGGCCAGCACCTGGTCCAGGTGGTCGCGGCTGTAGAGGGTGCGTAGCGCCACCATCTCCACCGCCATGCCCACCAGCGCGGTGCCGCACAGAGTGGCGGCCAGCGCCAGCCAGAAGGAGCCGGTGAGCTGGTACACGGTGGCGCAGATATAGGCGCCCACCATGTACAGCGATCCGTGGGCGAGATTGATCATCCCCATGATGCCGAACACCAGGGTAAGGCCGGCGGCCATGAGGAAGAGCATCACCCCGAACTGCAGGCCGTTCAGGACCTGCTCGAGGACCAGCAGCGTGGACATGGATTTCTGAAGTGGAAGGGGAGTCCCGCCTCACCCGGTCCGTGAGCCGGGACTCCCCTTCAATGGCGGGTCGCTACATCTTGCACTGGCCGGCGTAGGCGTCCGCGTGGTCCGAGAATGCCTTGCCGACGATCTTGTTGGTCAGCACCTTGCCTTCGCGCACCACCTCGCGGACGTGGACATCCTGGACCGGGTGGTGGTTCGGGCCGAACTTGAAGCTCCCGCGCACCGACTCGAAGTCGGCCTTGCGCAGGGCTGCCCGGAAGGCGGCCTTGTCGGACACCTTCCCGCCCGTGCTCTTGAGCGCGCCGCCGATCAAACGCGCCGCGTCATAGCCCTGGCTGGCGTAGAGCGACGGCAGGCGGTTGTAGGCCTTTTGGAAGGCGGCCACGAACTGCTTGTTCGCCGCGTTGTCGATGTCCTTGTTCCACTGGGAGGAGTTGATCACGCCCAGCGCCGCGTCGCCCACCGCGCCCAGGATGGTCTGGTCGAAGGAGAACGCCGGACCGAACAGCGGGATCTTCCCGGTCAGGCCCGCCTGGTGGTACTGCTTGATGAAGCTGATGCCCATCCCGCCGGGCAGGAAGAAGAACACCGAGTCGGGGTTGGCGCCCCGCAGCGCCGCGATCTCGGCCGCGTAGTCCGTCTGTCCGAGCTTCGTGTAGACCTCGCCGGCCACCTTGCCCTTGTAGAAGCGCTTGAAGCCCCGCAGCGCGTCCTTCCCGGCCGGGTAGTTGGGCGCCAGGATGTAGGCGTTCTTGTAGCCCTTCTGGGCCACGTGCTGGCCCATGGCCTCGTGCAGGTTGTCGTTCTGCCACGCGACGTTGAAGTAGTTCTCGTGGCAGCCCTCGCCGGCCAGCTTCGACGGTCCCGCGTTGGGGCTGATGTAGAACACGCCGGCATCCACCACCTTCGGCACCACCGCGATGGCCAGGTTCGACCAGATGATCCCGGTCATGATGTCGACCTTGTCGCGCTTGACGAACCGGTTGGCCACTTGCAGCGCCTTCCCCGACTTGCGCGCGTCGTCCTCCACCAGGAACTCCACCGCCGTTCCGCCGAGCTTTCCCCCTTCCTGGTCGATGGCCAGCTTGAAGCCGTCCCGCACCGCCACGCCGAGCGCGCTGCCGCCGCCCGACAAAGTCGTGATCATGCCGATCTTCACTTGGGCCGCCAGCGTGGCCGGCGCACCGATCAAGACAATCGTAATCAGGGCAATCATCCATTTTCTCACGGGGAGAAACCTCCTTTTGTCAGTGAATCCGGCGATCTTACCTTTTGCCGAGAGCCGTCGTCAATGCGACGCCTTCAATGAATGCCTGGCCCTTGCCGCTGCCTCAGCTCGCCTCCCGGTACAAGTCCAGGGCCTTCACCACCGGCGCGTCGCTCATGGACAGCAGGATGGCGTCGGTGTCCGGGGATGTGTTGGCGTGGGCGTGCTGGTTCCACAGCGGCACCACGAAGGAGTCGCCCTGCCGCCACTGGAACACCTGGCCGCCGATAATGGAGGTGCCCTCGCCCCGGTACACGTGGTAGATCACCGTGCTGGTGTGCCGGTGGGCAAGGGTCTCCTGGCCGGGCTCCAGGAGCTGGACGGCGCACTGGATGGTGGGCATGGTGGGCCCGCCGGTGACCGGGTTCAGGAACTCCAGCAGGTAGCCGTCGTAGGGGTCCCGGCCCGATCCGTTGCGGCGGAGCCGTTCAAGGCTCCGTTCGGTATCGGCCCACTTGTAGTGGAAGAACTGCTTGGGCGGCTCCAGCGCCGGGCGGGCGTGGCTGTAGAATCCTGCCACCTCGTCGCTGGTGGTCTCCAGGGCCTGCTGCTCCTGGTGGTAGGGCTCGAAGAAGAGCTGGTGCAGCGCCTGGGTCAGCGGGATGTCCAGGCCGTCGAGCCAGATGATGGGCTTGCCCGAGTCGTTGACGTGGTCGTGCCACGTGAGCTGCGGGGTGAGGATGAGGTCGCCCTCCTCCATCACGCACTGCTGGCCGTTGACCATGGTGTAGGCGCCCCGGCCCTGCAGCACGAAGCGGAAGGCCGCGGCCGTGTGTCGGTGGGCGCGCGCGTACTCGCCGTGCTTCACGTACTGGAACGAGAAGTGGATGGTGTGGGTGGTGCCGTGGCCGCCGGGAATGCCGGGATTCAGGAGCCTTATGGTCCGCCGTTCCGCGTCCTGCTCCAGGTTCACCACCTCCCCGGCCCGGATCATGCTCTCGTGGACGTCCTCCCAGCGCCACAAGCAGGGCTGCACGCTGGTGACGGGGTAGGGCGGCAGGTCCTCCAGTCCCAGGTTCCAGTGGCCTTCGAGGCTCTTCTCGCTCATGTCGCGGTTGAGCTGCTCGATGGAATCGCGGATTCGCTCCTGCTTCATTTCGGTCTCCTTCCGCCCGTCGCCGTCGATCCACGGCACAGAATACACCACTGGCGGAGCAAGTGAAACGATCCCGCCGGGGTTGCCCGTGCGCCACGGGTGGCATCGTTGCAATTGCCCGCGTTGCCCGTTATGTCATCCCTTCTGTCTGTCAATCCCAAGCACAAGGAAGCGGCATGCTGGTCATCTCGGAAGCACAGGTAAGGGGACTCCTCGATCTCGACGAATTGATCGCCGCGTTGGAGCAGGCGCATATCCAGTTCTCCGCGGGCAGGGTGGTGATGCCGGTGCGCCTGGTGGTGCCGTTGCCGGAGATCCAGGGACGCATCACCAGCATGCCGGCGTTCATGAGCGAGGAAAAGGCGCTGGGGATCAAGATCATCTCCTATTTCCGCGACAACCCGAAACAGGGGCTGCCGCCGATCCTGGCAACCATCTCGCTCTACAGCGCCGAGACCGGCGGGCTTGAGGTGCTCATGGACGGCGTCTACATCACCGCCATCCGCACCGCGTGCGCGTCGGCCATGGCCACCAAGGCGCTGGCGCGGCCGGAGACGCCGGTGCTGGGCGTCCTCGGCGCGGGCACCCAGGCCCGCACCCACATTCGGGCGCTGAGCCGGGTCCGCTCCATCGAACGGGTGCTCATCTGGAGCCCGTCGCGCCTCAACGCCATCTACGTGAAGGAAGAGCTGCAGGACGAGTTGGGTCTCCCGATCCAGCCGCAGGAATCCGCCGAGGCGGTGGTCCGCGAGGCGGACATCCTGACCGCGGTGACGGACTCGGCCGAACCCATCCTGGAGGCCGGGTGGCTGAAGCCCGGCGCCCACATCAACGCCGTCGGCTCCCATCGGCCCGACATGCGGGAAATGGGCGGCGACACGGTCAAGCGGTCCACGGTGATCGTCGACTCGCTGGACGCCGTCAACGGCGAGTGCGGGGACATCCTGCTGGCCATCGAGGAAGGCTCCATCACCCCCGACCACGTGCGCGGCGAGATCGGCGAGGTGCTGGCGGGCGCCAAGCCCGGACGCACCAGCAACGACGAGATCACCATGTACAAGTCGGTGGGCATCGCCGCCCAGGACGTGGCCGCCGCCGGCCTGGTGTGCCGCCGGGCGCGGGAGCGGGGAGTAGGCACCGAGGTGGCGATGTAGCGGACGCCGCCGTCCTTCCGGAGTTTCCCCCATACGATACAGGAACCCCATGGACGCCAACGAAGCCAGACAACGCATCGAGGAAGGCCTGGACGAGGAAGAAGTCCGGCGTCTTCTGGTCAAGCTGCTGCGGACCGCCAGCCCCCAGACCGAGCTGCTGGAGAAGGAGCCCCAGGTGCTGGCGCTGATCCGCGAGGTCGTGCGGCCGGAGCTGGAGGCGGAGGGTATCGTTGCCGCCATCGACGACATGGGCAACCTCACGGCGCGGCTGCCCGGCGCCGGGACCGCGCCGGGGCTCGTGCTGGTGTCGTACGCCATGAACGCGGCGCCCAGCACCATGCCCAACCCCTACTCGGGCGAGATCGTGGACGGCGCGCCCTACGGCCTCGAAGGGCCGTGCGGCTGGGGCCGCGGGGCGTGCGAGCAGAAGGGCAGCCTGGCGGCCATGCTGAGCGCGGTGAAGCTCATCGCCCGAAGCGGCTGGGAGCTTCCAGGAGACCTGTACTTCGTCACCAGCACCGCGGGCGAGAGCGGCAAGCACGAGTCCCTCGATTACGTGCTGTCGAGCGGCGCCATCGACGCCGGCTGGGGCCTCATCGACGGCCCACCCGAGATCCAGTTGGGCAACAAGGGCCGCATCGACGTGCGTATCGTGGTGCGCGGCCGCCAGGCCCACAGCAGCCGCCCTTGGGACGGAGTCAACGCCGTGGACGGCGCCGTCAAGGTGCTGGAGAGGCTCGCGCCCCTGATGCCCTACCCCGAGGACAGGAGCCACCCGGAGCTGGGCGGGGTCTCGCTTACGCCCACGGCCATCGAGAGCTTTCCCAAGTCGACCCATACCATTCCGAGCGAGTGCCACATCAAGATGGACCGCCGGCTGTTGCCCGGCGACGACGCCGACCGCGCGGTGGCCCAGCTCGCCGAGGCCATCGGCAGCATCGAGCCCTGCGAGGTGGCGCTGGAGAAGGAAGAGTTCATGCATCCCTGCGAGGTGGGAAAGGACGCCGGCGTGGTGGTGGCCCTGGCCGGCGCCATCCGCACCATGCTGGGGCGGGAGCCGGAATACAGCTTTTCCACCGCGGCCAACGATACCGGACTGCTCAACGTCCGGGGGATCGAGACGGTGAACTACGGTTCCCGAGCCGTCCGGTTCCAGCACACCGACAACGACCTGGTGCCCCTCAAGAGCGTCATCGAGGCCGCCAAGGTGTTCATGTTCATGGCGCTGCAACGCTGAAGTCCCAGGCGTCCCAGGCGTTGCAGGCAATCTCCGGGAGGGAGCGGCATGCCAATGACCGACGAGAAATTTATCGACGTGGACGGGGTCCGTACACGCTACTTCGAGCAGGGGACGGGGGAGCCTCTGGTGCTGTGGCACGGCAGCCACTTCGGCACCACGGACGCCTGTGACAGCGCGCTGGACTGGGAGCTGAACTTCGACGCGCTCGCCGAGTCGTTCCGGGTGATCGCCGTGGACAAGCTCGGCCAGGGGCATACCGGCAACCCCAAGACCGACGGGGACTACACGCCCGCCGCCGTGGTGGAGCACGCCCACGGATTCCTCAAGGCCATGGGACTGAAGGATGTTCACCTGTGCGGCCACTCCCGCGGCGGCTACTTGGTGGCCCGGCTCACGCTGCTGCATCCGGAGATCGTCAAGTCCTGCATCATCGTGGACAGCGGGACGCTTTCGCCGGGCCCTTCCCTGACGGAGCTGATCATGGCGGCGAGGCCCGAGCCGTTCTTGAGCCGGGAGAGCCAGCGCTGGGTGGTGGAGCACTACTCCTACGGCACCGGGCACATCACCGAGGGCTGGATCGACGCGGCGGTGGAGATCTCCGAGCTGCCCAAGTACCAGGAGTCCGTGCGCGCCATGAACGACGGCGGGTTGAGGCTGTTCATGCGCAACCTCGTCCTCGACAAGGAGGAGTGCCTCCAGTGGATGCAGGAGGGGCGGCTCAAGACGCCGACCCTGGTGGTATGGGGTTACAACGACCCGACGGCGCAATACCGGAGGGGCCTCTCGCTGTTCGACTTCGTAGCCGGCAGCACGGAGAACGCGCAGTTGCACGTCATCAACAAGGCGGGCCACTTCTGCTACCGGGAGCAGCCGGAACAGTTCAATCGGGCGGTGACCGGATTCATCGAGAGCCTTGGTTGAGGGGAGACGGGCCGGAATGGAGTGCGGCACGGACAACGCCGCAGCGGGGTGGGGTTTCCCAGGACCGCGGAGGAAGAGCGTGATGAAGTTGATGGGACTTCTGTCCATGGTGTTCCTGGTAGCGGTGACGCACGGTTGCGCCGGCGGCGGTCCGAGGATGGAGGAAATCGAGCTCAGCGAGACGCAACAGCGGTTCAGGACGAAGACGATCTTCAAGGACGGGTTGGTCGGCGTCGAGGTACGACGCGGGGACGGAAGCACCAGGACACTGGACAGCGTAAGAGACATCGAGCGGACGTGGGCGCGGTACAGTCCCCCGCCGGCCATGCCGGGAACCGCGAGTCGCGAATGGTTGCTGGTGCAGAACCACCACGACGGGAGACTCTACGCTTACGCGACCATCGGTTGGGATGTGGACAATCCAGCCGATTACCTGGCGGCGGGGTGGTGGGCCCACTTCCCGCCGGGGGTTTCGCGGCGGAACGTGGAAGAGGCCGAAACGGGCGTGTTCATTGACGGTCCCGAGATCGACCCGTCGAACCCGCCGGAGATGCCGGTAACCGGCGAAGCCACCTATGCGGGTAGCGTGGGCGGCGTCTACAGGTACAACTACGGCAGCGGATGGGGCGAGTTGGAGGGACGGAGTCAGTACACCGAGTTCGGCGCCGTCATCGGGCTCAGGGCCAACTTCGCGGACGGCACCGTTCAGGGCTGCATCGGGTGTACGGGGGACATCGAGGTTCAGGCGGGCGAGTACCTTTATCCCATCGTGACCTGGTGGAACCGGGACCCCGTTGCATTGCCCACGGACTACGAGCTGCGTCTCGGCCCGACGCCTTTGGACTCGCACGGCACTTTCGAGAACACCGACGTAACGGTGACGCATCCGGATCGGACCGTCACGGAGGCGACCGGCGTGTGGGCCGGACACTTCTCCAACGTCCCGGACCCGGACGGCAATCCCCGCCGGGTGGTCGGCTTGAGCGATGTCGCGTTCGATGAAGCCGACGGCAGCAGCGGGAGCTTCATGGGCATATTCTCCGCTCTGACACCCGCGATCCTGGGACTACCGGAGGGCGGCACGCCTTGAAACGCTTACTGGTGTCCTGTCCCACGGGACACTAGAGTTGCAACGGAACAGCTTCCCGGAGTGAAATCCCCCGGACGGTTACCCTGGCCCGGTAGGGATAGATCTCGACTCCCGCCCTGGCCGCGCGCCGCAGCCAGCGCCCGTATTCCGCATCGATCTCGTCGGCGGGCCTGAAGGAGGGGCAGGGCCCCCGCTGGATGACGAACAGCAGCACGGCGCGGTGTCCCCGCCGCCGCAGCCGAATGAGCTCCTTCAGGTGCTTGGTGCCGCGCTCGCTGACGGCGTCCGGGAAGATGGCAACGCGGTCAGCCACCAGCGTGACGTTCTTCACCTCTACGTAGCACTGCTGTCCCGGGTTCTCGAGGAGAAAGTCCAGCCGCGATCCCGGCCGTGTCGGCACCTCGGGCCGGAGGCGTTCGTAACCCTGCAACTCCTTGACGACGCCGGATTCGATCCCTTCCCGCGCAAGCCGGTTGGCCGCCAGGGTATTGATCCCCACCAGCGTTCGGCCCACCCGGATCAGCTCCCAAGTGTACGCGAGCTTCCGGCCCTTGCCGCTCTGGTCCGAGAGATACACGCGGCTGCCCGGCTCGTTGCAGCCCAGCATGCTGCCGGTGTTGGTACAGTGCGCGGTCACCAGCGTGCCGTCGTCGAGACGGACGTCGGCGAGAAAGCGCTTGTAGCGCTTGATCAGGGTTCCGGGAATGAGCGGGGTGGGGAAGCGCATGGCGCCATAAAGAGAGGGGACAAATGCCACGATTCGTCATTCCCGCGAAAGTGGGAATGACGGGTGCGGGGTCTTACTGCCAGTCCCGCGTCAACGACGTCTCGCGGGACGACAGCCTTTACGTATTGCTCTCGAGGCACGCTTTCGCGGCGCGGCGCAGCAATACGCCTATGAGGTGGCGCTTGTATTCCGCGCTGCCTTCGCGGTCGTCGGTGAGGGCGGCTTCGTCGGCAAGGGCGGCCCCGGCCTCCCCAAGCCTTTGCTCCACCGAGTCCGTGGGCCCGGCGATGAGGCTTTCCGCAGCCTCCGAGCGGCACGGGGTGGGGCTGACACAACCGATCGCGCAACGCGCTTCGCGGATCTCTCCGCCGTCGTCCAGTTCGAGGGAAAGAGCCAGGCCGAGCAACGGCCGTTCGTGGACCTGGAACTTGAGGTAGGCGTTGCGCTGTGACGGTCCCGGCAAGGGCACGTCCACCCCGGTCAGGACCTCGTCCTGGGCGAGGGAGTTCTCGTAGGCGCCAGCCAAAAGCTCGTTCATGGCGAGGGTCCGCTCGCCCGACTTCCCCTGCGCCCGCGCTGTGCCGCCCAGTGCCAGCAGCAGCGTGGCGGGATCGGAGTGGGGCTCGGCGAAGCACAGATTCCCGCCCAGGGTGCCGGTGGCGCGCACCCGTACGTTGGCGACGTTGGCTTCCATTTCGGCCATCACCGGCAGCAGCTCCCGGACCACGGGAGAACGTTCGATGGTCCGGTGGGTGGCACCGGCGCCGATGTACAGGTGGCCGTCCCGTCGCTCGATGCCGTCGAGTCCGGCTACGGCCTTGATGTCGATCAGGTGCTCGTAGCGCAGCAGGTCGTGCCGCATGGCCAGCAGCAGCTCGGTGCCGCCGGCGTACAGGGTGCCGTTGTCGCCGTAGTGCCCGAGCATCTCCGCGGCCTCGTCGAGATCGGCGGGCCGGTGGATGGCGAAGCGTCTCAGCGGCATCATGACTTGTTCTCTCCACGGGCGGCGCGCGCCTCCCGGATGGCGCGCCAGACCTTTTCCGGCGTGAGCGGCGCCCGGCGGATGCGCGCCCCGGTGGCGGAGTAGACCGCGTTGGCGATGTTGGCCGGCAGCGAGTTGAGGGAGGCTTCGCCGCCGCCCTTGGCGCCGTAGGGCCCTACCCCGTCGCGGTTCTGCACCAGCTCAAGCTTCACCGTCCGCGGCATGTCGGAGAAGCGCGGCAGGCGGTACTCCAGCAGGTTGCCGTTAAGGAGCTGGTTGCGGTCGAACTCGAGTTCCTCGAACATGCCGATGCCCATGCCCGTGGTGGCGGCGCCGATGTCCTGGCCCTCGGCCAAGGCGGGGTTGATGGCCAGCCCCACGTCGCCGGCGGTGCCGAGCTTCTCCATGGTGACCTTGCCGGTCTCCTCGTCCACGGACACCTCGATGCCGGTGGAGGCGGCCTCCCAGAACACCGGCAACTGGGCGAAGTCGCCGTCCTTGCGGATGTAGGCGCGGCCGATGACCTCGCCGTCGGGCAGG
Source organism: Deltaproteobacteria bacterium (assembly GCA_028818755.1). Classification (GTDB taxonomy): domain Bacteria; phylum Desulfobacterota; class Binatia; order UBA9968; family JAJDTQ01; genus JAJDTQ01. The sequence continues at coordinate 4,538 of JAPPNF010000102.1, read as the reverse complement.
CGGTAGTAGCGCGTGAGCACCTCGGACCAGGTGAGGCGCGCCTCGCCGCAGGTGATGCCGCCGCGGACCGTTTGAACCTCGGCCTCCTGCACCCCCAGCACGTCCGCGGCCATGCGGACCATCTGCTCCATGGCCTCGCGGCTGGCCTCCTGCACCGCCCGGCCCATGAGGGTAGTGGTGCGGCTGGCGCCGGTGGAACGATCGTACGGGGTGATGGCGGTGTCCGAGGAAACCACCCGGACCAGGTCGAAGGGGACCCCAAGTTCCTCGGCGACGATCTGCGGCAGCACGGTGTGGCTCCCCTGGCCCAGCTCGGTGCTGCCGATCATCAGCGACGCCGAGCCGTCGGCGTGCACGCGCACGGCCGTGGAGGTGAGCGGATAGGCGCCGGCGTCGCTGGCGGAGCAGCCGATGCTGCGCCCGTGGCCGGCGGGCAACGGCTCCTTCCAGCCGAGGTTGTCGGCGACGATCTTCAGGTCCTCGGTGAGGGTGCCGTCGAACGGGCGCATGCCGGGGAAGAACTCCTGCTTGGGCCGCGCCGCGTTGTGCACGCGGAACTCATAGGGGTCCATGCCGATCTTCGCCGCCAGCTCGTCTATCTGAGACTCGCCGGCCAGGGTCACCTGGGCGCAGCCGAATCCCCGGAAGGAGCTGGCCGGCACCGTGTTGGTGTAGACCATCTGGTTGTCGATCTGGACGTTGGGAATGGCATACGGCCCGACGCAGCGGTTGGACGACTTCTCGCACACCAGCGGGCTGTTCTCCGCGTAGGCGCCGGTGTTCATGTATATCTTCGCCTGGCGCGCGATGATCTTGCCGTCGGCGTCCACCGCGGTGCGCATCCAGGTGAGGGCGTCGTCGCCCCGGGTGGTGAGCATGGCCTCTTCCACGCTGAGCTGCAGCTTCACCGGGCGCCGCGCCTTCCACGCGCACGCCGACACCAGCGGCTCGATCTTGGTGTAGGACTTGCTGCCGTAGCCGCCGCCCACGAACGGCACGATGAGGCGGATCTGGCTCACCGGCATGTCGAAGATGGTCTTGAGGTCGTGGCGCACCATGAAGGGGTGCTGGGCCGACGAGTAGATGGTGACGCCCTGGTCGCCTACCTCGGCGATGGCCACGTAGGGCTCCATGGCGTAGGCGTAGGCCATGGGGAAGTAATACTCACCCTCCACCACCGCCGCCGCCTTGGCGAACGCCTCGTCCACGTCGCCCCACTTGATGTGGTGCTCCTGGCAAAGGTTCGTACCCCGTCCCGCGGTGACCTCGCCCTCGAATCCGCGCAGGGCGCCGGCCTCGAACTGGCGCTGGTGCAGCAGGGGTGCGGACGGCTCCATCGCCTCCTGAGGTTCCATCACAGCCGGCAGTTCCTCGTACTCGACATGGATGAATTCCAGCGCCTCGTAGGCGGTGAGCTCGTCCTCGGCGATGACCGCGGCCACGGGCTCGCCGGCGTAGCGCACCTTGTCGATGGCCACCAGCGGATGGTCCTTGACGGCGTGGCCGAAGTAGGGATTCAGCCCCTCCAGGTCGTCGCCGCGCAGCACGTTGTAGACGCCGGGGTGAGACTCGGCCTTCGAGGTGTCCATGGAGACGATTCGGGCGTGGGCGTAGGGGCTCCGCAGCACCTTGGCGTAGGCCATGCCCGGGAGCTTGACGTCGCTCACGTAGAGCGCCCGGCCGGACACCTTGGCGCGGCCGTCGCGGCGTGGCACCGAGCGGTTGACCACCTCGAAGTCGCGGCTCCTGTCGTCGCTCATGCGCGCGTCTCCTTCATCGCCGTCGCCGCCTTGCGGATCGCCTTCAGGATCGGCACGTATCCGGTGCAGCGGCAGAGGTTGCCGTCCATGTGATGGATGATCTCGTCGTCGCTGGGGTCGGGGTTGTCGTCGAGCAGCGCCTTGGCGGACAGGATCATGCCCGGCGTGCAGAAGCCGCACTGGAACGCGAACTCGTCGATGAAGCACTGCTGGATGGGGTGCAGCGTGCGGTCGGGGTTCTCGAGCCCCTCGATGGTGGTGACTTGGCTCCCCTGCGCCTCGTAGGCCAGGTAGGTGCAGGAACTCACCGGCAGGCCGTCCACCAGCACCGTGCACGCGCCGCAAACCTGGACCTCGCACGAGATCTTGGTGCCGGTCAGGTTGAAGCGGTTCCGGAGCACCTCCGAGAGGGTCTGCTGCGGCTCGCACTCCGCGGCCACGTCCTTGCCGTTGAGCTCGAAGCGCAGGTCCACAAGGGCTCGTGGTTCTTTAGACATAGTGCGGTATGATCTCCTCCGACCAGAGCAGCATCTCCTTGTACATGGTGTCCATGTCCGGGTAGATGAGCTTCAGCTCGAAGTGCTCCACGCCGGCCTCGATGAACTCATCGATGCGCCGCCGGACGTCGTCCACCGAGCCGATGATGTGGCGGTCGAGGGCGAACTGGATGTTGTCCACGTCGCGCTCGTAGGTGTGGGAGCTCTCGCGGATGGTGGGGAGCGCGAGGGTCATGGCCTCGTCCCGGGTGCGGGCGATGGCCGCCAGCTTCTCCACCGCGATCTTTATGCCGGCGGGGTCCCGGCCCGCCTCCTCGGCCGCGTTTCTCAGGAGCTCGGCGCCCCGGGCCATCTCCTTGGGCGACAGCCACCCCGGGATCCAGCCTTCGCCGTAGCGGCCGGCCCGCACCGCCGCCTGGTCCATCCAGCCGCCCACCCACACCGGAGGGTGCGGCTTCTGGACCGGCTTGGGGTGGATCTCGGCGTTGTCGAACTTGAGGTACTTGCCCTCGTAGGAGGCCATGGGCTGGGTCCAGATGGCCTTCATGGCCTCGATGTACTCGTCGGTGCGGTTGCCCCGGCCCTTGATGGGCACCTCGAACACGTCGAACTCGCTGGAGTCGCGGGTGGCCTTGGAGCCCAAGCCCACGCCCACCAGCAGACGCCCGTCGCACAGGTGGTCGAGGGTGGCGCACTGCTTGGCGGCATAGATGGGGTTGCGGAGCGGCATCACCAGGCAGGCCACGCCGATCTGGATGTCCTTCGTCTTGGCCGCCAGGTAGGACATGGTGGTCATGCACTCGAAGAAGTTGGCCTCCTGTGCGTCGTCGAGGGCTTCGGCGGCCCCGGACGAGATGTGGTGCCGGTGCATCTCCGAGCTCCAAACCACGTGGTCGTGGAGCCATATCGTGTCGAAGCCCAGCTCCTCCGAGTTCTGCGCGGCCTTGACGATGTTCTCCTTGCTGGAGAGCGGTCCCGAGTTGGGCACCCGGATGCCGAATTCGAATTTACCCATGATCCTTCGTGCTCCTCGCCCTTCGACTTCGCTTCGCTTACGCTCCGCTACGCTCAGGACGAACGGTGCCAACCTTCCGTTCGTCCTGAGCGTAGCGAGGCGTAGTCGAGCGAAGTCGAAGGACCTTACGGTTCGGTGATGCCGATACGGTCGTATTTCAGGTGGCGGTTGTACCAGTCCACCACCTCGCCGGCGATCTGGTCGAAGTAGTCGTTGTAGACCCCGTAGTGGGTGGTCTTCTTCAGCATGACGAGCTTCTTGGGCTCGCCCGCCTTCTCGTACATGCGGACGGAATGCTCCTCGGGCGTGGTGGCGTCGTACTCCACCGCGACGAACAGCACGCCCCGAGGCGAGATCTTGTGGACCACGTCCTCCGGGGCGTAGTCCAGGATCGCGTCGGCGCACTGCAGCGGCATCTGGTTGGGGATTTTGGAGGCGACTTCCTTCTTGATGTTGGTGGTCTTGCGCTCCGGGGTCTGGACCATGATCTCCTCGCGCGCCGCTACCAGCTCGCCCGAACCGTTCAGCACCCGCTGCCGGCGGTCTTCCTCGATGCGCTTGAGGTAGTCGATCCATTCGTACTCCCGGCGCATGGAATGGAGCCAGTCGCGGCCGTTGCAGACGCCGAGGTAGCACACTACGGCCTTGACCCGCTCGTCGGTGCCGCCCACCAGCACGGCGTTGCCGCCGCCGGTGCCGCCGGAGCCGTAGGTGGCGATGCGGTCGGAGTCCACGTCGTCGCGGGTCTCCATGTAGGTGATGGCGTTGCGGATGTCCTCCGCCTGCCAGGTGGGCATGACCCAGCCCTTTTGCGGACCCTCGCTCTGCCCCCAGCCGCGGTAGTCGAAGCACAGGCAGGCGTATCCTGCCTCGCACAACCGCTCGAACATCATGATGTAGTGCTTGGCGTCCTTGAGGCCCAGGAAACCCGGACCCTGCACGATACCCGGCCAGGGCTTGCCCTGGTCGCCGTCAGGCAAATACACGGTCCCGTGGACCTTGTACCCCTCGCTGTAGAAAGTGACATCCTCTGTTTGCATATGGCTCTCCAAAAGAGCCTGCGGCTCGGGGAAGTGGGGGGGGCGGGGGGGGCCCCCCGGCCCCGCCCCCCGGGGGGGCCCCGGGGGCCCCCCCGCCCCCGGGGGGGGGCCCTTGCCCTTGCCCCCCCGGGGGGGGGGGGGGGGGGGGGCCTCATCGGGGGGGGGGGGGGGGGGGCACCTGCGAGTGTGTTTCGGCGCCGAGCCCTACGAGCGTCTGGAAGAGGCG
>JAPPNF010000079.1 GCA_028818755.1 Deltaproteobacteria bacterium | reverse complement strand
GGGGGGGGGGGGGGGGGGGGGGGGGGGGGGGGGGGGGGGGGGGGGGCCCCCCCCGGCCCCCGCGGGGGCCCCCCCCCCCCGCCCGCCGCCCCCCCCCCCCCGGCACCCTCAACATCCAGTAGGTGGCCGCAAACCAAGGGTCTGCATTTCTCGTCAAAAAGAAGGCCCCTCCTTTGGGAGGAGGGGCCTTCGTCCTTCTCAGACAGCGACTACGGCTACAGCTTTACCAGGTCCGAGTAGCTGGCTTGGGAGTCGGGCCTGAGGCCGTAGCCGGCCATCCAGTTGCGCGCGCGGTTGAACTCTTCCTCGGTGTAGTCTTCTGGATAGACGTAGTCCAGCCGGTTGAGGTTCAGGTCCTCGAACTTGAAATCGCCGATGAGGTCGCCCGGAATGTCGCGCAGCAGGAGCGCGGCGTGCTTCTTGAGGTCCGAGTTGATCTCGTCCACGGAACGCCTGAGCGCGCGGAAGATGGCTTCGCGGGTACCCTCGGCGTCGTCGCTGTTGACGAACAGCAGCCCCCAGTACTTGGACTCGGCCAGCACGCGGCAGCCGCGCTTCTCGGCCAGGCTGATGAACGGCTCCATGAGCGTCGCGGCCTCCACCTCGCCGTTCAGCAACAAGCGGGTGCGGATGCCCGGTCCGCCGTCGTGCCGTAGATCGACCCTGTCCTTGTCGACGTGGCCTTCCAGCATCTTGTAGGTCATGTAGTGGGAGCCGGTCTGGTCCTGGATGGAGATGGGCACGTCCGCCAAGTCGTCGAGCCGGTGGTACGACGAGTCGCCGCGCACGATGATGGCCATGGTGGCGACGCTCTCGCGCCGTCCGAGGATCCAGCCGTCGCGCTCGCCGTCGGCCGCGCGCTTGATCACGCCCCACTCGCACTTGTTGTAACCTTCCAGGTCGCCGCACTCGTAGTCGGAGGCGATGGGGCGCTCGAACACGTCGGCGGGCTGGAGCTGGGAGTCCGGCGTCACCACCTCGGCGTCGATGCCTTCCGCGGCCATGAAGCCCTTCTCCACGCCCACGTCCCAAGGCAGCGTCCACACGGTTCCTTCACTGGTAACTCTGATCTTGCGCGACATGACGACCCGACCTCCGAACTTGATGATCTGAGGAGACTAGCATACCGGCCCCGATGATGGAACAATTCCACCTTGAGCGAGGCCCCGGGAGAGCCTCTCTCCTTACGTTCGGCATCACACCCCAGCAAGGAGACTCGTGCATGCACACCTGCGCCATCGACATCCACCATCACTACATGCCCCCCGGCCTGATCGAGGAGTTGAGGGCCCACGGCAAGGCCGTCGGCACGGAGGTGGGTCGGACTCCGGAGGGCCTCAACACCCTGACCATCGGCAGCGGACCGAGCTTCGTGGTGCCGGCGCCGCTGATGGACGTGGAGAAGCGCCTGGAGAACATGGACAAGGGCAAGATCGCCCTGGCGACGCTGGAGCCCCATACCGCCTGCCTCGGCTACCGCCTGAACCCCGAGCAGGGAGAAGCATGGTGCAACCTTTACAACGAGGGGCTGATGGAGCTACGGACGCGGCACCCTGACCGCTTCACCGCGCTGGCGGCGGTGCCGCTGCAGGACCCCAAGCGGGCCGCCAAGGTGCTGGAGCGCGGCATCCTGGAGCACAAGCTGGCAGGCGCCTATATCGGCACGAATGTTAATGGCGAGTATTACCGGAGCCACGAGTTCGATGCCTTCTGGGGCAAGGCGCAGGAACTGGATGCGCTCATCGTCATGCACCCGGAGGACATCGCGGGGCTGGAGCGCATGGGCACCTACGGGCTGTTCCTGATCTGCGGCAATCCGGCGGACACGGCGCTGTCACTGGGTTTCATGACCTACAGCGGGGTGTTCGACCGGTTCCCCGACCTGAAGCTCTGCACCTTGCACGGCGGCGGCTTCTTCCCCTACCATCTGGGGCGCTTCGACCAAGGGTTCGGCGTACGGCCGGGGGCGGCGGACGCGGAGGCCGAGAACAAGCCCAGCGCCTACCTGAAGAACATTTACTCCGACGCGTTGGTGTACCGGGTGGACACGCTGGAGTACCTCAAGAGCCTGCTGGGGTGGGAGCACCTGATGGTCGGGACGGACTACCCCTATCCACTGGGGGACTGGAACGCGGTGGAGAAGGTGGAGGCGCTGGACTGCCCGGATGAGCAGAAGCTGGCGATCCTGGAGGGGAATGCGCGGCGGCTGTTGAAGTTGTAGCTGTAGGTCGGATTAGCGAAGCGTAACCCGACATTGGGACGGTGGGCGTCGGGTTGCTGTTGAGGTTTAGGGGGAGAGGGCCTCCGGATAGCGGGGTCAGGCCCCCGGGAAGCCGGAGGGCGGACCCAACGTCTTCCCGGGGGCC
>JAPPNF010000026.1 GCA_028818755.1 Deltaproteobacteria bacterium | reverse complement strand
GGAAAGTCTGATCAACCGCTGTTTTGGCCGCGACCCGGAACGTGGGACCGGTTCGTGGCACGCCATGCATCGTCAGACCGTGTTTCTTTTGTCGGATCGGGGTTCCGAGGGTGCGGTTTCATGACCGAACCCGTGTTGTCTCGCCCTCCCTTGCCTCGGCGGGCGTACTGGCCCTTGCCTCAGGACCTCAAGCGTAGCGCCCTGCGATGAGCAGCTTGGTGAACCCGAGCAGCACGGCGATGCGCTGGGTGTTCTTCCACAGTCCCCGGTAGCGCACCTTGGCGTAGCCGAAGTGGCGCTTCACGTACAGAAACGGATGCTCCACCTTGGCCCGCACCTCAGCCTTGCGCTTCTCCGCCGCCTCCTCCGGTCCGGTCTTCTCCAGCTTCCGGCGCTGGCCCGGCTTCATCGCCACCTGCCAGTCCACCAAAACGTCCCGGTTCTCCTCGCGCTTGCCCACCCCCTGGTAGCCTGCGTCCCCCCACACCTGCTCCTCGCCCCCGTGCCGTAGCGCGTGCGCCGTTGCCACGTCCGACACGCTGGCCGGCGTCGTCTCCAGGCTGTGCGTCAACCCCGACTCCGCGTCCACTCCTATATGCGCCTTCATCCCGTAGTACCACTGGTTCCCCTTCTTCGTCTGGTGCATCTCAGGGTCCCGCTCCCGCTTGAGGTTCTTCGTCGATGACGGCGCCGCGATGATGCTCGCGTCCATGATCGTCCCCGTCTTCAACCGTTGCCCCAACGAGGCCAGATGGGCGTTGATCTCCTCGAACAGCTTCTTCCCCAGTCCGTGCTCCTCCAGCAGGTGGCGGAAGTTCAGTATCGTCGTCTCGTCCGGCAACGGTCCCGTTAGCCGTAGCCCCACAAAGCGCCGCACCGACTCCACCTCGTACAAAAGGTCCTCCATCCCAGGGTCGCTCAGGTTGTAGAACAACTGCACGCAGTGCACCCGAAGCATCACTCCCAGCGGGTACGGCCGCCGTCCACGTCCCGCCTTCGGGTAGAACGGCTCGATCCGCTTCTCCAGACGCCTCCACGGAATCAGCCCATCCATCTTCTCAAGAAACTCCTCCCGCCGCGTCCGCCGCTTCTTCCGATCGTGTTCCAACTCCGCGAAGCTCGCCTGTTTCATCCTTCCCCCTCCATGCCCTGACTTTTTCACCATTATGGCATGAGAAAGGTCACTTGTTCAGAGATTCCTTAACGAGAGCTCGTAGACAATCATGCCGCGGCGACCACGCCGGCGACGCCGGGAGTTCGTGAACGACGAGGATCTCAACGAGCAGGCCTTGGTGTGGCTCGAGGGGAACGGCGAACCGGCGCTGGCACGGCGCCCACCAGGGAACGTCCGGTGGACCGCTTCGAGCGTGACGAGCAACAGGCGTTGTTGCCGTTGGCGAGCGCTCCCTACCGGCGTCTTGGCGCCCGCAGGCCGCCACAGCCGGCCCGGCGCCACCTTTATTTTGTCCTCTGGCTTTAACCGATCTTGGCATATGCTGTTGATCGCGGCTCTTGATTTCGCAATGACGCCTTCCATGCTTTGGAAAACCCGTCCTTTTGCGATGACCGTAAGTTCAGGCGCTTTCTCTGTAATCGTTATCTTGGAGCACCCCCAAAGGGCTGTAAGTAGACTCACGCAGAGGATCCATGTCTTCATTCCTCTTTCCCTCCTTCATAGCTTTCGGCGATTTTCGGGCGATGCCCGCCGTAACGCTGGCCGTTTGAAGATCGTGGGATGGTTGCCCAAGTTGGCCAGCCGCTCCTACTTTCTTCGGGCTGCTCGTTGCGCTTCACGAGCTTGCCTTCATTGAATTAGGCGAGACGTTCGCCTGCCCGAAACCCCCATTTTGGGGGAGGTTTGCGAAGAATTGCCTTAAATCTTGGGAAGACTAAGGAAGAGAACGACGTCGGCGAAGGACGCGGCTGGCTCCGACTTCAGTCGCGAGAAACTGGAGCGTTAACCACGGACAACACAAACCACACGAGTTCGGCCCGTGTCGAGAGACCGCGTTCGGCGAAGATGTGCTGTACCTTCGGACCCCTGCTTTCTTCTCGGCCCATCGGCACGGCGATCCCACAGACGCTCATGCCTTCCGCCAACAGTACCACTACCCAGCTCTCTATCTTCCCGAGGCGGGGCATCATGGCCAGCTCCTTGCGTGTCCGGCTCGCCGGGTCCATGGTCAGCACGAGCCTACAATCGCCCGGGCGCAGTGGTGCGTTTCTATCCGATTCACCGGGGTTATGTGGGCACGTGTAGCGGGGCCGATCCAGATCTCACGTAAGCGGTACGGCTAGGGCACGTTGACTTTCAGAGAGAGTCGGGGGTGAAGGCCCAAGGGAGGAGTTCGTCGATGCGCGAGGCGGGATGGCCCG
>JAPPNF010000045.1 GCA_028818755.1 Deltaproteobacteria bacterium | reverse complement strand
GGCCTTCACCCCCGAATCTCCCTGAAAGTCAACGTGCCCTAGCCGCACCGCTTACGCGCCAGTTCGTGTTCGCGTCCAAGGCGATGCGGAGGTCACAGGCGCCTGACGTGTGCCGGCGGATGCAGTCGAAGCGTCGCGGCGTTCAACCGGAGGCGCCGTCCTGCAATTGGTCCTGGAGTGCCTGGGCTTCCTGGGCCAGTTTCTCCATCTCTTCGCCGCGTCCTTCGCGGATCAGTTCGTCGTGTCTGTGCGTTGCGAGCACATATGCATAGCGGAACGTCCGCTCGATCAGCGGCGCGAGCGAGGTTGGGGTCACGCCGGCGCGGCTGCGGGCGGCGTCGAGAATCTTCGTGCGGACGAACTCGGCGGCCGGGACATCGTGCAGTTCGGCAGCCGCCTTGACCTCTTCCCACTCAGAATCGGAGAAGCGGATGCCTCTGGTCCTGCGCGTGGCGCCTTGGTTTGCGGTGGGTGCATCGCCGGATTCGGGTTCGGTTCGGTTGGATTTCGTCACGCTCCTTCTCCTTTTCGTCTCTGGAATCGAGCCCGGGAGCGGCTGGTCCGCGGGCATGAGACACATCGTCCCCTTACGGTCGTTACTACCAGATCGGCTTTGGCGTGGCGATTTCGAGTTATCCGAAGCCCGGAAGTGATCGCTGCGAGTGTTGTGAACGGGCTCAATACAGCGCCCGATCGGGAATCCGAGGGCCGGGATGTCGGCGAAAGTTCCACATCGGGCGTGTCGGGATCGGAGCAAACGGCGCCGCGGGCGCTGAGGCGGCCATCATGAGCGTATGTCGGTCGTGTATCGGTGTAGGACAAGCGTAGCCGTGCATGGCCAAGGGCAGGATTGAGGGCGTGTATCGGTGCGACATACGCTCGGTCCAACAAGAGCAGGGCATCGAAAGGCGGGGGGTGCGCATACAGGTGTAGGCCATAGGTGCGCAGGGCGGGCGCCCGCAGCAGGCTGCGTGGGGTGTGAAAACCAAAGCCGCGGCACGCGGTCAGCAACAACAAACTTGGGGTATGAGCGAAGGGGAATCGACGCGGGCGAGGCACGCGGGAGGGAGCCGCCACGGCGATTGAGTGGCGGGGACTGCTGGCAGTGCTGAAGGCAGTAGTGCGGAGCACAGTGTCGAGGTTCGCGCAGAAGCGGTGACAGAGGCGCTTGCACAACCGGAGGGCGAAGTGCGGAAGGCGGTGACGGGCGGAGCCCGCACCGGCGACGCGGACGTGCACGACGACGAGCGCAGCGAGACGGACGGCACGAGTGCGGCGATGTCGCCGGAGGCGGCGAGCCGTGGGGGCGTCGGGACATAGCAGTCAGGCACGGCGTTGAAGACAGATGCACGGACCGTGTTGCTATACCGGCAGACGAAGCGCGGAAGGAGCGTCAGCGACCAGACGCGCGAAGCGTTGGCGGTGCAACCATCGACGTCGTCACCGGCAACACCGGAGTCGGATAGAGACCGGACGAGGTGAAGCGGCGACTGCTGATGGAGGTGACGGCAGTCGTGCGAAGCACGGTGCCGGAAGCTCGGGCAGTGGTGTCCGCAGTGGCGCAAACGTTACTGCAGACCGGAGTGCGGAAGGCGGTGACGGACGGAGGCCGCACCGGCTAGGCGGAGGTGAACCGCGTTGCCGACGACGAGCGTAGCGAGGCGGACGGCGCTGAGTGCGGCGATGTCGCCGAAGGCGGCGAGCCGTGGGGCGTCGGGACGTGGCAGTCAGGCACGGCGTTGGAGACAGATGCGCGGACCGTGTCGCGATGCCGGCAGACGAGGCGCGGAGGGAGCGTCAGCGACCAGACGCGCGAGGCGTTGGCGCTGCGACCATCGGCGTTGTCAGTGAGCCTGACACCGAGCGCCGGCGGGGCGCTGAAGCCGGTGTTGGGCGACGCCCGCACGGGGGAGGCAAAGGTGGAACGCCGGACCGGTCCGAAGGCGGTGGGGAGGCCCACGTCGCCGAGTGGCGCAGGGTAGGCGCGAAGCGGGTCCTCGGCGACGTGGGCCGTGGCGGGGTCCGTGCCGAGGGCGAGTGCAGCGAGGTGCCGGCGAAAAAAGGGGCGCGCCGCCGAAGCGACGCGCCCCTTGAGGTGGGCGGCTCAGGCCGCCATCTTCTCGATCTTGTGCACCGGGATGCCGAGCTGCCTGGCCTTGTCGACGAGGTTGTCGGTGATGCCGCTGCCGGGGAACGCGATGACGCCCTTCGGCAGGAGGTTGAGGAGGTCGTCGTTGCGGCGGAACGGAGCGGCCCGTCCGTGGCGGTCCCAGTCGGGCTTGCAGACGACCTGGTGGACGCCGCGCTGCTCGGCCCAGCTTGCGGCGATGCGCTCGACGCCGGGGCCGCCGCCATGCACGGTAAGCGGTGCGGCTAGGGCACGTTGACTTTCAGAGAGAGTCGGGGGTGAAGGC
>JAPPNF010000159.1 GCA_028818755.1 Deltaproteobacteria bacterium | reverse complement strand
GCCCGGGTGGTCGACGAATACGAAGGCACCATCACGGTCACGGCGGACTTCGCCGACGCCACGCTCAGTGGTTGCATTGGCTGCACGGGAGATCTTGTCACCCGGCGCGCGCATTTCGGCATCTTCCTTGGAGACGAAGTGCGGGACGTTCGGGCCATCGCCGCCCACTACGAAGTGCACCTGGGCGTCACGCCCTTCAGCCCGGACGGCACGTTCGAACACGTTGACGTCACGGTGAAGCACCCCGAACGGACCGTGACCCATTCGGAGGGGCACTGGGGCGGTTCGCTTTCAAACATTCCCGACCAGGATGGCAACCCCCGTCTCGTCGCGGGGTTCAGCGGAGCCTACTTCGAAGAAAGCGACGGCAGCGCCGGCGAATTCTTCGGAACGTTCGTCGCCTTGAGCGAACCCTTCCGGGGATCCGGAAGGTGAGTCGGCCATGTATGCGAGGAGTAGTTTCTCCTCCATGGTGCGGGAATCCGGCTGAGACGGCGTGTCGATCGGCATGGGTGCATGGGATGGGGCCGAGGCATCCGGGTTTCGCGATTCCACGCCGTGAAGCGACACGGATGCGCCGGGTGATGAGTCCCGACATCGGTGTTGCAACAGTGTTGAACCGGAGAGTTTGCGCTGAATCCCAAGCCTGTCACAAGTCTCACATCCGCCCGTTTGAGATCAGAATTTACTCAAATAAATCAATGGGTTACTTACACCCAAGCGGGCTCGCTTGGCATCGTAGGAAAGCGCCACTCAAGGAAAATCCACGCTCAGGTCCTCCCACGCCTCGGCTTCGGGCGGGAGCGTGAAGCCGGCGTCGCGCAAGAGCGCGTGGGTGACGAGCTGCGAGGCGGTCTGCCAGCGTTCCGGGTCCCTCCTGCCCCGGCGGGTGTGGTGCTTCAGGGCGCACGCCATCACCACGCGCGCCATGGCGGTCTCGATCAGGTGGGCGTCGGTCTCTGCCACCCAGCCGGGCGAGTAGCGGATCTCCTGTCCATCGCTGGCGAGTGTCTTCCGCGTGTGATCGGCGCGGAGCGGGAGCCTCAGAACGAGACTCCCGAAGAAGGGTTGCTTCTGCAGGAGCGCGGTCACGCAGTCGCTGACCCGGATTGCGGATTCCCTGAGCGCGCCGGGTGACATCACGCCACCTGCCGGGCCGCTTCGGGTTGCGGCGCCGGGAAGTATCCCGCGAACTGCTCCCTGAGCGCGTCGGCGTCCCGCTTCACCTGTGCCCGGACCACGGGGTCGAAGGCCCCGGAGGGACGGAGCGAGTCCGGCTCCACCCCCGCGATCCTGTCCTTCACCTCCTCGCAGAGGCTCGCGAGCCGGTGATCGCCGAAGATGTTGAGCCGGGGAACCATGTCGACCAGGTCCCGGATGTTGGAGATCATGGTGTCCCGGAACACTAGGGGCTTGCCGTCGTCGTCCTCTTGCAGACGCTCCGACACCCGCTCCACCGCTTCGGCCAGCCGCCGGTAGAGATCCCCCACGGCGTTGTGGAGCTGCTCCTCGATGTGGCGCTCGATGTCGCGCTTCACGCGCTCGGTGTCGTCCGAGGCAAGGCTGGCGATGAAGTGGTCGGCGTCCGGCACCGCGGTGATGCGGTAGCGGATGGAGAACCTGTCCCGGAGCTGGTCCTTCGAGGGATAGTCCTCGATGCGGAAGAGCTTGCCCAGGTCGATCCGGGCCTGCTCCACGTAGTGGTCGTAGTCCTCGATGAAGCGGGCGCGCTGGCGCACCAGCCGCTCCCGGAGCCCGTCCATGACCTCGGTGTAGCGGTCGTAGTTGGCGACGGTGAGGAGGCGCGAGCCCTTGTCGTCCCAGGGCATGGACTGGGCGTAGTGCTGTGTGCGGCTCTCGTTCATGACGGCGTTAAGCGGTGCCAGGGCGGACTTGGAGAGCAGGCGCTTGTTGTAGCGCCCGGCGCTCGTGCTGGCGTCGTGGTGGACGGCGACATGGTTGCTCGCCTCCCGGTCGTAGAGCCGGCCGGACCAGGCGGTGATGTGCAGGCCCACCAGCATGGCGTCGCGGTTGAGGTCCATGGGTTCCTCCTTTCGGGCTACCTGAGAGTCCACAGGGGGACCCGGATTGCCAGGGCGAGCTTCCGCCGTGCGGCCTCGCGGCTGCGCGCCTTCACGGCGTACTCGTGCGAGGGGACATCGCCCGCCGTGTAGTGTGCGATTCTCCAGTGCATGGCCTTCTCCCTCACTGTGTCTTGGCGGCGGCCCAGCGGATGAAGGCGGGGGAGCGCTGGAGCCCAGGGTCGCGGTGCACGCACGCGCCCACCAGCGACTCTCCCACCTCCCTCCTGAGCCGCTGGGCGAAGGTGACGATGGCGTCGATGGTGACGTCCGTCGCAAGACGGTAGAGCGACCCGCAGAGCGCCATCAGCGCGCTGGCGTTCTCCGGGATGTCCGCGTTCCCGGGGT
>JAPPNF010000158.1 GCA_028818755.1 Deltaproteobacteria bacterium | reverse complement strand
TCCGCTGCCAGGCGCCGCTGCTGCGCCACATCAACGACTCCTCGGACGTGTGGATTCGCATGTGGGAGGAAGAAGTACGGCTGGGGATGATTCCCTACTACATGTTCGTCGAGCGGGACACCGGCGCGCGCAACTATTTCGAGGTGCCGCTGGAGGAGGCCTGCCACATCTTTCAGAACTCCTACAAGTACGTCTCCGGCTTGGCCCGCACCGTGCGCGGCCCGAGCATGAGCGCGACTCCGGGCAAGGTGGAGATCCAGGACGTGCAGGAGATCGCCGGCGAGAAAGTGTTCATCCTGCGCTTCCTGCAGGGACGGAATCCCGACTGGGTCGGCCGGCCGTTCTTCGCGGCCTACGACCCGGAAGTCACGTGGTTCGATGGGTTGCGGCCCGCCTTCGGCCAGGAGAAGTTCTTCTACACCGACGACTTCAACGCCATGGTCCAGGGCCGCTGGCCGACCACCAAGCACTAGCGCCGCAAATAGCCGGCAGAAAGGGGCGGCGCATGCCGCCCCTTTCTTAATTCCGTTTCCGGTTTCGCCCTGAACGGCTAGCATGTACTTCGGATACGGCGCACCGACCCGACCTCCTCTCGGCACCGCGGCGAACACCCGCAAGATCGCCGCAAAGGCCGAGGAGGTCGGGCTGAGTTACGTATCCATTGCCGATCACATCTTCCCGCCCTTCGCCGAGAAGGATCCCTATCCCTACACTGCGGACGGCTCGACGCCGTGGGACGACTCGGGCAACGTCCTCGAATGCCTGACCTTGGCCTCCTACATCGCCGGAGTGACCCGTAAGCTCAGGCTGGTGACCGGCGTGATGGTGGTGCCGTTACGCAACCCGTTGGTGACGGCCAAGGTGTTGGCGTCCATCGACGTACTTTCCGAGGGACGCCTCGTGGTGGGCTGCGGCGCCGGCTGGGAGCGTAAGGAGTTCGAAGTGCTCGGCGCCCCGCCGTTCGCCAGACGCGGTACGGCCGTCGACGAGTATCTCGAAGTGTTCAGGGAGCTATGGACCAGCGACACACCAGCCTACGAGGGCGAATTCGTGCGAGTGAGCGGATTCCCGTTCCAGCCCAAGCCGGTCCAGAAGCCGCACCCTCCCTTGTGGATCGGCGGCGAGAGCCCGGCTGCGATCCGTCGCGCGGCAAGGTTGGGGGACGGCTGGTATCCCATCGTCAACAACCGCAACCATCCGCTGGACAGGCCGGAGCGCTACGCCGCCGGAGTAGCCGCGTTGCGTGTTGCGTGCGACCGCGCGGAGCGGGACTTCGACCGGCTCGAACTCGGTCTGGTGTTGTTCAACTACAGTATCGGAAGTGCCCGGCTTGGTCATGCGTTTGCCGGTACCTATGGTGACATCGTCGACGATCTGAAACGCTATCGCGATGCCGGCTTGCAGCACGCCATGATCCGGATGGCGCGCCACGCCACCCTGGACCAGACTCTGGCGAGCATGGAAGCCTTCGCCGACAACGTCATACCGCGGATGGACTAGAGTCGGTTTTAGACTCAACACTCAGGGCGTTGCTGCGAGTCACAAGGCCACGTCGGTACAGGGCTTCGCGGGTCCATCCCCGGTTTCGTGCGCGTAACCGTTGCCTTCCCTGTACGTCCCTTTCTTGCTGCCGTTCGGTTGCGGCATCGAAAAGAGCCAAGCGATTACGGAGGTGTGTTCTTGTGTCGTTGGTTGGGGGCATGACAGGGTTCAACACCAAGCTTTCATCTTCGCTGACGCTCCTTCGAACGCATCAAAATACCTCCACAGCCTCAGTGCATTGTACGCGAGCAAGAACTGACCGGGTTCAAGAAAATTCTTCATTTGATACTTAGCTTGATACATGCCATGGAGTGACCGCTTGGCCTTTGCGCTGTAGTGAGAAAGGTAGTTCCTTATTGCATATACTTCGTCAATGCGATCAGCGTGAGTTCTTGTTACGGCCAGAAACGGATTCGAGGGGTTTGGCAAGAGCTTTCTCGAAAAACCCTTCAATGCGCCAAAACTAGCGAAGTCCCGGTATCCGTCGCCAAAGATCAACGCGGTACAGAGGCTCTTGCTGGGATGAGAGGGCAGTGAAACGCCTAGAAACTCCTTCAGTTGTGAAGGGTCGACGTTTACACAAGCAACGAGATGCTCGTCCACGAAATACTCCTAGTTTGCGCATAGACGCAACAGCACGGATTCAGCAATATCGCGCTTCTCTTCAGTTGAGCTGATGACGCGTTGCGCTGAAATGACCCGCTCCAGAAAAGAACGATAGCGAGAAATGCTTGCGTCGAGCCACTCATGGGTTTTCTTTAGGTCAGCCGTTCGCATGTGGGTTCACCCAAGTAGCCTTTCCCTTTCCAACTGGTCTCACATCGGATCGCCGCTAAGCACTACCCGCCTCGCTGTGGCGATTATACGATACTTTCGTAATTGTATCAGGTCTACCAGGAAGACAGTAGTGTCCGACACGTTGGCGTGTAGGGGGCTGTAAGGTACTGAAATGCTGGG
>JAPPNF010000178.1 GCA_028818755.1 Deltaproteobacteria bacterium | reverse complement strand
CGACGGCGAAAAAGACCCGCAGATTATGCTGCGAATTAACCAGACACCACACTAGCGGCCTCGATCTGCATGTTACGGGCCACCTAGAAAGGATCGAACAGGAATCATCCATGACGAACAAAGACTTTGTTTTCACTTCGGAATCGGTTTCGGAGGGGCATCCCGACAAGATGTGCGACCAGATCTCGGACGCGATCCTCGACGCTCACCTGGCGCAGGACCCCAACAGCCGGGTGGCGTGCGAGACTCTGGTCAAGAACGATCTGATCGTCATCGCGGGGGAGATCACCAGCAAGGGCAAGGTGGACTACGTGGGCGTGGCGCGCCGGGTGGCGCTCGACATCGGTTACGACCATCCGGACAAGGGCTTCGACGGCAATACCTGCGGAGTCTTCGTGAAACTGGTGAGCCAGTCACCCAACATCTCGCAGGGGGTCACCGAAGGCCAAGGGCTCCACAAGGAACAGGGCGCGGGCGATCAGGGGATGATGTTCGGCTACGCGTGCGACGAGACCGACGAACTCATGCCGCTCCCCATCAAACTCGCCAACGATCTCGTGTCCGACCTGGCCGAGATCAGGAAGTCCGGGAAGGTTCCGCTCTCCGGGTTCCTCCGTCCCGATTCGAAGTCTCAAGTCAGTGTCCAGTACCGAGACGGCCAGCCGCACAAGGTTAGCAACGTGGTGGTTTCGACCCAGCACAGCTCCGAGATCGAGCACGACGAGCTCAAGAGGGATATCGTCAACAGTGTCATGAGGGAGGTAGTGCCGGCCCGGTACCTCGACGGCGACACGGAGTTTCTCGTCAATCCCACCGGCAGCTTCGAGATCGGAGGCCCCCAAGCCGATGCCGGCCTCACCGGCCGCAAGATCATCGTCGACACCTACGGCGGCATGGGACGGCACGGCGGCGGCGCGTTCTCCGGCAAGGACCCCTCCAAGGTGGACCGGAGCGGGGCGTACATGGCCCGCTACGTGGCCAAGAACATCGTGGCCGCTAAACTGGCCCGGCGTTGCGAGATACAGCTCGCGTACGTCATCGGCGTCGCACAGCCGGTCTCTATCGCCGTCGATACCTTCGGCACCGGCAAGTTGCCGGATGCCGAGATCGTGAAGCTGGTGCGAAACAACTTCGATCTCACTCCCAAGGGAATCATCGATGCCCTGAATCTACGGGCGCCCATCTACGAGAAATCCGCCGCCTACGGCCATTTCGGCCGCAAGCCCGAAGGCCCGTACTTCACCTGGGAAAAGACCGACCGGGCAAACGACCTGAGCGGCGCGATCAAGGGCTAGCTTTCAACCTGGACTCTTAACCCGTCCGGGGGCGACGCCTGCATCGAAGCGGTGCAGCCGTGCCGCCGGAGACGGAGAGGAACATGGCAAAACAGAAGTTCGACATCGCGGACCCCGCACTGGCCGCCGACGGCTGGAAACGCGTCCTTTGGGCGGATCAGGAAATGCCGGTGCTGCGTAGCGTGCGCGCCCGCTTCCGGAAGGAAAAGCCGCTCAAGGGCCTGCGGTTCTCCGCCTGCCTGCACGTGACCGCGGAAACCGCCAACCTGATTCGCGCCCTCAAGGCCGGGGGCGCGGACGTGGTGCTGTGCGCCTCCAACCCGCTGTCCACCCAGGACGACGTGGCCGCGGCGCTGGTGAAGAAGGAAGGGGTGTCGGTGTTCGCGGTGCGCGGCGAGGACCACAAGACCTATTACAGCCACCTGCGGTCGGCGCTGGACCACCGGCCGGTCATCACCATGGACGACGGCGCCGACCTCGTGTCCATGCTGCACCAGGAATACTCCCATCTCGCCGGCGGCATGATGGCCTCCATGGAGGAGACCACCACCGGCGTCATCCGGCTGCGGGCCCTGGAGGCCGACAAGGCCCTCAGGATCCCCATCATCGCGGTCAACGACGCCGCCACCAAGCACCTGTTCGACAACCGCTACGGCACCGGCCAGTCCACCATCGACGGCATCATCCGCGCCACCGACGTGCTGCTGGCGGGCAAGCGGGTGGTGGTGGCGGGCTACGGCTGGTGCGGCCGGGGCGTGGCCTCGCGCGCCCGCGGCATGGGCGCCAAGGTGGTGGTCACCGAGGTGGACCCGGTGCGCGCTCTCGAAGCCTCCATGGACGGCTTCGACGTCATGCCGATGAAGGAAGCCGCCAGGGTCGGCGACCTCTTCATCACCCTCACCGGCGACATGCACGTCATCGGCAAGGACCACCTGAAGGTCATGAAGGACGGCGCCATCATCTGCAACTCAGGCCACTTCGACATCGAGATCGACCTCAAGGCCCTCACCGCCATGTCGACCAAGCGCGAGAAGAATGTCCGCAACCACGTCGACTGCTACACCCTCCCCGGCGGCAGGCGCCTCTTCCTCCTCGGCGAAGGCCGCCTCGTGAACCTCGCCGCCGCCGAAGGCCACCCGGCTTCCGTCATGGACATGAGCTTCGCCACCCAGGCCCTCGCTTCCGAGTGGGCCGTCCAGAACCGCGACAAGCTCTCCCCACAGGTCTACGACGTCCCCCAGTCCCTGGAGGAATGGGTCGCCGGCATCAAGCTCGAAACCATGGGCATCCGCATGGACAAGCTCACCCGCGAACAGAAGAAGTACCTGTCTTCGTGGGAGATGGGGACCTGAGGAGGCCGGGTCAGTCCTGGGAGAATACGACTATTCCCCGTACATTTCCGTGATGATCTGTCGGAGTTGAAGGGCTTCGTCGATTGACAACCTGTCGAGCCTGCGCCCGAGCCGTTCCACCATCATTCAACGCCATCACCGGCCGTTGCGTCGAAATCACTCCAATCCTCTTTCTCCGCCGCCGTGGCGCGGTAGGTCTCTTCCCACGACAGCTTGTTCGTCTCTTCGCTGTACAGGAAGACGCCTCCCTCCATCTCCTCCAGGACAAGCGATTCGCTCCAGCCGTACTTCTGCAACAGGCTCTTCGGAAGACGAATGCTTTTGGAATTCCCGACGGCGACCAGCTTGACATCTCTCCTGGCCATTTCTTTGCTCATCGTTCAAGTGCCGTCATCCAGCAGCATGGCAATGACCTCCTTGAGGTTTTCGTTGAGTTCCTCAAGAGTCTCGCCCTGACTGTGCGCTCCTGGAAATCCTGGGACATAGCCGACATAGAGGCGTGTATCCAGACAGCGTTCCACAACGGCAGTGTAGGTGCGCATGGTGTAACCTTGTAATCCCCTTGGGGTTACCAAAGGATAGGCTATCGCTCAGATCAGTCATGGTCAAGCACGCTTGCAGCGCGTAGCGCGATACGTTACACTTCCGGCCATGAGGATCAGGCACAAGGGCTTGCGAGCTCTTCACGAGCGAGACGCCTCCGGGCGGTTGCCTGCTCCTTTGGTTCCTCGGCTCCGACGCATCCTTTTTCGGTTGCAAGAAGCGACCCGTCCAGGCGACGCGGATGCGCCGGGCTTTCGGCTGCACCCTTTGAAGGGCGACCGGGCGGGCGAATGGAGCGTGAGCGTCTCCGGGAATTGGCGTGTGGTGTTCCGATTCGAGGAGGGCGAGGCCGTGGACGTCGACTTGGTTGACTACCACTGACCGGAAAGGAGTATGTCCGATGCGCAAGAGGGATAGTGACCGCATAGGTCCCATGCTGAACCCTCCACATCTGGGTGAACTGATCCGCGAAAGCATGGAGGATATGGGCTGGAACGTCACTGAGACGGCGGCTCGTCTTCACTGTGAGCGCGGCACGCTGTCGCGATTGCTTAACGGCAAGGCGGGCCTGTCCGCCAACATGGCCCTGGCGCTGGAAGAAATCGGCTGGGGGACCGCCGACCATTGGATGCGCATGCAGGCGAGCTACGAACTAGCGCAAGCACGCCGACACCGTGCCACGGAAAAGCAGCCGATGGATGGAGCGCTCGCATGACTGGCCGACGGCGGATGTTTGGACCGCACGCACAGTAGAGGATGGCAGCAAACAAACAAGAAGTTGACGCGGGCGGTTCAGGCCTATTTGTACCCGAGACCGGTGACGCTGACTCTACACACGGCGCGATTATCTTCGGTGCCTGCAGTTGTGGGCGCGCCGCGAGCGGGTTTTCGGAAGATCTGAAAGTCACAAAGGATCGGAAGAATGGGTGAAACAGATTCCTTCGAAATTCGTCAAAGCCGTGACGTAAGGTGTGCCTTCTGTGACACGCTGCTTGACACGTCCAATAGCAGTAGGGAACACGTTATCCCGAACGCACTCGGCGGCCACAAGACGGTCAACAACTTCATATGTGTGACTTGTAACAGTTCGTCTGGCGCGACTTGGGATAACGATCTAGTCAAGCAGTTGGCTCCCCTGTGCACAATGTTGAACGTCAAACGACATCGCGGGATCAATAGACCCCTATTAGTCGAAACAGTTGAGCAGAAGAAGATCCTCTTGTACCCGGACGGTGTCAGGACGATCGGCGACCCAGTTTATACCGAACGAACGACCGGCAACAGAACAGAGATCAGCGTTCGCGCCCGGTCGTTGAAAGAGGCCAAGAAGATGGTCGCGGGAATTAAGCGAAAGTACCCGCAAGTCGACATTGAAGGCATCCTGCAGAACGCAAAAGCTGTACAAGAAGATTCTCACGATGTGTGGTCGATTCCTCTCTCGTTTGGTGGCCTTAGTGCTGGCCGGTCAGTCGTCAAAACATGCCTTGCGTTGGCCTACGAAACGGGTCTCGATATCGACGACTGCGAACACGCCAAGAGGTATCTTCTCTCGAGTGGAGAGCCATGCTTCGGCTACTATTATGACCAACACGATTTGGTAAAGAATAGACCACCGAAGACGGCCCTTCATTGCGTTTATCTTCAAGGAGATCCAATACGAAAGCAACTGTTGGGATATGTGGAGTACTTCGGTTGTCTGAGATTGGTGGTGTGTTTGTCGAGCGACTATGTCGGTACCGCTTTTTCACGAGGCTATGCGCTAGATCCGATCACTGGCGACGACTTGGATGTTCAGATTGATCTCGACATGGGGCCTGAGGATATTCGTGCGATATATGCATATCAAAAGGTAGATTATGATGTGGCGCGGCAAGCCATGGGTGCGCTACTCGCGATGTGGAAGGAGAAGGATGAACAAAGCGCGATGTCGAGAGCGTTCGACAATGCTTGGAAGGCTGCGTGTACGAAGTGTGGTGTTGCAGCGGGCGAGGTATTCTCCGAGGAGAGGGCTGCAGAGTTGGCCGGTGTCCTCACGAATGAACTCACACCTTTCTTGCTCCACCTACTTCGCAGCCGGGTATTTGATCCGGAAGACTTAGAGAAGATCGTAAGGAAGTTGGAAGAAGGTGGTGCCGACGCAGGATAACCGGGAGTTGACACACACGAAATCGACATGGGTGGAGCTGCGTGGCGTGGTCCTCGATGATCTGGCTGCGGGAGGTTTGCGCCCACTTGTGGATTCCTGGGGTGTCAACCGGCATTCGCTATGGGGGTTGGGCCGTTCTCATTGACGACAGGTAAGTGGAGGCTGCAACTAGACCAACTGGACGAAGAACTCGTTTGCTAGCAACAGTCCTCTTGGTGTAAAGCGCAGCCGTTGATTTCCTTCATCCAACAACCCCGTCGACAGCCACTCCTTGGTTTCAGGAAAGGCGTCCTCGGGTTTCATCCCGAATCGCCGCTCAAACGCCGCCACGGAAACTCCGCGAATCACCCGCAGCCCCGTGAACAGGCATTCCGCCATGGCCTGACGCAACTCCGGGCGCTCGCGCTCGGTGACCGCGTGGCCGGCCTCGCTGGCTAGGCGCATGTAACCCGTCGGCAACCGTTCGTTCTGCCAGCGTTCTCCCAGGGGGTCGTCCGGGCCGCGGTGGTAACTGTGGGCGCCGGCGCCGATGCCGAGGTAGTCGCCGCCCTGCCAGTAGTTGACGTTGTGGCGGGACTCCAGGCCGGGGCGGGCGTAGTTGGAGATCTCGTAGCGCTCCAGGCCGGCGTCCGCCAGTGTGCTCTGGACCCGGTCGGCCATCTCGATCTCCACTTCTTCGTCCAGGGGCTTCAGGAGGCCTTGGCGGTAGCGTGCGTGGAAGGGCGTGCCTTCCTCGATGGTGAGGTTGTAGGCGGACAGGTGGGGCGGGTCGTGCTCCAGCGCCTCTGAGAGGTCGCGGCTCACGCCGTCAACGGTCTGGTCCGGAATTCCGTACATCAGGTCGAGGCTGAAGTTGTCGAAGCCGGCGTCCCGGACGCTTCGCAGGGCTTGGCGCGTCTCCTCGGCGCCGTGCACCCGGCCGAGGAACCGGAGCAGCTTGGCGTCGAAGCTCTGCGCCCCGATGCTGATGCGATTGACCCCGCAACGGCGATAGTCCCGGAAGCGGCCGGCGTCCACCGCGCCGGGGTTCGCTTCCAGCGTTATCTCTATCGCCTCGTCGAAGCCGAACAGCTTGGCGGCTTGTTCGAGAACGGCGCTGATGCTGTCTCCCTCGAAGGTCGACGGTGTTCCGCCGCCGAAGAATACCGTCTTCACGGACCGGCCGGCCCAGGCTTCCGACTCGGAATAGTGGCGCAACTCCCGCAGCAGCGCCTTAGTGTACTCCTCTTCGGGGATCCGGGTGGCGACGTGCGAGTTGAAGTCGCAGTAGGGGCACTTGCTGATGCAGTAAGGGATGTGAACGTAGAGAGAAAAGGGCTCCGCCGTGCCGTCTGGGGAGTGGGACACCGTTGCACCGAATCAAGGCTTGATATCCTGGAGGAACCAGTCGCTGGCGACCTCCTTGCCCAGGCCCATCTTCTCGGCTGCTTTGAGGATGCAGTGGCCCATGGACGCGAACTGGACTCCGGTGCCGATGTTGTTGAGGAAGAAGGTGATCTGGGCGGCGTCGGTGCGGCCGGGGACGCGGCCGGACAGGAAGTCCGAGATCTCCGGGTAGACGGTCCAGTCACGGGGCTTTTCCTGCCGGATCCCCGGCAGGTCGTCGATGCCGGGCGGCAGGTGGTGCCGTATGCCGCCCATCTTCGTATGGATGCCCAGAACGTTTGCTTTGGCGTACACGGATTCATCGATCTCGAACTCGCGGATGGCGTTGTAGTGCACGCCCGGTTGCAGCAGGTCTCCCGAGATGATGGGCGTCGAGGTGCTGGTGGCGGTGCAGATGATGTCGCAGCCGGCAACGGCCGAGGCCACACTGCCGGTGGGCTCTACCTCGATGGCGTCTGTCGACATCTCCTCGGCGAAGGCCTGCCGGTGCTCGGGCCTGGGACTGTAGACCTTTACAGTGTCGATGGGGAGCACGTGGGTGAGGAGGCGGAAGTGGGCGCGGGCCTGTCCGCCGGTGCCGATGAGACCGAGCCTCGTGGCCTCCGGCCGGCACAGTGCCTTGGCGCCCAGGGCGCTGGTGATGGCCACACGGGTCTGCTGGATGACGCCGTCCGGCATGATCCCCAGCAGCTCGCCGGTCTCCAGGCTGAACACCTGGACCAGACCCAGGAACAGTCCCCTGCCGGCCAGCGGCAGCTTCTCCACCCGCATCGCGCCGTTGTAGGTTTCCTGGCGGACGATGTCCGAGGTGATCCGCAACGCCAGGACACCGAAACGCTCCACGGCCCCCTCGACGGACTTGAAGCTGTAGGAGGCGTCGTCCATGGAGTGGTGCGCGTAGATGTGGCTCGTCGGCCGGTGCACCGAGCGGCCCTCGGGAAGGTCCCGGTAGGCCGTGGCCAGGGCCTCCAGGCATTCGTCGAGGTCGATGGCCTGCCGTACGTCGTCGTTGTCGAGGATGCGTGTCATGGTGTTCCTTCCAACATTAAGTGTCATGCACTGGCGCCGCCCCCCGGCGCCGCTGCCGCCACGTCCTCGCCCCCGCCGGCGACGCGGATAGCGCGGACCCTCTCCGCCGTGGCCGGATGCGAGTCGTGGTAGGCGGAGTACCACGGATGAGGCGTCGGATTGCCCAGGTTGTTGACGGTCAAGGCCAGCAGGGCTTCTTCCAGGGGCTTGCCGTCGTCCAGCAGCCGTACTGCGAAACCGTCGGCCTCGTACTCGTGTCGGCGCGAGATATGGTTCATAAAGGGCGCAAGCCAGAATGTAAACGGCCCGGAAATCAGAGTGAAGATCACCAGCGCGGTGTGGTGGGCGGGTTCGTCGAGCCCGAAAGTCCGGAACAGGGGCGGGTAGTCCAGCAGGAGGCTCAACACCCACAGGCCGGCCAGCGTGAACACGGCGCTCAGGCCCAGGCCCTTGAGCACGTGGCGCATCTTGTAGTGCCCCATCTCGTGGGCCAGCACCGACAGGAGCTGGCCCCGATCCAGTTGCTCCAGCAGCGTGTCGAACAGGACAATCCGCTTGGCCTTCCCCAGGCCGGTGAAGTAGGCGTTGGAATGGCCGGACCGTTTCGAGCCGTCCATGGTGTAGATGCCGCTGGTCCTGAGGCCCACCCGCTGCGCCAGCTCCGCGATGGCGTCCCGCAACGAGTCGTCCGCCACCGGCGAGAAGCGGTTGAACAGCGGCGCGATCAGGGTGGGGTAGACCACCAGCATCAGGCCCTGGAACGCGAAGATGAAAACGAAGACGTAGACCCACCACCACGCGCCGGTGGCCTTCATGAGCCACAGGACTCCGTAGAGGAACGGCGCCCCTAGCACCACGGCCAGGACCGTCCCCTTGACCCGGTCCATGACGAACGTGCGCACGTCGGTCTTGTTGAAACCAAAGCGTTCCTCGAGCACGAAGGTCGAGTAGATCCGCAGGGGCAGGGAGGCGGCGACGAAGACCCCGCCGACGGCGAGACAGAACAGGATGCCTGGGACCTCCGGCAGCGGCAGGAAGTTCCCGGCGCCACCCGCGAGCCGGTCCACCCACGGAAGCACGCCGCCGAACAGCACCACCAGCGTCAGCACGGTGCCGTAGACGGCGGACCAGCGCGCGAACCGTCCCTTGGCGAGGGCATAACGCACCGATTTCTCGTGGGTTTCAGGGCTGATGGTGGCCGTGAAAAGGTCCGGTAACCGGCCCTGTCGCCACTGCCGCTCCAGGTGCCTCATGTTGGCTTCGTTGAGAAGCGATTCGACGATCAGTTCCGCCGCCAGGAAGGCGACGAACAACCAGGCGATGAGTGATTCCATGGGAAATTGCGTAACCGCGGGCGCTGTGATTATCTTAGTGTAAGGTTAGTGTCCTGCCCGGTCAATTCGTGTTCGATCTTTGCATTCGTTCCACCGGACAGGACACTAATCTGATTCGTAGCCGAGGCAGGGCGTTGGCGCCTCGTCCGGCGTCGCGGAGGTTTCCATGCTGACCAACAAGGTAAGCGAGATCATGACGACCGCGGTCATCACCGCCGAGCCGTCGAGCACCATCCGGGAAGTGACCCAGTTGATGGTGGATCGCCGGGTGGGCCGCGTGGTGATCACGGAGAAAGACGCCCCGGCCGGCATCTTCACCGAGACGGATGTCTTGAGACGGGTCATGAACCGCGTCCTGGATGTGCACAAGACGCCCATCCGCCGGGTCATGACCACGCCCGTCCAGGGAGTTCCCCAGGGGACGTCCATCGTCGAGGTGTTGGGGAGAATGTACCAGGGACGGTACCGCCACCTGCTGGTCTTCGGCGACGACCGGCGCATGGTCGGGCTGGTCTCCATGCGTCGCATACTCAACTTGGTGGTGGAGCTGGGCGCGAACCTGCGCGACTCGCGGACCGTGGGCGAGGTGGTTTCCGGCGCGGTTCCCACCGTGGATGCCGCCATGCCGGTGACCCAGGTCATCGACAAGATGGTGCGGGAGCAGATCGGCTGCGTCATGGTTTCCGGTGACGGCAAGACCGCCGGCATCTTTACCGAGCGGGACGTCCTCACGCGGATCGCCCTGGAAGACCGCGACATGGGACAGGTCCCGGTGTCCGAGGTCATGACCGCCGATCCGCTGGTCGCCACCGGGTCGACTCCGGTGCAGGACGTGCTGGCGACCATGCGTGAGAACGGCTTCCGCCACATGCCGGTGGCCGGGGACGGGGAGGAACTGGCCGGCATCGTCTCCGTGGCGGACGTGCTCCAGTATGCCAAGGCCCTCGACATCGACGACGTGGTGCGCAAGGCCTGGAAGGAGATCGAGGAGTTCTGGGAGTCCGACGAGAACTACACGCCGGGGTAGACGGATACCGAAACCGGCTGCAATCTTGGGGAATTCACTGTCAAAAAGGGGTTAAGTCCTTGTTTCGGCTACGTTCTGTTGCTAGAATGGCCAGCCAATATATTTCGCCCCGCAACAATGGAGAACGACATGCCCGTTGTCAACGATCTCAGCATTAGCGTCGCTACTGCCAACGGTTCAGGAAGTGCCTCGTCCAACAACATCCTGTTCAAGTCCATCTTCAAGATGGGCATCCCCTGTTCCTCCAAGAACATGTTCCCGTCCAACATCCAGGGACTGCCCACCTGGTACCAGATCCGGGCCAACGGCGACGGTTATCTTGGGCGGAAGGACGTCATCGACGTCATGGTCATGTTCAACGACGATACCTCGGACAAGGACATCTACCGGGTCCGGGACGGCGGGCTCATTCTCTACGACGACACCAAGCCGTTGCCCGACGAGTTGAAGCGCGACGGCGTCCAGTATCTCGGCGTCCCCGCCAACGCACTGGTCCAGAAACACGTGGAAGCCGGTCCGTTGCGGGCCAAGCAGCGGAACATGCTGTACGTGGGCGCCCTGGCCTATCTCTTCGGCATCGACATGGACACCATCCGCGAGGTGCTGAGCGACACCTTCGGCAACAAGCCCGCGGTCATCGAGTCCAACCTGCTGTGTATCGAGCTCGGATACAACCACATGCGCGACAACAACCTGAGCCAGTCCCTCTCCATGCTGGAGAAGATCCCGGGCGGAAACGAGGGAAAGATCGTCACCGAGGGCAACACCGCTTGCGCGCTGGGCGCCATCTACGGCGGGGTCACGTTCTGCGCCTGGTATCCCATCACCCCGTCGAGCTCGCTGGCCGAGGCGCTGGAGCGGTACATGCCGCGGCTGCGCAAGGACCAGGACGGCAAGAACACCTACGCGATAATCCAGGCCGAGGACGAGATCGCCGCCACCAACATGGTGGCGGGGGCCGGATGGATGGGCGCCCGGGCCATGACCTCGACCTCGGGGCCGGGTCTGTCGCTCATGAACGAGACCATCGGCCTCCAGTACTTCGCGGAGATCCCGGGAGTCTACTTCATCATCCAGCGCGGGGGGCCCTCCACCGGACTCCCCACCCGCACCCAGCAGGCCGACATCCAGCTCATGCACGTGGCCTCCCACGGCGACACGCGCCACATCATCCTGATCCCCCACGACATGAAGTCCTGCTTCGACCTCGGGCGCAAGAGCTTCGACCTGGCCGACCGGTTCCAGACCCCGGTGTTCGTCATGATGGACCTGGACCTGGGCATGAACCTCTGGGGTTCGGACCCGCTGGAGCTGGTGCAGGAGCCGTTCGACCGGGGCAAGGTCCTCGACGCCGACGGACTGGAGAAGCAGGGAAGCTTCGCGCGCTACCGCGACGTGGACGGCGACGGCGTGCCGCAGAGGACCCTGCCGGGCACCGAGCATCCGCTGGCGGCCTACTTCGCCCGGGGTTCGGGCCACGACGACCAGGCGCGCTACTCCGAAGACGAGAAGGACTACAAGGAGGTCCTGGACCGGTTGCGGCGCAAGCACGATACCGCCCGCGCGTATGTTCCCAAGCCTTTGGTCGAGGTCCAGCCGGACGTCAACACCGGCGTGATCTGCTTCGGTTCGAGCTACGAGGCCGTGCGGGAGGCCCGGGACCGACTCCGGGCCGCGGGCACGGAGACCAACCACCTGCTGTTGAGGGCGCTGCCCCTTACCGCCGAGGTCCGGGAATTCGTGGCCTCCCATGAGGTTATCTACCTCATGGAGCAGAACCGCGACGGGCAGATGGCGGCGATCTTCAAGGAGGAGTATCCGGAGTTCGCCACGAAGATCGTCAGCATCCTCATTTACGACGGACTCCCCGCCACCGCGGGCGAGATCGTGCGGCAGGTCGAGGAGCATCGCGAAGGAGCCACCAACGGAGTCGAAACGAAGGTAGATGAATCATGGCAAAAGCAAATCGCGTCGATCTGACGGAAAAGGACTACAAGGGGGCGGAATCCACCATGTGCCGCGGCTGCGGCCATGACGCGATCTCCGCGTCTATCATGCGCGCGTTCTTCGCCAGCAGCGTGGACCCGCGCAAGGTCATCAAGTTGAGCGGCATCGGCTGCTCCTCCAAGACGCCCAACTACTTCATGAACCAGGCGTTCGGCATCAACGCGGTGCACGGCCGCATGGCGTCGGTGGCCACCGGGGCCAACGTCGGCAACCACGCCATGATCCCGCTGGGGATCTCCGGCGACGGCGACACCTCGGCCATCGGGCTCGGCAACTTCTGCCACATGATGCGCCGCAACGTGAACATCACCTACGTCATCGAGAACAACGGCGTGTACGGGCTGACCAAGGGGCAGTTCTCCGCCACCGCGGACGAGGGCACGGTGATGAAGGGCGGCAAGATCAACGACATGCCCGCCATCGACCTGTGCGAGCTGGCCATCACCCTGGGCGCCACCTACGTCGGCCGGAGCTTTTCCGGCGACCGCAAGCAGCTCGCGCCGCTGATCCAGGGCGCGGTGGCCCACAAGGGGACCGCCATCCTGGACGTGCTGAGCCCCTGCGTGACTTTCAACGACCATTCCGGCTCCACCAAGAGCCTCAAGTACATCCGCGAGCACCTGGACCCGCTCCACGACATCGACTTCATTCCGCCGTACGAGAACATCGAGGTGGACTACCAGGAGGGGACCGATCAGGAGGTGACCCTGCACGACGGCTCCCGCATCACGCTGCACAAGCTCGGCCACAACTACGACCCCACCAGCCGCATGCAGGCGGTGACCGCGCTCCACGCCGCGGTGGCGGAGCACAAGTTCCTGACCGGCCTCGTCTATCTGAACGAGGAGCGGGCCGAGTTCATCGAGGACCTCAACCTCTGCGACACGCCGCTGGCGTTCCTGGACCAGGAGACGGTTCAGCCGTCCCCGGACCACTTGGACCGGATCAACGCCGAGCTCATGAAATAACATGGGCAAAGCGCGTGAAGTCCTGATCGTTCACACCTCCGATCTGCATCTGGGCGCCGACAGCGTCCTGACCGGCGATGCCTCCGCCAACGTGCCGGTCCTCGAGCAGGTCCTTTCCACCGCCCAGGCACAGGGCGCGGATATCGTCATCCTCGCCGGGGACACCTTCGATCACAACCGGCAGCATGCCCGGGTCCTGGAGGAGGTTTCGGAAGTCATGGCCGACGCCGGTCTTCCCATCGTCATCCTGCCCGGCAACCACGACCCGTTGACCCCGGATTCCGTCTATCGCAGGTCCGAGTTCGGCAACGCCGGCAACGTGCACGTGCTCGGCCTCACCACCGAACGCAGCGATTTCCCGGAACTGGACCTGGAGGTGTGGGGCCGGCCCCACGTGGACTATCTGGACATGATGCCGCTACCGGAACCCCCGGAGCGGCGCACCCGCTGGCAGTTGGCCGTTGCTCACGGCCACTACGTGGAGGATGAGCCCGGCAGGGACATCCTGCTGGGCTCGTGGCTGATCCGCCAGGAAGACCTCACCACCAGCGGCGCCGACTACATCGCCCTGGGCCACTGGAACCGCGCCGTCCCGGTGGGCGACCAGCAGATCCCCGCCTACTACTCCGGCTCCCCCAGCTACGCCGGCACCGTCAACGCCATCCGGCTGCAGAGCGACGGCCGCGTCGTCGTGACCCAGATCCCCGTCTGATCACCTCCAACCTCATCGTCCGCCCCGCGCGTTCCTCCCTCTCTCATCGGGAATCCGCATCTTCCCCCCTCTCCCTCTGGGAGAGGGTCGGGGTGAGGGCGCACGGCTACAGGATTTCAGTGATGATGGTGCCCGTGCTTCTTTTGCAGCCCGCCGTGCCCCATGCGCAGGATGTCTTCCCGAGTGACTCGGGTTCCCGCCAGGAGCTTGGGCAGCATGAAGTCGAAGGCGGTGACCGGGTCGTGGAGGACGCACCCGGAGAGGCCGAGGACCGGCACGTCCCTCAGGTAGCTCATCAGGAACATGGAGCCCGGCAGCACCGGGAAGCCGTGTGAGATGACGTCGGCGCCGCTGCGGCGGATGCCTTCGGGGGTGAGGTCGTCGGGGTCCACGGACATGCCGCCGCTCACCAGGATCACCTCCGCCCCCTTGGCGGCGAAATCCTTGATGTGGCCGGCGATGACGTCGGGGTCGTCGGGGGCGAGGGTGGCCGGTTCCAGGGTGGATCCCATGCCCTCCACCTTCTTGCGCACCGCCGGCTCGAAGCCGTCCTTGATGCGTCCGGTGAAGACCTCGCTCCCGGTCACCAGCAGGTAGACCTTTTTCGCCGGCATGGCCGTCACCGAGACGATGGAACGGTCGTCACACAGGGCTTCGGCCCGCGCCACCAGATCTTCCTTCACGACTATCGGGATGGTGCGGGTGCCGCCCACCACCGTGCCTTCCCGCACGAACTCTCCGGCGGGAAGGGTGGCGAGGATGAGGTCTCCCAACTCGTTGAAGCGGAACAGCAGTTCCTCGTCCACTTCCAGCAGGCCGTCCTTTTCGGCTACCAGGTTGACGCGTCCCTCGCTCGGATCGGTGAGCGTGAGTCCCACCCCGGCCGCCGCCCGGGCCAGACGCTTTGCGGCGTCCTCTTCATGGAGTTCGTCCGCCCCCAGCTCCATGATGTAGATGTGGGCCTTGCCCACGTCCAGGAGCCGCGGCACGTCCTCCTCGGCAATGAGGTGTCCGCGCTTGAACCGTGGCCCCTTGTGACCGCCCGGGATAATCTCCGTGATGTCGTGGGCCAGCCGCAGACCCACCGCTTCTTCAACCGGAATGACCTTGAGCATGAGCAATCTCTCCCTGAATCCTACTCCTGAGTTGGAGCCGTCATTACCGCGAAAGCGGGAATCCGGGGGGAGGTGGGGGTGCCATAGCTGTCTTTCCCGCCCCTCACCCCGCCTGGATTCCCGCTTTCGCAGGAATGAGGATCGAATCACTGATGAAGGACTAGTCCCGTATGTTCTGGGTGAACCACTCCCTGGGAATTTCCCGGCCCGCGCCGAGTTCCCGGGCCTTCCGCACCACGTAACCGGCCACCGACGCGAACTGAAGTCCCTGGGTGCCGTCGTTCAGGAACAGCGTCACGTCCGAATCCTTGCTCCGGCCTTGGGCCGTGCCGCCCATGAGATCGGTCAACAGCGGGTGCTGGCCGGCGAACAGGTCGACGCTCGGCGTGACGATGCGTTCCGTCTCGGCCTCGGTGCCGGCCACGTACGAGGCGTATCCGGCGATGCGCTGCATGCCCTGGTCCAGGGTGCCGATGGTGCCGCGCCCGAGCTTGACGATGACGTCGCAGCGGTCGAGTATGCCGGGTTCCCACTCGTTGCTGCGCACGCAGGTGACGAAGGCGCCGTCCTCCACCCAACCAGAATTCTCCACCACCACCCGCACCGAGTCGGTGCAGGTAGCCACCATGTCCGAGCCCCGCACCACCTCCTCCACGCCTTCCCGCGCCGTCACCGGCACGCCGAGCATCTCGCTCATTCGCCGCGCGTAAGCCTCGCGGTTGGCCTGGGTGGGACTGTAGACCTTCACCTCCCGGAGCTTCCGGACCTCGGCGAACGCCCGCAGATAGGTCTCCGCCATGCCGCCGGAGCCGAGCATTCCCACCACCGCGGCGTCTTCCCGGGCCAGGTACCGGGCGGCCAGCCCCGCGCAGGCGCCCACCCGCATGTGCTGGATGATGCCGTCGTTTATGATGGCGAGGGGCTCGGCGTTCCGCGCCGAGAAGACCAGCACCAGTCCGCAGTAGGTGCCGGGCTCCATGCAGTACTTCTCCACCGTGCCGCCCTCCGGCCACTCCAGCATGTCCGACTTCATCCGGATGGCGAACACGCCGAAGGAGCGGGAGGCTCCCTCCATGGTGCCCCAGCGGTACATCCGTTCGGGGTCGTCCTGGGGCACGTACAGGTCGATGCGCGGCCGGTAGACCGCACGCTCCGCCAGCAGATCGCGGTAGCCGGTCTCCAGGGCGTCGATGCACCCCTTCATGTCGAGGATTTCCTCTACGGTTTCATTGTTGATGAGCAGCATGGGAAAGTCCTGGTGAAGAGGGGTTCAAGGGGCGGGCCGTCGATTCACGGAACCGCGCGCGGGGGATCGGCGGCGTGTCAGCCCCCCAGCGTAATCATCTCGATCTTGTCGTGTTTCTCGGGGTCGTAGCCGTCCGGCGATCGTATGGCTTGGAGCCGTTCCGCCGAGAACCGGTCGGTGCGCCCGCTCCACACCGCTTCCATCCACTGGCGGATCTCGTCGTCGCCGGCGCCGCTTCGGAGCCGTGCCTTGAGATCGTGGCCGGTGCGGGAGAAGAGGCACGTGACCAAGCGGCCGTCCGCGGTCAGCCGTCCGCGGCTGCAGGTGCCGCAGAACGGCTCGGTGACGGAGGCGACGATGCCCACCGTGCCCTTGCCGTCGCGGAACGCGTAGTCCACGGCCGGAGCGTTGCCGCCCTCCCGGCCCGCCGGCTCCAGGGGAAAGCGCGCATTGATGCGCTCGAGGATCTCCTTCTTGGGCACGGTCCGTTCCAGGCGCCAGGCGTTGGCCGTGCCCACGTCCATGTATTCGATGAAGCGGATCACGAAGCCGTGCTCGCGTCCGAATGCCACGAGATCGAGGATGTCGTCCTCGTTGACGCCGCGCTCGATGACCGCGTTGATCTTGACGGGTTTCAGGCCGGCGTCCCGGGCCGCGAACAGGCCCTTCAAGACTTCGTCCAGGTCGCCGCGCTTCGTGATGCGCTTGAAGCGCTCCGGGTCGAGGCTGTCGATGCTCACGTTGATCCGCTTCAGGCCGGCGGACCGCAGCGCCGGCGCCATCTCGCCCAGCCTCGAGCCGTTGGTGGTCAGCGCGATGTCCTCGATGCCGCCGATGCCGGAGAGCTGGCGCACCAGATCCGGCAGGTCGCGCCGCAGCAGCGGCTCACCCCCGGTCAGGCGGATCTTCCTCACTCCCAGAGGCACGGCGAGCCGCACCACCCGGCAGATTTCCTCGTAGGTCAGGATCTCCCGCTTGTCGATCCAGTCGTAGTGGTCGAAGGGCATGCAGTAGGTGCAGCGGAAGTTGCACCTATCCGTCACGGATATCCGCAAGTCTTGCAGCGGGCGATGGAATTGGTCCGTCAACACGACGAAACAATATGGAATCTGGGACTTCCCAAGTCAAGGAACGGCTATCTCAGCGAGGCGACGAACTCGGCGTGTTCGGCGGCGTCCAGCCCCTTTTGCAGTTCAACCATGACCTGGGCCATGTCGCCGGCCAGCAACGCCGCGACCGCCAGCCGCAATCCGGGGAAGGTCCGGCTGACGCATGTTCCGTCTGCATCGGGCGCGACGCGGACGTAGTCGCCCTCGCGCAGCAGGAACCAGTCGAACTCCCGGTCCTCCACGCGCCAGACGAGATATTCCTTCACGCCGGCGCGGCGGTAGGCGTCCATCTTGTCATGCAAATCATAGGAGACGGTGCTCGAAGAAATCTCTGCCACGAGCTCGGGCGCGCCTTCCACGTAGTCATCCGCGGTGACCCGCGAGCCGGCGTGGGCGACAGCCTCCACCCGCAGCAAGGCGTCAGGCTGGGGCTCCGTGTCCCAATCCAGACGGACGGTCGCGTTGCCGCCAAGCCGCACGCCTTCGGTAGAAGTGGCGTACATCCCCAACCATGTCAGCAACCTTGCGTGCGGCTCGCCGTGTTTCCCGAAGCGAACGGGTGAACCCATATACACCACTCCCCTGATCAGCTCCGCCTTCTTCAAATCCGGCATCGCGTCGTATCGCCTCTCGAACTCGTCCCGGGTCAACCGGTCGCCATTCTCGAGCGGGGGAGTGGACGG
Source organism: Deltaproteobacteria bacterium (assembly GCA_028818755.1). Lineage (GTDB taxonomy): Bacteria > Desulfobacterota > Binatia > UBA9968 > JAJDTQ01 > JAJDTQ01. Next base: position 9,991 of record JAPPNF010000178.1, on the reverse strand, counting down.
GCCAAGCTCGCCGGAATCCGTTCCTGTCTCCGGAGTCTTCCGGGTCTCGCTATTTTGCTTGGCATCCTCGATCGCCATCGTCGCTCCTTCAAGCGTCACTCCCGGCAAGAATATACGCAATCGACGTGCCAGTCGAGTGTATGCGCGGACTCGATTGCAAGGTCTCGGATTGCGTGACGGAGGGTAGGTCGGTATGATTGGACTGTTTCTTACCCCATCTTTGTTTTCCGAGAGGAGCGATTTATGGCCAATTCATGGGACGATATTCTGACCGACCGTGACAAGGAAGTGTTCGCGCTGTCCGGCTATGGGGCCAAGGCCGGGTTCGGCCAGCGGCCGGCCATCCTCGTCATCGACGTCAACTACAACTTCGTCGGCGACCGCCGGGAGCCCATCCTCGAGTCCGTCAAGCGCTTCCGCAACAGTTGCGGCGAGGAAGGCTGGGTCGGCGTGGACCACATCGTGACCCTGCTGGAGGAAGCCAGGAAGAAGCACCTGCCGATCTTCTTCACCACCGGCCACGGCGAGGAGGACTCCGTCGCCTTCGGCCGCTGGCACGGCAAGAACTCGCGCGGCAGCGAGGACTTCGAAGACCTGGCGAAGAAGGGCAACGAGATCGTCGCGGAAATCGCGCCGCAGAAGGGCGAGGTGGTGGTGCGCAAGCAGAAGCCCAGCGCCTTTTTCGGCACCCCGCTCACCAGCATGCTGAACGAGGTGCACGCCGACTCCCTTCTGGTGGCCGGGACCACCACCAGCGGCTGCGTGCGCGCCTCGGTCATCGACGCGTTCTCGTTCAACTACAACGTCAGCGTGGTCGAGGAGTGCACCTTCGACCGCGGCCAGTCGTCGCACAAGATCAACCTCTTCGACATGAACATGAAGTACGCGGACGTGGTGTCGTTGGAGGAGACCGTCGACTACATCCGGGGCCTGCCCGACAACCTCTACGCTCCGGCCCTGTAGGCGGCCGGGAGCTGGGGTCGCCGCCGGCATCCCGTTGCAGGGGCGGCGGCCCCGTTCGCGCCGGCGGCTGTCGGCAGGCAGCGAGATTGTAGGGGCGGGTTTCAAACCCGCCCCTGTCCGCACCCTTCAATCAGCAGGGCGCGTTACGATATCGATGGACGAATTCGCACGGCGAATCGAGGGCTTCGGGGACTATCTGCGGCATCAGGCGCGGTTCTCCCCCAACACGGTCAAGGGCTACCTGACCGACGTGGAGGGGTTTCGCCGCTATCTTGAAGAGAACGGCTTCGACCTCGACGTCCCCGGCAACGCGGCGCTTCAGTCCGTGAACGTCCGCTGGATCCGGGGCTACCTGAAGACCCTTCACGAGACCCGCAAGAAGAGCACCATCGGACGGAAGCTCGCGGCCTTGAAAGGGTTCTTCCGCTACCTCGTGCGCGAGGGGGTGATCGCCAAGGATCCGCTGGTGGGGTTCTCCGCCCCCAAGCAGGAGGCCCCGCTGGTATCATTTCTTTCAGTCGACGAGGCGTTTCGGGTGCTGGGCTGCCTGCCGGAAGAAGGAATCCTCCCGGCCCGCGACTGCGCGGTCATGGAGGTGCTCTATTCGTCGGGGGTCCGGGTGAGCGAGCTGGTGGGCCTGGACTGGCGCGACGTGGACTTTTCCCTGGGCGTGCTCAAGGTCTTCGGCAAGGGCTCCAAGGAGCGCATCGTCCCGGTCGGGCAGGTGGCGCTGGCCGCGTTGCGCGACTACGCCGCGCACCAGCGCGGCCGGTGGGGGCGCGAGGCCCGGGGCGGAGAGCCGGTGTTCCTGAACCGCTTCGGCAGCCGCATCACCACCCGCAGCGTCGCCCGGATCGTGGAGAAGTACCTGCGTCTGGCCGGTATTCCCGTGCGCATGGGACCCCACGGGCTGCGTCACACCTTCGCCACGCACCTGCTGAACGCCGGCGCGGACCTGCGCTCGATCCAGGAACTGCTGGGCCACGCCAGTCTCTCCACCACCCAGCGTTACACCCACGTCAATCTCGATCAGCTCACGGCCGTGTACGACCGCGCGCATCCCCGGGCGTGAGCGCCCGGCGGCGTGCCGGAAGGTGCCGCCGCGGACTCTCCGCCATAGCCCGTTTCCGAGCGGCGGGGACCTGCGAAGTCCGCGATTTCCTGTTACACTTGCCGGTTCGGCCGGAACGCGATGGACCGCACGCGGTTGATTCGGTTCGGGGAGCCCTCGCGCGGCGATTCGATTGACGATGTTTCACGGAACCACCATACTCGCCGTCCGCCACGGCGACAAAATCGTCGTGGCCGGGGACGGCCAGGTGAGCCTCGGCGACACGGCGCTGAAGCACACGGCGCGCAAGGTGCGGAAGCTCTACGGCGACCGCGTCATCGCGGGGTTCGCCGGCGCCACGGCGGACGCGTTCACGCTGTTCGAGAAGTTCGAGGGCAAGCTCGAGCAGCACGGCGGCGTTTTCCGGCGGGCGGCGGTGGAACTGGCCAAGGACTGGCGCACCGACCGGGTGCTCCGGCGGCTGGAGGCGTTGATGATCGTCGCCGATGTCGAGGCCTCGCTGGTGGTATCGGGCAACGGCGACGTGGTGGAGCCCGACGACGGCGTCATCGCCATCGGCTCGGGCGGGAACTACGCGCTTGCCGCGGCGCGCGCGTTGGTCCACCATAGCCCGCTCGATGCCCGCGCCATCGCCGAGGAAGCCATGAAGGTGGCCGCGGCGATCTGCGTCTATACGAACGACCATCTGACCATCGAGGAGTTGCCCTGATTCGGGGCGGGGCACGGCTCGCCCGGCCTGCGTGGGCCGGCCGTTTCCCGAAACAGTTTCATGAAGGATGAAAGCAGACAGATAAGCGTCCGGGTGTCGGCGGGCCATTCGCTGACGCCTGTCATGACGCCCCGCGAGATCGTCTCGGAGCTGGACCGCTACATCGTCGGCCAGCGCGACGCCAAGCGGGCCGTGGCGGTGGCCGTGCGCAACCGGTGGCGGCGGCAGCTCGTGCCCGAGGAGCTGCGGGACGAGATCGCCCCCAAGAACATCATCATGATCGGCCCCACGGGGGTGGGAAAGACCGAGATCTCCCGGCGGCTGGCCAAGCTGGCGCAGGCGCCGTTCATCAAGGTGGAGGCCTCGAAGTTCACCGAGGTGGGCTACGTGGGCAGGGACGTGGAGTCCATCATCCGGGACCTCATGGACCTGTCCGTCAAGATGGTGCGGGAAGAGGAGCAGGAAAAGGTCCAGGTCAAGGCCAGGGACCTGGCGGAAGAGCGGGTCCTCGACCTCCTGCTGCCGGAGCCGCAGGCCCCGGACAACGGTGGCGAAGAGGCGTACCGGCCGTCGCCGGACACCCGCGAAAAGCTCCGGAAGATGCTGCGCGCGGGCAGGCTGGACGACCGCGACGTGGACGTCGAGCTGACCCAGAACATGACGCCGATGATCGAGGTGCTCACGCCGCAGGGAATGGAGGAGATGGAGTCGAACATCAAGGAGATGTTCTCCAACCTGCTTCCCAAGCAGTCCAAGCGGAAGACCGTGAAGATCCCGGAGGCCATGAAGCTCCTGACCCAGGAGGAGGCGGCCCGGCTCGTGGACATGGATACGGTGGTGGGCGAGGCCACCAGGCGGGTGGAACAGTCGGGCATCGTTTTCATTGACGAGATCGACAAGATCGCCGGGCGGGAATCCGTGCACGGCCCCGACGTGTCCCGGGAAGGGGTCCAGCGCGATCTCCTGCCGATCGTGGAAGGCTCGACGGTGAACTCGAAGTACGGGCTGGTGAGGACCGACCACATCCTCTTCATCGCCTCCGGCGCCTTTCACAACTCCAAGCCGTCGGACCTGATCCCGGAGTTCCAGGGCCGGTTCCCAATCCGCGTCGAATTGAGCTCGCTGGACAAGAACGACTTCGTGCGCATCCTGACCGAGCCCAAGAACGCGCTGATACGGCAGTACGTGGCCTTGCTGGAGACCGAGAATATCCGTCTGCTCTTCCAGGACGACGCCATCGAGGAGATCGCCCGCATCAGCGCCGAGGCCAACGAGAGGATGGAGAACATCGGCGCCCGCCGGCTGCACACGATCCTCGAGAAGCTGCTGGACGAGGTCTCCTTCACCGCGCCGGAGATGCCGGGCCGGGAGGTCCGCATCGACGCGGGATATGTAAGCGAGCGTCTGGACGCCATTCTCAAGAACGAGGACCTGTCCCGGTACATCCTGTAGCCCCCGGCGGAGTAACCTGAAGTGGATGATTTCATAGGCAAGGCGGAAGTCCTGCTGGAAGCGCTTCCGTTCATCAAGCGGTTTTTCGGCAAGACGTTCGTGGTCAAGTACGGCGGCGCGGCCATGGTGGACGAGGAGCTGAAGCAGTGCTTCGCCCAGGACATCGTGCTGCTGAAGTACGTCGGCATCAACGTCGTGGTGGTGCACGGCGGCGGACCCCAGATCAACGAGACGCTGGGGAAGATGGGCATCGAGAGCCGCTACGTGCGCGGCATGCGGGTGACGGATTCCGAGACCATCGACATCATCGAGATGGTCCTGGTGGGCAAGGTCAACAAGGAGATCGTCGCCCTCGTCAACCAGCACGGCGGCGTCGCGGTGGGCCTCAGCGGCAAGGACGGCCAGCTCGTGCTGGCGCGCAAGATGAACGTGACGGTGCCCGGCGACGGGGAGAGCACCGAGATCATCGACATCGGCATGGTCGGCGAGATCGTCCGCGTGGACCCCACGGTGATCCGTTCCCTCGACGGCAACCGGTTCATCCCGGTCATCGCTCCCGTAGGCGTGGGCGAGGGGGGCGAGACCTACAACATCAACGCGGACCTGGTGGCGGGACGGGTGGCGGCCGCCCTCGGCGCGGAGAAGCTCATCCTCCTCACCGACGTGGAAGGAGTACGAGACCGCGAGGGCGGGCTGATCAGCACCCTCACCATCTCCCAGTCCGCGGATCTCATCGAGCGGGACGTCATCTCCTCGGGAATGATCCCCAAGGTCGAGTGCTGTGTCGACGCCCTGAACGGGGGCGTGGTCAAGACCCACATCATCGACGGCCGGGACCGCCACGCCGTGCTGCTGGAGATCTTCACCAACCGGGGCGTCGGGACCGAGGTGGTCCGGGACTGAGGAACCATGTCGAACCTTGAAGTACAACAGTTGACCGACAAACACGTGATGAACACCTACGCGCGCTTCCCCATGGCGCTGGTGCGGGGGGAGGGGGCGCGGGTGTGGGACGCGGACGGCAAGGGGTACCTGGATTTCGTGGCCGGCATCGCCGTGAACAGTCTCGGCCACTGTCACCCGGCCGTGGCCAAGGCCGTGTCGGAGCAGGTGCGGTCCCTGATCCACGTGTCCAACCTGTACCACATCGAGCCCCAGGCGCGGCTGGCGAAGGCGCTGTGCGACCATTCGTTCGCCGACCGGGTGTTCTTCTGCAACAGCGGCGCCGAGGCCAACGAGGCCGCCATCAAGCTGGCGCGGCGCTACGGTTCGGAGCAGGCCGGAGGCAGAAGCGAGGTCATCACCGCCCTCAACTCCTTCCACGGGCGTACCCTCGCCACCCTGACCGCCACCGGCCAGGAGAAGATCCGGCTCGGCTACGATCCGCTGCCGTCGGGTTTCCGCTACGTGCCGTTCAACGACCTGGACGCCGCGGAAGACGCGGTGGACGAGCGCACCGCGGCCATCCTGGTGGAGCCCATCCAGGGCGAGGGCGGGGTGGTGGTGCCGGACGAGTCCTACATTCGCGGGCTGCGGCAGCTCTGCGACGACAAGGGACTGCTGCTGATCTTCGACGAGGTCCAGGTGGGCATGGGGCGCACCGGCCGGCTCTTCGGCTACGAGCACTTCGGCGTCGAGCCCGACGTCATGACCCTGGCCAAGGCCCTGGGGGGCGGACTTCCGCTGGGCGCCATGCTGGCGCGGGAAGAGGTGGCCAAGAGCTTTCCGCCGGGTTCCCACGCCTCCACCTTCGGCGGCAACCCGGTGGTGTGCAGCGCCGGGCTGGCGGTGATGAAGACCATCCTGGAAGCCGGCCTGGTGGAGCACTGCGAGGCCATGGGCGCCGAGCTGCGGCAGGGGCTGGAGGCGCTGGTGCAACGCTTCGGCTTCATCCGCGAGGTGCGCGGCAAGGGGCTGCTCCTGGGCATGGAAATGGACCGGGAATGCGGGCCGATGGTCCAGGAGTGCATGAAGGAGGGGTTGCTGGTGGTGCTGGCCGGAGCCAACGTGCTCCGCATGGTGCCGCCGCTGACCATCGAGAAGGCGGACGTGGACGAGGCGCTGGAGATACTGGGGCGGGTGCTGGAGCGGGTCTGACGGAACTCCGGCGCATGGCGACCCGGTGCAGGGGCGGGTTTCAAACCCGCCCGCGTTCGGGTTCGTGACGCAGGGCATGAGGATGAAGAAGCGGGACGTGCTTACATTGCGGGATCTCGCCCGGGCGGACCTGGACGAGGTCCTCTCCCTGGCGGCCACCCTCAAGCAGGAACGCGGGGAAGGGCGGCAGCGGCCGTTGCTGGCCGGTAGGAAGCTCGGGATGGTGTTCCAGAAGCCCAGCCTCCGGACCCGGGCCACCTTCGATATCGGCATGACCGAGCTGGGTGGCAGCACGCTCTTCCTGGGACCGGACGAGGTGCAGATGGGCGAGCGGGAGACGCCGGCCGACTGCGTCCGGGTGTTGAGCCGCTTGGTGGACATCCTTGCGGTGCGGACCTTCGCCCAGGACATCGTGGCGGAGATGGCCCGCTACGGCTCCGTGCCGGTGATCAACGCGCTGTCGGACCTCTACCATCCCTGTCAGGTGCTGGCGGACCTCCTGACTCTCCAGGAGTGCAAGGGGCGCATCGAAGGGCTCAAGGTGGCGTTCGTGGGAGACGGCAACAACGTGGCGCATTCCTGGCTGCTGGCCGCGGAAAAGGTGCCGTTCCGGTTCGTGCTGGCCTGCCCGGAGGGTTTCGAGCCCGATGGCGGGATCCTCGACTCGGCGGTGTCCGGCGGCGCCGACGTGGCCGTGACCCATAATCCCGCCGAGGCCGTGAGCGACGCCGACGCCATCTACACCGACGTGTGGGCGAGCATGGGCCAGGAGGCGGAAGCCGGCGACCGGAGACGGTCCTTCGCCCCGTTCCAGGTCAACGGGGAGTTGGTGTCGCGGGCGAAAGACGACGTGGCGGTCATGCACTGCCTGCCGGCCCACCGCGGCGAGGAGATCACCGACGAGGTCATCGAAGGCCGCCATTCGGTGGTCTTCGACCAGGCCGAGAACCGCCTTCACGCCCAGAAGGCGCTGATGGTGTGGTGTCTGGGCGTGGCGGCCTAGGCCCCTTGGAAATCTGGAAGTCGACGGGGAGAGTCATGAAACCGAACAAGGTCGTTCTTGCCTACTCGGGCGGTCTCGACACGTCCGTCTGCCTGCGCTGGGTGAAGGAGAGCTATGACTGCGAGGTCATCGCCTACTGCGCCGACGTGGGCCAGGAAGAGGATCTCGAGGAGGTACGGAAAAAGGCGTTGGCCACCGGCGCCGGCAAGGTGGTGGTGGACGATCTCAGGGAGGCGTTCGTCCGCGACTACGTGTTCCCCATGCTGCGGGGCAACGCCGTCTACGAGGGCTCCTATCTTCTCGGCACCTCCATCGCCCGGCCCCTGATCGCCCGGCGCCAGCTCGAGGTGGCCATCGAAGAGGACGCCGAGGCCGTCTCCCACGGCGCCACCGGCAAGGGCAACGACCAGGTCCGGTTCGAGCTGACCTACTATGCGCTCAAACCGGATATCCAGGTCATCGCGCCGTGGCGGGAGTGGGACCTCAACTCGCGCACGGCGCTCATCGACTACGCCAAACGCCACGACATTCCCGTGCCCGTGACCAGGGACAAGCCCTACAGCATGGACCGGAACCTGTTCCACATCAGCTACGAGGGCGGGGTGCTCGAGGACCCGTGGCAGGAGCCGCCGGCGGACATGTTCCTGTGGACCACGGCGCCGGAGGACGCCCCGGACGAGCCCCGGTTCATCGAGCTGGAGTTCGCCTCCGGAGACCCGGTGGCGCTGGACGGCCGGGCCCTGGAGCCGGCGGAGATGCTGGTGGCGCTCAACGCCCTGGGGTCGCGCCACGGCATCGGCCGGGTGGACATGGTGGAAAACCGCTACGCCGGCATGAAGTCCCGGGGCATCTACGAGACCCCCGGGGGGACCATCCTGCACGCGGCGCGGCGGGCGGTTGAGCATCTCACCCTGGACCGCGAGGTCATGCAGCTCCGGGATTCGCTGATTCCCCGCTACGCCCAGATGATCTACAACGGCTACTGGTTCGCGCCCGAGCGCCGGATCCTGCAGCAGACCCTGGACGCGACCCAGGAACGGGTGACCGGCACGGTGCGGCTGAAGCTCTACAAGGGCTCGGTATCGGTGGCCGGCAGGCGCTCGCCGGTGTCGCTGTACGATCCCGTCACCGCCACCTTCGAGAAGGACGAGAGCTACAACCAGGCGGATGCCGACGGGTTCATCAAGCTGAACGCGCTGCGGCTCAAGATGGCCGGGCGGGTGGCGGGCGCCTGACGGAGGTCGCGGGCGCATCATGGCCAGGAAGAAACAGCTATGGGGCGGCCGGTTCGCCGGCTCCACCGCGGATTCCGTGGTGGCCTTCACCGCCTCCGTGCACGTGGACCGGCGCCTCTACCGGCACGACATCGCCGGCAGCATCGCCCATGCCCGCATGCTCGGGAAGCAGCGCATCATCCCCGCCGCGGACGCGCGCAAGATCGTCGCCGGACTGCGGGCGGTCCAAAAGGAGATCGAGAGCGGCGAGTTCCCTTTCAGCGTCGCCGACGAAGACATCCACATGAACGTCGAGCGGCGGCTGACCGAGATGATCGGCGACGTCGGCGAGAAGCTGCACACCGCCCGGAGCCGCAACGACCAGGTGAGCCTGGACATGCGGCTCTACCTGCGGGAGGCCCTCGACGGCATCCTGGGGGACCTGGAGGCCTTGCAGAAGGCGCTGGCGGGGGCGGCGCGACGGAACGAAGGCGTGCTGATGCCCGGCTACACCCACCTCCAGCGGGCCCAGCCCGTGCTCTTCGCGCACCATCTGCTGGCGTACGTGGAGATGTTCGAGCGCGACAAGAGCCGTTACCGCCACTGCCGGGAGCAGACCGACGTCATGCCCCTGGGCTCCGGCGCGCTGGCGGGCACGAGCTTCCCCATCGACCGCGCCTACGTGGCCGGGTTGCTGGGCTTCCCGCGCCTTTCCGAGAACAGCATCGACGCCGTCAGCGACCGGGATTTCGTGCTGGAGTTCCTGTCGGCGTCCGCGATCCTGTTCGTCCACCTGAGCCGCATGGCGGACGAGTTGATCCTCTGGTCCAGCGAGGAGTTCGGCTTCATCGAGTTGCCGGACGCCTATTGCACGGGCAGCTCCATGATGCCCCAGAAGAAGAACCCCGACGTCGCCGAGCTGATCCGCGGCAAGACCGGCCGGGTGTACGGGAACTTGAACGCGCTCCTGACCATCATGAAGGGGCTGCCGCTGGCCTACAACCGCGACCTCCAGGAGGATAAGGAGCCCTTGTTCGACACCGTGGACACGGTGGCGGCGTGCCTGCTCATGGCCCGGGAGCTCGTGAACGGGCTGAAAGTGCGTAGCGAAAGGATGCTGGCGGCGGCGGAGGGCGGCTTCATGAACGCCACCGACCTGGCGGACTACCTCGTGGGCCGGGGCCTCAGCTTCCGCGCCGCCCACGACGTGGTGGGCCGGGTCGTGCGCCACTGCATCGACACGGAGCGCAAGCTCGAGGAGCTGTCGCTGGAGGAGCTTCAGGGGTACTGCCCGGACATCGGCGCCGACGTATACAAGATCCTCACGCTCCGCGCCGGCGTCGAACGCCGGCGCGCGCCGGGCGGCACCGCGTCGGTCAACGTACGCCGCCGCCTCAGGAAGCTGGGGGTCTGATGGCGGCCGCGCCGATTCCACCGCAGGTCATGGAACCGAGCACCTTCCGACCCCCTCTCCCTCTGGG
>JAPPNF010000036.1 GCA_028818755.1 Deltaproteobacteria bacterium | reverse complement strand
ACGACATCGCCCTTGGCGCCACCTTGCAAATCAATGATGTGGGTAATTGAAAGTCTGTCATCGGGTGATGGTGCCGACAGATAGGGGTCGCCATCGTCCACCACCACCAGATTCGGTGGAGAGTTTCGCCATATCGGCCGCGATGCTGTCTGCGACCCTGGCGGCCGACGTTTTCACCGACTCCCGCGCCAAGTGGGCGTAGCGGGCCGTTGTCTGCACCTTCCGGTGACCGAGGAGCTTTCCGATCATCGTCAGGCTCTCTCCAAGCGCCAGCGCCCTCGAAGCGAAGCTGTGGCGAAGGTCATGAATTCGCACGTCTTCGAGTCCGGCCCGGGCCCGAACCACAAGCCACCGGCCGTTCAGGCTGCTCAAGCGCTTCCCGAGCCGGGGCCCGGCAATCACCCAAGGGTTGTCCAGCGACCGCGGCAGGGTGGCCAGTACCTTCCTCGCCGCCGGTGAAAGCGCCACCGACCGTGCTCCGGTCTTGGCGTCCCGCAGTCTCAACTCCCCCGCATCCAGGTCGACGTCTTCCCACCGTAGCGTCAAGATCTCGTTCCGCCTGCACCCGGTCAGCATCAGCAGGCGAAACGCCGCAACCGCACTCGCCGAAACCTTGCCCTCGGCTTCCAGCTCGCTCAGCACGCTTCCCAGTCGGCGGAACTCCTGCTCCGACAGAAACCGCTCGCAACTCCGGTCGGGGTACTTCTTCACGAACCGACACGGGTTGCCTCCCTCCGGCGCTACGCCCCATGCCTCCGCCATGTAGAAGAGCCGGGAGAGCGTCTCCACCCCACGGTTAGCCATGGAAGGCGTCTTGTGGAGGCGGTAGTGAAGGGCCGCCACCTGATCGCGACCGATCCTGCCCAGAGGCACGGAGCCGAAGGCCGGCAGGAGCACCTTGTCGAGAGCATGGCGGTAACCTCTGGCCGTCGCCGGCTTGCAGCGCACGGCTACATGCTCCCTCATGTACCGCTCCGCCACCTCGGCCAAGCTGGGCCCGGTGGCCGTTGTCGATGCGGCGCCGTTTCGTCCCGGCTCCTCTCCGGCCTTGATGCTCGCGATCACCACTGCCGCCTTGCGCCGAGCCTGCTCCGCCGACACCAGCCCGTGCCGCCCTATGGTGAACCGCCTCGACTTCCCGTTGGCTCGTGTCTGCACTACGTAGACCTTCGCTCCTGAGGGATAGACCCGCACCCCGAAGCCCGAAAGCTCCCGGTCCCAGAACACCGCGTCTCGTTCTTCCATAGGGAGTCCTTCGACAGTGCGCCTGGAGATCGTTCCGCTGTTCAACCTCGCCATTGTCCGTTTCCTCTCACTGCGCTACTCGGGCAGGATGTCCGCTCCGATGCTCTCCGCCACCTTGGCCGTCGATGCCCGCACCGAGTCCCGTGCCAGATGAGCGTAGCGCGCCGTGGTCTGCACCTTCCGGTGCCCCAAGAGCTCCCCGATCATCGACAGGCTCTCGCCGAGCGCCAGCGCTCTCGAAGCGAACGAGTGGCGGAGGTCATGAAGCCGGACGCCGTCGAGGTCGGCCCGCTTGCGCACGCGGTCCCAGGAGTCGTTGATGTTGTGCTGGCGGTCGCCCTTCTTCCTCCCCGGAAACACCCACGGATTGCCCGGAGCCCGCGAAAGGCCCGCCAGCACTCTCGCTGCCGCCGGCGGCAGCGGCGTCACCCGCGCTCCGGTCTTGCTGTCCGCCAACCGCATCTCTCCGGCCTCAAAGTCCAGGTCCTCCCACCGAAGTCCCAGGATTTCGTTCCGCCGGCACCCCGTCAGCACCAGCAGCCGGATCGCCGCGGCCGCATGGGCCAACGCCAACCGCTCGCCTGGCGCGGCGTCCAGCGCCTGGCCGAGCCGGTAGAGTTCCTCGGGGGTCAGGAACCGCTCGTGGTGTTTCTCCACCTTGTAGCGGCGCACGAACCGGCAAGGGTTCTTGCCTGACGGACGCCACCCCCACGCATCGGCCAGGTTGAACATCTTGACAAGGATGTCCACTGCCCGGTTCGCCACCGTGGGCATGTCCCTGAGACCATACTGAAACTCCATGATGTGCTTGCGCTCGACCTCTGAAACCAGAAGCTTTCCCAGCGCCGGCACGATGTGCTTGCGGAGCATGAGACCGTAGTGGGACACGGTCAAGGGTTTGCAGCGCACGGCCACGTACTCGCGCTGGTAGCGTTCGGCCAGGTCAACGACCGTCGGGGCGGCGGGAGGCTCCGCCAGTGGTGCAGGCTCGCCCCCCTTGATGCGGCCGATGATCCGGGCGGCCTCCTTTCGGGCCTGGTCGGCGGAGAGCTTTCCGTGACGGCCCACGGTGACGCGCTTGGAACGGCCGAAGACCCGTGTCTGCACGACGTAGACCTTGGCGCCCGAAGGGTAAACCCGGATGCCGAATCCGGGAAGGTCGCGGTCCCAGAACACGGCGTCCTTGTCATCCACCGACAGACGGTCGATAATGCGTTTGGAGAGGCTAAGGTACTTGGATGTGGCCACGTCACCACCTCCTGAGACAAAAACTCGACGTAATTGTTCGTTCATCGGGTGATGGCACAGATTCTGTGGGTTGCCGTCATCTC
>JAPPNF010000033.1 GCA_028818755.1 Deltaproteobacteria bacterium | reverse complement strand
TTTCGTTCACCGTGGAGCCCGGCGAGGCCCTGGGCATCGTGGGGGAATCGGGATCCGGCAAGACCGTGACCGCGTTGTCCATCATGCGGTTGCTCGATCCGGCGGCCAGGATCACCCGCGGCCACATCTGGTTCGACGGCGAGGATCTCGTGACCCAGGACGAATCCGTCATGCAGTCCGTCCGCGGGCGCAGGATCGGCATGGTGTTTCAGGAGCCCATGACCAGCCTCAACCCGGGTTACACCGTGGGGGAGCAGGTGGCCGAGGTGTATCGTCATCACCTTCACTTCAGCCACGCGGAGGCACGGCGTCGCACCGTCGAGATGTTCGAGCGGGTCAAGCTGCCCGGCGCGCGGGAGATGTTCAACAAGTACCCGCACGAGTTCAGCGGCGGCATGCGCCAGCGCGTGACCATCGCCGCCGCGCTGGCATGCGGGCCTTCGCTCTTGATCGCGGACGAACCCACGACGGCCGTGGACGTCACGATTCAAGCCCAGATCCTGTCCCTGCTCGGGCAGCTCCAACGGGATATGGACCTGGCGCTGCTGTTCATCTCCCACGACCTGGCCGTGGTGTCGGAGCTGTGCACGCGCGCCGCCGTTCTCTACGGCGCCCGCTTGATGGAAGTGGGCAGCACCGACGCGATATTCAAGGCACCCAGGCACCCGTACACGAACGGCCTCATCAACTCCATCCCGCAACGGGGACAGCCGTTGCACGGCGTCCCCGGCACGATCTTCGACCTGCGCGCGCCACCGCCGGGCTGCCGCTTCCACCCGCGGTGTGTCCACGCCCAGCCGCGATGCAGTCGAGACATACCGGAAATGACACGCTCGCCGGCCAGCATGCCGGTGGAACGCGGGCATGCCTATGCATGCCACTATCCGTTGGATTCCGCGGGAACGTGAACGACATGGGACCCGGACCGGCATGATGGAATCTCTCGGCACGATAGACGGCACGCTGCCTCTGCTCAGCGTTCGCGACCTGGTCAGGTATTTCGACGTAAGCGGGGGGACCTTTCGTCGCCTTCTTTACGGCCGGCGGACCGTGCAGGCCGTCGACGGGGTCTCGTTCGAGGTGGCCAGGGGCGAGACCCTCGGCCTCGTTGGGGAGAGCGGTTCGGGCAAGTCCACGACGGCGAAGCTCATCGCGAGGCTGCTGCCGGTGATGTCCGGGGACGTGTTCCTCGCCGGCCGCGACATCCTGAAGGCGTCGCCCGGCGAGATGAAGGCGCTGCGCAAGGATATCCAGTTCATATTCCAGGACCCGTTCTCCTCACTGAATCCGCGCATGCGCACGGAGATGATCATCGGCCGGGCCCTCACGATCCATTTCGGCCTCCACGGAGAAGCGCGGCGCGAGCGCGTCGTGCAATTGCTCGAGCAGGTAGGGTTGTCCTCACAGCACCTCGAACGTTACCCGCACGAGTTCAGCGGCGGGCAGCGGCAGCGTATCTCCGTCGCACGGGCGCTGGCCACGGAGCCTTCGCTGATCCTGGCGGACGAGCCGGTCTCGTCGCTCGACGTCTCGATCCAGGCCCAGGTCCTGGCGCTCCTCCAGGATCTCCGGACAAGGCTGCGGCTCACGATGGTCTTCATCACTCACGACCTCAACGTTGCCGAATACGTGTCCGACCGCATCGTGGTCATGTACGGCGGCAAGATCATGGAGGAAGGCTCCACGGATGTCGTGATGCAGCGCCCGCGACACCCCTACACCAAGGCCCTCCTCGACACCCGCCCGCGGATAGGGCAGCCCGGTCAACTGCGGCCGCTCGAAGGCGAACCCGCCGTCCCCTTGAACCCCGGCCCCGGCTGTCGTTTCGCTTCCCGTTGCCCCGTCCGTATCGGGGAGTGCACCGAACGCCCCATCCCGCTGGTCCAAACAACGAAGGGCCACCATGTCGCCTGTATCAAGGCGTAGGACGGAGCCTGCCGTTGCTTTGGATGGCCAAGCGAGCCATGATGAATCTCAAGGAGGCATCATGATCGATCTGTATACTTGGAGAACCCCCAACGGCCGCAAGGTGTCCGTCATGCTGGAAGAGCTGGAGATGCCCTACGAGGTCCATCCCATCAACATCGGCAAGGACGAGCAGTTCGCGCCGGACTTTCTCGCCATCAGCCCCAACAACAAGATTCCGGCCATCGTCGACCAGGACGGTCCCGGCGGCGGCGCCTACAGCCTGTTCGAGTCCGGCGCGATCCTGCTGTACCTGTCGGAGAAGGCCGGCGGCCGGTTCCTTCCCGAGGAGTCCCGGGCCCGCTACGACGTCATGCAGTGGCTCATGTTCCAGATGGGCGGGGTAGGGCCGATGTTCGGGCAGGCGCACCACTTCCTCGGCGCCAAGGAACAGCTCCCCTACGCCATCGACCGATACAAGAACGAGGCGCGCCGCCTCTACGGAGTGATGGAGAAGCGATTGTCCGACCACGAATACCTGGCCGGCGAATATTCGGTCGCCGACATCGCCACCTACCCCTGGGTGGGCCGGCACGAGAGGCATCAGGTGGATCTGGCCGACTTCCCGCAGGTAAAGCGCTGGTTCGACACCATCGGCGCCCGCCCCGCGGTCCAGCGCGGCATGCAGGTGCCGCCGGACGCCTAGGGTCCTGTCTCACCAATAGCGTTGTGAAGATGCGAGGGCATTTTTGTCGTCGGCAA
>JAPPNF010000097.1 GCA_028818755.1 Deltaproteobacteria bacterium | reverse complement strand
CAGCATCCATCATCGCCTCCCGCAAAGGAAGGTGGGGCGCTCGTATCGCTTACGCCACAAGGATCTGGCCCGGATTGAAATCGCGAACCTCCAGCCACTTGCGGAGTTCGTGAGCCATGTCCTCGAACAGTATACGCCTGTCCAGGTGGCTCTCGATATCGCCGGCGAAGCGGTCGAGCAAGCTGTCGCCGGAGCCATCCTCCCGGCGGAGATCCTCCCTTCGCGCCGCGATGACGATATCCTCGCATTGCTCAAGAGCGCGGTCCACGTTCGGTTCGAAAAGCATGTCGGCGAATACCGGAGGAGGAAGATTGCGTTCCATCTCAGTCCGGCAGTTTTCGGGCGCGGCGCTTAGAGCGACCCGGGCTCCGGCGCCGTGCGCGGCATGGACGAACCCGCACAGGGCGTTGACGGCCGAGAAGTCCAGACCCGAAACGGCCTCGAAATCGAGCAGGATGCAGACCGGAGGGGGGTCACGGCTCAGCGACTGCTTCAGCCGGCTGGCCAGGGCGTGGGCGCTTCCGAAGAAAAGATAGCCACACAGCCGATATCCGTGGACGCGGTCGCCCTCCGCCAGCAGTATCGCCCGGTCGGCGATTCGGCGGGTCCGGTTGCTGCGGCGCTCGCGCGCCGTGAACCCCGCCTCGATCGGGTCCACGCGGCTGAGGCGGATGGCGAAGTGAACGGTTGTGATCACCATCCCGATGCCCACCCCCTCGGCGAAACCGAGGAGCACCACGGCGACGAAGATCGCGAGGACGATGGCGTAATCCAGCCGGGGCAGCCGCTTGCGGCTTCTCACGAGCCATTCGTCCAGCAAGCCGACGCCGATGAACATCGCCATCCCGGCCAACAACGGCACCGGGACCAGTCTCAGGAACGCGTCGCCCACGAGCAGCACGGAGCCAAGCACAAGGGCGGTGATGACGCCGGTGAGCCGTGTTTCGGCTCCCAACCGGTGGTTGAGCATCGAAAACGGCAAGTTCATGAATCCGGCCGGACCGCCGCCCAGACCGGCGATCATGCTGGCTCCGCCGGCCGCCTTGAATTCCCGGTTCCACTCCATCTCCCGGTTCGTGGCCAGTTCGAAGCTGCCCAAGTATATGACCGCGCCGAGCAGGATAACCGCGACCAGGGACAGCATGTTGGGAATCTGCCCGACCACCGCGCCCCAGTCCACATAAGCCAGATCCCCCGGTTGGAAGGGGGGCCAAAGGGTCCCTTCCATCGCGTTCGCGAACAGCAAGCCCGCCGCCCCGGCCTCTTCCGCCGAGATATCGAGGAGGGGCAGGCTCATTTGGTAGAGCACGGCGCCGAGCACGAAACTCGACGGCAATATCCAGGGGCTACTCCAGCGTTTGGTGGACAGGAACAAGCCAAGGCCATAGACCACGCCGGGACCCCAGCTCCAAAGCACGGTGGTTTCCAGGAGTGAAGGAAGCGCTTGCCAGCCCGGCGTCGCCTTCATCATCGACAACGCCGCCAGAGTGATGAGCCCGCCAACGCCGGCGAGAACCCCGCATGCGACCGGATAGGGAACGAACCGGAGCAGATCGGCCAGCCGAAAATGCCCGATCGCCAAGAAGCACGCACCCGTCGCGACCGAACTGACGATCACGATGGCGGCCAGAGTCATGAACAGCGCGTTCCCCTCCAGCGGGACCGCGGCGGCGATCGTCGCCAACGCGATCACGACAACCGTCGGATGGTTTGCGATCGCTCCCCGGTATCCCCCGGTCAGCGCGACCACAAGGCAGACGGCGAACGCGCCGAACACCATGATGCCGATGCCCCGGGACAGGAACGGCGCCAGCGGACCCGAAAAGACCAGGGCTCCGAACAGGATCTCGTAGACAATATGAACCAAGCCCAGGATGACTCCGGCCGACAGCGCCGGCAACAGCTTGCCCTCGCTTACGTCGGCGCGGAGTTCGGAGATCAGGCTCGTGATCGATGACACCAAACGGCCCTCCGTAGCGTACCGGGAGACAGCGCAGCCTGGCCCGGCCGACTGCGCCTCAATGCAATTGCGATTCGGTTATGGGGACAAGATCCTGGTGCATGTCAATAGCATTGTGTGCAGAATACCGAAAAAATCCACAAACAACACGAACATTAGGCACTATGACACCCGAACCTCATAGAGAGCCGTGGTTCTTGATGACATTGCTCTCGGAAGGGTGAAGTTGTTCGAGGTCGGGAGCGCGCCCGCGTCGAACAAGGGCGCTGTCCCTCAGTTGGTCGAGTCCCGTGGGTCTTCCGGTGTGGCCATGCGGTAGCCGACGCCGCGCTCGTTCAGAATGTAGCGGGGGTGGGCGGGGTCGTCGCCGAGCTTCCTTCGGAGTTGCTTGACGAAGGTGCGGACACGGTCGGGGTCGCCGTAGTCCGGCGGGCTCCACATTTGCCGGACCAGCGAATCGTAGGCCAATACCCGTCCGGGGTTCACCGAGAGGATTCGCAGGAGCTCGTACTCGGTGGCGGTCAGCCGCACGGGGTGTCCAGCCATGGTCACCCGGCGCTGCTCGTACCGGATGGCGAGGTCGCCGAGCGCGAAGGGTTCCGGTTCGACTCGCTTGCGCAGGGCCACCCGGATCCTGGCGGTGAGTTCGGTGGGCGAGAAGGGCTTGACGAGGTAGTCGACGGCTCCGCTCTCCAACGCCTTGGCGATGGTCTCGTCCCTGCCGTATGCGGAGATGAAGATGACCGGCAGATCGGCCATCTCGGGAGTGCTTTCCATGAGCTCGATGCCATCGGCGCCCTGGAGCAGAAGGTCGAGCAGGATCAGGTGGGGCCTCTCGGTCCTGATGATGCGGGACAGCTCCCGGTGCTCTCCGGTGACGATCGGCGAGTAGCCCGCCTCGGCGAGGGCCTCGCGAACGTAGCGGAGCATCTGGGGGTCGTCGTCCACCACGAGGATCGGGACCGGTTCGTGTCCCTTGCCGGGCGAGGGCGCACGGCTCGGGCCGGAGCCGGCCGCGGCAGCGGGCTCTTCGGCCACCGGAATCGTGAAGGTGAACTGCGTGCCCTGGCCCGGTCCGTCGCTGGCTGCCCAGATGCGGCCCCCGTGGGCCTCCACCAGGCCCTTGCAGATGGCGAGACCGAGGCCGGACCCGCGAAGCCCGCGGTCCCCCCCGCCGCCTACGTCCGTGTACTTCCGGAACAGGCGCGGAAGCTGCTCCGCGGACACCCCTCCGCCCTCGTCCGAGACCGAGACCGAGACGTGCAGGCCGTCGCGGACCGCCGCGACCCGAATGGGCGAAGACTCCGGAGAGTGCCTGGCGGCATTGGTAAAGAGGTTGTTCAGGACCTGCACGATGCGCTGCCTGTCGGCCAGCACCCGGGGCAGGTCCTGGGGGAGGTCGATCGCGACCGTGCGCGTGCCGCCGCCGCTCAGGAACGCCATCCTGGCCTGGTCCACCACCGCCGCCACCTCCGAAGGCTCGGGCGAGACGGACAACGTGCCCGCGTCGATGCGTCCCGCGTCCAGCAGGTCGCTGATCAGGCCTCGCATGTGATCGGCCTGTTCGTCGATGACCCGGAAGAACTGGTCGAGCTCGGCCCGGTCCAGAGCCGGCGAGGCTCCCAGCACGGTCGCGGTGGAGCCCTTGATCGCCGCCAGCGGCGTGCGCAGCTCGTGGCTCACCATGCCCAGGAACTGCGCCCGCAGCCGGTCCAGTTCCTCCAGCCGCGCCAGATCCTGCAGGGTGACCACCGCCGAGACCACCTCGCCCTGCGCGGAAAGGATCGGTGTGACGTTGAGGAGCGCGGTGACGCTCCTTCCGTCCGGGACCGAGAGCGTGATCTCCTCGGCGCGCAGGGTTTCGGAGTTGACGAACGTCTGTGCGATGGGAATGTCGCTGAGCGAAACCTCCCGCCCGTCCGCGCGGCGGAGCGTCATCACCTCCAGCAGTTGTTCGACCGAATGGCCCGGCATGCGCAGCCCTTCCACGATCCGCTTCGCCTCCTGATTGAGCGACACCGGCCTGCCGGTCCTGGCGTCGAACACCACTACGCCCACCGGTGAGGTCTCCACCAGGGCCTCGAGGTCGGCCCGCGCCTGTTGCTCGTCGCGGTGCGTGCGCGCGTTGGCGATGGCCGTGGCCGCTTGCGAGGCGAACACCATCAACACCTCCTCGTCCTCTTCCGTGAACTCCCCTCCGCCCTCCTTCTCGGCGAGGAAGAAGTTGCCCACCTGCTCGCCGCGGTGCCGCATCGGCGTCGCCTGCAGCGTCTTCGAGCGCATCAAGTCCGGGGAGACGCCGAGCTCCCGGACGTAGGCCGGCAGGTCCGTGAGCCTGAGCGGCCCGGGGAGATCGCGCAGGTGCGCGAACAGCCGGGGGCCGTCGGGCCACTCGGCGTACTGGCGGTGTTCCTCTGGTGTGAACCCGGAGGTGACGAAGTCGCTACCCTCGCCCGCCTCGTCGACGGTGGCGATGACGCCGTAGCGTGCGCCGGTGAGCGCGCGGGCGCTGTCCACGGCCTCCTGCAGCACGGTGGCGAGGTCGAGGCTCGCGCTGATGCGCAGGATCGCCGCGCTCAGTGCGGAAGCCCTTTCCCTGAGCGCTTCGATCTCCTGCGTGAGCTCGTGGCGGCTTTTCAGCCGCCGTTCCCGATCCTCGGAAGAATCCTGCATGTCCAGTCGCCTCGATGTCGGCCGCGGGAATCGTTCACCGCACAGGGAGCGGCCACCCGCGCACACATCTGGTTTTCATGATTTCCCCGTGCTGCCCGAAATTAACACGCGGCCAACCACTATGCTCACAAAAATCTCATAGAAGCAGCGTAGAATCAACGCCGTCAACGTCTTCGCCGGCCGGGTTTCCGTACCACGAGGCCGCAGCAATCAGGGCGGAGGTTCGGTGCCCCTGTCATCACAGTTGCCCAGGGGCGCAAGTCACGACGGCCGAGCCTCCGCCCTGCAAAGGTGCCATGTCAAGTCCTACCGGCAGTTCATCCCGCCGACAGACCGATCCGTGTGGGTCATGCCGCAGCCTCGTGGATGTTTCGACTCTTCCGGGAACCACACCGCGTCTAATCATTGACACCACGATCCGGATCGAACCACTCACACAATAAGGGAGAACCGAATATGAGGAATCACAGACGTACCGCATTGATGATGGTACCCCTGCTCCTGGTGGGACTTTCCGGGGGCGTCGCCTGGAGCCAGCAGGGCGAAGGCAGGCGCGGCGACGGAGACCGCATCGCCCGGGCCGAAAGGGGTGAAGAGCGAGGGAGACGGCACTGGCGCGGACGCGAAGGCAGGCGTGGCCAAGAGGGCCGGCGCGGACGCCGCGGCCGCGGGGATTTCGTCAAGCGCATGACCGAGAAGCTTGAACTGACCGACGAGCAGGTGAAGAAGGTCAAGGGCGCGCTCACGGACGCGCGAAAGAAGAGGATCGGCCTGCGCGCCGACGCCCGCGTCGCCGGCATCGAGCTCCGGGAGATAGTATCGCAGGAGACCGTGGACAAGGCCAAGATCGGCGCCAAGGTCGACGAGATCGCCAAGATCCGGGGCGACCTGTTGCGGGCACGCACCGACGCCGTGGTGGCGGTACGGGAGGTGCTGACACCCGAACAGATTGCGAAGGCCGACGACATGCTGAAACGCATGTTGAGCGGCCGCCGGGGCCGCGGCCGCCGGTAGCGGCACACTTCACCAACCAGGAAAGAGGGCAGCCTCCAGAGGCTGTCCTCTTTCTTTTTTTCGAGCCTCGTTCACTTCACCCGCGCCTGCCTCCCCTTCCGCCGCCCCTGCCGTGTTGCCACGGCCACGTTTGTCAAAGTGCCGGCAACTTGTCTAGAGTGATTGCCATCGCGCCCGTGTCCGACGGCGTCCGCATTCCATGAGCACACCCACGACCTCGCCCGCCCAGGCCCCGCCCGCGTTCGCCGCGCTCCGGAACCGGGACTTTGCCTTGTTCTTTGTCGGCAACATGCTGTCGATGATGGCCGACAACATCGAGCACGTCATCAGCTACGGGATCGTCTACCAGATGTTTCGGTCCGAGGCCCTGCAAGGCTTCGCCGTCATCAGCCACTGGATGCCCGCCCTGTTCTTGTCGTGGTACTTCGGCGCGATGGCGGACCGCCTCGACTGCCGCCGCATCATCGAGTGGGCCCAGATCCTGTTCATCTCCGTGAGCCTGGCCTGGGCGCTGCTGTTCTACACCGGCCGCCTGGAGATGTGGCACTCCGTGGTCCTGCTGATCCTGCACGGGATGGCGGGCGCCTTGTGGAAC
Organism: Deltaproteobacteria bacterium; assembly: GCA_028818755.1. GTDB lineage: Bacteria > Desulfobacterota > Binatia > UBA9968 > JAJDTQ01 > JAJDTQ01. The sequence goes on along the minus strand of JAPPNF010000097.1, from coordinate 23,075 downwards.
CCGGCGCGCCAACTCATGATCTACGACGTGGTGGGGCCGGAGACGCTTCAGAGCGGCATCCGGCTGCTGGCGACGGGACGGCAGTTGGGAATCCTGTTCGGCCCCGCCGTGGGAGGAGCCGCCCTATGGTTGCTGAAACCCACGCTGGCACTGCTGGTCAACACGCTCATCTACTTGCCACTGATGATCTGGTGCCGGCTCGTCCCCTATACCGGCCACGGCTCCGGGCGGCAGACCACGAAAGGGACTTGGGCGGACGCGCTTTCGGCATTGTGGGGTGCTTCCAGCAACCGGGTCCTGCTGGGCATGATCCTGCTTGTTGGTTTCTACGCCTTCTTCGTCGGCAACGCCTTCCAGGCGCTGATGCCCGCGTTCGCCCTGTCGCTCGGGGCAAAGGATTTGAGCCTCGGCTACGCCGCTTTGTTCGCCGCCAATGGCGCAGGCGCCGTGACCGGGGGGTTGTTGCTGGAGATACGCGGCCTGTTCAGGGCGCGCGCCTCCACGGCCATCATCCTGACCATGCTGTGGTGTTGCGCCATGACCGCCTTCGCCGTCTCCACGCATTACGTGCTGTCGCTGCTCTTCCTGTTCCTCGCCGGCATCCTCAACCTCGCGTTCCTGTCCATGGCGCAGACGCTCGTGCAGCTCGAGGCGCCGGCGAACCTGCGCGGCCGCCTGATCGGGCTCTACAACATGGCCGCCCAGGGGCTGCGCACCTTCAGCGGCGTGACCGTGGGCTTTGCCGGCGCGTATATCGGCATCAACTGGTCGCTGGGGCTCAGCACGCTGGTGGTGATGGGAATCGCCGCCGTCCTGTTCGTCGTCACGGCGAGAGCGGCAAAGCCCCTAGTGTCGCGTCCCGTATAATCCTGCGATAAGTTGCGCAGGATATTTTGTCGTCGGCAAGGCGCGATGACGAGCAGTGGCGGGTACCACGCGAGGAAGAGCAACGCAGCCGACGGCAAAAAGGACCCGCAAATTATCGCAGGATTATACGGGACGCGACACTATAACCCGCCGCCGGGTGAGCGGCGGCTTGCGAGACACATGAAAGGACCCACTCCATGTCCAAGCGAGTCAGCATCGAGCTTCCAGGCGTACCCCACAACGCCCCCATCCCTATGGGAGCCAAGGTCGGCAACGTCGTCTATTCCTCCGGCATCTCCGGGCGTGACGGCGCCACCGGCGAACTACCCGACGATCCGGACAGGCAGGCCGAGGTGCTGTTCGACAACATCCGCCAGTTCATGGAGCTGGCCGGCGGAAGCCCGGACGACATCGTGCGCATGACCGTCTACCTGAAAGAGGAAGAGTACCGCGACTCCATCAACAAGGCGTGGCTCAAGATGTTTCCCGACGAGCACGACCGTCCCGCCCGCCACGCCATCAAGTCGCCGGTGCGCGGCAACGTGCTGTTCCAGATCGAGGTGGTGGCGGTGCTGTAGCCGCGTGGCGCCGGCATGTCTTGCGAAGTCGCAAACATGCCGGCCAACCACGCAACGCGGACGTGGCCAGGTTGGAAACCCGTCCCTGCTAGGCCGGCGCCGGTGCGGCCGGCGGCCTGGAGAGCGCGAACCACAACGTCGCCACGGCGGCGACGGCCAGCAGCGGGATGCTGCTGAAATTGACCCATTCCCAGCCGAAGAAGTGCAGCAGCGCCCCGGACGACAGCGACACCACGGCCACGAAGGCGTAGTTGATGAAGCTCATGGCGCCCTGGGTCTTGGCCCGCTCCGCCGGGTTGTAGGATGTGGTCAGGAGCGACGTGCCGCCCGTGAAGGCGAAGTTCCAGCCCACGCCGAGGAGCAGCATGGAGAGCCAGAACTCCATCACACCCTCGCCCGAAAGCGCAACCCCGATGCACAAGAGCTGCAGCACCACACCGCTCATAATGATGCGCACCTCCCCGAAGCGCTTGATCAGGTTCCCGGTGACGAATCCAGGCGCGAACATGCCGAAGCTGTGCCAGCTTATGACGAAGGCGGTGTCGGCGAACTGGAAATCGGCCTCGACCATGGCGATGGGGATCGCCGTCATCAACAGGTTCATGACCCCTTGCCCCATGGTGGCCGCCAAGGTGGCGGCGATGAACACCGGCTGCGCCATGATCTGGGGCAGGGAACGTTGGGCGGCGGCCCGTTCGCTCGCGGTGAGATTGGGAATGTCGAGGAAGCTCAGCACCAGCGCGATGAGCACCATGAGCCCTATGAGAAAGACATACGAACCCATGAACGCGCCCGTTGCCAGGAGGTCCTCTCCGGTCGCGGCGAGATAGGGGCCGACGAAGGCCGCCACCACGCCGCCGGTCAGCACCAAAGAGATGGCCGTGCTCTTGAACTCCTGGGGCGCGGTATCGGCCGCGGCAAAGCGGAAGTACTGCCCGAAGGCGGCGAACACGCCGTAGGTGAGGGCGGCGAGGCACAACAGCCAGAAGTCAGCCCGGACGATGGCGACGAGGACCATGACGCCGGAGATGGCGCCGATACCCGCGCCGATCATGAACCCGAGCCGCCGCCCGGTAAGGCGCATGAACATCGAGGCGGGCATGGTGGCGATGGCGGTGCCGACGATCACCAGCGCGGCCGGCATGGTGGCCAGCGCCTTGTAGCCCATGGCCAGGGCGATGACCGGCGTGGTGGCGATGAGAAGCGTCCGCGAAGACCCGAACAGCATCTGACAGGTGGCCAGGACGAAGACGTTCCTGCGGATGGGGGTTTCGGCGGCCATACGCGCCCTACCCTACAGCAATTCATGACGCTGCGCCATCACGGCCCCAGACCTCCCTTGATCGACGAGTCGCATATGGAGTAGTGTGCGCGAAGTGGCGGGGTCGCGCGCACACCAGCCGGCGGCGCCCGGCTCGCCGCTTCCGGGTTCAGTGCCGCAAACGAGACCCTTACACGAGGGATACGATGGCGCGCTTACGATGGACACCCGAGATCTACCGCGATCTGATGTATCCGGTGGTGGCCATCAGCGTCTTTCTGGCGAGCTGGGAAGCGTACGTTCGCATCAGCGGCATTCCCAACTACATCCTGCCCGGCCCCTCGGAGATCCTCCTTAGCCTCGTCGATTACGCGGCCACGCTCTACGACCACAGCCTGGTCACCGGGTACGAGGTCCTCCTGGGATACGGCTGCAGCATCGTGCTGGGGGGCCTGTTCGCCATCCTGGTGGTGTGGTCGTCCACCCTCGACAAGGCGTTGATGCCGCTGTTCCTGTTCTCGCAGACGGTCTCCAAGATCGCCGTCGCCCCGCTGTTCGTGGTCTGGCTCGGCTTCGGCCTCGCGCCGAAGGTGCTCGTCGCCTTTCTGATCTCGTTCTTTCCGGTGTTCATTTCCACGACGGCAGGGCTCAAGTCCGTCGAAACCGAGATGATCGAGCTGATCCAGTCCATGTCGGCGAACACTTGGCAGGTGTTCCGTAAGGTGAGGATCCCCACGGCCCTGCCCCACTTCTTCGCCGGCGCCAAGGTGGCCGTCCCCTTCGCCACCGTCGGCGCCATCGTCGGCGAGTGGATGGCGTCGGACAGCGGCCTCGGCTACCACCTCCTGCTCATGCAGGGCGAGCTGGACACGGCCGGGCTCTTCGCCACGCTGCTGACCCTGTCGTTCGTCAGCATCGTCATCTATGTCGTGGTGCTGAGGCTGGAACGCCTGGCCATCCCATGGCACGTCTCCGTCCGGCAGGAAACGGGCGTGAACATGACGTGGTAACGCATGACGCCCGGAAGCGACAAAAAAAGTGTCGACAGGGCACGGGCCGGAGGGGGGCGGTTCTGGACAGCCGAAGTCCTGTATCCCGCGGTGGCCATCGGGCTGCTCCTGACCGTCTGGCAGCTCACCGTGGTGGTGCTGGAACTGCGGCCCACCTTCCTGCCCTCGCCCGTCACGGCTTTCAGCAAGGTGTTCCGGTCCTACGACACGTTCCTCACCCACGCGCCCGTGACCATATTCGAGATCGTCGGCGGTTATGCCCTCAGCATCGTCGTGGGGGTGGCCACGGCCTTCTTCATGGTGTGGTCGCGGGTCATGGAGAAGATCGTCTCGCCCATCCTGGTCTTCCTGCAGACAATCCCGTACATATCGGTGGCGCCGCTTCTGATCATCTGGTTCGGCTTCAACATCGCGCCGAAGATCGTCGTCAGCTTTCTCATGAGCTACTTCCCCATCGTCGTGGCCACCGCCGCGGGCATGAACGCGGTGGAGAACGACATGATCGACATGGTCCGCTCCATGTCGGCGAGCAAGTGGCAGATCTTCTGGAAGAGCCGCTTTCCCAACTCGCTGCCCTACTTCTTCAGCGGCGCGAAGATCGCGGTGGCCTTCGCCACCAGCGGCGCCATCGTGGGCGAGTACGTGGGCGCGGACTACGGCCTGGGCTACCTGATCGTCCTCTCCAACAGCGACACCAACTCCGAGCTGCTGTTCGCCACCATCATCGTGGTATCGGCCATCGGCGTGGGTTTTTTCTGGCTCATCCACTGGGTGGAGAAGATGTGCATTCCGTGGCATGTGGCCTTTCGCGAGGAGGAAGGCCGGGCTCTGTAGAAAATCTTGGGCCGAAAGGAGGAAGCTATGGGACTCGATACGAGACATATCAGAAGGTATGGCGTCTGGTTGGCGGTGATGGTGCTCGTGTTGCCGCTGCTGGCGTCCAACTCGTGGGGCAAGGATCTACGGAAAATCACCTTCCGGTATAGCTGGATCCTGTACGGTCACGCGCCCGCCTACTACTACGCCAAGGATCTCGGGCTCTGGGAGAAGGAAGGCCTCGACGTCACCATCCTCACCGGGAAGGGGTCGGGCACCAGCGTCAAGCTCATGGGCGCCGCCCAGGACCACTTCGGCACCGCGGACTACGGCACCATGATGAAGGGCGTGGTGCGCGGCATTCCCGTCAAGGGGGTGTACGGCGAGTTGCAGATCCACCCGATGTCGGTGGCGATTCCCGCCAAGCACGGAGCCAGCAAGCCGGCGGACCTTGCGGGTAAATCCATCGCCGTCACCGCGGGAGGAGGTGACCAGGCCATGTTGCCCGCGTTCCTCAACGCCAACGGCCTGCAGGACAAGGTCAAGGTGGTGCAGCTCTCGTCCGGAGGCGCCAAGCGGGAGGCGCTCCTGCAGGGCAAGGTGGACGCCATCGTCGCCTACGTGAACGAGCAGGTGCCGCAGATCGAAGCCCAGGGCGTCAAGCTCAACGTGCTGAAGTTCGCGGAAAACGGCGCGCCGCTCCTGGGCGTGGGCATCATCATCAACGTCAAGACGCTGGAGGACGGCGACCTCATCCGGAAGTTCCTGCGGGGACTGAGCGGCGGCATCCGGGCGGCCATGAAGAACCCCGACGCCGCGGCGGATTCCGCGCTGAAAGTGTTCAAGGAGCGCAAGCGGGATACCGTGCTGAAGGAGATGCTCGCGAGCTTCCCGCTGTTCCAGACCAAGAACTCCAAGGGCAAGCCGCTGGGCTGGACGGCCAAGGCCGACTGGGAGAGCGCGCAGGAGATCCTGTTCAAGTACGGCGGCCTGAAGAAGAAGATCGACGTCAGCCGCTACTACACCAACGACTTCATCTCGCAGTAGCCAGTGTCCCTGTCTCTGACGGGGGGTTGCGCAGATGCGCAGGATTTCTCGTCGTCGGCAAGGCGCGACGACGAGCAGTGGCAGGCACCACGCGAGGAGGAGCAACGCAGCCGACGGCGAGAAAGACCAGCAGATGCGTAATCCCACGTTAGAGACAGGGCACTAGGGACGGGCATGGCCGAAACCACCATCCTGGTCGAAGACGTTTCGATGACGTTCAGCACCCGTGACGGTGACGTCCATGCCCTGGACAAGGTTAATTTCGCGGCCAGGGAGGGAGAGTTCTTCTCCATCCTTGGCCCCAGCGGCTGCGGCAAGAGCACGCTTCTCCGCATCATCGGCGGGCTGCTGCGTCCCACGAACGGGAACGTTGCGGTCAACGGCTCGCGCGTGACCGGTCCGACACCGGACGTGGGCATCGTGTTCCAGAGCCCGGTGCTGATGAACTGGCGCACGGTGCTGGAGAACGTGATGCTCCAGGCCGAAGTCCGCGGCCTGAACCTCAGGGAGTACCGGGAGCGGGCGATGGGGCTCCTGGATATGGTGGGGCTCGGCGGGTTCGAGGACAAGTATCCGTATCAGCTTTCGGGAGGGATGCAGCAGCGGGCCTCCATCTGCCGCGCGCTGATCCACGACCCGCCGCTGCTCCTGATGGACGAGCCCTTCGGCGCTCTGGATGCGCTGACCCGGGAACGCATGAACCTGGAGCTGTTGCGGATCTGGGAGGCGAGCAGGAAGACGGTCCTCTTCATCACCCACAGCATTCCCGAGGCCGTCTTCCTGTCGGACCGGGTGGCGATCATGTCGCCGCGCCCGGGTCACCTCGACGAGATCGCCAGCACCCGCCTGCCGCGGCCCCGCACCATGGCGACCATGGAGGACGACACGTTCGTCAGGACCGTCGGCAACATACGGCGATCGCTCAAGCAGGAGGGGAATATCGACTGAATCAGTCAAAGACGGTCGTGGAGTAGGGCTCCACGTCGATGAAGGCCTCGATGACGCTGGGGCCGTCGAGGCCGAGGCCCCAGCGGATGGCGGACTCGACCTCCTCGACGCTGGTGGCGCCGCGGCAGGGAACGCCGAAGTAGTGCGGCGGGGGATTGACCCGCCAGCCCAGCTCCACGCCCGACAGGGGGAACTCCCTGCGCTCCTGCTTGACCTTCATGAGACCCAGCCAGCCATCGTTGAGGACGACGATGGGTACGGCGAGGTTGCGCCGCCGGGCCAAGGCCAGCTCGCCGGCGGTCATCTGAAAACAGCCGTCGCCCACCACCCCCACCACCGCCCTATCCGGGTGGACCATCTTGGCGGCGTAGGCGGCGGGCATGCCGAAGCCCATGGACGACCAGCCGTTGGTGGCCAGCAGCGTGCGCGGCACGTCGGTGCGCCACTGGGTGGCGATCTGGTGGGTGTGGGCGCCCACGTCGTAGGCCAGGATGCCGTCGCCCGGAAGGGCCGCGCGCAGGATGTCGAGCACGTGATGGGCGGCGAACGCGCTCCCTTCCGGGCGGAGTTCCCGGTCCAGCAGGTCGCGGTGGGCGTGCCACTCCTCCGGCGTCCAATCGTTGGCCGCCGGCGGCAGGTCCGCCCAGCGCCGGAGCGCCCGATCGAGATCGCCGCCGCGGTTGAAGGCGAATTGGACGCGCGGGTCCGGTTCCGCGGGTGTCGTGTCCAGGTGGAATACCGGCGTATCGCCCACCCACTCCTCGTAGTTGATCTCGATGGGGTCGTAGCCGACCGCGACGATCAGATCAGCCCGGTCCAGCATCCGCTGCACGTCGGTGCGGCGGGCCCGCCCGATCACGCCGGCCCAGTTGGGATGGCTCTCCGGCAGGCACCCCTTGGCGTGCAGGGTGGACACGAACGGCAGGCGGTGTTTCTCGATGAAGCGCTGCAGCGAGTCCGCGGCCGTGCACCGTGTAAAGGTGAGGCCGGTGATCACCAGCGGCCGCCGGCTGCGGGACAACGCCTCCGCAAGCGCCGCTCGGGCCTCCTCCGTCACGTCCTCCAGCGCCTGCGCGGGAGCGGGCTCCGGCGCCTCGTCCGCGGACGCCGCCACTCCCACGTCCTCGGGCAGGTCGAGATGCACGGGACCGGGCGGCTCCGCCGTTGCCAGGGCCAAGGCCTCCGCCATCCTTTCCGCCACGTTGTCCGCGCCCAGGGCGAAAGTGGCCTTGGTGAGGGGCTGGAAGAGCGTGTTGTGGTCGATGCGCATCTGGATCCTGCGCCGGAGCCAAGGGCTGGAGACGTTGCAGGTGAAGGCCAGCACCGGCGCGGAGTCCAGCCAGGCGCAGCCCACACCGGTGGTGAGGTTGGTGGCGCCGGGCCCCACCGTGGCGGCACAGGCGCCGGGCACGCCGGTGAGCTGGCCTACCGTGGTGGCCATGAAACCCGCCGAGGTCTCGTTGGCCGTCAGTACGAACTCCACCGGGCTCCGGCCCAGCGCCTCGATGAGCGGCAGCACCGGGCCGCTGGGGATGCCGAAGACCCAGCGGACTCCGGCCTGCTCCAGCATTCGGACGATGGTCTCGACGTTGGTCATGGCGTTCCGGTTCCAGCGTTGAATCATGTGCCGACCCGCACGGGGTCCAGTGCATCCTGAAGGGAGCGGATCATCGACAGTACCGTGAGGCGTCCGGTCCGCGGATTCTCCGTGGGGACGTTCTCGATGCGCATGTTGAGGCGGCCGAACTCGCCTTCGGCCTCCACTTCGTGACAGTTCCGCTCCAGACCCGGCACTGCCAGAATCCGGATGCGCGTCTCGTCCGGGCCCAGTCCTGCGAGACTCACAGCCGCCGACACGTTGACGTTGGCCGGAAAAGCCCGGCAGGCTTCCCGCGCGGTTCCGGAAAAGATCTCCCTCGGCTCGGCCAAGCCCGCCAGCGAGATGCCGTTCTCCACCAGATAGGGAGCCCCTTCAAGGCCGTGCGGCGGTTTGCGGGTGGTGATGGTGACGTGGGCCACTTCTCCCGCGCAGGCCGACTTGATGCCGTCGAGCGCGGCGATGGCGCCGGAGGGCAGCAGCAGCCGGCAGCCGGTCTCGCGCGCCCGCTCGATGATCTCGGGATGATCCAGCAAAGCGCCCACGCTGATGACCAAGAGGTCCTTGCCGGCGTCGAACACGCGGCGTGCGAGATCCGGCACCACCGCGCCGCCGGCCGCTTCCACCACGATGTCGGAACGGGTGATCAGCTCGTCGAGGGAGAGCAACGGAACCGCCGTATCCAGGGTCTCCAGGAACTCCCTGCACGAGCTCTCCGTGCGGCTGGCGACGCACGCATCAGCGGCTACGGCCCCCGAATCGATGGCCTTCAACAGGCCCTTTCCGATTGCTCCGCAGCCGACGATTCCGATGGTCTTCATGAGTCGACTCCCTAGTGTCGTGTCCGGTTAACCTACGCGACCAATATGCCAAATCCATTAGGAAAATGTTACAAAGACCGCCTTGAGTGTGGTAACGTCGCCCCAGAATTTGGTGGCATGAATGCGCCGCCAGGGACGCCCGGCCAAACAGGGCGCGGGAAGGTGGCGCCCAAGACGCAATAGGGAGGACAGCATCATGAAACGTCTCCGCATTTCAATCGTGGCATTGGCCATTACAGGTTTCGTCGCGACAACCGCCGGCACGGCCATCGGCGCCGGCAAGTTGACCCTGTACTGCAGCCCGCAGATCGAGTGGTGCCAGCTCATGGTCAAGGAGTTCGAGAAGTCCACCGGCATCAAGGTCGCCATGACCCGCAAGAGCTCCGGTGAGACCTTCGCCCAGATCAAGGCGGAGCGCCGCAATCCCAAGGGCGACGTGTGGTGGGGCGGTACCGGCGATCCACACCTGCAAGCGGCCGAAGAGGGCCTCACGCAAGAGTACAAGTCCCCCCGGCTGCCGGAACTTCAGGACTGGGCGCGGCGCCAGGCCGAACAGTCCGGCTACAAGACGGTGGGCATCTATGCCGGCGCTCTGGGTTTCGGCTACAACACCGAGTTGTTGAAGAAGCACAACCTGCCGGAGCCGAAATGCTGGAAGGATCTGACCAAGCCCGCGTACAAGGGCCACGTCCAGATGGCCAACCCCAACTCCTCCGGCACGGCCTACACGACCCTTGCCACCATCGTCCAGCTCTTCGGAGAGGACGGCGGTTTCGATTTCATGAAAGCCCTGCACAAGAACATCAACCAGTACACCAAGTCGGGCTCGGCCCCGATCAAGGCGTCGGCCCGGGGCGAGACCACCATCGGCATCGTCTTCCAGCACGATATCGTGACCCAGGTCGTCAAGGGCTTCCCCATCACTATCGTCTCGCCCTGCGAGGGCACCGGCTATGAGATCGGTTCGGTGAGCGTCATCAAGGGCGGCCGTAACCCGGAAAGCGCCAAGAAGTGGGTGGACTTCGCCCTGGATCCGAAGATCCAAACCATGGCGGCACAGGCAAAGGCCTACCAGGTGCCATCCAATGCCAGCGCCTCACCACCGCCGCAGGCGCCGGACCTGAGCCAGATCAAGCTGATCAACTACGACTTCAAGAAGTACGGCTCGTCGACCGAGCGGCGGCGGCTGCTGAAGAAATGGGACGACGACGTTTCCACGCTGCCACGGTAAACGTCTGACCCGCTGAGGTGATGAATCGGCCCGCCGCGCTTTGGCTGGCCTTGGGATGGGGCGGCTTCGCGCTCCTCCCCTGGTACGGCGTGGAGGACGGGTTCTGGTCCTTCGCTTGGCTGTTCGATTACCCGGCCGGGGCCGATGCGGCCCCGGCCCTCCTCCAGGTCCTCCTCTTCGGGCGCTGGTGGCTGGCGCCGATGGTGCTGCCGCTGGCGGCTCCTCTGCTGGTGCTGCGGCGCCCGCGCACGGACCCCCTCTTCTCCAGGGTTCTGCTGGCGGTGGGTGGTACGGGCGCTGTCCTTCTCCTGGGTCAGGGCTTCCTGATCGGCATCGGCGGCTGGGAATACGCCACCCTGGAGGGGCTGTTCGGCCCCCTAGGCGACCGCCAGTTCGGCATGGGCTACGGCGCCTTGTCGGTATCGGCGGCGTTTCTCTTCCTGTTCGCCCAGGGGCTCGCCGCGCGCGGGGCCATCAACGGCGACGGCTTCGTGGTCGGCTCCATCGCCCTGGTCATCGCGCTGGTCGCCGCCTTCATCTTCTTCCCGGTGGTCCGCATCCTGTCCAGCGCCTTCCAGGACAACGACTACAACTTCGTTCCCTACCTCTTCGTCGAGAAGCTGTTCAGCCACGACATCTGGGGCGTGGGCTGCCTGACGGCCAACGTCAACTGCGGCATCGCCTGGAACTCCCTGTTGATGGCGATCCTGGTGGCCGCCAGCACGACGGTTCTCGGACTGGCCTTCGCCCTGCTGGCGACCCGCACCGGCTTCCGCGCCAAGCGGCTGCTGCGCCTCCTGAGCGTCCTGCCGATCATCACCCCGCCGTTCGTCATCGGCCTCGCCATCATCCTCCTGTTCGGCGCGTCGGGCACGGTGACCCTGGCCATCGAATCCGTCACCGGCACCACGCCGGGACGCTACATCTACGGCCTGCCCGGCATCTGGCTGGCCCAGACCCTGGCCTTCACGCCCATCGCCTTCCTGGTCCTGATCGGAGTCGTCGAAGGGGTGAGCCCGTCGATGGAAGAAGCCTCGCAGACCCTGCGCGCCAGCAACTGGCGCACCTTCACCACGGTCTCGTTGCCGTTGATGCGTCCGGGCCTGGCCAATGCTTTCCTGGTGGGCTTCATCGAGAGCCTCGCCGACTTCGGCAATCCCCTGGTCCTGGGAGGCAACTTCGACGTCCTGTCGACGTCCATCTTCTTCGCCATCGTCGGAGCGCAGAACGACCAGGGCCGGGCCGCGGTCCTGGCCATCATTCTGCTGGCCTTCACCTTGACCGCGTTCTGGGCCCAACATCGCTGGCTGGGACACAAGTCCTACGCCACCGTCACGGGCAAGGGTGACGCCGGCCTTCATGTCCCCCTGCCCCGTCGCGTGGTCTGGCTGGCCTACGGCTCGGCCCTGCCCTGGGCCGGCCTGACAGCGGTCATCTACTGCATGATCATGTTCGGCGGTTTCGTGGAGCTCTGGGGCCGGGATCACAGCCTCACCCTGCGCCACTATATGGACGCATTTTCCATCACCACCGGGACCGGGGGCCTGGTCTGGTCGGGCGCGGCCTGGAACTCATTCTGGACGACCATCTACATCTCCCTCATCTCCGCCCCCCTGACCGCGGCGGTGGGGCTGCTCACCGCCTATCTGCTGATCCGCCAGAAGTTCGCGGGCCAGCAGGCTTTCGAGTTCGGCACCATGTTGAGCTTCGCGATACCCGGCACCGTCATCGGCGTCGGCTACATCCTGGCGTTCAACGTGCCGCCCATCGAGCTCACCGGCACCGGCATCATACTGGTCATCTGCTTCATCTTCCGGAACATGCCGGTGGGCGTCCGCGCCGGCATCGCCGCCATGACCCAGATCGACAAGAGCCTCGACGAGGCCTCGTTGACCCTGGGCGCCAGCTCCTTCGCCACTGTCCGCAAGGTCGTCCTGCCGCTCCTCCGTCCGGCGGTGATCGCCGCGCTGGTCTTCAGCTTCGTGCGCGCCATGACCGCCATCAGCGCGGTCATCTTCCTGGTCAGCGCCAACTATGATATGGCCACGTCCTACATCATCGGCCGGGTGGAGAACGGCGACTACGGCCTCTCCATCGCCTACAGCTCGGTGTTGATAGTGGTCATGGTGGTAGTGATCCTGCTGATACAACTGGTGGTCGGCGAACGGCGCATCGGCCGCCGGGAGGACATGAACGTCGCCTTCGGCGCGGGAGGAGCGGTGGGATGAACATCGAGGGACAGGCCGCCGCGGTGCGATTCGACGGCGTGAGCAAGCACTACGGACCGGTCGTGGCGGTCGACCGGATCTCCTTCGAGGTCCAGGCCGGCGACCTGGTGACCCTGCTGGGACCGAGCGGGTGCGGCAAGACGACGACCCTCCGCCTCATCGCCGGCCTGGAGATGCCCACGTCCGGCAGCGTCTTCATCGGCGGCGACGACGTTTCCCGCCTGCCGGCGAGCGCCCGGGACGTCTCCATGGTGTTCCAGTCCTATGCCCTGTTTCCCCACATGACGGTGTTCGAGAACGTCTCCTACGGCCTCTCGGTCAGCGGCATCACCAAGGCGGAGATACGGGACCGGGCCGAGGACGGCCTGAAGCTGGTGGGCCTTTCCGGCTACGGAGAGCGCCTGCCGAGCGAGCTGTCGGGCGGACAGCAGCAGCGGGTCGCCGTCGCCCGCGCCCTGGTCCTCGAACCGACGGTGCTACTGTTCGACGAGCCCCTCTCCAACCTCGACGCCAAGCTGCGCCGACAGGTCCGGGAGGAAATCAGGGAGCTGCAGCAGAGCCTCGCGCTGACGACGGTGTACGTCACCCACGACCAGGAAGAAGCGCTGGCGGTGTCGGACCGGATCATCGTCATGCGCAACGCGGAGATCGCGCAGGAAGGCGCGCCCGCCGAACTCTACGAGGCCCCTCGCGACCTCTTCGTCGCTGACTTCATAGGCGACGCCAATGTCCTGGACGCCGAGTTGCTCGGCCGCGACGGCGGGCACGCCACCATCCGCGTCGGCGGCCGGATGGAGCTTCGCCTGCCTCACCGGGAGCTTCCGGCCGGTCCCGTCAAGATCGCCGTCCGGCCGGAAGCGGTGATCCTGGAAACGAGCGAAGAGGAGAGTGGATTCACGGGAACGGTGCTGAAGAGCACCTACGTCGGCAGTCACGTCGAGTACACCCTCGACACGGGGCTCGGGGAGATCTTTGTCGCCGACTACCGGTTCGACGCGCCGGTCCCGGCGGGCTCCCGTGTCCGGATCGCGTTTCGAGAGCGCGGCGTGACGTTGCTGGAGAACCAGTCTTGAGGGGAACTCTTCCCAATGGCACCCTTTGACTCCGCTTCGCTACGCCTGTCTTGAGCCTTGTCGAAGGGCTCAGGGCGAACGGGACATAAAGTCGCTCAACCGTTCGTCCTGAGCGTAGCGTAGCGAAGTCGAAGGACACCCCGTATGGATGACCAAACGCAGGCCCATCGCCTCCAGGCGGCGAAGGACGTTGCACTCGAAGCGGGCCGCACCGCCCTGGCCTATTTCCGCAATCCCGATGGGCTGGAGGTGGTCGCCAAGGGCCGGCAGGACTTCGTCAGCGAGGCCGATCACGCCGTCGAGGCGCTGATCCGCGCGCGCCTTCAACAACTCTTTCCCGAGGACGGTTTTCTGGGCGAGGAGGGCGGGGCCGCCATCGATGGCAAGGACGCCGGCGGCATCTGGGTCGTCGATCCCATTGACGGAACGACCAACTTCATCAACCAGGTGCCCGTCTGGTGCGTTTCCATCGCCTACGTGCTGCAAGGCCGGATCGAGGTCGGCGTCATCTACGACCCCAACGCGGACGAGCTGTTCGCGGCGCGCCTCGGCCACGGCGCCTTTCGAGGAGAGACGCCGATGGCGACCAGCGCCGCGGACAGCCTCACCCAGGGAACCGTCGGCGTCGGCTATTCGACCCGGACCTCGGGCGCAACGGCGGTTGACAGCATCCGCCGCCTGTTGGAGGCGGGCGGGATCTACCAGCGCAACGGCTCCGGCGCCCTGATGCTGGCCTATGTCGGCGCCGGCCGTCTGCTCGGCTACCTGGAGGCGCACATCAACGCCTGGGACTGTCTGGCCGGAATATTGCTGGTTCAGGAGGCGGGAGGCTGGACCAACGATTTCCTCGCCAACGACGGCTTGCTGCGGGGCAACCCCGTCATCGCCGCCGCTCCCGGTGTCGCGGACGCCGTGCGCGCCGTCGCCGGCTTCGACCCGCAGGCCAGGACGCCTGCCCGCCGTCGGTCCCCGGACGAGCGGACGACTCCCCCCGAATAGGCCGGCAAAACCGTTTCTCCGATAGCTTCGCCGCCTAGGCTGGCCGAAACTCCATCTGGTAGAGCATCCAGTACACGGCGACGCCCGTGGCCGACACGTAGATCCACAGCGGCAAGGTCCAGCGCGCGATGGCGCGGTGCTTGTCGAATCGCTCCCTCAACGCCCGCACGACGGTGACGACCACCAGCGGCACGATGGCCGTGGCCAGAACCGTATGCGACACCAGCACGGCGAAATACACCATCCGGATCCATCCCTCCCCCTGGAAGCGGACGGAACCCACGCTGAAGTGGTAGACGAGGTACGAGATCAGGAAGAGCCCGGAGCAGGCCAACGCCGCCACCATGCAGCGCCGGTGCGCGTCGACGTTGCGCTGCCGGATGAAGCAGTAGCCGGTCAGGAGCAGAATCGCACTGACCGTGTTGAGCAATGCGTTCAGGTGAGGGAGCGAAGTGACGGAGAACAACGGAAGCGTTGGCCGGGGTCCGGGCCGGGACCTTATGGGCCCAGCCCGGACTCACGCGCCGCCTTGAAGTCAGGCCAACTCCGGAATCAGCATGAAGATGAGAAACACGCAGAGTATGACGGGGATCACGGCGATCCACCAGATCACCACCCTCTCGAACTTGAGGTGCATGAAGTAGATGGCCACCAGCGATGCCTTCACCGCCGCCAGGATCACGAGCGAGGCCGCAATGAGCAGCTTCGGTATCGGCAGGAAGATCACTCCCACCTCGATGACCGTAAGGACGAAGAGCCAACCGAATACGGCCAGATAGTTGGGCTCCGCGTGCGCTTCGTTATGGGCTGCTGCTGTATCTGCCATGGATGGTCTCCCGTATCCTACAAGAGGTAGACGAAGGTAAAAATCAGGATCCACACGAGGTCGACGAAGTGCCAGTAGAGTCCGGCGATCTCCACCACCGACGCGTTGTGCTGGGTGATGCGGCCGGTGAGGCCGCCCACCAGGATGACCGCGAGGTAGACGACGCCGCCGAACACGTGCATGCCGTGAAAGCCGGTCATGATGTAGAAGGTGTCGCCGAACACCGGCGAGCCGAACTTGTTCGCGGAGATCGTCACGCCAATGTGGATGAGATGGTTCCACTCGTAGGCCTGCAACGCCAGGAACAGCGCCCCTCCGAGGATCGTAAGCAGCATGAACTTTCGGAAGTCCCGCAGGTTGCCGCGCTTGATTCCGGACAAGGCCAGCACCATGGTCACGCTGCTGCAGATCAGCAGGAACGTCATGGCGGCGGTGAGGTTGATGCCCAGCACGTCGGCCGGCACCGGCCAGTCGGGCGCCGCTATGCGCATGATGCCGAAGGTCACGATGAGGGTCCCGAAGGTCATCGCGTCGCCGCAGAGGAAGATCCACATCCCCAGCTTGCCCCAGCTTTCCGGGGTGAGCGGAGACTCCGCGGGCTCTCGATGTAACGTCGCTGCCTCGCTCATCTAGCATTCTCCTTTTCTTACGATATGAAGCCCGCCCTGCCTGCCTTCGCGCGCCCGGTGCGCGCGCGTATAGCGATAGACGAGCCAGCCCACGCAGCCTGCCACGGTGGCGTAAGGCATCGCCATCAGGAACACGACGGTCCAGTTGAAGGCCTCCACCATCCGCTCGGTCTCCGCCGCGAGGCCCTCTCGCGTCAGGCCCATGGTCATGGCCCCCGTCGTTGCCGCGGGCCAGAACACGAACCGGTTGTCCATCGAAGGCTTGCTCATGCGCGCCGCCGATCTCAATACAGGTACACGAGGCCGTAGAGCACCGGCCACAGCGCCACCACGAACATCCAGTACATGGTGCACAACTCGACGCCCGCCGACTGGCCCTCCGCGTAGCGTCCCTGCCGCGCGAGGGTCCACACCACGCCCACCCACGCCAATGCGCCGAGGACGTGGAGCCCGTGCAACCCGATGAGGGCGTAGAATGTCGAGCCGTACAGTCCGCTCCGCATGGTCAACCCGAAGCCGATCAGGCGCACCCATTCGTATCCCTGGATGCACAGGAAGAGCGCCCCCAGGACAGCGGTTGCGAGGAGCCAGCCGGACAGCCGCACCCGGTCCGGCAGCCGCGCCGACAGCGACGCCCGTTGCATGGTCAGGCCGCTCGCGAGCAGCACCAGGGTGTTGAAACCCGTGATCCACACCGGCAAGCGCGGTTGCGAGGGCGGCGGCCAGACATCGCTGCTCAGCCGCAACACCAGAAACGCGCCGATCAACCCGGCGAAGAACATCACTTCGGCGCCGATGAACATCATCAGCCCCAGTCTCGCGTTGCTGATCACCGGCTCCGGGCGGGAGGGCGGCGGCGGACCCCCGCCAAAGGCGGACGACGGCGCCAGCGTTTTCACGCCGTCGCCCTCCAAGACCCTCGCGGTCGCCTCCCGTGCCATCAGCGCTTCCCGTCAATGCCCCGTCTCATTCATTCGCATACCAGGACAGGACCCCTCAATAGACCACCAGAAAAACCACGGTCGCCACGATGTAGCTGACGGCCACGGCGCCGATCACCCATCCCAGGCGGCTGTTTCTCCTTCGATTCCGGCTGTCCACCGTCGATTCCATATCAGATCGGTATCCGGTCCAGAGCCATGGCGACGAGCAGGAGCGGCAGGTAGAACAGCGACGCGAACAGCAGGTGCCGCGCGCTGGCAACCGACCTCAGAGCCGCAAGCCGCACCGCGTAGACCAGAAAGCCGGCCCCCAGCAGGATGGCCGCGAAATAGTATATCTCCCCCGCGAAACCGGTGAGGGTCGGCATCAAGCTCACCACCAGCAACGCCAGGCAATGGCTCACGGCTTGCCGGCCGGTGCTTCGCCCCTCCACGTCCACCACCGGCAGGAAACGGATGCCGGCGGACAGGAAATCGTCGCGATAGAGCCGGGCGATGGCCAAGTTGTGGGGTATCTGCCACAGGTAAAGAATCCCGAACAGGATGCCGGCTTCCAGGCTCAGGGTGCCCTGCGCCGCGGTCCAGCCGACAACCGGAGGCAGGGCCCCGGGGACCGCACCGATGAGGCTGCACAGGGATGATTTCTGCTTGAACGGCGTGTAGAGGAACAGATAGGTCACCGAGATAATGGCCGTCAGCAGCGCGCTCAGGACGTTGACGGCCACCGCCAGCAACACCAGCCCGGAAACCACCAGAATGCTTCCGAAGACGACACACTCCAGCGGTTGGACCCTGCCTTCGGGGATCGGCCGGTGCCGGGTGCGCTTCATGGCGGCGTCGAGGTCCCGTTCGAGGGACTGGTTGAGGGCCAGGGTCCCGCCTGCCGCAAGGGCGGTCCCCAGGAGTGTGTGCAACAACACGAGGTAGTGCGGGACCGGCTCCGAGCCCATGTAGAAGCCTACCAGGGTGGTCAGCAGGACCATCAACACGAGCCTTGGCTTGGTGAGCTCGACGTAGTCGAGCAGCTTCCGGCCGTGGGTCGAGCCGACGGCGTATGTCGCGGTTCGCGGGGTCACGCCGCGGACCTCTCGGGTACGGTCCCGGCCACGTCCGGGAGGCGGCTCGGGCCAAGCAGCCGGAACGCCCACGCCGTCACCACCACGCTCATGGCCAACAACAACGCGCCGACCACCACGTGAGCCGTGGTAACGGCAACGATCAGGCTCAAGTGCCAGTCCGCTCCGAACGACAGGGAGCGGACCGCGTAGGACCCGACGCCCAGCGCCAGCTGCAACACCAGGAACAGTCCCAGGTAAATGGAAGGCGTCCGGAACACCGGCAGATCCTTACTGAACTGTAGCGTCCTCAACACAAGCAGACCGGTCTGTACCGCCACCACCAGCGCCATCACGACGTGAAGCGCCAAGGCTTCGCCGTTATGCCGGATAAACGCTCCCAGCAGGCTCTGCACATAGATCAGCAGCGTGGCGGAGAGACAAAACCACGGGAACATCGTCGAGCCGCCCGTCGCCGATGATGGACGAACACCCCGCCACGAACGCGATGTGAACAGCGCCATGGCGACGATGAGGCCGAAGAACGCCTGGGCCAGGGCCGCGTGAAGGATCGCGAGATCCTGTTCCAGCAACACCACCCGAAGCCCGCCGACGACGCCCTGAACCGTCACCAGCAGCAACGCCGCGACGCCCAGCCAGCGCACCCAGGCCCGAAGCTCTCTCAGCCACAGGCACACTGCCAGCACCAGGGTCAGAAACCCGACGCCGGAGGCCACCAGGCGGTGGCTGTGCTCGTAGAACACGCCGCCGACCATCCCCGCCCACGGGAACAGGAACATGTTGTAGCCGAAGGTGGTGGGCCAGTCCGGCACCGCCAAGCCCACGCCCTTGCTCGTGACCAGGGCGCCCACGAACAGCAGAAACAGGGTGGTCCCGGCGGTGGTCAGCGCCAACCGATGGAGCCAGGCGTTGGCCATTCCCGCGTACCCTAGTGACCCGTGGCCGCGGCGGCACCCAGCGGCCGGTGCTGGGGCAACCAGTCTTCCTCGACCCCCGGAACACTGTACTCGTACGGGCCGCGGTAGACCTGCGGCGTGGTCACGAAGTTGCCGTGGGGGGGCGGCGAAGGCGCCGCCCACTCCAGCGTGTTGGCCTCCCAGGGGTTCTCGGGCGCCTTCTCGCCGGCGAACAGGCTGTAGAGGAAGTTCACCACGAACGGTATCTGGGAGAGGGCCAGACAGAAAGCGCTGATGGTGATGAACACGTTCATGTCCCCAAACTGTGCCAAGTACTCGTACTGTTCGGGATTGTAGATGCGGCGCATGTGGCCGCCCACCCCCAGGAAGTGCATGGGGAAGAAGGTCAGGTTGAAGAACACGTAGGTGCCGATGAAGTGCACCACCCCCCAGGTATGGTTGGTCATGCGCCCGAACATCTTCGGGAACCAGAAGTAGATGGCCGCGAACATGGCGAAGATGATGCCGGCCACCACGTAGTGGAAGTGCGCGACGATGAAGTAGGTGTCGTGGATGAAGATGTCCACCGGGGTCGACGCCATGAAGACGCCGCTCAGGCCGCCGATGACGAAGTTGGAGACGAAGCCGATGGCGAAAAGCAGCGGCACCGTGAAGCGGATGGAGCCGCCCCACAGCGTGCCCAGCCAGTTGAAGGTCTTGATGGCCGACGGCACCGCGATCACCATGGTGGTGAGCATGAACGCGGTTCCCAGCAGCGGGTTCATGCCGCTGACGAACATGTGGTGGCCCCACACGATCCACGAGAGGAAGGCGATGGCGATCATGGAGTAGGCCATGGCCCGGTAGCCGAAGATGGGCTTGCGCGAGAACACTGAAAGGATGTCGGAGGTCACGCCCATGGCGGGAAGCACCAGGATGTAGACCTCGGGGTGTCCGAAGAACCAGAACAGGTGCTGCCAGAGGAGCGGCATGCCGCCCGCGGGCAGGAAGAAGTTGGTGGCGAAAACGCGGTCGAAAAACAGCATGCCCAGGGCCGCGGTGAGAACCGGCAGCGCCAGCAGCAGCAGGATCGCGGTGACGAACAGGGACCAGATGGACAGCGGCAGGCGGAAATAGGTCATACCCGGCGCACGCATGTTGATGAGGGTCGTGATGTAGTTGATGGAACCCATGAGCGAGGAGAAGGCCAGCACGAACAGGCTCAGGACCCATAGGTTGATGCCCCAGTTGACCCCTGTATACACCGCTGCTCCGGTGAGGGGCGTGTAAGAGGTCCATCCCCCGGAGGCGGCGCCGCCGACGACGAAGAAACTCGCCACCATCAGCACGCCGGCTACCGCTCCCACCCAGAAGGACAGCATGTTGAGCACCGGGAACGCCATGTCCTTGGCACCGATCATGATGGGGATCAAGAAGTTGCCGAAGCCGCCGACCATGATGGGCATCACCACGAAGAAGATCATGATGGTGGCGTGCATGGTGAACAGCATGTTGTAGGTGCTCGGCGGGATGATCCCTTCGTACATGGTGGGCTCCGGCACCCAGCCGAGCCCAGGCACCTCGGTTTCCGGCCACGCGAGCTGCCAGCGGATCAGCATGGCGAGAATCCCGCCGATGATCAGCATGAACAGCCCCAGGAACAGAAACTGCCGGCCGATCATCTTGTGATCGGTCGAGAAGACATAGTGTGACCAGAAGCCCGCGGGCTCGTGGGCTCCGTGATCGGCGTGTGCCGCTGCTTCGCTCATCCTTGATGTTCCTCCTCCGCTTTCAGGGACGCGCTCTCGCCGGAGGCCGTCCGCGAATCGGCGGGTTCAGCCCTGATTCTGATTTTCCTTGAGGAATTTCTCGTAGTCTTCCGGCGTGTGGGCGAACACCCATCCGAGCATGCCCGAGTGGCCGAAGCCGCACAGCTCGGCGCAGGGAAGCTCGTATTGCCCGGGCTTGGTGACCTCGAACCACACCAGGATGGTCCGTCCGGGAACGGCGTCCTGCTTGACCCGGAACTGTGGCACGAAGAAGCTGTGGATGACGTCCGACGCCTGGAGCTGGACGTGAACGACCTTGTCCACGGGGACGTGAAGTTCGTTCTCGATCTTGATGTCGTCCTTGTTGCCGAGCTTGCCGTCCGGTCCGGGATGGAACACGTCCCAGTTGAACTGCTTGCCCACGACTCTCACTTCATACTCGGCGGGCGGGGCGTAGATCTTGATCTCCCCCCACGTGGAGATGCTCATGAAGGAGAGCATGAGGAGGATCACGGCGGGAACCACCGTCCAGGTCACCTCCAGGGCGGTGTTGCCATGCGAGTAGACCGCTTTCCGGCCTTCCCTCTGGCGATACATGATGAGGAAGGCCACCATCACGACCGTGACCAGGATCAGGGCGGCAGCGGTGATGTAGTAGATGAGATAGAACAGGTAGTCGATCTGACCACCATAGGTGGACACGTTCTCGGGCAACCAGCGCATCATGGCAAGTCAGGAGCCTCCCTCGTGGAATTCGCTCTTTGCTAACACAAGTACCCTGGCGTATCAAGGGTAAGTCCGTCGGTCGGGAAACGCTGCAAGATCAGTCGAGTAGCGGCCGCCGGCACGGTCCGATATAAACGCGGGGAAGGCACCGCGGGGTGCCGTGGCGGGAAGGAACCACCGTTGCAGATCTTGATGCCCTGGCTGCATATTCTCTCCTTCAGCGTCTGGCTGGGCGCCAACCTGTTCGTCCTGGCCATGCTGTGGCCGGCGAGCCGCTCGCTGCCGGAGGCGGAGCGCGTCAAGGCCATACGCCGCAATGCCCGCGGCCTCAATGCGGTGGCGGCGACGGCGGCTCCCCTGGCGGTGCTGTCGGGCCTCGGCGGGTTCCTGCCCGGAGGTACCGCCGCCCAGCTCGCCGCCGGGTCCGGCTATATCTTCATCCTGACGGCGAAGGGCGTGCTGACGGCCGTGATGGCGCTGAATCACGGGCTCCAGGCATTCCGTTACCACGGCTCCGTGGACGATCCGCTCGACGCCCGCAACCCGTGGATGCGCCTGCTGGCGGCCAACGCGGTCCTGGGGATCGTCGTGCTGCTCCTGGGTCTTGTGCTGCGCCGGGTGGCCATGTGACCGGGCGCGGGCGGGTTTGGTGGGGCTGTTGAAATCGATCCCCGGCTATGGCGGAATGGGCGAGATTGCCTGCCATGTGCTCGGAACGGACGGAGGAGGAGACTGAAGATGCCGATGAACGACCCCAAATGGACCAAGGTGGGCGATGTCGACACGCGCTATTTCGAGGCCGGCGAGGGCGAGACCGTGGTGCTCTTCTATGGCGGGAATTTCGGTTCCACCGACGGTTCGAACTGCGCCATCGCCTGGGACTGCAACTTCGACGGTCTGGCGGCGAACTATCACGTGGTAGCGCCGGACAAGCTCGGACAGGGCCATACCGGCAACCCGATCAACGACGACTACACCATAAACGCGGTCGTCCATCACGCCGCGGCCTTCATCGATACCGTCGGTCTGTCCAACGTCCATCTGGTCGGGCATTCGCGGGGAGGCTACCTGGTCACGCGGCTGACGCTCGAATTCCCGGAGCTCGTTCGCTCCTGTACCATCGTCGACTCCGGCACCCTCGGCCCCGGCGTCGGGCTCAACGAGATCGTTCATGCCCAGCCGCCCCACGAGCCGCTCAGCCGCGAGTGCCAGCGCTGGACATACGAGAAATACTCCTACTCCCCCGACCACATCACCGACGGCTGGCTCGATGCCGTGGTCGAAGTCGGCCGGCTTCCCAAGACGCGGGAAGCGGTCCGGAAGATGGAGGACGAGGGCCTCAAGGGGGCCCTCTTCCTGCCCGAGTTGGCGCGCCAGAAGGCGGAGACCCTGCGCTGGATTCAGGACCGGAAGATGAAGCGGCCGACCCAGGTGGTGTGGGGTTACAACGACCCCACCGCGCCCCTGCGACAGGGCATTCCGCTTTACGAAATGATCGCCGCCGGCGAACGGCAGGCCTATTTCCACATCATCAACCAGGCCGGGCACTTTCCGTTCCGCGAGCATCCGGAACGTTTCAACGGGATCGTCCACGGGTTCATCTCCAGCCTGAACTGACGATGGCCACCGTCTTTCACCCGCCGGAGCACATCGGCCGCGAGGAGATGGAGGGAGAAATGATATGCCTATGACCGATGCCAAATGGGTGGATGTCGACGGAATCCGCACACGTTATT
>JAPPNF010000161.1 GCA_028818755.1 Deltaproteobacteria bacterium | reverse complement strand
GAGGCCCCAACATGTCCCAGGTGACGTCCAGGCTCCTGCAGGAGCACAAGCAGGGCCGATCCCCAGCCTCCACCGACATCATGATCGCGTCGGGCCGGAACCAGTTGAAGCTGGCTTCCGCGGGAGCCCTCATGGAGTTGGACTGGCGCAAGTACATACCCGACATCAGGGATGACGAGATTGCCACCGACGGCACCGGCGCGTTGGTGGGCATCGGCGTGATCGTGGCGGCCTACAACCCCAACGTCATCAAACCGGAAGACGTGCCCAAGTCGTTGGAGGACGTTACCGACCCGAAGTTCAAGGGGCTCATCGCCGCGACCACCTACGGTTCCGGCTGGCCCCAGATCACCCTGAACCTGGGGGCGGAGAAGGTGGAGAAGGTGCTGTCCACCATCGCCGCCAACGGCAACCTGGCCGGCAACATCAACGGCGACCTGCAGCGCATCATCTCAGGGGAGTTCGGCCTGTACCTGTTCCAGGGGAACCTGGTGGAGGTTGAGATACTCAAGGCAAAGGGGGCGCCCATCGAGTGGACCGACCTGGGAGGCGAGATCAATGCCGCCTTCCTGGCCTACGTGAGCGTGCCCAAGGCCAGCCGGAGTCCGAACCTGGCGCTGCTGGCGAGCGTGTTCATGATGACATCCGAGGGCCAGAGGATCTTCTTCAAGCACACCGAGCGCGACTCGCACTACCGGGGCACGGGCATGAAGGAGTACCTCGCCAAGCGCAAGGCCACCGGCAAGCCGCTGATGTTGGAGACCGCGGACATCATCGGGGGCAACCCCCAGATATACCGCACCCAGAACGCCAAGTACCGGAAGCTGCTGAACCGGTAGCGGCGGGACCGTGCGGGTCGTGAGACCCGCACGGTCTTCCCGCGGCGCAGGTTCCCGGGCGCAACACAGGCGAGGTCTGCTGGTGTATCACGCGGAGGAACGAGGCGGCGAGGGCCTGGGCGGCAACGCCGGCGAAGCCCTCGCCGCGTTGCGCTCACGGCTCGTGCAGGCGGCGGAACGCGTGCCGCTGCCGTTGATCGCGTTCGTCACGCTGGGGCTGGTCATCGTCTTCCTGGTGGTCATCGTGCAGGTGTCGTTCCAGGTCGAGGACGACGCCGGCACGGTCTACGGCGTCGAGAACTTCCGGCAGCTCTACACCGACCCCTTCACCGCCAAGGCGTTTCTCAACACCGCGGTGTTCGCCGGAGTGGCGTTGCTGGTGGCGTTCGCGTTCGCGATCCCCATCGCCTGGCTGGCGGAGCGGACCACGCTGCCGGGCAGGGGCCTGGTCTTTCCGCTCCTCACCGTGACCCTGCTGGTGCCCAGCTTCTTCACCGCCATGGGCTGGGTGATCCTGTTCCATCCGCGTATCGGCATCGCCAACAAGGCGTTGGTGCAACTCCTGCCCATCGAACAGTCGCCCTTCAACGTCATCAGCCTCGTCGGCATGGGCTGGGTGGAGGGCATCGCGCTGGTGCCGCTGGCCTTCATCATGATCGCCGCATCGTTCCGGGCCATGGATCCGGCGTTGGAAGAGAGCGCACGGGTCCACGGCATTTCCTTTTTCACGCGCCTGCGCCGCATCACCCTGCCTCTCCTGACGCCCGGAATCCTGGGGGCGGTGCTGTACGTGGCGGCCATCACCATCGCCGCCTTCGACATTCCCGCGGTCATCGGACTGTCCAACCGCATCCACACCTTCAGCACGTTCGTCTACACCACGGCCCTGCCCCTGGAGGAGGTCCCCAACTACGGGCTTATCGGCGCCTCCAGCGCCGTGATGCTGCTCATCGGGCTGCTGCTCACCTGGCGCTACATGATCGTCATCGGAGAGTCGCACCGCTACGCGGTGGTGCGGGGCAAGGACTACCGCGCGAATCTCGTGGATCTGGGCCGTTGGGCCGTGGTGGGCTGGGCGATTGTCGGCGCGGTGATCGTGTTCAACGTGGTGCTGCCGCTGCTGGCGCTCACCTGGGTCTCCCTCATCCCGTTCCTGCAGGTCCCCTCCGCGGCGGCGTTTCGGACCGTGTCGCTGGACAACTTCCGCGCGGTTCCGTGGGGCAACCTCACCGTGGGCCTGCGCAACAGCGTCATCCTGCTACTCACGGTGCCGACCCTGAGCCTGGTGGCGGGCATGGCCATCTCCTGGTTGGTGATTCGCTCCAACTGGCGTGTGGCCCGCACCCTGGACGTGCTCGCGTTCCTGCCCCACGTGATTCCCAACCTGATCTTCGCCGTGGGGGCGTTCCTGCTGGCGATCGTCTGGTTTCCGGCCGAGTGGGGCCTGTTCGAGCGCGGCATCGGGATCATCATCCTCGTATACGTGGTGACGCGCATCAGCTTTGCCACCCGCATGCTCAACAGCGGCCTCGTGCAGATCCACGAGGAGCTGGACGAAGCGGGCTACGTGGCCGGGTTGGGGCCCCTGGGCGTCATCCGCAAGATCCTCATTCCCTTGCTGTCTCCCACCTTGCTCTATTCGTGGCTGTGGATGGCGCTGCTGGCGTTCCGGGAATTGACCATGGCGGCTTTTCTCGCCAGCCGGGACAATCTCACGCTTCCGGTGATCATCTGGTCCATGTGGACCGCCGGGCGGCTCAACCAGGCGGCAGCCACGGCTCTCGTGTTCGTCGCCTTGATGACGCCGTTGATCGTGCTGTACTACGTGTTCGGCAGGAGGCACATCGGCG
>JAPPNF010000021.1 GCA_028818755.1 Deltaproteobacteria bacterium | reverse complement strand
ACAGGCTGGTCTTCATCTGGGAACGCATCGGGTTGGCCCACGCCATGTACTCCTCGGGGCCGCCCCAGGGGGTGAGGTCCTCCGGGTCTTCGTACCGCGCGGCGCGAAAGCTCTCGGGCGAACGCCGGGAGATCTGCTCCACCGGAATCTCGTGGTACTCCTCCGCCCCGGTACGGTCGCGCCATTCCTTGCGCCAGCCGTCGGGGCCGCCGGAGCCGAAGCCCAGGAGCCCGGTGACGCGGGCGCTTCGCACGAAACGGTGCAGGTGGGCCGCCATGGGCCCGCCGGTGGAATGGCCGAAGGCGAGCACGTCCCGGTCCCGCAGGTACGTATCGGCGAGAAGCCCGGCGCCCTGAAGGATGGTGTTGAACGTGCACTTGAGATTGCGGTCCAGGATCTCCTTCACGGGGAGCTCCCGGTCCAGGAGGTACACCGGCATGCGCTCGGGCACGGGTTCCGTCCACACACCGCCCGGCGGGTAATGGCCCGGATAGGTGACTGCCAGGGTCACGAAGCCCTGCGACGCCAGCACCCGCGCCAGTCCGGGACGGCCGTCCGGGGTCGTGTCCATGATGCGTTCGCTGCCCGCGCCGCCGTGGAACACCACCACGGCGGCGCGGCCGGGCACCGCCTCTCGCTCGGGCGTGTAGAGCGTGCCGTGGATGTCCCACTCGTAGCCGTTGCGCTCGTATCGCGCCGTCACTTCGCGGCTGGTAAACCCGGTTTCACTGTAGGGCGGGGGCATGGCCAGCCAGCCTTCCCAGTCCATCTTCAGCAGAAGCTCGGTCGACCCCAACCCTGCCACTACACTCTCCATGGTTCCGTCGCGCGTGCTCATGGGGTGCGGAGATACTACGGAAGTCGTCGCGGGGTCAACGAAGGCACGCAGTTCAACCGCCGGGCGTTTCGTAGTAGATTCTCCGGCGGCGTATCGGCAGAAGCCCGGCTTCGTGCGCATTCCGCGATCGAGTTCAAGAGGCCGGACGGGACACCACGAGAAGATGGAACATGCGGGAGAGAGGCGCACGGTGATGCCCTCTACCATGAAAGCCGTCACCATGAGGGAGTTCGGCGACACGGACGTGTTGCGGATGGAGCAACTCCCCATCCCGTCACCCGCGGCAGGCGAGGTGTTGATCGAGGTGCACTCCGTCTCGGTCAATCAGACGCTGGACGTCACGGTGCGACAGGGCGGCTACCGCACCGACCTGCGTTTCCCGGTGGTGCTCGGCACCGATCCCGCGGGCATCGTCGTGGCCACAGGCGAAGGGGTTCCGCAATCGCGGTGCGGCGAGCGCGTGTCGGTGGTGGCCTCCATCCGTTGCGGCGAGTGCCGCTTCTGCCGCACGGGCCGGGAGGACTCGTGCCAGCGGAGCAGGCACCTGGGCCTCGACCGCTGGGGCGGGTACGCGGAGTACGTGACCGTGCCGGTGGAGAACGTCTTCCCTATCCCGGACAACCTGTCCTTCGCCGAAGCCTCCGTCGTCACCCGCCACTTCCCCACGGCCATCAACCTGCTGCTCAACCACGCTAGGCTCGAGAGGGACGAGTGGGTGCTGATCATGGGGGCGGCGGGAGCGCTGGGGAGCTGCGGCGTGCAGATCGCCCGGCACCAGGGGGCGCGGGTCATCGCCGCCGCCGGAGCCGACTCGCGGGCGGAGGCCGCCAGGGGCTACGGCGCGGAGTTCACTGTCAACTACCGGGAGCAGGACCTGGAGCGGGAAGTGCTACGGATCACCGACGGCCACGGCGTCGACGTACTGTTCGAGAACATCGCCGACCCGACGCTGTGGCCCGGCGCCTTCAACAGCCTCGCCTTCGCGGGCCGCCTGGTGACCGCGGGCGCCCACGGCGGCGGCACCGTGCCGCTGGACGTGAAGCGGCTCTACCTCAAACGCATCCGCATCATCGGGCAGCCCGGCGCCACCCGCAAGGACGTGGAGCTGGCCCTGTCGCTGGCCGGCCAGGGGGCGGTCCGGGCCATCATCGACCGCACCATGCCACTGGAGGATGTGAAGGAGGCCCACGAACTGCT
Organism: Deltaproteobacteria bacterium; assembly: GCA_028818755.1. Classification (GTDB taxonomy): domain Bacteria; phylum Desulfobacterota; class Binatia; order UBA9968; family JAJDTQ01; genus JAJDTQ01. Next base: position 27,670 of record JAPPNF010000021.1, on the reverse strand, counting down.
GGAACGGGGCGGCATCATCGGCAAGATCGTCCTGGATCCCACTCTGGGCTAGGGCAACCGCGGCCGCCACCCTTCCCCCTCCGCTTGTGCCGTTCCGGCAATTCCGCTAGTCGTCAGTTCCTGCTGGACGCAACACCGCCAAGGCGTCATCCACCCGGAACGGCCATGCTTCGACTCTACGACAACCATCTCTCCGGTAACGGCTACAAACCGCGGTTGCTGCTAGCGCATCTGGGCCGGACTTACGAACGCGTCGAGGTGGATATCCTGACCGGCGAAACCCGCACGCCCGAATTCCTCGCCATCAATCCCAACGGACGCATCCCAGTGCTGGAATTGGAGGACGGCACCTGCATTGCCGAATCCAACGCGATTCTTTTCTTTCTCGCGGAAGGCTCGCGTTTCCTGCCGTCCGCCAAGCTTGCCCGCGCCCTCTGCCTTCAGTGGATGTTCTTCGAGCAATACAGTCACGAACCCTGCATCGCGGTGGCGCGCCACTGGATTCAACACGTCGAGATGACGGAGGCGCAGCGTGCCCAGCTCCCAGCCAAGCAGGAAGGTGGGCGGGCCGCGCTCGCGGTCATGGAGCAGCGCCTCGGCGCGTCGGACTGGTTCGGGGGCGAGGCCATGAGCATCGCCGATATCGCACTCTACGCCTACACCCACGTGGCGGGGGAAGGCGGGTTCGACCTGTCGGACTATCCCGCGATCAACGCCTGGCTCGCCCGGGTCGCCGGGGAGCCGGGCCACGTGCCGATGAATCCCGCACCTGCGGGCGTCGTTGAACCGGCCGATTCCTGAGCCGGCCCGACCGTAACCAGTAGACCAAGGGGGCAACTCGATGGCGCAACTCGTCACCATGCTCGGCATCACCCACAACCCGTTCATGCCCAGGCTGTTCAAGCAGGCTCAGCAACCGCCGGGGGCGGCCAAAGTGCAGGAACGGATCGCGATGATGCGGGCCAAGCTGGCGCACCACAAGCCGGACGTGCTGATCACCATCGGCAACGACCACTTGCACCAGTTCTTCATGGACAACATGCCGGCCTTCATGATCGGGAAGATGGACCGGTTCCACGGCACCTTCTACGACGAGGTTCGGGAGTTCGGCCTGCCGGAGTGCGACGTGCCGGGCGACCTGGAGATGTGCAACCGGCTCCTGGAGGGCGCTTACGAACGCGGCGTGGATTTCGCCTATTCCAGCGAACTCACCATCGACCACTCCATCGTGGTGCCCATGCTGTTCGTCAGGCCGGAGATGGACATCCCCATCGTCCCCATCCTGACCAACTGCATCGCGCCGCCGCTTCCCACCGCCCGCCGCTTCTACGAAGTGGGGCGGGCCATCCGCTCCGTCATCGACGACCTCCCGGACGGCAAGCGCGTCGGCGTCCTGGTGAGCGGCCACCTGTCGCTGGAGGTGGGCGGCCCGAAGCAGTTCGAGCGGCGCCTGATGGACCCGGACTTCGACGCCCGTGCCGTGGGGTGGATCACCACCGGCGACATCGACGCGGCCGCGCGCGACTGCAACCTGGAGCAGATGGTCCCCTCGGGCAACATGACCATGGGGTTCCTGAACTTCCTGATGGCCATGGGCGTGGCCAACGGCGCGTCTCCCACCCACGCGGAGGGGCTCGACGCGGGATTCCCGGCGGTGCCGTTCTTTGCCTGGGAGAGGGACGAGGAAGGAGCGGGCCTGTGAGCAAGTACCTGGTAAACAAGTTCATGCACGTGGTGAACATGAACGAGGAGGCGGAGGACGCCTACGTGGAGAATCCGCCGGGCTTCGTGGCCCGGTGGGAAAAGGGAGAACGCCTCGAGTTCACGCCGGAGGAGCGACGCGCCCTGGAGCGGCGCGACTACGGCAGCCTCTACGCCATGGGCGCGCACCCGTTCCTCTTGTGGAGCTTCACCGAGGCCATCTGGCGCAGGGAGATGGACCGGGAAGAGCTGGTGAAGGACTACAAGGCCAAGGCCGCCACGGTCGGCTATCCGGATTTCGAGAGCTGAGCACCCACCGGAGTCCGTATCCGCTCCTCGCACCGGGCGAGGACGGGGACGGGGGCCGCACTCCGGCGGATCCCGTCCCCAGCCTCACTGAATTTTCCGCTTACTTCATCTTCAGCTTGGACCGCACCTCGGCGGCAAGCTTCTTGATCCTGGCCTCGGGATCGGCTCCTTCGATGACGTCCACGAGCGCGGCTCCGATCAGGTCCGTGACCGCCACACCCTCTGCGCCGGGATACGCGTACCAGGGGCCCGAATAGGCCGCCACCTGGGCGTGCGCCCGCCGTGAATTCTCGTTGCGGGCATAGAACTCGCCGAGATAGCTCTTGTCCTTGAGCACCAGCTCGTTGGTGGGCGCATACCCGGTGTTCTCCACCACGATCTTGGCCCCTTCCGGCCCGGTGGCGAACTGGATGTACCTCCACGCCGCCGCCTGCTTCTTGGGATCCTTTGTCAGCATGACGATGGCCGAGCCGCCGGTGGGGAAATAGACCGTGGACTTGTCCTTCGCGGCCACCACGAGCGGCAGCAGCGTCACCTTGAAGCGATCACCGGCGCCGGCGACCACCCGCGTCAGGTAGGACGAGCTGTCGATGTAGATCCCCAGGGTGCCCGCGGCAAACGCTTGGCGCGCGGCCTTGCCGCCATAGGTCTTCATGCCGGCTTCCTTGCCGAGACGCGAGTAGAGCCTCGCGGCGTTGATGCCGGCCTCGCTGTCGAAGGTAATGTTGGACTCGTCTTCGTTCATGGGCCGTCCGCCGTAGGAGCCCAGCATGCTCTGGAAACGCCAGTCATGGGCCGACACCCACACGCCGTCGATGTTGGGGCCCAGGGCGCTGATCTTGGTCGCCAGACCGATCAGGCCGTCGAAATCGGTCGGAAAATTGTCCACCGATCCGCCGGCCTTGGCCAGCAGTTCCGGGTTGACGTAGATCACCAGCGTCGAGGCCGAAGCGGCGATGGCGTACTGCTTGCCCTGGTACTGGCCGAGCGAACGCAGAGCCGGGGTGTAGCCCTTGGCCGCGAACTTGGCGGCGTCACCGATGAAGGGGTCCAGTTCCACCGCCAGCCCGCGGGCCTGGAGGATCCGCCAACGATTCAGACCGAGGAACGCCACGTCGGGCAGCTTCTTGGCCACGGCTTCCCGGAGCAGGCGCTGGACCCCCGCGGCGTAGTTCTCCGCGGGCGCCTGGATCTCGAGCTTGATGTCCGGGTTCTTCTTCATGAACGCATCGGCGACCAGTTCCTGGACCTTCGCCCAGAGGTTGGGGTGGGCGTAGTGCAGGTTCAGCGTCACGTCCGCCGCCTTGGCCGAACCCGCGGCCAGGAAGCTCGCCACCAACATCGCGAAGAGTATCCTTCTCATCGCAAAACTCCTTTCTTTTCGCCCGTTCACGGGCGACCCCGTTTTGATGACGCGGTTCGGGACCGCGTCATCCCTTGAGTCCACTCATGGTGATGCCCTGGACGAACTTGCGTTGCGCCGCCAGGAACGCGATCACCAATGGTGCTGTAACCACGGTTGCGGCCGCCATCAAGGGGCCGAAGTCGGATCCTGCCTCCTCGTCGCGAAAAAACAGTATTCCGCGTGGGGGCGTCGCGAGGTTCGGGTCGCTGATGGCGATCAGCGGCCAGAACAGGTCGTTCCAATGGGCGACCACGGAGAAGATGGCGAAGGCGCTCACCGCGGGCCAGGCGTTGGGAAACGCGATGCGCCACACGATGGCCGTCTCGCTCAATCCGTCGATGCGCGCGGCATCGATGATTTCGGCGGGTACCGTGGCGAAGAACTGCCGGAACAGGAAGATGCCGAAGACCGAGGCAATGAACGGGATGATCAGCGCCGGGTAGGTGTCCAACAGGCCGATCTCCGCGAAGCCCAGGAATACCGGGATCGCGGTCACGTGATAGGGGACCAGCAGGCCCGCCAGCACCAGCCCGAAGATCAGCCACCGAAGCCCGAACTGCCGGTGAGCCAGGGCATAAGAGCAGGGCACCGCGATGACGATCTGGAACACCAGGATGCCGGCGCAGACCACGACTCCGTTGAGCAGGAACCGGTGCAGCGGAACTTCCGCGAACGCCTTGGCGTAGTTGCGCCATTCGATGCGGCTGGGTAACAGGTCGATGCCGGGAGCGAAGATCTCGGCGGCGGGTTTGATGGACAGGGAAAGCATCCAGAAGAACGGCAGAAGCACGAACGCCGCACCCGCCAGAAGGAGTGCCAGTATGATCGCCGGCCCGAATTGGAAACGGGAGATCATCGGTAATGCACCCGCCTTTCGAGCACGCCGAACTGCACCAGCGTCAGCGTCAGGACGAAAACAAAGAACACCATCGTGACGGCGCTGGCGTATCCCGCCTTGAAGTAGACGAACCCCTCCCGGTACATGGCATAGACGAGCGTGTCGCTGGCGAACCCCGGACCGCCTTGCGTCAGCGTGGCCACGGTCTCGAAGACACGGAACGCGCGCGCCGCCGTAACCACGAGAACGAAGAGCGTCGTCGGACCCAATAGCGGCCAGGTAACTGTCCAGAACCGGTCCCATCCGGGGCGCACGCCGTCGATCTCGGCCGCGTCGTAGAGGTGTTCCGGAATCGCGGTCAGACCGGCGAGGAAGAGAACCATGTTGTAGCCCACGGTCTCCCAGATGCCGATCACCGCCAGCGAATAGAGCACGATCCCGCGGTCGGAAAGCCACTCCTGTCCCGGCAGGCCCACGACTTCCAGGACCTGGTTGAAGAGCCCGACGTTCGGATGCATGAGCATCTGCCAGACCGTCGCCATGGCCACCAGCGTCCCGGCCACGGGCATGAAGTAGGCGGTGCGGAGCACTCCCGCGAGCGTCGCGTTCCAGCTCGCGATCCGGTGAACGCCAAGGGCCACCAGCAGGGCCAGGATCATCGAGGCAGGCATGACGATGGCGACGTAGATCAGCGTGTTCACCACGGCCCGGCGGCCGATGGGATCGGTGAACAGCACGGTGTAGTTCTCGAGCCCGATCCATGCGAAGGCCGGTGCGCCAAGCTGGTAGTCGGTGAACGAGAGCACCGCGACGGCGAGCACCGGGCCAAAAATCAGCACGAGCATCCCGATGGTGGCCGGACCCACCAACCAGGCATTGGTCAACGCTTCGCCCACGGCGGACGGCAGCCGGGACATCATGAGACCGGACCCGTCGCCGTCGCGCGGAGCGGGGACCTCGGTACGAGGTGAGCCTTGAGCCGCGCCCCGGTCGAGCCGTCGAAGAGATGCGCGTGGTCCGGGTCGAAGTTGAAACGGATCTCGTCGCCGGGCTGGCTCAGCGCCGAATGGGTCGGCAGGACGGCGCGAATCGTCTGGTCGCCGGGCAACATGACGGTTGCCACGGCCTCCGAGCCGAGGTACTCGATCCGCGCCACCCGCCCGGCGAGCAGGCCGTCGTCGGCCGGGACCAGCGCTTCCGGGCGCAGGCCGATGACCACCGTATCGTTGGTCAGGCGTGTGTCGATGGCGAACGAGGTGAACGGCTCCGGCAGGTCACGTGAACGTGCCGGGACCTCTACCAGGTTCAGGGGATGATCGCCGACGAAAGCGGCGATCTCGCGCGTGGCCGGCCGTTCGTATATCGCGCGCGGCGTGCCCGATTGAACGATGCTTCCGTCCATCATCACCGCTATCTGATCGGACATGCTCATGGCCTCGGCCTGGTCGTGCGTCACGTACACGAACGTGCGCCCGGTGCGCTGGTGCAGGTCCACGAGCTCGCCGCGCATCTGCAGGCGCAGCTTGACATCGAGATTGGAAAGCGGCTCGTCCAGCAGGAACGCAACCGGATCCCGCACCAGCGCACGGGCCACCGCCGCGCGCTGTTTCTGACCGCCGGAGAGTTGGCTGGGCTTGCGGTCCAGCAGCGTCTCGATATCCAGCAGGGACGCGACTTCGCGGACCTTGGTCCGGTGGGCCGCCGCAAGGTCGCGGGCGGAAGCGAGCAGACGGTCCATCAACGGCAGGCGCTGCCAGACGTTCATGTTCCGCATCGCCAGGGGAAGGTTGATGTTCTGGCGAACGGTCATGTGGGGATAGAGCGCGTAGGACTGGAACACCATGGCAATGTTGCGTTCGGCGGCCCTCAGGCCAGCAACGTCGCGGCCGTCGATCAGCACCTGTCCGGCGGACTGCGGCTCGAGCCCGGCAACGATACGAAGGGTGGTGGACTTGCCGCAGCCCGACGGCCCAAGGAGTGTCGTGAAGCTTCCTTCGGCGATCCTCAGCGAAATGCCGTTGAGCGCGGTGGTGGCGCCGTAACGCCGGTAGACATCCTTGAGCTCGATCCTGCCGGAACTCATGAACGATCTCCGGTGGCTCAGTCAGTAGCCCGGGACGATGACGATCCGTCGCACGGAATGGTTAAAGTCTGGTGAAAAGAGTCGCACTCAAAGAAGCGTTCACCAGTATCCGATTCCGGAAGGGAAGATAAGACACACCGAATGCGGGCGCAAGGTGTTCCGCGCTCGCGGCAGGACGCTCAGCTCCTTTTCCCGAACCTGAAGGTCCAAGACAGCCATGGGAACCGTTCCCGGTAACGGCGCACGAGCTCGCGCCCGCCAATGGCGCAGCCGGCCCAGAAGACCACCTGGCTCACGAAGTAGATGCCGGCCGCCACGATGACTCTGTTGTACTCCAGGTTGACAAAGGGCAAGAGCAGGATCGTGGCGGTAATCGCCCACGAGCCCGCCATCAACACTACCGCGAACTTTTCCATAAGGGTCATGGTGTTCCGAGACGGGTGCACCCCGCCGCGTGCACGCACCGGCCTTGGGCCGGGCGCGACTATCCCTCGATACCTGCCTGCTCTGTTGAAACGGATGGACGCCGGCACGCTCCGCGAACACGGAGCGTCTGCCGGCGCCGCTACCGGGAACTACGGACGATGCGCACGTCCACCGCGGCCACTCCCGCGCCCGCCTCCTGCACCATCAGCGGATTGATCTCCAGGTCGCTGAGGTGCCCCCGGTGCGCGGCGAACAGGTCGGACAGGCCGGTAATGGCCCGGACCAGCGCGTCGACGTCGCGGGGTCCCTGCCCGCGCACGCCCTCCAGAACCCTGTAGCCCTTGAGCTGGCGGAGCATGGCCTGCGCGTCCTCGGTGGTGACCGGGATAAGACGCAGCGCCACGTCCTTCAGTACCTCCACGAAGATCCCGCCCAACCCTACCATGACGAAAGGACCGTATTGCGGGTCGACGCGGGCTCCGAGAATGACCTCGGTGCCGCCGACCATCTCCTGCACCAGCAGCTTCGACCCGGCCGGCCCCTTGGCCAGCAGCTCGGTTCCCGCCTGCTCCACCCGTGCCGCCGAGTCGAGCCCCAGCACCACGCCGCCCACCTCGGTCTTGTGCACCACCTCGGGCGACTGGAGCTTAAGCACCACCGGGAAGCCCATTGCGCCAGCCTGGGCCGCGGCCTCCGCCGGGGTGTCCGCCACCGCCTCCCGCGGCGGCGTCAGGCCGTGGGCGGCCAACTGCTGGTGCCACGCCGGTCCTTCCACGTCCGCCGCGTCGCCGTCGGCGGGAGGCATCTCCGGGATCCCAAGACGCCGGCGCTGGCCGTAGGCGCCGAGGCCGTTGAGCGCCCGCAGCGTGGCCTTGATGCCCTGCAGGTGCGGCACTTCCGAGGCTTCCTGGAAGGCGCGGCTCTCGTCCTGCAGGCTGTAGGTGGAGCGCGCGTGTGCCACGATGGGCTTGTCGATGCTCCGGGAGATGTTCTTCAGCAGGTCCGGGTTGCGCTTCTCGCCGAAGCGCGGCAACTCGCCGTGGATGGCCAGCAGGTCCACGCCGTCGTCCTCGGCGTGAATGCGCACGATCTCGGCGAAGGTGTTCTCGTTGCCGAAGCCGGCGACGCCGCACTCCAGCGGGTTCTCCACCACCAGGTCGTCGGGGATGAGGGGCCGGAGCGCCTGGTTGGATGCATCGCTCATAGTGGCCAGCTCGATGCCCACTTCCTCAATGTGGTCCAGCAGTATCCCCTTCATGCCGCCGGAGTTGACCACGATGGCCGCGCGCCCGCCCCGGGGTCGCCGCCCCGGGAGGAACGCCAGGGTCATCTCGGTCAGGTCCTCCAGGCTGTGGCAGCGCACCATGCCGTAGCGGTCGCACGCCGCCGAGAAGACCTCGTCGTCGCCCGCCAGGGAGCCGGTGTGGGAGATGGCCTGGCGCTTTCCCATCTCCGAGCGGCCGAGCTTCACCACGATCAGGGGCTTGTCCTTCTCAAGCGCCCGGGCCGCCATCTCCAGGAACATCTTCGGACGCCGGATGCCTTCCACCATGAGCAGGATGATCCTGGTCTCGTCGTTGTCGATGAGGAAGGACATGTAGTCGACCACGTCCAGGCTCACCTCGTTGCCGCTGGAGATGGCGTAGCTGAAACCGACTCCGCGCTCGGCCGCGCCCTTCATCCAGTTGCCCAGGGAACCGCCGCTCTGGAACACCGCGGCCACGGGGCCGGGCTTGAGCAGCGGCTGGCGCTGCGCGTAGGTCATCATGCGCTGGTTCACCGACGCCGCGCCCATGCAGTTGGGGCCGCAGCAGACGATGCCGCTCTCCTCGCAGAACTCGGCCAGCTCCCGCCCGCGCTCGTGGCTCTTGGGATCGGTCCCCTCGCCAAACCCCGCGCTGTAGATGGTGGCCGCCTTGACCCCCAGCGGCGCGGCCTGCTTCAGGGTCGGGACCACCGCTCGTGTGGGAACCAGCATCAACAGGTGCTCGGGGGTCTCCGGAAGCGCTTTCAGGCTCGGGTAGCAGGGCGCATCCCATAGTTCCTCATAGTTGGGGTTGATCAGGAAGACATTGCCGGGGAACTCGGCCGCCTTGAGGCTGTGGAAGAGCAGGTTGGGCCAGTTGCCCTTGGGCGAGGCGCCCACGATAGCCACGCTTTTGGCGTGCAGCAGATTGGCCGCCGGCAGAATGTTGGTTCTTTCCGTCGCTTCAGTCATGTCGTCTCTTCTTTCCGGGAGCCTGCGTTGAGGTGAACCCTCATAGGGACGACCCGCCGGTCGCTCCTACCCGCAACGATCCGAGTTTCAGACAAAGTTCCTAGAACAGCTCGATGCCCAGGAAGCGGAACAACTCGCCCTCGTACCACGAGGCGTGGATCACCTGATCGAACACCCCGTACAGAAAGGCGATGGCGCACGCGGTCAGGAAGAGCGAAAGGACCCATCCCTCATTCGATCCGACCTTCAGGTAGAGAAAGACGAACAACGGCAACGCGATAAGCTGTCCCAGAAGCCACGTGCCGACGAATATTCCGGCGAGCCACGCGCAGATGATGAAGGTCCGTTTCAGCGCTTCGCCGCTACGGAGGTTCACATCGAGGTAGAGGTCCGCGGCTCCGCCCGGACCCTCGGGAGCCTTCGCCTCCCCTCCCTTTATCCCGGTCCACAGCGAAAGGATCACGGCGATGATACAGCCGGAAACCCCGATGAGCGTGGGGAACAGGGCGGATTTCGCGGGCCATTCCCTGGCCGTGACCACGCCGGCGGCGAACATGACCGCCATGGCGAGTATGAACAGGCTTTCAACGTAGTGCTCGCGGATCCGTGGTACCATCTCAAGCCTCGTCGGGTTGCTGCCGGCGCATCTGGGCCCGCGTCGCGTAGTAAAGCGTCGCCAGGGTCATCAGGATCAGGATGATGCAGATGGGCCGCTCCCACAACCACGCCCAGCCGTAACGGCTGACGCTGATGTCGAGGTAGCGCTCCATGATGGGACCCAGGACGATGCCCAGGGCGATGGGCGGCCTCGGCCAGCCCCACCGCTTCATGAGGTAGCCCAGCACACCCAGACCCATCAGCACGAGCCAGTCACCGAGCTCCTGGGTCGCCATCCAGGATCCCATGAACACCAGCACCAGGATGATCGGAATCAGCACGCTGCCGCGTATGGTAGTGATCTTGGCCAACTGGTTGGTGCAGCCCATCAATAGCATCGCGGTCAGGATGTTGGCGATCACCAGCGCCCAGATCACCGAGAACGTAACGTCGAGCCGCGTGCTGAGGAGCTCGGGACCCGGGTAGATGCCGTGGATCAGGAAAGCGCCCAGCAGGATGGCCATGGTGGCGCTTCCCGGAATACCGAAGGCGATGGTCGGAATCAGAGAGCCGCCCTTCATGGCGTTGTTGGCGCTCTCCGGGGCGATGACGCCGCGTATCTCGCCCTTGCCGAACTCGGCCTGCGGATCCTTGTTGGACTGGACCGCGTGGCCGTAGGCCACCCAGTCGACGATGCTGGCGCCGAGACCGGGGATGAAGCCGATGTAGGCGCCGATCACCGCGCACCGCAGCGCCAGCCACCAGTTACGGACGGCATCGCGCACCCCGTCCAGGAGGCCCTTGCCCATCTCCGGCACCTCCGATAGGGTGCCGCGGCGTACCGCCAACTCCACCACCTCGGGGAGCGAGAACAGACCCAGCACGCAGGGGACGATGGGAAACCCCTCCAGGAGATACGGCACGCCGAACCAGAAGCGCGGGATGCCGTCCTGTGGCGAATAGCCGATCATGGAAAACTGCAGGGCCAGCAGACCCACCAGAATGCCCTTGGCCGGGGCGTTGCCGCTCAGAGCACCCACCATGGCCATGCCCAGGACCCCCAGGAGGAAGAACTCCGGGGCGCCGAACGAAAGCACCAGGGGGCTCAGGATCGGGATCGACAACACCAGCAGGAAGGCGCCCACGACGCCGCCGAAACCCGACACCGTGTAGGCGGCGCCGAACGCACGGGCCGCCTCGCCCTTCTTCGCCAGCGGGTAGCCGTCCATGATGGTGGCCTGGGAGCCGGCGGTGCCCGGAACGCCCAGCAGAACCGACGATATGGTGTCCGAGGTAGAAGTAATGGCGTACATGCCCATGAGCAGGGCCATGGCCTCGTAGGCCTGGAGGTCGAACGTGAAAGGCAGCAGGATGGCCATCCCGGAGAGTCCGGAGAGGCCGGGGACCATGCCGAAGAAAACACCCAGACTGATACCCAGCAGCAGATAGCCGAAAGCCGGCCACGCGAGGATACCCTGAAGTCCCAGTTGGGCTGCTTCTAGCATTGTCGGGGAGGGGTCAGACCCCTGGACAGGACACTAGCACTTGTGGAGTTCCCGTTGCCGGCCCTCGATGCTTGCGGCCGGCAACGGGACACCGTTGATGGCCTATTTCTTGGCCGCGAGCTTGCGCCCTTCTTCGATGTAATTGGCGCGGAACTTCTTCAGTTCCTCGCCCGCCGTCTTCCACGGCGTCATGGCCTTCTCGATGCCCTTGGCCGTGGTCACCATATCCGGCTCGACGCCGACGCCCTTCTTGTACTCGGCCCGAAATTCGGGGTCCTTGTTCATGGAAGTGAACGCCGCGCGAATCGCGTCCACGGCGGCCTGGGGCACCCCCGGCGGAGCGAGAATCTGGCGGTAGCTGGAGTGGACCTGGAAGAGCTGCCACAGCGGCCCGGAAGGTTCCTTGCCCGAAAGCTGCTTTACGAACTCGGCAGCGGGCACGCCCGGCGCGATGGCGGGAATCTGCTTGTCACCGCCGTGCCAGAGGGGAATGGCCGTCCCCTTGTCCACCGCGATGGGCTTCACCCGGGGAATGTAGAACGGCGTGCTCCCGTCGATGTAGTCGAGCTCGCCCCGGAGGAACGCCGACAGAAGATCCGCCGACCCCTGGTATCCGGTGACGTACTTGAACTTCACGCCCGCCAGCTCGAACAAGGTGCGGAACTTGAGGTCCTTGGCGCTGTCGGCGCGGAATCCGCCCACGTTGAAGCTCTTGACGTTCTTGAGGTCAGTCGGCTTCTTGAGGGGCGGGTCGAGGTCCGTCCTCGCCACTCCGACGCTGTACACGGGCGTGAACATGACCGGAATGATCTCTTCCATGTTGGCCCGGAGGCCCGCCTTCTTGGGGTCGCCCACGAACCATTCCGTGTAGCGGCCGCTGGCGGTCTGGCAACCCATGATGGTGCCGTTGCGCCGCGCGCGCTCGTAGATCCAGTTCATGGCCAGGTTGCCGCCGCCGCCCGCGCGGTTCTGGATCACGATGGTGGGGTTGCCCGGGAGGTGCTTCTTCAGATGACGGGCATAGATCCGGCACTCGATGTCCGTGGGTCCTCCCGCCGAGTAGTCGACGATGAGCTTCAGCGTCTTGCCTTGGTAGAACGGCTTGTCCGCCGCGGACGCCTGCGCCCCGAGCAAGAGCCCGAACACGAGCACGGCACAAACCAAAAACACGGCTTTCTGTAGTGTGGACTTCATCGCTTGTCCTCCTTGGGTCAGTGATTGCCGTCGTCCGGCGTTTGGGGCGCCCGGGCCGGGATCATACGGACCGGCGCTCCGCCACGTGACACTCGTCGGTATTCGTCTCGACCTAGGAAGCCTTGTTGACCCGGGCCATGGGACCCAGACCCGGCTTGTAGGTCTTGTCGTCGATGAACTGCTTGATCCCTTCGTCGTAACCGCTCTCACCGTCCGCCTGCTTGATCCAGGCGCCCTTGGCGGCCAGGTAGTCCTCGGCCTGCGAGTAGTCCATGCCGCGCACCAGCTTGTAGGCCTGCTTGGTGGCCCGCAGCGCCCAGGGGTTCTTCTCCATGAGCTTCTTCGCCAGCTTCACGGTCTCGTCCCGGAGCTGGTCCGCCGGCACCGAATAGTTCACCAGCCTCATCTCCGCCGCCCTCTTGCCGTCGAACGGGTCGCCGGTCATGGCGTGGTAGAGGCCGTCGCGGAGCGTCATCATGTCCGTGACCACCCGGCTCACGAGACCGCCGGGCAGGATGCCCCAGTTGACCTCGGAGAGGCCGAAGAGCGCGTCATCGGACGCGATGGCGAAGTCACAGGCCACCAGCGGCGTGAAGGCGCCGCCGAAGCAGAAGCCGTTGACCATGGCGATGGTGGGCTTGGGAAAGGTGAAGAGCTTGCGCCAGCGCCACTCCTGGCTGCACCAGCTCGCCTGCCGCCGAAGCTGCGGGTTCTTGTCGCCCTCGCGGAAATATTCCTTGAGATCCTGTCCGGCGCACCAGCTATTGCCGGCGCCGGTAATGATCATGACCTGGGTTTCCGGGTCTCCCTCGCAGTCCGTCACCGCGTCGTACATGTCGAAGTGGAGCTGGGGGCTCATGGCGTTCCGCTTTTCCGGACGGTTGAGGATCACCCAGGTGATACCGTCCTCCTTCTCCACCAGGACCGTCTGATATTCCTTGGTTGCCATTAAACGTATACCTCCTTGAAACGTTCAGGTGATTGAAATTTCCGCCAACTCTATGCAGTCGCGCTGACGGAGTCAAGGCATGAGTCCGCCGGATCCCGCCAGGGCGAGCGCCGGCCGCCCCTGCCATTCACCTGCTCGGATGGACTCCTACGAATCCTTGTTAATGCGAGCCATGGGTCCGAGACCCGGCTTGTAGGTCTTGTCGTCGATGAACTGCTTGATGCCCTCGTCGTAGCCGCTCTCCCGGTCCTGCATCTTGATCTGGGCGCCCTTGGCGGCCAGGTAGTCCTCGGCCTGGGAGTAGTCCATGCCGCGCACCAGCTTGTAGGCCTGCTTGGTGGCCCGCAGCGCCCAGGGGTTCTTCTCCATGAGCTTCCTGGCCAGCTTCACGGTCTCGTCCCGGAGCTGGTCCGCCGGCACCGCGTAGTTGACCAGCCTCATCTCCGCCGCCTTCCTGCCGTCGAACGGGTCGCCGGTCATGGCATGGTACAGCCCGTCGCGCAGGCTCAGCACGTCGGTGACCACGCGGCTCACGAGACCGCCGGGCAGGATGCCCCAGTTGACCTCGGACAGGCCGAAGAGCGCGTCCTCCGACGCGATGGCGAAGTCACAGGCGATCATGGGGCTGAAAGCGCCACCGAAGCAGAAGCCGTTGACCATGGCGATGGTGGGCTTGGGAAAGGTGAAGAGCTTGCGCCAGCGCCACTCCTGGCTGGCCCAGGCCACCTGCCGTTGAAACTCGGGGTTCTTGTCGCCCTCGCGGAAGAACTCCTTGAGGTCCATGCCGGCGCACCAACTGTTGCCGGCGCCGGTGATGACCAGCACCTGGGTCTCCGGGTCCCCCTCGGCTTCCGTGACCACGTCGTACATGTCGAAGTGGAGCTGCGGGTTCATTGCGTTCCGCTTCTCCGGACGGTTGAGGATGGCCCAGGTGATGCCGTCCTCTTTCTCCACCAGCACGGTCTTGTATTCTTTCGTCGCCATTGGACTTGTCCTCCTTGAAACGGTGTCGCCCTACCCTTTCAGGTGCCTGCCCAGGAATGCCAGGGTCTTGGGCCAGATGTCCTTGGCCGAGGCCTCGTGGTAGCTCGGCCGGTCGTCGCAGAAGAACGCGTGGCCGGCGTCCTCGTAGAGGTGCCACTCATAGTCCACGTTGTTCGCCTTGAGCGTCGCCTCGATGGTGTCGAGGGCTTCCTGCGGGATGCCCTGGTCCTGACCGCCCCATACGCACTGCATCGGGATGTTGATGTTGTTTCCCTGGGTCACGGGCTCCACCGGGCTCTTCTCGCCGCGCTGGCCGCCGGCGATCTGGCCGCCGTAGTACAGGCTGCTGGCCGCCAGGCCCGGGCAGTTGCACGCGGCCATCCACGACACCCGACCGCCGAAGCAGTAGCCGATGATCCCCACCCGGTCCGGGTCCACGTCGTCTCGCCCCTTGGCGTAGGCGATGGCGCGGTTCAGGTCCTCGATGACCTTGGTGTCGTATAGCGTGCCGCGGGCGGCGAAGGCGCCGTCGCGATCGGTGTTGGGGATGACCCGCTCGTCCAGCCGGTAGTAGAGATCCGGGGAAATGGCCACATAGCCCTCGTTGGCGAACCGTTCGGTGACGTCCTTCATGTGGGCGTTTACGCCGAAGATCTCCATGATCACCAGCAGCGCCGGCTTCTTGCCGTCGCCGTCGGGCGCGGCCACGAAAAGGCCCATGGACTTGCCGTCCTCGGCCGGGATATCCACCGTACCGATATTGATGCTCATCGCGTTCCTCCTGTTCGATGTTTGATCGGTGAGTGTTCTCATTGACATGGGGTTCGCGAAGCTGTCAAGGACGGCCGGTTTGCTCACGTTTCTCCGTATGCTAGAAACCCCTTGGCCAGCGCCCACACCGAACCCGGACGTATCGAACCCATGCGAATCTGCTGCCTAGACCTGGAGGGAGTCCTCCTGCCGGAAATCTGGATCGCCGTCGCCGAGCACTTCCACAACGACGACCTCCGGCTCACCACCAGGGACATCTCCGACTACGACCAGCTCATGCGGTACCGGCTGAAGATCCTCCGGAAGAACCGGATTCGGCTGGCCGACATCCAGGGCGTCATCGGCGGGATGGAGCCGCTGCCCGGGGCCAGGGACTTTCTCGACGACCTCTACCAGGACTTCCAGGTGGTGCTGCTGTCGGACACCTACTACGAGTTCGCCATGCCGCTGATCCGGAAGCTGGGGAACCCGACGCTCTTGTGCAACTGGCTCACGGTGAGCCGGTCGGGGTACATCGCGAACTACATCCTCCGCCAGAAGGACGGCAAGCGCAAAGCCGTGAGGGCGTTCAAGCAGATCGGCTTTCGCGTGGTGGCGGCGGGGGACTCCTACAACGACCTGAGCATGCTGCGCACCGCCGACCGCGGCGTGCTGTTCAACCCGCCGGAGGCCATCGTCAAGCGGTACCCGGCTTTTCCGGTCTCGCGCGACTACGCGACGCTGTCGCGGTTGCTGAGACAGTAAAGTACCTTCAACGGCGCCGTTCGGTCCTGAGCCCTTCGACAAGCTCAGGACAGGCTTAGCGGAGCGCAAGCGAAGCGACGTCGAAGGACGCCGACAGCAACCAAGGAGAACTTCCATGCTCGACGTGCTGATTTCCAATGCCGAAATTATCCATGCCAAGGGCCGCTACAACGCCTCGGTAGGCGTTCAGGACGGCCTCATCGCCGGAATCTACCAGCCCGGGGCCGAGCCCGAGGCGGGCGAGGTGGTGGACGCCTCCGGGCTGGCGCTGATCCCCGGCGCGGTGGACATGCATTCGCACCACCGCGAGGGCGGCGAGCCCGGCGGCTACGACTACAAGGAGAACATCCACACCGCCACCATGCAGTGCGCCGCCGGCGGCGTCACCACGTCGGTGGCCATGCCCAACGTGACGCCGCCGCCCAACACGGTGCCGCGCCTCGAACAGTTGTTCTCGGTCTACGAGCGCGAGTCGATCATCGACTTCAACGTAAACCCGGCCGGCGTCATCCCGGAAGAGATCCCCAAGCTGGCCAAGATGGGCATCGGCGCATTCAAGGTATTCATGGTGGTGGACACGGGACGGGACTACCCGCACATGCCGGGCATCGGGGTCCACGACCACGGCAAGATCATGGAGATCATGGAGACGTGCGCCGCGGCCAACGTGCCGATCATGTTCCATCCCCACGACCAGCCTCTCATGGACTACATCGAGAAAAAGTACTGGGACCGGGGCGAGCGCGACTGCCTGGCCTACGCCAAGGCCTATGCCGCCCATGACGGGGTCATCTGGGAGACCGCCATCCAGTTCCTCATCCGCCTGCAGGCGGCCACCGGCGTGCACCTGCACCTGCTGCACGTCCAGACCGCGGGCACCGTGGACATGATCCGGCGGGCCAAGGACGCCGGCCAGAAGGTAACCGCCGAGGTCAACCCCTGGGGGATCTTCCTGGGATCGGACTGGAGCGAGATCGAGCGCCTGGGCTCCTACGCCCTCTCCTACTGGGTGCCGGAGGAGAACGCCCCGGCCCTGTGGGGCGGCCTGTGCGACGGCACCATCGACATCGTCGCCACCGACCACGCGCCGCACACGCGCGCGGAAAAGGAGATCGGCTGGGAGGACGGCTGGAAGGCCCACACCGGGACGCCGTCCGCGCAGTACTACATGAGCCTCCTGTTCGATGCCGCGTCCAAGGGCAAGATCTCCCAGGAACGGGTGGTGGAGGCCACCTCCACCAGGCCCGCGCAGATCTTCGGCGTCCACAACAAGGGCCGCATCGAGGTGGGCTACGACGCCGACCTGGTGCTCGTGGACCTGAACGCCGAGAAAGAGATCCGCGACGAGGATGTGCTGAGCCTCATCGGCTGGAGCCCCTACTCCGGCCGCACGCTGAAGGGCTGGCCCGTGCGCACGTTCGTGCGCGGGACCACGGTGTACCGCGACGGCAAGGTGGTGGGAAAGAAGGGCCACGGCCGACAGGCGAAGGCCACCTACCCGGGGTAGCCGGGGACCTACGCTGCGGCAGATTCCTGTAGGGGCGACCGGCCGGTCGCCCCTACACTACGATTCGACCAACGGACGGGCGCTCCTGGAACCAGTGGGCCTCACGCACGGATTGCCGGTTCCAGCGCGGTCAGGCGATGAACACCCGCCCGCCGTCGACGTTGATCAGTTGCCCGCTGATCATGTCGCTGTCGTCGGAAGCCAGGAAGGCGACGACGCCGTCGAGGTCGCCGGGCAGGAGGTGGCGCTCGATGCAGCGTTGTCGCAGCATGTGCTCGGACGGCGTCTCCGGCGCTTCCCGCACCTGCGAGGTGTCCACGCCTCCCGGCGCGATGGCGTTCACGTTGATGTTGAAAGGGCCCAAGTCCGCGGCCAGCGCCCGGGTCAGGCCGATGACCCCCATCTTCGACGCCGCGTATTGATGGCTCAGCGTGCGGCCGTGGAGCGCCACGCTGGAGCTGATGTTGACGATCTTCCCCTTGCTCGATCGCTTCATGTAGGGTACCACCGCGCGGGTCGCCAGGAACGTCCCGGTGAGGTTGGCCGCGATGATCCGGTGCCAATCCGCCACGTCGGTTTCCTCGATGGGGACCCGCGGCGTGTTGCGCACGATGCCGGCATTGTTCACCAGGATGTCGATGCTGCCGAAGTGGTCGAACGCCTTCTTCGCCCCGTCCAACGTCTGCTGCTCGTCGGTGACGTCCATCTCCACCGCCAGGGCCTTGCCGCCTTCCGCCGCCACCAGCCGGGCGGTGCCTTGGACGCCGGCGAAGTTCATGTCCGCGGCGCAGACGTGAGCTCCTTCCGCGGCCAGCCTTACCGCGTAGACCCGCCCCAGGCCCGTGGCCGCGCCCGTCACCAGGGCAACGCGATTCTCCAGTCTCATGGTTCCGCTCCGTTTTCTCCGTTCACGGGGTGCGCCGGAGGGCGTCCATCCCTCAGCCGATCAGGTCCCTTGGGGCCGCTCCAGTTCGAGCAGGTACTGCTTGACGTCCAGCCCTCCACCGTAGCCCGTCAGCCTGCCGTCGCCGCCGATGACACGATGGCAGGGGACGACGATGGCGATGGGGTTGCGTCCGTTGGCGGCTCCTACCGCCCGCACCGCCTTGGGCTGTCCCATGGCCCGGGCCTGCTCGCCATAGGAGCGGGTGGCGCCGTAGGGAATGTCCTGAAGCGCCTTCCACGCGCGCAACTGGAACGGGGTGCCTGACGGAGCCAGCGGCAGATCGAATCGCCGGCGGCGCCCCTCGAAGTATTCGTCGAGTTGCCGCCCGGCCTCCGCCACGAGCGAACCGCCCTCCCGCCAGCCCTCCCGGACCCTGCCGGGATGCTGTCCCTCCCGGAAGCCGATCATCCTGACCGCCGCCTCGTCGGCAACGATCAGCAACTCACCCACCGGACTCTCCATCCAACCGTAGTTCATGAGTTCCTCCCAAGTCTCCACGGCATCCCGGGGGACGCGTGTTCAGATCGGCACTGGGGCCGTCAATCCTCCACCGGCACCATCCAGCCATGCCGGTCCGGCCGGCGGCCGCGCTGGATGTCCGACAGGTCGTCGAACAGGCGCCGCGACAGCGGACCCACCTCACCGTCCCGAACGCGAAACCGCTCGCCCTTGTAGGCGAGCTCGCCCACCGGCGAGATGACCGCGGCGGTGCCCGTGCCGAAGGCTTCCCGCAAGGTGCCGCTGCGCGCGGCGGCGAGCAGCTCGGCGATGGTCACCGGCCGCTCGGCCACGCTCATGCCGTAGTCCCTCGCAAGCTGAAGCACGGACTCGCGTGTCACGCCCTCGAGCAGCGTGCCGGTGAGCGGCGGTGTGACGAGCTCGTCCCCGATCACGAACGCGATGTTCATCGAGCCCACTTCCTCGATGTACTCCTGGTGAATGCCGTCCAGCCACAGCACCTGGGCGAATCCGTCTCGCTGGGCTTCCTCGCCGGCCAGCAGGCTGCCGGCATAGTTCCCGGCGGTCTTGGCCGCGCCGGTCCCGCCCCTGATAGAGCGCGCGTATCCGTCCTCCACGCGGATCCTCAGCGGGTTGAACCCTTCGGCGTAGTAGGCGGCTACCGGCGAGAGAATAATGAAGAACCGGTAGGTGCGGGAGGGCCGGACGTGCAGGTCGGGGTCGCTGGCGAAGGCCACCGGCCGGACATACAGCGAGGTCCCTGGCGCCCGGGGCACCCATTCCCGGTCCACCGCCACGAGTTGTTTCAGGGCCGCCAGAAACAGCTCCGGATCGATGACAGGCACGCACAGCCGCGCCGCCGAGCGGTTGAAACGGGCGATGTTCCGGTCGGGGCGGAACAGCCGGACGACATCATCCTCCCCGCGGTACGCCTTGAGTCCCTCGAAAATGCTCTGCGCGTAGTGCAGCACCACCGTGGCGGGCTCCAGCTCCAGCGGGCCGTAGGGTACGATGCGCGGGTCGGACCACCCCGTCTCCCCTGCCGCGTCCATGAGGAACATGTGGTCGGTGAACACCTGGCCGAAGCCGAGCTGATCGTCCCGTGGCTTGGGCTTAGGCTGCGGAACGCGTGTAACCGGAATCTCGAAACTCATCGACGACAACGCCAGCGACTCCGCGGAGCTCTTCTACCCGTCCGCCTTGGCGGCCGCCTTCCGCGCCTCCAACTCCGCCGCTTCCGCCGCGGTCTTGCCCCACAGGGGCGGGTCCTTGAGGTACTCTTCCTCTTCCGGGGTGTTGGGGCGTCCGAGGACGGCGTTGCGATGCGGGAAACGGCCGAAGCGCTTGATGGCGGCGTGATGCCCGACGGCGGCACGCATGGAATCCTCGTTGTCGAGGCCGCGGTAGAGGACCAGCGCCCGTTCCTGGTCCGCCAGCCGCTCGCTGTGCTCGAATGGCAGGTAGATGAAGGTCCTCGGCCAGCGCGCAAAGCCCCGGTCGTAGCCGGCATCGAGGGCGTAGGCGGCGACTTCACGGGCCTTGGGGTCGGTGGCGAAGGCGCGGGGCGTGCCGCGGTAGATGTTCCGCGGGAACTGGTCCAGGGCCATGATCAGCGTCAGGCAATCTTCGGGCGTCTGTTTGAAATGGTCGAGCTCCCCGGCGGCCGCCCTCTCGTGGACCCCGGTGTAGTGATCGACGAGGTAACGATCGAACTCCGGCGTTGACCGAAACCATACCTGGCGCTTTTCCATCTCGACGCTCAGGTCCAGGGTGCCGAACCAGAACGTCAGAATTTCTTTCGACAGAGGATCCACGCTGCCTCCTTCATCCGGCTGTTACAAGCGATTCCAAAACCTCGGAAGGCGGTCGGCTCGCCTCTCGGCGGCCCACGTCGAGCCCAAGAAAAATCGCTGCAAGTCTTGACCAAGACAGACCCAATTGCAACACTGCGCGAGGCCCTATGGTACGCGGGCCAATTCCGGTGCCCGGGAGGCTGCCACGCAATATTTCGATGACAAGGTCAGGGCCAGCGGCCGCTCCCTGCGGAAGCAGAAGCTGCAAGTGCTCCAGGTCAACATGGGGAAGTACTGCAACCAATCGTGCTTCCACTGTCACGTGGAGGCCGGGCCCGGCCGGAAGGAGATGATGGAGCGTGGGACCGTGGACGACGTGCTGCGCTTTCTCGAAAACTCGGACATCCCCACCGTGGACATCACCGGCGGCGCGCCGGAGCTGAACCCCCACTTCGACTACCTGGTGGAGTCCTGCAGGGAGCTGGGACGTCACGTAATGGACCGCTGCAACCTCACGGTCTTCTACGAGGAGGGCAAGGAATACCTGCCCGAGTTCTTCAAGCGCCACCGGGTCGAGGTGGTCTGCTCGCTTCCCTGTTACACCAAGGAAAACGTCGACAGCCAGCGCGGCAATGGCACCTTCGAGCTGAGTGTACGGGGGCTTCAGGAGCTCAACCGCCTGGGCTACGGCCAGCCCGATTCGGGCCTGGAGCTCAACCTCGTCTACAACCCCATGGGCAACTACCTGCCGCCGCCGCAGGAGGAGCTCGAGGGCGACTACCGGCGAATGCTCGGCGACGACTTCGGCATCGTCTTCAACCACCTCTACTGCCTGACCAACATGCCCATCACGCGCTTCAAGAAGTTCCTCAAGCAGCGGGGGCAGTACGACGACTACCTCCAGCTCCTGGAAGACAACTTCAACGGCGACACGGTGGAGAAGGTCATGTGCCGCGACCTCCTGAGCGTGGGCTGGGACGGGTCGGTGTACGACTGCGACTTCAACCAGATGCTCGACATGCCGCTGGGCCGGACCAACGGAAAGACGCCCCACATCCGGGACTTCTCGGCGGCGGACTTCGAGGACCAGGCCATCCTCACCGGCAACCATTGCTACGCCTGCACCGCAGGAACCGGCAGCAGTTGCGGCGGCGCCCTGGTCTGACACGCGGACAGCCCGGCCGTCGGACGCCCCGTCCATGCGGCTTTCCATCATCATCCCCGTCCTCGACGAGGAGCGCGCCATCGGCGGCGCCGTAGAGGATCTGAGCAGCATTGAACCCCATGAGATCATCGTCGTGGACGGCGGCAGCACGGACCGCACGGCGGAGATCGTGCGCGCCGGCCCGGGCCGGCTGGCGACGTCCTCCCGGGGGCGCGCCGCGCAAATGAACGAGGGCGCGCGGCACGCCACCGGCGAGCTGCTCCTTTTCCTTCACGCCGACACCACGCTGCCCGCCACCGCGAGGCTCGACCTCGAAGGCTGCATGACCGACCCGGACTGCGTGGGCGGCCGTTTCGACATCCGGCTGGACAGCACGCGCCCGCTGCTCCGGGTGGTCGGCCGCATGATCAGCCTGCGCTCGCGCCTCACCCGGGTGGCCACGGGAGACCAGGCCATCTTCGTCCGGCGGGCCGTGTTCGAACGGCTGCGCGGCTTTCCCGAAATTCCGATCATGGAAGACGTGGCGTTCTGCCGCGCCCTCAAGCGGCAAGGCCGTATCGCCTGTCTGCGGTCGCGGGTAGTGAGCTCGGCCCGGCGGTGGGAACAGCACGGCCCGGTGCGGACCATCCTGCTCATGTGGGCGTTGAAGCTCCTCTACCTTGCCGGAGTTCAACCGGCGACCTTGAAGCGGCTCTACAGCGAGGCCCGCTAGTGTCCCTTGCCCGTACAGCCGCCAACTTTGACCGTCTCAAAGGCTTTGTGCTAGTGTCCTGTCCCACGTAGTTCTTTGCCAAGCTGCGCAGGATTTCTTGTTGTCGGCAAGGCGCGATGACGAGTGGGGGCGACCGTAGGTCGCCCCAGGGCGGGCACCACGCGAGGAAGAGCAACGCAGCCGACGACAAGAAAGACCAGCAGATTGGTAAAGAATGACGTGGGATAGGACACTGGGTTGGCGTTCCTCATGAGTCGAACGGAAAACGGCAAGCAGCAGGAGATCCTGGCCAAGCACAGGGAGTACCTGTTCTCCTGCGTGGCCAACTACTACGAGGAGCCGCTGGTGGTGGACCGGGCCAAGGACTCCCTGGTCTACGACGTGGACGGACGGGAGTACCTGGACTTCTTCGGCGGCATCGTCACCATCAGCGTCGGCCACTGCAACGACAAGGTCGTCGCGGCCATCGAGGAACAGGTCCGCAAGGTCCAGCACACCTCCGCGCTCTACCCCACCGAACCGCACGTCCGTCTGGCGGAGAAGCTCGCGGCCATCACGCCCGGGGCGCTCAAACAGTCCTTCTTCACCAACAGCGGCACGGAAGCCAACGAGACGGCGGTGCTGGTGGCGCAGCTCTACACCCGCGCCCAGGACATCGTCGCCCTGCGCCACAGCTACAGCGGCCGTACTCAGCTGGCCATGAGTCTGACGGGGAACTATGCGTGGCGGCTGACTCCCACTTCGAGCCCCAATGTCCACCACATTCCCAACGCCTACTGCTACCGCTGCCCCTTCGGCCTCACCTATCCGAGTTGCGACCTCAAGTGCGCCAAAGACCTCGAAGGCGCCATCCAGACCGCCACCTCCGGCAAGCTGGCCGCGTTCATCGCAGAGCCGATCCAGGGAGTCGGTGGATTCATCACCCCGCCCAAGGAATACTTCAAGGAGGTGGCCGCCATCGTGCACAAGTACGGCGGCCTGTTCATCTGCGACGAGGTGCAGACCGGATGGGGCCGGACCGGCGGCAAGATGTTCGGCATCGAGCAGTGGGACGTGGAGCCGGATATCATGACCTTCGCCAAAGGCATGGCCAACGGAGTTCCGGTCGGTGGCACCATCACCCGGCCGGAGGTCGCCGACAGCGTCAAGGGACTTTCCCTTTCCACTTTCGGGGGCAACCCGGTGACCTGCGCCGCGGCGCTGGCCACCATCGAAGTCATCGAGAACGAAGGCCTTGTCGCCAACGCGGCCGAACGGGGCCGGCAACTCCGGGACGGCCTCGAAGCCCTCGGGGAGAAGTATCCCCTTATGGGCGACATCCGCGGCATGGGTCTCATGCAGGGCATCGAAATGGTGGGGCCGGACAAGACCCCGAGCCCAGAGGCGGTGGCGAGGCTATTTGAGTTGACGAAACAAAACGGGCTGCTGATCGGCAAGGGCGGCCTCATGGGCAACGTGATCCGCATCACTCCCGCCCTGAATGTCACGAAAGAGCACGTGGACGAGGCGCTGGACCGGCTTGACCGCTCTCTGGCGCAGATGGGACTGTAACTTCGAATGATTCGACGCAGGCTTATCGGGGCCATCCCCGTCCTGATCGGGATGTCCTTTCTGGTCTTCTTCCTGATGCAGCTCGCGCCGGGGGACCCGGTGACGCTGCTGCTCGGGGAAGACGCGGAGCCCCACGAGATCGAGGAGGTCACCCGCGAGTGGGGGCTCGACCAGCCCATCATCGTCCAGTACTGGCAGTTCATCTCGCAGGCCGTCCAGGGGAACTTCGGCGAGTCCATGCGCTACGGAGAGCCGGTGACCCAGCTCGTGGCGGAGCGGCTGCCGGCCACCGTGGAGCTGGCGCTGGCGAGCATGCTGGTGGCCATCCTCATCGCGCTCCCCATCGGCGTCTACTCCGCCATCAAGCACAATTCCCTGTGGGACCACTCGGGCATGACCGTGGCGCTGGTGGGCATCTCCGTGCCCAACTTCTGGCTCGGCATCATGCTGATCTTTTTCCTGGGGGGCCAGTTGAACTGGCTGCCGGTGGCCGGGCGCCTGACCTACGGGGTGAACGTCGTCCCGGTGACCAACCTCGTGCTGGTAGACGCGCTGATCGCCGGCGACCTTGCGGCGTTCTGGGACGCGGTCAAGCACATCCTGCTGCCCGCCATCACCCTGGGAACGAGCTTCGCCGCCATCATCACGCGGATCTCGCGCTCCAGCGTGCTGGAGGTCATCCGGCAGGACTACATCACCACCGCCCGGGCCAAGGGGCTGAGCGAAAGAACGGTCATCTGGAAGCACACGCTCCGTAACGCCCTCATCACCATCATCACGATCCTGGGCCTGCAACTCGGCGCGCTGCTGAGCGGCTCGGTCATTACCGAGACGGTGTTCTCTTGGCCCGGCATCGGCAGCCTGCTCATCCAGTCCATCACCACCCGTGACTACAAGCTGGCCCAGGGCGTCATCTTCTTCTTCGCGCTGGTCTATTTCTTCGTCAACCTGATGGTGGACCTGCTGTACACCTGGGTCGACCCGAGGATACGGCTGTGATCGGCTGGCGGCGTTACGCGAAGGTCTTCAGCGGCGGCATCATCGTGGCGCTGCTGTGCATCTGCGGGCTCGGGGCCCCCTGGCTGGCGCCCTACGACCCGCAGGAGCAGGCGCTGGAGCAAAGGCTGCGTCCGCCTTCCCTGGACTTGACCACGAACCCTCACATCATGGGCACGGACAACCTGGGACGTGACCTCATGAGCCGGGTCATCTACGGCTCGCGCATCTCGCTGATGGTGGGCGCCGCCACCGTATTTCTGGCGGGAATACTGGGATGCTTTCTCGGCGCAGTGGCGGGATACTTCGGCGAGCTCATCGACGAGACCATCAACAAGACCACGGAGATATTCCTGGCCTTCCCCTTCCTGCTGCTGGCCATCGCCATCATGGCGTTCCTGGGACAGGGTCTCGTAAACCTCATCATCGCGCTGGTGCTGAGCCGGTGGGTGCAGTACTGCCGGGTGGTGCGCGGCGAGGTGCTGTCGCTCAAGGAACGGGAGTTCG
Organism: Deltaproteobacteria bacterium; assembly: GCA_028818755.1. Taxonomy (GTDB): domain Bacteria; phylum Desulfobacterota; class Binatia; order UBA9968; family JAJDTQ01; genus JAJDTQ01. The sequence goes on along the minus strand of JAPPNF010000021.1, from coordinate 2,310 downwards.
TGCAGGCGGCCCGAGCGCTCGGCGCCAGCAACCGCTACATCATCCTGCGCCACGTGATTCCCAACACGCTGCCCAGCGTCATGGTCATCGCCACCTTCGCCATGGCGGTGGTGATCATCACCGAGGCGAGCCTGAGCTTCCTGGGACTCGGCGTCCCGCCCAGCATCCCCACCTGGGGCTCCATGCTGAGCGAAGGCCGCAGCTACATGTACCGCGCGCCGTGGCTCACCATCTTCCCCGGCATCGCCATCTTCATCACCGTCCTCGGGATCAATCTCCTGGGGGACGGCCTGCGCGACATCTTCGATCCCAAGCTCACGCGCAGCCGCTGAGGGAAGAGAAGTCAGCGCCGTCAGCCGTCATCGGCCAGCACGCCTTCTATGGCGGCCAGAAAAGGCGCCGCGAAGGCCGCGAGCTTCGCGGCTCCCACCCCGTTCACCTCGGCGAATTCCTCCTCGGTCCGGGGCTTGCGGCGCGCCATGTCGATGAGGGTCCGATCGGAGAACACGATATAGGCGGGGACGTCGCGCTCTCTGGCCAGCCGAAGCCGCAACGCCTTGAGCGCTTCCAGCAGGGCCGCCTCGGAGCCGGTGAGCGGGCCGCCCTCGGGGTCCTTCCGGCGCCGCCCCTTCGCTTCCCGCGCGGCCCCGGGCGCCCGGGCGGGCGCCGAGTCCCGGCGGTACAGGAAGACACTCTCGCTCTGCAGCAGCTCGCGCCCCTTGCCGGTGATGGAGATCCCGCCGTAGCCTCCGATGTCGAGCCGCAGCAAACCGGTGGCGACCATCTGGCGGATGAGGGAACGCCACTCGTTCTTGCCGACGTCGGCGCCCACCCCGAAGGTGCGCAGCAGTTGGTGGCCGGCGCGTTCGATCTTTTCCGTCGCGGTTCCGCGCAAGACGTCGATGACATGGGCGGCGCCGAACCGTTCACCGGTGCGGTACACCGCGGAAAGGACCTTGCGGGCGTCCTCGGTGCCGTCCACCCGCTCCGCCGGGTCGAGACAGACGTCACAGTTGCCGCACGGCTCGATCCGCTCGCCGAAATACTCCAGCAGCGTCACCCTCCGGCAGGCCGGCGCCTCGCAGTAACCCAGCAGCGCGTCGAGACGCTTGTGCTCCCGCCGCCTGCGCTCGTCTCCCGCGTCCTCCTCCTCGATGAACTGCCGCCGCATGCGGATGTCCGCGAGACCGTAGAGCATGTGGGCTTCCGCGGGCTCGCCGTCGCGGCCGGCGCGGCCGATCTCCTGGTAGTAGGCCTCGATGCTGCCGGGCAGGTCGGTGTGCAGGACGTAACGCACGTCCGCCTTGTCGATGCCCATGCCGAACGCGATGGTGGCGGCGATGACCACTCCAGGATCGGTCATGAAAACGTTCTGATGGGTTTCCCGGTCCTCCTTCTCCATGCCCGCGTGGTAGGGAAGCGCCCGGACGCCGTCCGCTTCGAGCAGCGCCGCGGTTTCCTCCGTCTTTCGCCGCGACAGGCAGTAGACGATGCCGCTCTCGCCCGCGTGACGGGCGACGAAGCTCCGGCACTGGCGCTTCCAGTCGCGCTTCATCTCCACCGCGAGCCGGATATTGGGGCGGTCGAAGCCCAGGACGAAGGACTCCACCTCGCCGCCGAACAGGCGCTGGGCGATGTCCTCGCGGGTGATGGCGTCGGCGGTGGCGGTGAGCGCCGCGATGGGGACGCCCGGAAACAGATGGCGCAGACGGCACAGATCCTCGTATTCGGGACGGAAGGAAGGGCCCCACTGCGAGATGCAGTGAGCCTCGTCGATGGCAAACAGGCTGACGGGAAGCCGGCCCAGGGCCTCCAGCATGCGCTCGGTCATCAGCCGCTCGGGGGCCATGTAGAGGAGGCGCGTCTCACCGGCCGTGGCCCGGCGCCAGGCGGCGACGTTCCGGGCGCGCTCGTTGGCCGAGTTGATGGTGTCCGCCGCCACCCCGGCGAGGCGCAGGGCGGCCACCTGGTCCTGCATCAGCGCCACCAGCGGCGACACCACGACGGTGAGGCCGCCCAGCGCCAGCGCCGGGACCTGGAAACACAGCGACTTGCCCGAGCCCGTGGGCATCACGGTGAGCACGTGACGTCCGGCGAGCAGCGCCTCGATGGCGGGCTGCTGCCCGGGGCGGAACGCCTCGAACCCGAAGATGTCCCTGAGTACCCTCTGCGCGGCGCTCATTGGTCTCCACGCGGCAATGCCGCCGAACGCACCGGACCGGTGCCTAGTGTCCTGTCCCACGTAATTCTTTACTAATCTGCTGGTCTTTTTTGCCGTCGGCTGCGTTGCTCTTCCTCGCGTGGTGCCCG
>JAPPNF010000018.1 GCA_028818755.1 Deltaproteobacteria bacterium | reverse complement strand
GAACGACCCCACGTCTACAAAATCCCCCTCACCCGATGGGTTTTGCAAGAGGCTCGGTTGACTGGCCCGGCATGGACTCCAGTATAACGCTTGAGACCATCCAGCGCTTCGGCGAGGAGGTCATCCCCGAGTTGAAGCGGCTGACGCCGGAGTGCCCGCTGCCGTAGGTGGTGACCGCGTTCTCCAACTTGCAAGACGCGCCCAACTATTGTAAATTTATCCCTATAATTACAATAGCGAGTAGCGCTATTGCAATTCCGTTCAATAGGGAAGCATGGCCATGCAGCGCGGAGAATGCGGCAGTTACCAGGTGACTCGCATCGGCGAGGAGCGTGTTCGCGCGTTCGTGCCGGCGCCCCTGCCGCCTAAACCCGCCTTGGTCCTGGACGGTGCCTTGCAACAGGCTGTGGAGTCGGCCGTCTTGGCTCTCGGCCGCCTCGACGGCGTTGCGACGCTGCTCCCGGACCACGCGCTGTTCCTCTACGCCTACGTCCGCAAGGAAGCGGTGCTCTCGTCCCAGATCGAGGGTACGCAGTCCTCGTTCTCGGATCTTCTTCTCTTCGAGTTGGAGGAAGCGCCCGGAGCGCCGGTGGACGACGCGGTCGAGGTCTCGAACTACGTGGCGGCGCTCCACCATGGTTTGCGCCGTCTTGAAGAGCAGTTTCCGCTGTCGAATCGCCTCATCCGTGAGATCCACGCCGTGCTGATGTCGGGGGAACGGAACCTCTCTAAGACGCCGGGTGAGTTTCGCCGTTCTCAGAACTGGATCGGCGGCTCGCGGCCGGGCAACGCTGTCTTCGTGCCGCCGCCGCATACGGCGGTGCCCGGCTGCATGGCGGCGCTTGAAGGTTTCCTTTACTCCGAGCAGTTGCCGGTTCTGATGCGCGCCGCGCTTGCGCACGTGCAGTTCCAGACCATTCACCCGTTTCTGGACGGCAATGGGCGCGTGGGGCGGTTGCTGATCACCCTGCTGCTGTGCCAAGCCGGCGTGCTGCGTGAGCCGCTCCTGTACCTCAGTCTTTTCCTGAAGCAACACCGGAGCACCTACTACGATCTGCTGAGCCGCGTGCGGCGCACCGGGGACTGGGAAGCTTGGCTTGACTTCTTCCTCGAAGGCGTGAAACTGACGGCCGACGGTGCGGTCGGCACTGCTCAACGCTTGTCCCGGATGTTCCAGGATGATCGGGAGCGGGTGCAGACAGCGGCAGGCCGGCGCGCGGTGACGGCGCTCCGTGTCCACGATGCGCTCAAGTCCCGGCCGATCTTGTCGCTGCCCGGTGCGTGCCGCGATACCGGGCTTACCTTCCACACCGTCGCGTCGGCCATGGAGTTGCTCGTGAGCCAGGGAATCGCGCGGGAGATCACCGGCAGACAGCGTGACCGGCTGTTCGTCTATGACCGATATCTTTCCGTCCTCAACGAAGGCACCGAGGCACCGTGACATCGGGGCCCCGATGACTAGCGGACGGAGCAAGACGTCATGAGCAACGACTCCCCATTCCACGACCACGCGCACGCCGCCGAGTTCGACAGGCGGGCGGCCAGGTCGGACATCCGCGAACGGCTGGCCGAGCGGCTGATCGAGGCCATGGAGCTGCGCGGCGCCGAGACGGTTCTGGACGTGGCCACCGGCACCGGCCGGTTCGCCCGCCCGGTTTCGCGGCACGTGACGGACGGCAGCATCGTCGGCATCGATGAGGCCTTGGCGATGCTCAGGGTGTCGCAGCAACCGGACGCGGAGTCAATTCCCCGCTACGAGCGGATAGCCGCCGACGCGCAGCACCTGCCGCTACAGGCCGGCACCTTCGATCGCGCGTGGGTGGCGTTCAGTCTCCATCACTTCGTCAGCGCCGGCGACATGGTGATGGAGACGCGACGCGTGCTCAAGCCCGGCGGCCGTCTGCTCATACTCGATCCGGTGATCCTGGCGGCGGACGACGCGCGGGACGCCGAGGTAGACGGGCTCATCAACGAGGTCTTTCAGCGTTCTCACGGCGCTGGATTCCGGTTCTTCACGGTCGAGGAGATCCGCAGGTTGATGACGGGGGCCGGCCTGGAGGTCGTGCGCGCGGACTGCCACACGTACACCGTGGACCAGGACGGCACCGAGGGCATCCCGACGGGCCGCCACTGGGTCGAGGTGGCGGACGAGCTGGAACGGCGGCCGGCGGATCTACGGGAACGCTTTGGAAAGAGGTATTTTCGATACGAGAAGGCCGGCGACTCGCTTCACATCAGCGGCGGCTTCCACTATGGTCTCATCGCTGGAGAGAAGCGGCCCGGCGCCGGCAGTTGACTGTCTGCCGCGCGCCGTCCGGACCGGCAATCCACCCCCTGAACGGAGGAGCACATGAGAACGCCATCGTCACTCATCACCTTGGGCACGTCGGGCGGCCCCTCGCTGACCCCGCATCGGGCGCAGACGTCCCATCTGCTCACCGTCAACGGCACCTACTACGTGGTGGACGCCGGCGACGGCGTGGCGCGGCGCATGGCCAGGGCGGGCGCGGACGTGCGCAAGGTCGGGATCATCTTCCTCACCCACCATCACGACGACCACACCGCGGGCTTGGCCACCCTCATGGCGCTGGCGTGGGACGGCCAGCGCACCGAGCCCATCAACGTCTACGGTCCGCCCCGGACACAGGAGCTGGTGGATGCCACGGTGCGGTATTGCAGCATCAGCGCCGACATCCGCATCGCCGACGGCGGCCGCAGCGTCCCGCTCGACAAGGTGTTCTTCGGCCACGACGTGGGCATCGGCGAGGTCTACCAGGACGACAACATCCGGGTGACGTCGGTGGAGAACACCCACTTCAGCTTCCACCGGGGTGCCGCCGAAGGCCGCTACAAGTCCTACTCCTACCGCTTCGAGACTCCCGACCGGGTCATCGTGTTCACCGGCGACACCGGCGCCAGCGCCGCCGTCACCGCGCTGGCCAGGGACGCGGACGTGTTGATCACCGAGACCTCGTCGTGCGACGAGCGCAAGAACGCCATGATCAAGGACGGCCGCTGGGAGGCCATGAGCACGGCCGAGCAGGAAGGCATCATGCGCCAAGCCACCCAGGGACACATGGGCCTGGACAACATCGCCGCCCTGGCCACGCAGGCCGGCGTCAAGAAGGTGGTGCTGTCCCATCTCACCCGCCGCGTGGACACCACGGACTACGAGCCCTTCGCCGAAGAGGTGCGCAAGGGTTACGCCGGCGAGGTGGTCATCGCGGAAGACTGTATGGAGTTCTAGTGCGGCTCTCCCAAAAGCCGCCACCAACAACCGCGGGACTTTCCGCGACCGGCCGCTCCGCTTCTGTCGGCGTGTGGTCGGTGTAGGGGCGGGTTTCAAACCCGCCCGCGTCGCAAATTCAGCGTGCCCGGCCGATGGCAAAGGCCATGAACATCATCGGCACCGCTGCCGCCCGCGTGGACGGCGTGGCCAAGGTCACGGGGCAGGCCGAATACGCCTCGGACATCGCCGTCCCGGGCATGTTGTGCGGCAAGATCCTGCGCAGCCCCCACCCCCACGCACGCATCCTTTCCATCGACACCGACGCCGCGGAACGCGTCCCCGGCGTCCGCGCGGTACTCACCCGCGACGATTTCCGCCACCGAAACCCGTGGTTCAGCGGCCGGATCCAGGACCATCCCATCGTCGCGCTCGACCGTGCCCTCTTCGCCGGCCACCCCGTGGCCGCGGTGGCGGCGGATGACGAGGGCGTGGCGGAGGACGCGTTGCGGGCAGTGGCGGTGGAGTACGAACCCCTCCCGGCGGTGACCGGCATCGAGGAGGCCGTAGCCGACGGCGCGCCGCAGGTCCACGAGTCGGCCCGCGGCAACATCTGCTTCAGCGACCGCCTGGAGAAGGGCGACGTGGCGGCCGGATTCGCCGAGGCTGACACCATCGTCCAGGACACCTTCACTTTCCCGATGGTCTACCACTACGCCATGGAGCCCCACGTGGCCATCGCCAAGGTCGATGCGGACGGCGTCACCGTGTGGAGTTCCTGTGCCCACCCTTTCGGCGTGCAGCTCGAGCTGGCCCACATCTTCGACCTGCCGCTGTCCGCCGTCCGGGTGATCATCCCTTACGTGGGCGGCGCCTACGGCAGCAAGTCCGGCGCCAAGATCGAGCCGCTGACGGTGGCGCTGGCGCAGAAGTGCGGGCGGCCGGTGCGGGTGGCCCAGAACGTCTCCGAGGCGATGATGACCGTGCGGCGCCACTCGGCCCTGTGCCGCGTGCGCACCGGCGCCAGGCGCGACGGCACGCTGGTGGCGAAGCAGGCGGAAGTCTTCCTCAACACCGGCGCCTTCGCCGAGCTGGGCCCGGTGGTGACGAGCCGCACGCTCACGCGCATCCTGGGGCCGTACCGCATCCCTCACATCCGGGTGGAGTCCCACTGCGTCTACACCAACACAGTGTCCGCAGCCTCGTTCCGCTCCATCGGCGGCCCGCAGACCGCGTGGGCCAACGAGTCGCAGATGGACATCCTCGCCGACCGGCTCGGCATGGACCCGCTGGACTTCCGTGTGAAGAACCTGCTGCACCGGGGCGAGGAGCTGAAGCCGGGCGGCAAGCCCCTGGACGCGGACCTCCGGGAAGGGCTCGGCCGCGTGACCGAGCGCATCGGGTGGGACGGACCGGTGGCTTCGTCCGGGGCGGGGCGGGGACTGGCCTTCGGCGTCACCGACCCGGGGGCGCCGCTGGCGTCCACCTCCACCGTGCACGCCCTTTCCGACGGCAGCGTGGTGGCGCTCATCGGCACCTCGGAGATCGGCCAGGGCTCGCGCACCGTCATGAGCCAGATCGTGGCCGAGGAGTTGCGCGTCCCGCTGGACAAGGTGCGGGTGCGCCCGCCGGACACGGCGTACACCCCCTATGACCGCTCCACCGGGTCGAGCCGCTCCACCACGGTCATGGGCAAGGCCACCCAGTTGGCGGCCGCCGACGCCCGCGAGCAGATCCTGGCGCTGGCCATGGAGCACTTCGAGGCTCCGCGCGAGGCCGTGGAGCTGGCCGACGGCGAGGCCCGGGCCGCCGGCCAGAGCGTCTCCTACGGCGAGCTGATCCAGCGGCACTTCGCCATGCAGGGGGGCGAGATCGTGGGCCGCGGCTACGCCCACAGCGGCATGGCCACCACCCCCGCCAACCCGCTCTTCTGGGAGATCGGCATCGGCGCGGTGGAGCTCGACGTGGACCGGGACACGGGCGAGGTGCGGCTCGGCCGCTACATCATGGCCGCGGACGTGGGCAAGGCCCTGAACCCGCTCCAGTGCGAGGGCCAGGACGAGGGCGCCGCCATGATGGGCATCGGCCACGCGCTGATGGAATCCATCGAGTACGGCGACGGCCAGATCCTCAACCCGAACCTCGTGGACTACCGCGTGCCCGGCTTCGAGAACCTGCCGGCGACCTTCGAATCGATACTGGTGGAGAACGGTGACGGCCCCGGCCCCTACGGCGCCAAGGGCATGGGCGAGGGCGGCATCATTCCGGTGGCGCCCGCCGTGGCTAACGCGGTGTTCCGTTGCGCCGGCGCCCGCGTCAGGGACCTGCCGCTGACCCCGGAGAAGGTCTGGCGCGCCATGGGCCGGTCCGGATAGCGTCTTCCAATTTCGCTTGCCCTACGACAAGCTCAGGACAGGCCCTTCGACTTCGCTTCGCTACGCTCAGGGCGAACGGAGAATAGGGTTTTCCAACCGTTCGTCCTGAGCGTAGCGAGTGCAGCCGAGCGAAGTCGAAGGACGCCATCCGGCTGCTACAGCCCGTAGAACACCCGCGAATTGGTATTCAGGATCTTTTCTGCCTGCTCGGTGTCGATCCGGCCCTCGTCCACCCAGTTGTGCACCTCGGCGAGCCCGCTCAGGTTGGCGGAGATGTCGGTGTGGCTGTAGTCCGTGCCGATGATCAGGTTGTCCTCGGTGTGGAACTTCAGAAGCGCCTCGACGTCGTCGATGGGGTCGATGGTGATGTAGGTGCGGTTCTTGCGGAAGATGTCGGGGTCGAGGTCGCACAGTTGCGGCAGGGCGGTTCCCGTGCCGCGGAGCGCGGCGCGCTTGGTCGCGCCCAGTTGCGACATCACGTAGGGGATCCACGACGCCCCTGACTCGATGAACCCGAACCGCAGGTCGGGGAACATCTCCGGCACCTTGGAAGTCACCAACTCGGCGAAGGCGTACATGATGGGGAAGCCCCGGTCCCACTCGCGCGATGGCAGCGGATGGCCCGTGTGGATGCACAGCGGCATGTCCAGGCGGTTGGCCTCCTCGTACACCGGAAAGAAATGCGGGTCGGTGACCTTGCGGCCGATGTCGAAGCCGCGCTTGAAGACGCCGCAGGCGCCGTGCTCCTTGGCCCAGCGCAGCTCCTCGATGCCCATCTGGGGGTCCAGCCATGGCAGCACCGCGGCCCACTGCAGCCGCCCGTTGGTGGGCTCGCACTTCTCGGCCAGCCAGCGGTTGTAGGTGGTGGTCAGCGCCCACTCGGCTTCGGCGTTCTGGGTGTTGTGACGGATGAAGAAGGTCGGGAAGATGACCTGGATGTCCACGCCCATCTCGTCCATGTGCGCCAGACGGCCTTCCACGTCGTCCAGCTCCCGCCGCACCCGCGGCGGATGGTTGATCTCGTCCCGCACCGCGCGGTTCTGGAGCCTGCCCTCCACTACCCAACTGCGCCGGGTCGTGGTGTTGAAGCCGGCCCGGTTCGCCTCATCGTCGGACATGTGGACCGTCACGGGCATGTACTTCGCGTAGGGCGTCCCCTCCAGCGCGGCCCAGGTGGCATCGGACTCGTCGACATGGGTATCGGCATCGATCACGGACATGGCAAACCTCCTGCACTGGCAGCGCCGGACCTTGTTCAGCGGCGCTTCTCAGAGTGGTCGAAAATTTTTCTGTAGCCTAGCAGCAATCGAGGATGGCGGCAATTTCCGCGCGTCGGATGACTAGGGCCGGACGTAATCGTCCGCGACAAGTCCGTCAAGACCCTTCCTCGATCCCCTCCGTCGTCTCCTCGATCACCAGATCCACCACCGCGCGCAGGGCCTGGGCGTCCGTATCCCCCTCCACTCGGCGCAACCGGAACAGGTCGATCTGGCGGTCGGCGCCGGTGCCCTCGCGGATGATGGCGAGGGCGTGTTGCAGCTCCCGCTCGCAACCCAGGGCGGCGGCGTCGGCGGCCAGTTCCTCCACCAGCTCGGCCGTGGAGTCGTCGATGTCCTTGCGGCCTCCCGCGCGGGTGTCGCCGTGGAATCCGAGTGCGCCGTAGCGCTGGGCCAGCCAGCGGTTCTCGGCGATGATCTCCGTGGGCGGCTCGGCCGGCAGTTCTCCCTCGCGGTCGAGCCGTGACAGCCGCCGGATGAGAGAGGCGTACAGGGCGGCGATGCACATGGCGTCGTCGACGCGCGGGCACAGGTCGCAGATGCGCAGCTCGATGGTGGGGAAGCGCACCGACGGGCGGATGTCCCACCACAGTTCGCTGCCGTCGCCGATGAGCTTCATCCTCTGGTACTCGGCCACCAGTTGATCGAACTCGGCCCGTGACCACAGGGGGCCGGGCAGGCCGGTGCGCGGAAGCGCTCCCATGATGGTCAATCGGTAGGACTTGTACCCGGTCTCGCGGCCGGCGATGAACGGCGACGACGTGGAGATGGCGTGCAGCAGCGGCAGGTAGCGCCGCATCGCCGTCATCACCCGGATCCGCGAATCGGCGTCGCCAAAGCCGGCGTGGATGTGCATGCCGCTTACCAGCAGGCGCCGCGCGCTTTCCTGGAGCGTGGTGGTCAGCCGTTCGTACCGTTCCTTGGGCGTGGTCATCTGGGACTCCCACGCCGCGAAGGGATGGGTCGAGGCCGCCATGATCGCGGCGCTGTGCCGGCTCGCCGCCTCCGCCACGATCCGGCGGGTTTCCTTGAGAGCGCCGCGCAAGTCGGCCACCGACTCGCACACGCGGGTGTTGGTCTCGATCTGGGAGCGCAGCAACTCGTGCACGAAGCCGTGGGGCCCGCGGTTCCGTTCACACCAATCAAATATTCCCGTGTCCGGGTCGGCGATGATGTCGCGGCTGTCGGGATCGACGAGCCAGAACTCCTCCTCGATGCCGAAGGTGATGTCCACGTCCCTCTGTGTCTCCGCCTCTTCGTCTTCGCCTTCGCTCATGAGTCTGCGCAGTCGCTGGAACGCCATGCTCGCCTCGCTCGTGTCAGTCGGCTTGTACCATACGGATCACCGGAACCGCCTGCCGGAAAGCGTCACACGCGGAGAGATATCGCACGGCCCGCGCGGGGAGGCAAGGGCGGGTGCGGGTTGCGGACAGGGGGCTCGACGTTGTATAAGGCGCGTTGATTCCTCGGGCACGGTTTCTTCAGGCATCGGATCGCATCACCGGCGTCGGCATGATCACGGCCAATCAGGCAATCCCCGCCTTTCTCGCCCTGGCGCTTTCGCTGACCTTGTTCAACTGGAACGTCGAGGCTTGCACGGACGATGCGGGTTCGGATGTTCCCTGCGAGCATTCGGACGGCGCCGGGGACCATGACGCGGGGCGCATGGTCCAAATCGGGCGGATGACATGTGAAGACGGGGCGGTGGCCCGGTGGAACCCCGTGGACCGCGACGTGGTGACGTTCAAGGTCAACGACTGGGCCGGCGTGTCCCTAGAGGTGGCGCTGGCCGTGCGTCGCGGCGTGTTGCAATGGAACCGGGTGCAGCCGTTCTACGCCGTGTGGGAGACGGCAAGCGAAGGCGCCGACATCACCATTGAGCTTTACGACGACGTGTTCCCGGGCATCGTGGGCGCCACCAAGGTGAAGTGCCGCAACGGACGGGAAGGCATCCGCAAGGCATACGTCTACCTAGGCCTCAGAGGGATGGGCGCGGTCGAGGCTCAGAACATGACCGCCCACGAGATCGGCCACGCCATGGGACTGGGCCATTCCGACCGCAGCCACGACCTCATGGACGCCAAGCTGGCGGAGAAGGACATCGACGAGCGCACGATCTGCCCCAGCAACCTCAATCGCGCGGGTTTGATCGCCGGAACCCATTCCTACGCCATTCCAGAGGAAGAGTGGACCGAGGTGGAGTGCTGGGGGCGGACTCGCGGATGAAGCCTGTCAGCCGGGAAGAGCGGACGGCGGGGCGGCTGCGGCAGGTCTGGTGACGTTGCGATGAGCGCTGAATGGACGATCCCGTCCGCCTTGACCGATTTCCATGACATCGAAAAGGCGCTGGAAGGCCGGCAGCCCGCGGTTTTCCTCGACTACGACGGCACGCTGACCCCCATCGTGGACACCCCCGCGCAGGCGGTGCTGTCCGAGGAGATGCGCGATACGGTCCGGCGGCTGGGCGAGCGTTGCCCGACCGCGGTGGTCAGCGGGCGCGCGGGCGAGGACGTACGGGAACGGGTCGGGCTCGACAACCTCTTCTATGCCGGAACGCACGGTTTCGAGATCGCCGGACCCCCGGGTTCCGGTATCCATCACCTGGTCGGAAAAGAGTTTCTCCCGGTGTTGGAGGAGTTGCATCAACGTCTCCGCGGGGGCCTCGCGGAAGTCCCCGGCCTGTTGCTGGAGACCAAGGGCTACTCCCTGGCCGTGCACTACCGCCTTGTGGAAGAAGCGAGGGTGGCGGATGTCGAAGGCGTTGTCGACGCCCTGATGCCGGACTATCCCGGGCTCCGCAAGACCCACGGCAAGAAGGTGTTCGAGATCAGGCCCAGGTTCGACTGGAACAAGGGCAAGGCGGTGGAGTGGCTCCTCGAAACCTTGGGCGCCGGCCACGTACCCCTCTATCTCGGCGACGACACCACCGACGAGGACGGCTTCGCCGCCATGGCCGGCAGGGGCTTGGGGATCCTCGTGGCGGAAGAGCCCAGACAAACCGCGGCGGATTACCGGCTGAACGACCCCGCGGAAGTGGGACGGTTCCTTCAGCACCTCGCCCGGACCATCCATGAGCCCAGGTGACATGACCACGGGTACGACCTGGACGCGACCTCACGCGGCCACGCGTTCCCGCGGACGCCTGCCCTGATGGAGGACCGCCGCGAACAGTTCTGGAACCGGCTTCGGGACGCCGGCATACCCGGCGTGCCGGACGAGTTCTCGGTCACCTTCGCGCACCAGGAGATCCCGGCCGTGCTGCTGGCCGAGATCGACGACTTCATTCGCGTCTTCGAGGACGTCACCACCCGGCCGGTGTGGCAGGAGAACGTCGTGGGCTCGTCGGGACACAGCCTGCCGTCGCAACGGCCGGAAGTGTGCTTCTTCAGCGCCTGGGACTTCCACCTGCCTTCCGACGGCCCCTGGCAGGTCATCGAGTTCAACGACAACGGCTCGGGCCTCCTTTTCGCCGGCTTCATCAACGAGTTCTACCACTCGCTCCTGGAACCGGAACGCCAGGCGGCGCTCGAAGCCCCCCCGTCGGCCGCCGAGCTGGGGCGGCACGTCATCCGGATGGTGCGCCGGGAGGCGGAGGGCTTCTTCGGCGCCATGCCCGAGGGGCTCTTTCTCATCCTCGACGAACCCGAAGCGCTGGAGCGGGGCAAGTTCCAGGGCGAGATGGACATGTTGCGCGAGCTCTTCCGGGGCGAGGGCTGGCGCGCCGAGGTGGCGTCGACCGCGGAGCTCCGCTGGGACGGGGCGCGGCTCCGGCACGACGGGGAGCCGGTGTCGTTCATCGTCAACCGCTCCACCGACTTCTTCCTGGAGAAGGAGGTGACGCGGGCGCTTCGGGACGCATTCCTTGGCGGCGGCGTCTATGTCGCGCCCAGTCCCTTCACCTATGCCACCCGCAGCGACAAGCGGCTGCTCGAGTTCCTTTCGCTTCCGTCATGGGACCGCGAGCTGGGCATCGAGGCGCGCGAGCGGGAGGTGCTGAGCCGGCACATCCCCGAGACGCGCGTACTCCGCGCCGACAACATCGACGCCATCGTAGAGAACCGGGATCAGTTCGTGTTCAAGCCCATGCGCAGCCACGCCAGCCGCGGCTTCCTGCCCAGCGCCCGCGTCGGTCGCTCGCGCCTGCAGCGGCTGGTGCGGAGGGGTGAGGACTACGTCGCCCAGCGGAAGGTCGGGCGCCCGCGCGTTCCTCTCGGCGACGGCAACCACGTGTGGGCCGACCTGCGCGTGTGGGCCTACCGGGGCGAGCGCGTGCTGCTGTCGGGCCGCACTTCCATCGACGAGAATTCGCTGGACCTGAGGCCGCCCGCGGGGTGGCTGCCGACCTTCGCCGCGCGGGCCGGTTGAGGAGTTGACCGCCCCGACCGCGTGTTCTACGGTCCAATATCTCTCAACGGAGGAACCAACCATGATCGAAGTCAACGGACTCACCGGCGCGGAAGCTTTCCTGCGCGTTCTGTCCGGCATGGGCGTGGAGCGGATCTTCGCGTCGCCGGGCTCGGAGTGGTCGCCGGTGTGGGAGGCCCTGGCCAAGCCGGACGAGAGCATGCCGGTGTACCTGAGCTCGCGACACGAGGAGATCGCGCTGGCCATGGCCAGCGGCTACGCCAAGGCCACCGGCAAGCTGCCCGGGGTCATGATCCACACCACCGTGGGCGCGCTGCACGGCTCCATGGCGCTCCGCGGAGCGCTCCACGAGCAGGTGCCGATGGTGGTGTTCACCGGCGAGTCCCTCGCCTTTGGCGAGGACGACGGCCCCGATCCCGGCGGCCAGTGGATGCGCTTCCTCTCGGACGTGGGCGGCCCGGCCCGGCTGGTGGACCGGTGCGTCAAGTGGAGCTTCGGGGTCAACGACAAGAACATCCTGGTCTCCACCATCCAGCGCGCCTGCCAGATGGCCATGGCCTCGCCGCGTGGCCCGGTGTTCGTGTCCCTTCCCATGGAGTACCTGTTCGACAAGGTGACGCGGGAGGCGCCGCTGAAGGTGTCCATGCCGTCGATGCCGAGCCCGGATCCCGGTGCCATCGACGAGTTGGCGGGCCTGCTGCGCACCGCCCGGAACCCCGTGATCGTCAGCGAGGACGCCGGCAAGAACAGCGCCATCGTCGACCGAATGGTGGAGCTGGCGGAACTCCTCAACGCCCCGGTGGTGGAGACCCGCAGCAGCGGCTACTTCAATTTCCCGCGCACCCACGAGTTGCACGGCGGCTTCGAGCCCGGCGAGTTCATGGCCGACGCCGACGTCGTCTGCCTCATCGGCGCCACGCAGCCGTGGCACCCGGCCTCGGCCCCGGTGGCCCAGGACGCCAGGGTGGTGGCTCTGGACGAGGAGCCGCTGCACATGAACCTGCCGTACTGGGGCGTGCAGGTGGACGCGAGCATCGCCGGCGAGTTGGAGGCGTCACTCACGGCGCTGCTGGAACGGCTCCGCAAGGACGGCGTCGAGGGCGCTGGCGCCGCCGAGCGGAGGGAGAGGGTGCGCGAGCAGGGCGCGGCGCGCCGGGCGGCGTGGGCCGAGCAGGCACAGAAGCTCGAATCGAAGGAGCCCATGGACACGGTCTGGGTCATGCACCAGCTCAACCAGGTGCTCCCCGACGACGTCTACGTGGTGGAGGAGACCATCACCCACCGCATGGCGCTGCACCAGTACCTGGACCGGGTGAAGCCTGGCAACTTCTACAGCGGCGTCATCGGCGGTCTGGGGACCGGCCTCGGCACCGCCCTGGGGGTCAAGGCCGCGCATCCCGAGAAGCCGGTGGTGCTGATCATCGGCGACGGCTCGTTCAACTACAACCCCGGCATCGCGGGCTTCGGCTTTGCCCAGGAGTTCCGCATGCCGATCCTGATCGTGCTCATGAACAACCACGGCTACAAGTCCATGAAGCGCGGCGTGCCCGCGTACTACCCCGACGGCTGGGCGGTGCGTACCAACCAGTTCATCGGCACCTCCATCGCGCCGGCGCCGGACTACGCCGCCATCACCCGGGCCTTCGACGGCTTCGGCGAAACGGTGCAGAGCCCGGCCGAGGTCAAGGGCGCGCTCCAACGGGGGCTTCAGGCGGCGAAGGAAGGACGGCTCGCGCTGGTGGACGTCTGGCTTGAGCCGGTGAACGACTAGCCCGACCTCGGGCCACTTCCTCCCCCAGGGGAGAGCGTCGCGGCACTCCGGCCCCCTCTCCCTCTGGGAGAGGGTTGGGGTGAGGGTTCTACAAGGAGCATTCCCGTGAAAGTTCTTCGCTTCAACGACGACCGCATCGGCGTCCTCAAGAACGACGGCGACGTCGTGGACGTGAGCGGCATCATCCAGTACCGGGTGGAGAAGGGTCCCCAGCGGGTGATCGAGGAGATCATCGCCAACTTCGACGACTACCGCAAGGAGTTCGACCGGCTGTGCCGGGAGGGCTCCGGTTTTCCGCTGAGCGTCGCGAAGCTTCTCGCTCCCATCCCCCGCCCGAGCAAGTGCCTAGCCGCGTTCGTCAACTACCTCGATTCGCCGGAGCGCACGCCCGAGACCCTGCCCATCGAATTCTTCTACAAGGCCCCCGAACTTCTGGGCCCGGAGGAAGCGGTGGAGCTGCCCGACATCCCCGCGGTGGCGGTGACCCAGCCCGAAGCCGAGCTGGCCTTCGTCATGGGACCGTGCGGCCGGAACGTCTCCGAATCCGACGCCATGGACGCCGTCTTCGGCTACGTGCCGTTCTTCGACATCTCCAACCGGGGAATGGTGCGCAGGACCCAGTTCCTCCCCAAGGGGCAGAGCACGCACAGCCCCTGCGGCCCCTGGATCACCACCGCCGACGAGGTCCCCGATCCCCACGACCTCACCGTCAAGTCCTGGGTGGGCGGCGAGGCCCGGCAGGACTACAACACCCGCCACATGGCCCACAAGATCCCGGAGCTGGTCTCGTGGCTGTCGCGCTTCGTGCAGCTCCAGCCCGGCGACGTCATCGCCACCGGCACCTACCACGTGGGCTTGGGCCCCATGAACGACGGCGACACCCTGGAGATCGAGATCGAAAAGCTCGGCAAGGCGCGCTTCACAGTGAAGGCCGACGGCCCCCGCAAGGACGTGGAGTGGATACCGGGCAAGTCGCAGCCGCCCGCCGGTGGCGGTATGTCGAGGGTGTGATAGCGACGGGCATCCGGATTGTCGTCCGAGATGTAGTCGACAATGGCCATGAGGTCTGCGACTGCGGCCAACTTCTACTCAAGACCTCGCACGTCGCTTTCCGTCAATCAACGCTTGCGTTCTGTTCGTGACCTGCTCGTGCGCGATGGCGGGACGCGGATCGTCCAAGGCTTCACGCACCTTTGCACGGAACCATTTATCATGGGCTTGGGGATCTGCGGTCAGCCCGGCTGGCAAGCCACCCTCTGCCGCAACGCGGGTCAGGAGGATGCGGACGGCATCCGAGAGCGTCAGTCCGACGCCAGCCAGCGTGTGGGCGGCCTTGTTCTTGAGTTGGTTATCCACACGGACATGAAGCATTGAAGTGTGGGCGGGCATTGGCTTCTCCTTTCACCGCGTCAGTGTACGCATCTCAAATGAGATACGCAAGTGGCGAGGGGGATATCCCGACCGGCGTCTTCCCGTTAGTCCCGCTTCATTTCGGTCAACTCGGTCCGCAGTGCGCGGATTTCGGCTTGCAGATCCGCGAGCGTGGGTTCGGGGGTGGACGCTCCGGGTTTCTTGGCGTCGAGCTCCCCATGGCCGTGGGTCTGCATCGCGTCGACGATGATGCCGATGAACAGGTTCAGGACGGCGAACGACGTGATCAGGATGAACGGCACAAAGAAGAGCCAGGCATACGGGAACACCTGCATCACCGGCCGCACGATACCCATGGACCAGCTCTCCAGGGTCATGATCTGGAACAGTGTATAGGCCGAGCTGCCGATGTTTCCGAACCAGTCCGGGAAGCGGTCGGCGAACAGGTTGGTGGCCATCACCGAGAACACGAAGTAGATCACCAGGAGCAACATCACCACCGAGCCCATGCCCGGCACCGCGTGCAGCAGCGCGCCGACAACGCGGCGCATGGCGGGCACGGTGGATATCAGCCGGAAGACACGAAGGATCCGCAAAGCCCGCATCACAGAGAGAAACTCGGTGGCCGGGATCAGCGCGATGGCCACCACGATGGTGTCGAAGTGGTTCCAGGCGTCGCGAACGAAATCGCGGCGCTGTCCCACCACCTTGAGCAGGATCTCCACCACGAAGATCGCCAGGATCACCCGGTCGGCGAGCTTGAGGAAGCTACCGGCCGCCGCCATGGCCGCCGGACTGGTCTCCAGCGCCAGCACCAGGGCGTTCAGCACGATCAGGATCGTGATCCACTGTTGCGTGGCGCGGTGCTCGACAAATGAGCGGATACGGTCCAAGAGAGTTCGGTCACGGAGGGTTACAGATTCGCCCATCACTCATTCCCGGTTCGGTGCGGGAGTGAACCACAGGAAGCGTGAGGTGACAAGGCGGCCGGCGCGGCTCAGCCGTTCACCGGCTCGAACACCAACTCCGGCGCCACCACCTCCCACGTTTCGCACTTGAGTGTGTCACGGTACTTGGGGTCCGATGTCTCGCGGCTCCACCGTACGATGGCCAGCACCGTGGCTGACCGGCAGCGCATGCCGGGCGGCGGCTTGAAGCTCTTGGCGAGGCGCCCCACGGTCACGCCCGTGCGGTCCAGCAACTTCCAGCGGCCTCCGTTCCCCTCCCGCGCTTCCAGCGGATCGCCGGGTGACAACGCGGCGATGGTCCGGTGCGTCCAATGACCCGCTTTGCGGCGTCCGGCAAAGCCCAGGTCCACCTCTCGAAGGCTCGGCTGGACGTGGCGGTACCGCAGTGCCGGAGGGCACGGCGAAAGCACGGCCGGTTCCCGGCGAAGCACCGAAGGAGGCTTGGACAAGGCGTCCTGAAAGGGATGAGTTCCCTCGAAGCGCGCCAGCGCCAGGGTTTGCCGAGCCCGGGTCATGGCCACATAGTACAGGCGCCGTGGCGCGTCCCGGTCCTCGCCTGAGCCTACGCGTTCCCAACCGCCGTCCAGCACAGCCACGTGATCGAACTCCAGGCCCTTGGCACGGTGGGCGGTCAGCAGCAGGAGGCCGCGCTGGCGCCGCCGTATCTCCCGTCCCCACTCGGCCAGCCACTCGATGAAGTGGTCGACGGGGACTTCACCTCCGCCGGTTTCCAGCGCGTGTTCGTCGATGGCCTGTCCCAGTAGCTCGTGCCAGCGGTTGGACGGTTGCGTTTCCGCCCACTGGCGCAGAGAAGCGCCGTCCACGAGACCGGTGTCGCGTTGGCGCAGCCATTCAACCAATGTCCGGGTCTCTCGCAACCGCCAAAAGCTGGGAATCTCCTCGTTGCCCATCTGTACCGGGATTTCGTTGGCCTCGCAGAATGCGCGTACCGGGACCAGGTAGCTCCACTCCCGCGCGATCACGGCGCAACGCGCCCAGTCCCAGTTCGGCGACCGGCCCGAAAGCCGCTGAAACTCGGCCAAGACGGCTCTCGCTTGCGCCACCGGGTCCCGCGCCACGGGCAGGATCTGCACCCGTCCCCGTCCCACGGCGTCCAGCTCCTCCCAAGCCCCGCCCGGCGCCTCCTTGGCCCGCGCCGCGTTGATGCGGATGGGATGCTCGGTCTTCATCCGCTCTCGCGCCGGCCCGATGACGGCGTTGGCCGCGTCGATGATATGGGCGGTGGAGCGGTAGTTCTCGACGAGATGCACGGGCCGTGGCCCGTAGTCCTGCTGGAAGCGGCGGATGTACTCCACCGAGGCGCCGTTGAAGGCGTAGATGTTCTGGTCGTCGTCGCCCACCGCGAACAGTGTGAGCTTGCCGGCCTCGTCTTCGAGGGTGCGTCCGGCCAGCGCCGAGATGAGCTCGTACTGGTCCGCGGCGATGTCCTGGTATTCGTCCACCAGGATCCAGCGGACCCCCCCCAGGAGACGCGCCCGCTGTTCGTCCGCGTCCTCCGGCGGAAGCCCCTGCCCGCGCAACAGGTCGATGGCCCTTCGCAGCACGTCCCGGAACATCTCGTCGTCCGGACGTTCCTCGCGCCCGGTAAAGCTCGCTCCGGCCAGCCGCATGGCCAGGGCATGGCAGGTCATTACGGTCACGCCTCGCGCGTCATCGCCGATCAGCTCCGCCAGCCGGCGCCGGATATCCACGGCGGCATGCCGGTTGTAGGCCAAGGCGAGAATGCCGCGGGCATTCTCGCGCCGCGCCCGTATCAGGTAGGCGATGCGGTGGACCAGCACACGGGTCTTGCCGGAGCCGGGTCCGGCGAGCACCAGCACGTTGGTCTGCTCGCGGTCGTCGGCGACGATGCGCTGCTGCACGGGGTGCCTCAGGTCCTCGACGATGGCCGTCCACGACGAGGGAGTGGTCTGGCGGCCGATCTCGCGGCTGCGTCCGGGCAGCCAGCGTTCCAGGAACTTCTCCTGTTCGAGGGCGAAGTATTCCAGCGCCATCCGAGTCGCCTCGGCGACGGTCGCCAGGCCACGCTCGGCGAACTCCACCATTACGTGGATCTGCAGGACCTGTCCCCGGTAGTGGAGCGCCAAGGGCTCGAAGTCGGCATTGGTGAAGCCCCGCCGCTCCGGTTGCAGGCGGATGGTCATGGCCGGGCGGAAGACCGTCAATCCCTTGTTGAGGCGGATGACTTCCAGTTCGTGAAGCCACAGCAGGGCACGGTCCAGCAATCTGGCGGTATGCCGGACGCTGCTCTTGATCTCCAGGTCTGATACCAGGGCATGGGTAAGCCGTCCCAAGGTGGTTTCCGCCAGCAGGTCTGTCCCGCGGGCGCCCTGCGGCAGGCAGTCCAGGAGGTGTTCCAGCAGCAGCCTGGCGCCGTTCCGCCGGATTCGCGCGGTCTCCTCCAGCGCTCCCCACTCGCGATGTAGGGTCACCCGCCCGGTTTCGGCGTCGAGCTTGCGGGCAGTCAGGCTGCCGGCGGCGCCGTCCTCGCCCCGGCCGTCGTAGGCGATGCCGCGGACGATGCGCCAGAGGCGCTCCGGCAGAGGGTCGGCCAGACCCTCGTCCCGCAGCACCTGG
The DNA here is from genome assembly GCA_028818755.1 of Deltaproteobacteria bacterium. Lineage (GTDB taxonomy): Bacteria > Desulfobacterota > Binatia > UBA9968 > JAJDTQ01 > JAJDTQ01. The sequence continues at coordinate 12,011 of JAPPNF010000018.1, read as the reverse complement.
GAGGCCACGCGCAAGTGAAGCGACGACGTGCCGCCCTTGCCCAGGTCCGGCGCCGCCTCGCGCATGTGCCGGATCAGCGCGATCTCCAGTTCGGCGGTCGCTTTAAAGCGTTTGAGGGAGGAACGCTCGACGCCCGCGTGGACGAACGCGGTCAAAACCGTGTCGTTGCTGGCGATGCCCAGTCGTTCCAGGTCGTAGAGCGCGTGGCGTACGCCCTCGGGGCTGAGCCCGGAAACGCCCATCAGGTCGTCGGTGCTGAGCCCCTCGTCCGGCCGGGCGTCTATCATGGCCGCGGCGATGTTTCCCAACTGTTCGCGATGGGCGGCCGCGATAGGTGCCTGTCGAAGCCGCGCGCGGGCCTCATCCGCGGACTGCACTCGCAGCGACGACGGGAACACCTGCACCCGGTTCTCCTCTCGGGTCAGCAACCTCGCCTGTTCGAGCCAGGCGACGGCGGTGCGCACGCGAGTGTCGTCGGTCGCGGTGTCCCGCTCGAACACCTGCTCATCGTCCTCGCCGAGGATCTCGCCGGCGGTGGCTACCACCTCGCCGCCCATGCGTTTCTTCCGGTCCAGGTTGCGCAGCGCCCGCAGGATGCCGTGGACCTCCGCCCGTGTGAGACGCGAGCGCGCCGACATGCCGAACTGCCGCTCCACGTCGTCCTTCGCGTACAGCAGTACGCAGCGCGCGGCGGCGCGGTCGCGGCCTGCGCGGCCCGCCTCCTGGAGATAGTTCTCCAGCGAGCCCGGAATGTCGGCGTGGATCACAAGGCGCACATCCGGCTTGTCGATGCCCATGCCGAAAGCGTTGGTGGCAACGATGGCGGTCAGCTCGCCATTGATGAAGCGTTGCTGCACGTCCTTCTTGGACTCCGGGGGCAGACCGGCGTGGAAACAATCTGCGTCCACACCTTTGAGTTGGAGAAACTCCGCCACCTCTTCGCTCTGGCGCCGCGTGGCGCAATAGATGATGGCCCCGCCGGAGGCCTCCGGCGGCAGGTGCGACGTCAGCACCTGGTGGATGTCGGCGAACTTTTCGCCCCCGGAGGTGGACATGACTTCGAAGGTCAGGTTGGACCTCTCGACGCCGCCGTTGACGACCGCCAGCTCGATGCCGAGCCGGTCGCGGAAGTGGCGGGTGATGTCGTCCACCACGTCCGGCTTGGCGGTGGCGGTAAGGCACAGCACCGGCGGCACCTCGCCGTCGCCGGCCCTCTCCCGGATGAAACGGCCCACGTAGAGGTAGTCGGGCCGGAAGTCGTGCCCCCAGCGCGAGAGACAATGGGCCTCGTCCAGCACCCAGGCGCCGATCTCGCGCTGGCGGAGGGCGCGGCGCAGCGAGGGTGAGCGGAGTTGCTCCGGCGAGACGAGGAGGATTCCCGCGTCACCCAGCCGGACCCGGTCCAACGCGTCGGCGCGCTCGGGCATGGACAGCAAACCGGTGACCGCCACGCAGCAACCGATGCCGCGCGCCTCCAGCCCCGCCACCTGGTCCGCCATGAGCGCCACCAGGGGCGAGACCACCACCGTCAGCGCGCCGGTCTTGTCGTAACGCGACAGCGCCGGGATCTGGTAGCACAGCGACTTCCCCGTGCCCGTGGGCAGGATCCCGAGCACGTGCCGACCGGTCATGGTCGCTTCGACGATGGTGCGCTGCATCGGCCATCCATCGTCGTCCACCGGCTCGGGCCGGAAGTCGTCAAAGCCGAACCAGCGCTTGAGCTCCTTGCGCGGGTCGTGGCGCTTCCGGCACCAGCCGCAGCCTGGGTCCGTGCAGGCCGTGTCCCGCTGCCGCCGCACCAGCCGTCCGGCCTCCGGGAACTGGTGGTGCACCCAAGGCGGCATGACCGAGTTGCCGCCGGCCACCGACAGCCATGCCAGCGCATAGGCCAAGGCCCACCCGGCGCGGGCCTCCGGCGTGCCCGGCCGGACGTGGACGGCGTCCTCGGGGCGGGGTTCCGCTACCACCCGCTGCGCACTGACGGCGCACCCGGCGCCGTCCAGTTGCGCGCGGATGGCGTCCCGCGCTTCGGTGTCCGACGGGCGCCGGGCGCCACGGAGATTCGAGAAGAGCACGTCCAGCGCACGATCCGCGCCCTCCGGTTGCGGTGTGACCAGCCAATGCCATGCCGCCAGGAGATCGGCTCCAGCTTCCCGCATGTCGTTGCGCTGGTCGCCGAACACCTCCAGCGCCAGACGCGCGTCGAGCTCGGGATCGTTCAACTGCCGGCGCCGAATCCCACCGTCCTGGTAGTGTTTCACGAGATGGTGATAGGGGTTGCGCGGAAAGGCCAGGGGGCTGAGACGCAGCGTGTCCACCGCGGGTAGCTCGAGCAGCCGCAGTTTCGGATTCGCCACCCTCAGGTGCTGCAGGTCGAAATCGATCAGGTTGTGGCCGAGGACGAAGGAAGCGCCGTCTACGAAATCGTCGAGCCGCCGGAGCGCGGCGTTCAGGTCGCCGCCTGAAAACGTCTTGCTCTGGCCTCCATCCATGCGGACCGCGCCGAATGCATGGATGATACTATCGTATTTGCCCACCTCCAGGTCCAGCGCGACGCCGCGCGAGAGGAAGGGATCTTTTTCGTCCGGCATTCGTAACAGTCCAAACGTGCGGCCTGGAGCCGACACATGAAAAACCGTAATAGAACAGTCGTTACTATTACATCAGCATTCAGAAATTTTACGTTCGTATCAGTGCTTTCCTCTCGTATCAATGACGGACTGCGTTTGTGGCGTCTCATACCCGAGACGAGGTCTGGGAAAGAGCAAGTTCCCGGGCATTGCGGGAGTGTCGCGGGGTCAACCGCGGGAAGGATTGGGGTTCCGGGTGAGTGCCCCTAGAAGCTCAACGAGATGTCACGGTGGTGGGACAGGCACGCCGCCACCTCTTTCGCCATCGCGGTCGGGAGACGTTCGAGCTGACGGATGCCGATGGTGTCGCGCAGGGCGTCCTCGTATGCGGCGAGGCCGGAGTCGAGGTCCTGGGCGGCGCGCTTGCGCCATTGCAGTTCGCGGTCCAACCGGGCGAGCGCGTCGCCTAGCCGCTTCTCGGCGCGCTGGCGGCCGGACTTGCCCCGCCTCAGGTCGGAGCGCGCCCTGGAGAGGGCGTTCCGCAACTCATGGGTGCCGGGGACCTTTCGAAGCGCCCGCTCGGCGTTGCGGATCGCGTCGCCCGCCTGCTTGGCCGGTTGCGTGTTCAATATCTCCGGCAATGCCTTGAGCGGCGCGCCGGCGGCCTCCAGCTCCGGCACCTTGGCCAGCATCTCGCGCACCGTCCGCACGGAGGAGGCGGCGTCGTCAACATTGCGCCGGTAGTTGCGGCGGGCGGTGTTTTCCTTCTTTTCCAGCGACAGGTAGCGCTTGCGCAGCTCCTTGTCGCCCTCCGGGCGCGTCGCCTCCAACCGTTCTCTTCGCTTCGTCAACTCCTCCACCTCGTGGCGCAGCTCCGCCACCACCTCCGGGTCGGCCTCCCGTCCCAGCCGCCGGATGGTGGTCCGGATCTCGCGGACCTCCCGGTCGATGCGCCGTTCGTCCGCGTTGATGCGCCGGACCACGGCATGGGTGGACTTGTAGGTCTCCCCGAATGCGCTTCGTTCCGCGTCGGTGCGGCGCACTTCCGAAACCAGGTCGAAGGTCCGGGCGGCCTTTTCCATGCCGCCGGTCAGGCTGCGGCGCACCTTGTCCGGCAGATAGCTCGTGTCGAGCCCTTGCGCCGTCCGGATGCTCGCCCGTATCGCCTGGGCGTCACGGTCGTAGACCTCGAAGAGATTCTGCTCCAGGCAGCGCTGCAGGCGCGGGTTCCGGGGCGGCGGCGCGGTCTCTCCGGTGAGCGACGTGCGCGCCGGCAGGTAGTTCACCAGCGGAGGATAGAAGCCGACGATGGCCAGCGCCACGAGTTGCAGCGCGATGAACGCCACCACCCCCTTGTAGATGTCGGTGGTAAGCACCGACGGCGGTGCGACGCCGCGCAGGTAGAACAGCGCGAAACCGAATGGCGGCGTCAGGAAGGAGGTCTGCATGTTGACGCCGATCATGACGCCGAGCCACACCGCGGTGATGTTGGCGGAGGGATCCGACAGCAGGATGGGCGCCACGATGGGCACCACCACCACCGCGATCTCGATGAAGTCGAGGAAGAAGCCGAGGATGAAGATCACCGCCATGACCACCACGAACTGGGTCCAGAAACCGCCCGGCAGGGTGGTCAGGAACTCCTTCACCAGCTCCTCGCCGCCGAAGCCTCGGAACGCCGCCGTGAGCATGGCCGCGCCCAGCAGGATGATGAAGACCATGGCCGTGGTCTTGGCGGTCTCCACCATGACGCCCGCGAGCATCCGTTCCGTGCGGTAGGCGCGCCAGCCGCTCCACACCACCGCCACCAGCAGTCCGGTCACCGCGATGGCGGCGGCGATGACGCCAGCCGCCTCGTAGGCGCCGTGGACGGTGCGTATGTTCAGGTCGACGGTCGCCAGCAGGACGAACAGCGCGATCAGGGAGACGCCCGCGATGATGGCAGGCGTGAAGGACCCGCGCTGTCCTTCGGTCAGCCGGTATCCGGCCATGATGGTGGCGCCGACGGCGCCGATGGCGCCGGCCTGGTTGACCGTGGCGATGCCGGCGATGATCGACCCGAGCACTGCCAGGATCAGCGCCAGGGGCGGCACCAGCGCCAGCACCACCTTGAGGGCGAACTCGCGATCGAAGCGCCCCTCCATGGGGATGGCCGGCGCGCTGCCGGGCCGGATGAGCGCCACCGCCAGGATATAGATGACGTACAGGCCCACCAGCACCAGCCCGGGCACGATGGCGCCCAGGAACATGTCGCCGGCGCTGGCCGAGGTGATGTCGAACTCCGTGGGCATGACGAAGTTGCCGGTGGCGGCCTTGTAGTCCACCTGCCGCAACGTGCTCGCCTGGTCGGTGGCGTTGGAGAGCTGGTCGGCCAGGATGATCAGCACGACCGAGGGCGGGATGATCTGGCCCAGGGTCCCGGCCGCGGAGATGGTCCCGGTGGCGAGCTGCCGCGAGTAGCCGTTGCGCAGCATGGCGGGCAGCGAGATCAGGCCCATGGCCACCACGGTGGCGCCGAGAATGCCGGTGGTGGCGGCGAGCAGGGCCCCCACCAGCACCACCGAGATGCCGAGACCGCCCGGCACCGGCCCGAACAGGCGCGCCATGGTCACCAGCAGGTCCTCGGCGATCTTGGAGCGCTGCAGCATGATGCCCATGAAGACGAACAGCGGCACCGCGATGATGGTGTCGCGTTCCACCTCCCAGTAGACGCCCCGGAAATTGGTGACGCCCGCGGTGAGCCATTGGATCGGCCCGTCCTGGGCGAAGAAGGAGCTGGCGTCGCCGGTGAAGACGTAGCCCGCGACCGCCGCCAGCGCGATGGTCAGGATGGCCGAGCCGGGCAGGGCAAAGGCCACCGGGAACCCCGACGCCAGGGCCCCGGCCATGGCCAGGATCAGCAGTGCGAGGAAGAGATGTTCCACGGTCAGGACGCTTCGGGTGTTGGATAGGTGTCAGCCTGTCCGCGAAGAATCGCCATGCTGTCCAGGAAGTACGCCAGGAACTGCGTCATCATGGACACGGCGTAGACGGCGAGGAATCCCGCCATCAGGTACTTGACGTAGAGGCCGAACCCGCTCTGTGACGTCTCGAAGTAAAGCAACGGACTGTTGATGACCGATGCCTTGCCGGCCATGCCGACGCCGAGAATGGTCCAGCACAACGGTACGCCCAGCACCAGGGAGCCCCACGCATTGACCAGGGCCTTGCGCTTTTCGGTGAAATGCGTGAACAGCACGTCCACGCGGACGTGGCCTTCGGCCACCAGGGTATGGGCGCTGGCGAACAGGAACAGCGCCGCGTACCAGAAACGGACGAGATCTCCCATGAAGGCTTGCTCATAGGAGAAGATGAAGCGCGCGATGACGATCTGGAACTCGGCAACCACCACGAGAAGCGAGAGCCAGATGAAGTCGATGCCCCGCTTGAACCAGGCCACCACGGCCGCGATCAGTATTAGCGGCAGGTGCACGTAGGCGCCGCGGAAGCTCGAGACTCCCAGTCGCTGGGCCAACGTCTCGCCGAACACCGCGGGCAACAGCCCTTCCACGCGCAGGAACGATATCACTCCGTCGACGATGCCGATGAAAAATACGGACCAGAACGCCGTCGCGATGACATAGGCGGTGATGGAGCTGAGCAGCGCGGCGTCCGACGCGAACCGCCGCTCCGGGGTTCTGAGGGTGATGACGATGACGGCGACCACCGTCACGACATAGCTGGCGAGCTGAAGCCATGCCTTGAAGAGCGCCGTTCCGCGAAGCGGCGCCTCGCCGAACATGCTCACCGCGCCGGGCCAGTTCTGCCAGAAGTCGAGGTAGTTGTTGAAAAGGTAGACGAATGTGGTCGCGCCCAGCGACAGCGCCAACGCGCGGTAGAGCGCATCCGCTGTGCCGGGCCGTGACCCGTCCGCGTCCGACCGAGCCGTTGCCACCGTGGAAGAACCTGGTGCGGGGTGTTGCTACGGGCCGGTCCGACGCCGGCTCCGGCCCGTAGATCAGGTTTCTAGCCGGACATGCCCAGCACGCGGTTGCGCTGTGCCACGTACGCCTGGTCGGAGACGTTCGACCAGCCGCCGATCTCCTCGCGCGCCTTGACGAAGCTCTCGTGGATGCGCCTGGCGAGCGCGCTGTGAGTCACCACCCCCGCGAACACTTCCTCGGCCGCCTTTCCGAACGCGTCGTAGACGTCGTCGTTGAACTTGCGCAACTGGACGCCCTGATCGCGCCTCAACCGCGCCAATGCCGCGCCGTTCTTGGCGTTGTACTCGGACATCATGACGTCGTTTTCCATGCCGGCCGCGGCCTCTATCAGCGTCTGGTCCGATTTGGACAACGACTCCCAGAACTTCTTGTTGAAGCCCGCCGACAGCATCGAGCCGGGCTCGTGCATCCCCGGATAGTAGTAGTACTTGGCGGCCTCGTAGAACTTCATGACCTCGTCGTTCCACGGCCCCACCCATTCGGTGGCGTCGATGGCGCCGGAGACCAGGTTCTCGTAGATCTGCCCGCCCGGCAGGGATACCGGCGAGGCGCCGAGCTTCGCCATGACGTCGCCGCCCAGGCCCGGGATGCGCATCTTGAGGCCCTTGAGGTCGTCGGCGTCGTTGATCTCCTTGCGGAACCAGCCGCCCATCTGGACGCCCGTGTTGCCGCACATGACACCCTTGAGGCCGAACTCCCCGGCCAGCTCATCCCAGAGCTCTTGTCCTCCGCCGAAACGGACCCACCCGTTGAACTCGGTGTAGGTGAGACCGAAGGGCACCGACGTGAAGTAGGCCCAGCCGGGATGCTTGCCTTTCCAGTAGTAGTCGGCCGCGTGATAGGCCTGTGCGTTGCCCGACGCTACTTCGTCGAACGAGTCGAAGGCGCCGACGCGCTCGCCCGCCGCGAAGTAGCTCACCTGGATGCGGCCGTCGCTCATGTCGTTGAGGCGCTTGGCGAAACGCTGCGCGCCGGTGCCGAGACCCGGGAAGTCCCGCGGCCAAGTGGTGACGATAGCGATCTCGACGCGGTCCTTCATGGCCGCGGGGGCCTTCTGGGCCTGGACCAGCTTGCCGCTCGACAAGACCGTAGCGGCCGTGCCGACCGCGGCGCCTGTGATAAAGTCACGACGTTTCATGTGATCCTCCTTGTTCAAGAGTTGTCCGTCATCTGGACCGAAAATACTACGACAAGCGGGAGTCTGGTGCAACGAAAAACTCCCATCCTGCGTGTCTGGTGGATGGCGCATCGTCAGTTGCGTTCGCGCACACTGGTCACCAGCAAACCGAACACGGCGAAGGCCAGCGCCGAGCCCAGCAGCATGGCCAGGGTCATGCTGTCCAACCGTGTAATCAGCAGCCCCATTGCCACCGGGGTGGTTTGAGCCGCCACGTAGTGCATGGACATGATGAGGCCGCTGGCTTCGCCCAACCGGCCCTTGGCGGCGGAGTCCTGCGCCAGCGCCACCACCAGCGAAGGGACCGGCGACTTGCACAGCCCCAGGAGGCAGATGCCCGCGGCCAGGGCCATCGGGTGGGTCAGCCAGCCGTAGACGGCCAGCACCACCAGGACGCCGGGAAAAGCCCCCGTAAGGATGATGCGCTTCCGTCCCAGGCGGTCGGAAAGCGTGCCCAGCACCATGGCGCCGATGATGGGGGTGGCGCCCCAGGCCGCCATCACCAGTCCCGCCTCGTCCAGGCTCAGCTTCACGGCTTCGCGCAGGAACGTCGGCGTCCACGAGGAGGTGATCCAGAACACCGAGCCGCCGAAGAACTGCGCCGCGGCCAGAAAGATCATGTTCCGGTTCATCATCCGCGGCTTTCGGGCCCGCGCCGTGCGCGGGGCCGCGGGCAGCCGGGCGGGTTCCCGGACCCGCAGCCACTGGATCAACGCGATGGTGGCCGCGACGCACCCTACCGTGGCGGTGGCTCCGCGCCAGCCGAAACGCTGGATGATGGCGGCGGCCACAACGGGGCCGCTGACGCTCCCCAGGCCGTAGGTGGCGGAGAGCATGCCCATGCCCAGTCCCCGCCGGGAGGGCAGGAGGTCGGATACGAGGGACAGCACCGCGGCGGTGATGGCGCCGTATCCCAGGCCGGCCAGAGCCAGCCAGGCGACCGCGGCGCCGTAGCTCTCGACCGTGGACACCAAGCCGAAGCCGGCGCCCAGGGAGAGCCCGCCGAAAACCAGCACCCTACGCCGGCCCAGATTGTCGGAGAGGCGTCCGGCCGACCAGCTCGCACACGCCGCGACCACGAAGATGGCGGTGAAGAGGGAGCCGGCCCAGACCTCGGATAGATTCAGGCTTGCACGGATCTCCGGCAGGCCGATCCCCAGAACCGCCACCACCATGGCCGGGCCCACGGCGGAGAGGGCCGCCGCCAATACGGACCCCCAGTCGGTCCGGGTGGCCTCGGGAGTCGCGGGAGCCGGCACGGTTCAGCGGTCCCGGGGTGAAACAGGGTACGGCCCCGCGTGCGGGGCCGTACGGTGGATGTGGACGGTCAAGTTACGCGCCGATGGCGATCTCGTTGATGCACGGCAGCCCGCTGGCTATCGTGCGGCAGCCCGATTCCTCGACGATCATGATCTCGCCCTCGGAGGTGGCTGCGATGATGCCGGGGCCGTCGGGGTCGGGCACGGTGTCCATGATGCCGCCGGGCAGGTCCTCGGCCACCGTCCGCCAGTCCGCGGCCCCGTTCTCGCTCCGCAGGATGGCCGCGCTCGCCCGCACCTTGCGCACCCAGGTATTGGGCCGGCCCAGCGTGACTCCGAGATACAGGCTGCCGTCATCGGTCTCGGTGACGGTGGTCCCGTAGGTGCGGACGTCGGACGGGGTGATCTCCTCCCAGTGAGCGGCCCGGTCGCGGCTGCGGAAGATCCCTTCGCCGCACGCCGCCACCACCAGCTCCGGCTCGTTCTTGCAGTGATGAAGCTGATGGATGTCGCGGTCCCACAGGCCCTCGTTGGCGGTGCGCCAGTCCCCGCCGTCGTTGTCGCTCAAGAGCAGACCGCCCACCTCGATGCCGGCGTAGAGCCGTGACGGCGAAGCAGGATCGTTGGTGAGGTAACGGGTGCGGGGCGCCTGGGCCGGGTTGGGCGGAAAGACCCCGCAAGCGCCGCCCTCGCGCACGCCCGGGAGCTCCGTCCAGCCCTTTCCGGGGGCGCCGTGGTAGAGCGCCGCCGGCCGCGTTCCGACGAACAACGATCCCGGGAGGGCCCACAGCGAGAAAATGTCGAGATGGGGCACGTTGGGGCTGGACCGGGTCCAGCTCTCGCCGCCGTCGTGGGTGTAGAACAGCCCCGAGTGCTCGGTGCCCCCGTACACGGTCCGCGGGTCCTCCGGATCCACCGCGATGCAGCTCAGGTTCCAGAACGTCAGGTCGCGCTCCACCTGTTCCCAGGAGTCGCCGTTCTTCTCGAAGCGGTACCACCCGGAATGGGTCATGACGTGAAGCGCCTTCGTGTGACCGTTCGTATCGCTCATGGGGATCTCCTCCCGCGGGTTGGCGTAAGAAGTGGACAGAGTGTGCGTACCGGAAAACTAGCCGACCACTACCAGTCTTCTCGCCGGAGTGTCAAGCCGGCTTCCGGCCGTCAGGCGTCGGCGAGGAGCGGGTTGAGCTGGCGGAAGAACTCGCCTATCTCTCCCTGGTAGCTGTAGTCCGCCAGGGACTCGATATGGGTGGCCTCGCGGTTGACGATGGCCAGGAGCGCGCCCGCCTGCTTGGCGATGACGGGGAAGGATGCGGCGGGCTGCACCACCAGCGACGAGCCCACCACGATGAAGACGTCCGCGGCCTCGCTCCAGACCTGAGCCTGCTGCATGGCCGCCTGAGGCATGGGCTGGCCGAAGGAAATGGTGCCGGTCTTGAGCAGGCCGTCGCAAGCGTCGCAGCGCGGCGACGTGAACTCTTCGCCCAGGCTCGCCAGGACCTCGTCCGGATCGAACTCCTTGCGGCAACTCAGGCACACGACGGTGCGGTCCGAGCCGTGCAACTCCACGATCTTGTCGTCCGACACGCCTCCCCGGCTGTGCAGGCCGTCGATGTTCTGGGTGATGAGCCCCAGCAGCTTGCCGCGCTTCTCGAAGTCGCTGATGGAGGTGTGGCCGATGTTGGGCTGCACCTCCTTGTAGAGGTGGTAGCTCTCCTTCTTGCGCTGCCACGCCTGGACCCTCGCCTCCTCGCTGCTGACGAACTCGTCGAAGTACACCGGCCGCATGCGGGTCCACTTCCCGCCGGGGCTCCTGAAGTCGGGAATGCCCGATTCGGTGCTGATGCCCGCCCCGGTGAAGAAGACGATGTCGGTGGCGCGCCGCAGTTTTGCGGCAAAGTCGTCGAGGTTCATACGAATCCTTCCGGAATTCGGGTCCGCCCTTCGACTTCGCTTCGCGAAGCCTGCCTTGAGCCTGTCGAAGGGATCAAGGCGAACGGAAATGCCCGACCGGCAAGTCTCCCGGAAGTCGCCCGAGATGTCAAACCGGGGACGAGCGCGTAAGGCGTCCATTGACTCGCCCCATCCGGGGGGATATGCCATCCAAGGCGCAAGAACAGGGCGGGACCGACAACAAGACCGAGGTAAGCAATGGCTACAGGCAGAATAGTGGGCGTTCCCACCCCCCGGGTCGAGGGGGAGGGCAAGGTGACGGGCGAAGCCGTCTACGCGGTGGACGTGACCCTTCCGGACATGCTGTGGGGCAAGGTTCTGCGGAGCCCGATTCCGTACGGGAAGATCAAGCGCATCGACACGAGCAAGGCGGAGCAGGCGCCCGGGGTCCGGGCCGTGGTCACGGGCGCCGACGTGGCCGGGCTCAAGATCGGCCGGCGGCTTTACGACATGTCCATCCTGGCCGAGGACGTGGTGCGCTTCGTGGGCGAGAAGGTGGCGGCGGTGGCGGCCGACAGCGAGGAGGAGGCGGAACGGGCCGCGGAGCTCATCGAGGTGGAGTACGAGGACCTCGAGCCGGTGCTGGACCCGCTGGAGGCGGTGAAGCCGTCGGCCCCGGTAATCCATCCCGACGTCATGAGCTACGACGGCCTCATGGCCCCGCTGGAATCGCCCACCAACACATTCGTTTACCTGACGTGGGGCAAGGGTGACATCGAGCAGGGCTTCGCCGAGTCCGACGTCATCGTGGAGAACACGTTCTACACCCAGCCCGTGCACCAGGGCTACATCGAGCCCCATTCCTGCCTGGTGAGCGTGAAGGAGTCGGGAGAGGCGGAGCTCTGGTCCTGCAGCAAGACACCCTTCGCGTTGCGCCAGCAGCTCGCCAAGGCCCTCCAGGTGCCGTTCGAGAGCCTGATGGTGCACCCCTGCTACATCGGCGGCGACTTCGGCGGCAAGGGCGACTTCATGGACGTGGCGGTGGCCTACGTGCTGTCGCGCAAGAGCGGGCGGCCGGTGAAGATGGTGATGGACTACGACGAGGAGCTCATGGCCGGGAACCCGCGCC
>JAPPNF010000088.1 GCA_028818755.1 Deltaproteobacteria bacterium | reverse complement strand
ACGGTGGGGATCATCGTCGCGGTGGACCAGCCCTACCGGCAGGCCCAGGTGGGCCGCAGACCGCCGCTGATCAAGAACATGTACGTCGAGGTGGAACTCCGGGGGACGCCTCGGCCCGGCGCGGTGGTGATCCCGCGCGCGGCCTTGCGAGGCAATCAGGTCTACGTGGTCGGGCCGGAGAACCGGCTGGAGTTCCGCGCGGTGGAGGAGAGCTTCACCCAGGCCAGTTTCGTGGTCCTGCGATCGGGACTCGAGCCGGGCGAGCGCGTGGTGGTCTCCGACCTGCCGTTCGCCGCCGAGGGCATGCTGCTCAGGCCGGAGCCGGACCCCGTGGTCTCGGCCAGCCTGGTGGCCGAGGCCACCGGCGTCGCGCCCATCCGGTGACACTCCCATGATCCGTTTCTTCGCCGGCCACCCTACGGCGGCCAACCTCCTCATGATCGGGTTCATCCTGTTGGGTCTCGTTTTCGCGGGAACGGTGAAGCGCGAGACCTTTCCCGACATCCCGTCCGATTCCGTGGAGGTGCGGGTACCCTGGCCCGGGGCTTCGGCCGCGGACGTGGAGCAGGGCATCTGTCTCAAGCTGGAGACCGCCGCGGACAGCGTGGACGAGCGCGAGGAGACTCGTTGCGAGGCGCGGGAAGGGGTGGCGGTGGCCACGCTGGTGATGCGGGAAGGCGCCGATCTCGAACGTTTCCTGGAAGACGTCAAGAGCGAGGTGGACGGCATCCAGGACTTCCCCGCGGACGCCGAGGCGCCGGTGGTGCGTCAACTGGGCCGCGTGGACCTGGTGGCGTCCATCGCCGTGGCCGGTCCGTTGCAACCCGAGGGACTCAAGGCCTACGCGGAGCGCATGAAGGATGACCTGTTGGCGATCCCGGGCGTGGCGCGGGTGCAGCTCCAGGGCTTCTCCCAGCGTCAGATCCGCATCGAGGTGCCGGCGTCCACCATGCGCCAGTTCGGTCTCAGCGTGCGCGATCTCGCCGACGCCGTGGAACGCCAGAGCGTGACGCTCCCGGCGGGGTCGGTGCAGGCCCGGGACTCGACGGTGCTGATCCGCTTCGATGACGAACGGCGCACGCCGGGCACCTTCGAAGAACTCGTGGTGGTGGCCTCGGCCAGCGGCGCCGTGATCCGGCTGGGAGACATTGCCGCCGTCACCGATCGGTTCGAGCGCGCCGAGGACAAGAACCGCTTCAACGGCCGGCGGGCGGCCTATCTCATGGTGGAAAAGGGCCGCGCCGACGATACCCTGGAAGTCATCGATGCCGTCAGGGCCTATCTCGATGAGCAGCGCGCCCTGGCGCCGCCGGGCATGGTGTTCGAGATCACCCGCGACGTGGCGTCCATCGTGCGCGACCGCCTCACCATGCTGTTGCGGAACGGCGCCCAGGGCCTCGTCCTGGTGTTCCTGGTCATGTGGCTGTTCTTCGGGCTGCGCTACTCCTTCTGGGTGGCCGCGGGTCTCCCGGTGGCGTTCATGGGCACCATCGCCGGCATGGCGGCCATCGGCTACTCGTTCGACATGATCACCATGGTGGCGCTGCTCATCGCCATCGGCCTGATCATGGACGACGCCATCGTGATCGCCGAGAACATCGCGCGCCACCGCGCCGCCGGACGCTCGGTCATGGATGCGGCGGTGGAGGGTACGGTGGAGGTGGCCCCGGGGGTCCTGGCGTCGTTTCTCACCACCGTCGCGGTGTTCGGCGCGCTGGCGTTTCTGACCGGCACCGTCGGCGCCGTGATGGCGGTCCTGCCGGTGGTGTTGATCCTTACGTTGACCTTCAGCCTGGTGGAGGCGTTCCTGATCCTGCCGCATCACCTGCGGGGGGGTTGCGCGCCACCAGCGACGCATCGCCTCCGAGGATGCGGGTCCTGTTCGACGCCGGGCTGGCGCGCTTCACGGAAGGTTTCGTGGGGCGTCTGGTGGACGTGGCGGTGTCCTGGCGCTACCTCACGGTGGGCGTCGTCGCCGGTCTGTTCCTCGTGTCCGCGTCCGTCATAGCCGGCGGGGCGCTGAAGTTCAGGCTCTTCCCCGACATCGAAGGCAACGTCATCGAGGCGCGCTTGCTGCTGTCCCAGGGGACGCCGCTGGCCCGCACCGAGGCCGTGGTGGAGCGCGTGGTGGCGGCCATCCGGTCCGTGGACGAAACCTACGCGGCCGGGCGGCCGGGCGGTGAGAAAATGGTGCGGAACGTCGGGGTGCAGTTCAGCCGCAACCGGCGGGCGGGCGAGTCGGGTGAGCACCTGGCCACCGTCACCGTGGACTTGGTGGGACCCGACGCCCGCTACGCGTCGCTGGGCGAGATCATGGGCCGGTGGCGCGCGCAGGTGGGCATGCCGCCGGACGTCATCGCGTTGACCTTTGGCGAAGCGCAACTGGGGCCGGGGGGAAGACCCATCGACATCCGCCTGGTGGGGGAGGACATGGCCTCGCTGAAGGCGGCCGCCACGGAGCTGCGGGAATGGCTTGGCGGTTACGCCGGTGTCTTCGACCTGACCGACGACCTGCGTCTGGGCAAGCCGGAGTTGCGCGTGCGCCTGCGCGAAGGCGCGCTGGCACTGGGGGTGACCGCGTCCGAGGTGGCGCGCCAGCTTCGCGCGGCGTTCCAGGGGCGCCGCGCCGGCGAGTTCCAGGTGGGGTCGGAGGACTACGAGATTGACGTCCGGCTGTACGAGCGGGACCGGGACAGCCTCGCCGACCTCGCCCGCTTCACCGTCACCCTGCCCGCCGGAGAGCAGGT
>JAPPNF010000154.1 GCA_028818755.1 Deltaproteobacteria bacterium | reverse complement strand
GAGCACCGGACTCCAAATCCGGCTGTTGCAGGTTCGAGTCCTGCCTGACCCGCCATTTCATTTCCGGCGATGGAAAGATTGACTGATTCGTTCGCGTCCGTGGGACGGCTCACCGACTTCGTTCGCGAAGCCTGGCAGGAGCTCAAGAGGGTACACTGGCCCACCCGACGCGAGACCTACGCGGCGACGGGCGTTGTCGTGCTCGTGGTGATCTTTTTCGCCATCTATCTCGGCCTGGTCGATATCCTGCTCTCCTACGCGAGACAGTGGCTGATGCGTTAGTGCAACCGGGTGTCCCATGGAAAAGCACTGGTATGTCGTCCACACGTTTGCCGGGTTCGAGCACAAGGCCAAGGTCGCTCTGGAGGAGGGGATCAAAGCTTCCAACAGCAAGCTGGAGAATCATGTCAAGGAGTTGAAGGCCGGGAACGATCCGGAGAAGCAGGATAAGATCAAGGCGTTGGAGGAGAAGCGTGACCGGTTCGGCGAGATCCTCGTGCCGGCGGAGAAGGTCGTCGAGCTGGTGAAGGGCAAGAAGCGGACGTCGTCGCGCAAGTTCTTCCCGGGCTACATTCTGGTCCACATGGCGATGGACGACGAGACTTGGCACATCGTCAAGTCCACTCCCAAGGTGACCGGTTTCGTCGGCGGCAGCACGCAGCCGCCGTGGGTCAGCGAGGAGGAGGTGCAGTCGATCACCCAGCAGATGGAGGAAGGCGCGGTTCGGCCCCGGCCCCGGGTGGTCTTCTCGGTGGGCGAGAGCGTCAAGGTGATCGACGGTCCCTTTTCCGAGTTCAACGGCGTGGTCGAGGAAGTGAAGCCCGACAAGGGCAAGCTGCGAGTGCTGATCAGCATCTTCGGCCGGGCGACCCCGGTTGAGCTGGATTTCATTCAGGTGGAGCGGAGCTAAGGAGTTCGCGATGGCCAAGAAGGTGATCGGCGAGATCAAGTTGCAGATACCCGCGGGGCAGGCGAATCCGAGCCCTCCGGTGGGCCCGGCGCTGGGGCAACGGGGCGTCAACATCATGGAGTTCTGCAAGGCGTTCAACGCGGCCACGCAGAATCAGCCCGGGATGATCATCCCCGTCATCATCACCGTCTACGCCGACCGCACTTTCAGCTTCATCACCAAGACACCGCCCGCCGCGGTGTTGTTGAAGAAGGCGGCCGGTCTCGACAAGGGCGCCGCGGAGCCCGGCAAGGAAACGAAGGGCGAGGTAACGAGGGCGCAGGTTCAGGAGATCGCCCAGCTTAAGATGCCGGATTTGACCAGCGCCAGCATCGAGGCCGCGGTCAAGACCGTCGAGGGCACGGCCCGGAGTCTCGGACTCAAGGTCGTCTGATCGGAGCCGGGAGCTGCAATGAAAGCGAAAGGCAAGAAGTACAAGGGCGTCGCGGACAAGCTGGACCGGACCCGGAAGTATCCGCTGGAAGAGGGGATACGGATGGTCAAGGACACGGCCACCGCCAAGTTCGATGAGACCGTCGAGTTGTCCGTCCGGCTCGGCGTCGACCCTCGGCGCGCGGACCAGAACATTCGCGGCGCGGTGGGGTTGCCGCACGGCCTCGGCAAGCCCGTCAGGGTCCTCGCGTTCGCCAAGGGCGAGAAGGAGAAGGAAGCGGAAGAAGCGGGGGCGGAATTCGTCGGCAACGACGAGCTGATCAAGAAGATCACCGAGGGCTGGCTCGACTTCGACAAGGTGGTGGCCACGCCCGACATGATGGGCGCGGTGGGCCGCATCGGCAAGATCCTCGGGCCCCGCGGCCTGATGCCGAACCCCCGGTCGGGGACCGTCGCCGCGGAGATAGGCAAGGCGGTCACGGAGATCAAGGCGGGCCGGCTGGAGTACCGGGTGGACAAGGCGGGTATCGTTCATCTGCCCATCGGCAAGGTGTCCTTCGAGCCCGACGCGCTTCTGGACAACGCCAGGGCGGTGGTCGGCGCGCTGATCCGGGCCAAGCCCGCCGCCGCCAAGGGTACCTACATCAAGAGCGTGGCCGTGGCCGCGACCATGGGGCCGGGGATCAAGATCGATCCCGCCGAAGTCCGCACGATGGCGGTTTGAGCCATTCGCGGCGTTGATTGGAGAGCAGCGTGGACCGTGAGGGAAAAACGGCAGTCGTCGGCGAGTTCCAGGACAAGTTCAGGACCGCCACCATGGCGGTGGTGACCGACTATCGAGGACTGTCCGTCGGCAAGATGACACAGCTTCGCTGCGACATCCGCGAGGCGGCCGGCGAGTACAGGATCGCCAAGAACAACCTGGTACGGCTGGCGATACGCGAGACGTCGTATCAGCCGCTCGAGGACTTGCTGACCGGGCCGAACGGCTGGGTGTTCGCCTACGACGACCCCGTGAGCCTTTCAAAGGCCCTGGTCAAGTTCACGGACCAGAACGAGGAGCTGACCATCAAGGGCGCGGTCCTGGATGGCGCATTGCTCGAGCCGGTCCAGGTCAAGGGCCTGGCCAGTCTGCCGAGCCTGCCGGAGCTGCAGGCCCAGGTGCTTTCGCTGATGCAGGCCCCGGCCAGCCAACTGCTGCGGACCATCCAGGAGCCGGGAAGTCAGTTGGTGCGTCTGCTCGATGCGCTCAAGGAAGGCAAGGAGTAGGGGCGGGATTCAAACCCGCCCGTGTGGCCCGGGCAGGCCGATGCGACGACCGCGCCGTTGACGGCCACGACAGGATGTTTCGGAAAACTAGTGTGGTGTCTGGTTAATTCGCAGCATAATATGCGGAGGATTTTTCGTTGT
>JAPPNF010000089.1 GCA_028818755.1 Deltaproteobacteria bacterium | reverse complement strand
CCTTCGGCCACCCTCTCCCAGAGGGAGAGGGGTTGTATTTGATTACTCGGACAGGACACTACGACTCATGCAGAAAGGCTCTCGACTGAATCGTGAACTTTGGGGCTCGGTGGTCCTGGTCACCGCCTGTTTCGCCGTGCTCAGCCTGTTTTCCTACAGCCCCATGGACCGTTCCTTCAACGTCCCGTCGGGTTCCCCGGACCCCATCAACCTGGGCGGACTGGTGGGCGCTTACCTGGCGGACGCGTTGCTGCAGGGACTGGGCGTGATCGCTTACGTGCTGCCCGTCATCCTGTTGCTGCTGGCCTTCCGCCTGTTCCGTCGCGATCCCGGCAGGCACAGGATCCTCAAGGTCTGCGGATATGGCGCGTTGGTGTGGGGCTTGGCGCTCCTGGTGAGTCTCGTCCACGAAATGGAGCTGGCGCGGGAAAGCGGCGGCGTCCTCGGCGGGTTTTCCAGGGAGTTCCTGACCCAGATGTTCGGCTATGCGGGAACCTGCGTCATCACGGTCTTCCTGCTGCTGGCGGCGGCGATGCTGCTGTCCCAGAGCTCCATGCTGGCCTGGTGGGGCCAGCTTGCCGGAGCGCACCGGAGGCTTCGTTCGACTCTGGGCGCCGGGGTCACCTCGGGTTGGCGCAAGGTGGAGGGGAAGCCTCCCGCCAACCTCAAGAAGGAGCGGGAGTTCAAGGCGCCGCCCATCGTCATGGAAGAGGATGTCCCCAAGGAACGCCCCAAGGCGCGCCGCAAGAAGGCCAAGGCCCGGAGCAAGCGCGAAGCCGAGCAGTTCGTCTTTCCCGAGATCGCCGACGGCTACACCCTGCCGTCGCTAGGCTTTCTCGATTCCCCGCCGAAGGAGAAGGCCAGCATCGACAAGGGCACGCTGGAAGCCAATTCCCTGATGCTGCAGCGGAAGCTCCAGGACTTCGGCATCGAGGGCGAGGTGTTGGCGGTAAGGCCCGGGCCGGTCATCACCGTGTACGAGTTCCGCCCGGCTCCCGGTGTCATGGTGCGGCGGATCGTGGGCGTGGCGGACGATCTCGCCATGGCCCTGAGCGCCGTCAGCATCCGCATCCTGGCGCCTATCCCCGGCGAGTCCGTGGTCGGCATCGAAGTTCCCAACACCCGGCGCGAGACGGTCCATCTTAGAGAGATCCTCGAAGACCCGGTCTACGCCGACTCGGATTCGATGCTGACCCTGGCCCTCGGCAAGGACATCGCCGGGGGGCCGTTCGCGACGGATCTGGCGCGGATGCCGCATCTGCTGGTGGCCGGCGCCACCGGCACGGGCAAGTCGGTCTCCTTGAACTCGATGATCCTGAGTATCCTGTACAAGGCCACTCCGGACGACGTCCGTTTCATCATGATCGATCCCAAGATGCTCGAGCTGACGCCTTACGAGGGACTGCCGCATCTGTTGACCCCGGTGGTGACCGATCCCAAGGAGGCCAGGGCGGCGCTGTTCTGGGCCGTGGAAGAGATGGACCGGCGCTACCGGCTCATGCGCGACAAGGGCGCGCGCAACATCGACAACTACAACCGCATCCTGGAACGGGAGCCGCCGCCGGACAAGACGCGGAACGCCGACGCGGACGAGGAGATGGAGGTCGGCGGCAGGCTCGACGGCGGCGAGGAGCTGGAGCACGGGCGGCTGCCGCGGGTGGTGATCCTCATCGACGAGCTGGCGGACCTGATGATGTCCGTGGGCCGGGACATCGAGGAGCACATCACGCGTCTGGCACAGAAGGCGCGCGCGGCCGGAATCCACATGGTGCTGGCGACCCAGCGGCCGTCGGTGGACGTGATCACCGGTTTGATCAAGGCGAACTTCCCGGCCCGGGTGTCGTTCCAGGTGACCTCCCGGGTGGATTCGCGCACCATCCTGGACGGCCAGGGCGCGGAGCAGCTCCTGGGGAACGGCGACCTACTCTTTCTGCCCCCCGGCACGGCCCGGCTGATACGGCTCCACGGCCCCTTTGTGTCCGACAAGGAGGTGCGCAAGGTCACCGACTTCATCAAGCAGCAGGGCCGGCCTCAATACCGTCCGGAGATCCTCGAGGCCGCGGCGGCGGGCAGCGACGACTTCGGCGGCATGGACGAAGACTACGACGAGATGTACGACCAGGCCGTGACGGTGGTGACCGAGACGCGGCAGGCTTCCATCTCGATGGTCCAGCGGCGCTTGCGGGTCGGCTACAACCGGGCGGCGCGAATGATCGAGAAGATGGAACGGGACGGCGTGGTGGGGCCGGCGGACGGGGCCAAGCCGCGTGAGGTCCTGGCGCAGAAGATAGAGGAGTAGGCGCGGTGACGAAGAGAACAGGTCTGGAACGCCCCGCCGGCGGCAAGGCCGGTTCCCGATGAGGCGCGTCTACGCCGGTTTCCTCGGCGCGGTCGGTTGCATGGCGGCCTCGGTGTTGCCGGTGTCGGGTGCGCACGCGCAAGACGCCCAGCAGGTGGTCCGGGAAATACAGCGGCGCTACGACTCCACCAGGGACTATAGCGCGGATTTTCGCCAGGTCACCGAGTACCGCACCCTGAACCGGCGCGTCGACGGCGACGGCCAGGTCTTCTTCAGCAAGCCGGCGAGGATGCTGTGGCGCTACCGCGAGCCCGCCGGCCAGTTCGTTCTGTCCGACGGCAAGCATCTCTACTTCTACCAGCCCGCCGAACGCCAGGTCATCAAGACCGCGCTTGGCGCGGTGTTCCGATCCGACCTGCCGCTCTCCTTCCTGCTCGGCATCGGCGACCTGTCGCGCGACTTCCGGGCCGAGTTGATCGAATCCGACGGCAAGGGACACCATCTGAAGCTTTCTCCCAGAAAACCCAGTTCGGGAGTTCGCGAGGTCCGCCTGACCGTCGACCGCGACCACTATGATATCCGCGAGGTGCTCATCGAGGACGGCGGCGGCAACCGCTGGACGTTCCGCTTCGGCAATGTCCGCCGCGGGGTAGGGCTGGACCCGTCATTCTTCAAGCTGGACGTGCCGCAAGGCGTCGACATCGTAGAGTTCGGTTCCTAGGGAAGCTCTGATCATTCCGTGGTTGACTCCGCTTTCGATTAGTGGAAAATTGGGTCTCTTCTCCAGGAGAGACAAAAATGAGGAAAGACGTATTGAAGAAGTTTCGGGAGACCCTCCTCGAAATGAAGGGGCAGCTCCTGGACGACATCCCGGATCGCCTCAAGCACGAGGTGGAAAGCTCGAAGGACGAGGGACGCGACACCTACGATCTGGCCAGCGACGAGCGCGACCGCGAGATCAACATGATCCTCAACGACCGCGAGAGGACGAAGCTGATGGCCATCGAGGATGCGCTGCTCCGGCTCGGCGAGGGCTCGTACGGCATCTGCGACGAGTGCGGCGAGGAGATCGGCGTCGGCCGGCTCAAGGTAATGCCGTTCACGCGCCTGTGCGTACGCTGCCAGGAGGAGTTGGAGAAAGAGACCCGCATGATGAAGAGCTTCGACGATGACCGGACTCTTCGCCGCCTCCCGACGGCGGACACGGAAGAGGAGAGCTATTAGCACCAGCTATTAGCACCCTTTCCCGGTCGCATCTCTCCACGCGTCCACAACGAACTCGACGACACTAGGAGGATGCCATGAAGTACTTCTTTACCAAGGACGAAGCGGAGGTCGTACGCATCGAGGGCGAGGCGCCGCGCACCCTTTACCCGTGCGTCGAGCCCGGCACGACGGAGACCCGCCACTTCTCCATGGGCCTGCAGGAAGTCGATCCTCACAGCGAGATCCCGCTGCATTCGCACGACGACTGCGAAGAGATCCTCTTCGTGATCGGCGGACGCGCCACCGCCACGGTGGGAGACGAGACCGCGGAGATCGTGCCGGGCTCCGTCGTGTTCATACCGCCTCGGACCAACCACGGGTTCGTCAACGACGGGGACGAGCCGCTGTGGCTGACCTGGACCTTCTCACCCCAGGGCTTCGAAGGTTATATCCGCGGGGTTGCCAAGGGCACGGTGCAGCTCAAGACGGTGTAGCCGCGGCTTCTTCCGGCCGTCAGTCCCGGCAACGGGCGCTGACGGCATCCTATTTCTCGCGCACGCTCGGAAGGTTGTCGGCCGGCCACGGTTCGCGCGTGGCCGCAGGGAGGCCTCATGCTTGAAGACAAGATCGGCTTCATCGGTGCCGGAAAGATGGGCAGCGCCATCATCAAGGGGATCCTGAGGGCGGGCCTCGTGGAGCGGAGCCAGGTTGCCGCCAGCGATCCCGTCGAAGCCTTGGGAAAGACACTGGTGGAGGAGACCGGCGTCCGATTCATGCAGGACAACGCCGGGCTCATAGCGGCCTCGGATATCGTCGTCCTGGCGGTCAAGCCGCAGGTCATGGACGGCATGCTGGAGGATCTCGCCGGGGCTTCGCTGGACAACACGCTGTGGGTCTCCATCGCCGCCGGGGTCCCGATCAGCCGCATCGAGGGGCTTCTTCCCGAGGGCGCCCGCGTCGTGCGGGTCATGCCCAACACGCCGTGTCTGGTGGGGCAGGCGGCTTCCGCGTATTCCGGAGGCCGGTGGGCGAAGGACGAGGACCTCGACAAGGTGGGTGAGATCTTTTCCAGCGTCGGACTCGCGGTGGCTGTGGATGAGCACCATCTCGACGCCGTGACGGCCTTGAGCGGAAGCGGGCCGGCCTACGTCTTTCTCTTCATCGAGTCGTTGACGGCGGGGGGCGTTCAGATGGGCCTGAGCCGGGACGTGGCCCTGAAGCTGGCGCTCCAGACCGTCTACGGATCGGCGGTGATGGCACGCGACGCAAAGGAGCATTTGGCCGAGCTGCGGGACGCGGTGACGTCTCCCGCCGGGACCACCGCGGCGGGGGTTTTCGCCCTGGAGCAGGGCGCCTTCCGCGCCACGGTGATGGAAGCCGTGATCCAGGCGGCCGAGCGGTCCGAGGCCCTGGGGCGAGGCGAGCACTGACGTTCCGCGCATCTCATCATGCGAACGAACCGGCCAGGTACGAGACGGACGATATGACCCATCGTCATCCGTTGCCGGCCCGCCGCCTTTCGCGCCTCGTACTGATGCTGGCGTGGCTCGCGACCGGGCCGGCGTACCCCGAGCAACACGCGCCGCCGCCACCGGACCCGGAGAAGCAGGCATTCGAGAAGATCCTGGAGGCCCGGGGGAGCGCCCGGGCAAAGCGTTATCCGGCGGCCTTGACTCAGCTCGACGACGCTGTCGCCCTCGCCGAGGGGTTGGGCGACAAGCTGCCGCTGGCGTTGGCTCTGCACAACGTTGCCGAGGTCCAGCTCCTCAAGGGGGAGCCTCTGGACGCGTTGAAGGCCTACCACCGCGCCCTGGAAGTCTACACCCAAATGGGTCACGAGGCCGGGGCCGGCATGGTGCGAAAGCGCATCGACACGCTCTCACGACTTCTCAGCAAACCGAAAAAACCGGCCGTTCCCGACCCGGAGAAGGTCGCGCCGGGCGGCGCCGAAGAGCCGCTGTCGGCCATCGACCAGGCCATCGCGCGAGTCCGGCAGCGCCAACGGTCCCGTGATCAGGAGGCGCTGGAGGCAGCCGAAACCGGACCCGTCCGGATCACTCGGTCCGAGCCGTTGACGGTGGGCGGCTCCGGGGAGTGGGAGTACGTCGAATCCGTCCGGCAGAAGATCAGGGGCAATTCGAGATATCCCGGCTTCGCCAGGCGAATGGGTCAGGAGGGGACCGTCGAACTGTCCTTCGCGGTCCGGAGGAACGGCGATCTTCAGAATGCCGAGGTGGTGAAGTCATCGGGCTCCGTCGTTCTCGACGTGGAGGCTCTTCGCAACGTCAGGGAATCGGCGCCCTACGACGCCGTGCCCGACGGTGCGGGCTCGGGTCCCTTGACCGTTCGTCTGACGTTCATCTACAAGCTGCCGGTCCCGTCGGACGGCGCGCCGTGACTCCGCCGGGCTTAACCCTGACGCAACGGTTTCACTGTTTCTCGTCGACCGTGTCGATGGCGGTGAGTTGCGCCAGCGCAAAGGCGTGTCGCGGCGCGAGGCGGAGAGCGCGGACGTAGTTGACGTCGGCTTGCCCCTGGAATCCTAGGGCGGCCGCGTTGCGCGCTCGCAGGACATGGACTTCGGCGAGCCAGCGAGCGTCGGCCGCGAGCCTCAATTCCGCCAGGTCCAGGAAGTCCAGGGATTCGCGGTAGTTCTCCAGGAAATAGTGGGCACGGGCGATGAAGTAGTGGCTGTAGGGATTGGTGGCGTCAATGCCGACGGCCTGCTCGAACCGAGCCAGCGCGGCCTTGTAGGTTACCCCTTGCAGGAGCGTCCGGCCCTGCTGCAACAGCTTCATGGAGGCATTTCGCTGGGGCAGTACCGCGCCGTCGGCCGGCCCCAGCGGCGGCAACTCGTACAAGCCGTCCGGTTTCTCGAAAGCCGCGCGGACAGCCCGGAGGTCCGTGGGCGCGGGAGTCTCGACCGTGGCAGGGGCGGGTCGCGGCCGAACCTGCGGATTTGCCGGAGGCACGGTCGGCGCGCTTTGCGGAGGCGGTCGCCGTTGGGGGATGGGCAACTCTTCCTCCTGAATCGTCCCCTGGCGAAGGAACGGGGCCGCGGGCGCGTCTTCGCTCTTGGGCGAGCTCTGCGGCAAGGCGGTCCCCGCGGCGAGAAAGATGGCGAGGAAGACCGTCGCGGCGGTCGCTCGCGCCGGCGAGACCGGCGGCTCATCCGGGACGTTTTGCAACAAGGAAGTCACAGCAGGATCACCGCCAGTACGGTGCCGAGAGCGAACGGGACCAGCGCCGCCGGGGGCAGGTTACCGCTCACCGTATCGATGACCACCAGCAACGACAGTCCGATGAAAACGAGGCCCGGATAGGTCACCAGCAATTCGATCATTGGGTCAGGGTCCGATCGTCCGATCCGCTCGACGGCGGTCCGGATCGCGGGGTGTCGCATCCCATTCTGGGCTCCGTCATGCGGGGTGTCAAGCAGGCCGTATGAGCCGGAGGATCTCCGGGAGGACGTCGGACCGGTCCTGGTCGGCTGCGTGTTGCCCCGCCGTCAGGTGGTCTGCGACGTGCACACCCGGACGGGGGTCCGAGCCGCCGGCATGCCCGCCACCTTTCCTTTCGAAAGAGACGGCCCGCTTGTAGCACATGATCGTTGCCAACCCGTTGGAGCGTGGGCCAAGGCGTTGAGTCTGCGTGGGGTCCGCGCCCGCTCGGCCCAATCCCGCGATGGCGCCGGTCGCGAACTGGCCTGGTTCCCCGCCTCGGCGCGCAGCGTCGCCCGACGGATCAAGACTTTGGCGTTCCCGGAGTGGTTCTGGGGCTAGCCGCGGGCGGTGCGGTCGTGAGCCTCTCCAAGCCGACGACCCCCACGAACTCGGCCGTGACGATCCGGGTCACAAGCCTCATCCCCGCGACTTCGGTATAGGCGACGGGGTTCAGGGCCATGTGTGGTCCTTCCATCCAGTCACCAGAGACGGTTGACTCCGTATCCGTCGAACACCCCGTCGATGGATACGACCGCCAAGTTGCGCACCAACGCTTGGGCGATGAGCACACGGTCGAACGGGTCGCCATGCGGTCCGGGAAGTCGTCCGGCGCGTTCCGCGTCGTCAACGGTGATGGCGAGTTCCTCGAAGCCTTGGTTCGCAATGGTCCCGGCCACGTCGAAAGCCACCGCTTCAGCCTCCGGCAGCTTGCCGATACGGTGCTTGGTGGCGATTTCCCATGCGGAGGCCGCGCTGATCAGGATGTCGTTGGTCTCGTCGGCAATCGATTGATGGGCCGCTTGCGATAACCGCGCGCTGTTTGCGATCCACCACAGGAATGCGTGTGTATCCAGCAGGATCCGCACGACTAACCGCCCTCCCACAGCTTCAACTCTTCCTCCGGGAGGGGATCGAAGAAGCTGTCGGATATGACGATCTTGCCTTTCAGGATGTCGGGCTGCCGCTTGCCCTTGCAGCGGACCAAGCGCGCCACCGGCTCGCCCCGCCGGGCGATGACCACCTCCTCGCCTGCCTCGACCTGGGCCAACAGGCGGGAAAGCTGAGTCTTGGCTTGATGGACGTTGACCACAGGCATGGGTTGGGCCTCCTAGATTCGATCTTAGCTAAAAATATGACTAGATACGGGTCTTGTCAAGACTCGAACAGGGTGGTCTGTCCCTTCTTGGGGAGACTCAGCCTTGTGGTCCGCTTCCGGTTCGGCGACCTGTGGCAGAGGCTCAACCCTGGTGGCAGGAGCTTCCCGCCCGGTCCGTCGGTGGTATCCGAGGTCGTCGAGGAGTTCTCGTGAAGTCTGTCGAGGAGTTGAACGTAGGCAGTCCTGTCCGGATGGCCCTTGCTGGAGAGGTCGCTCACAATAGTCCAGTAGGCGTGGTCGTACAGCACCTTTCGGGCGCGGATCTGTCCCGTCCCGCCGTCGAACGGTTCGACCGGACCTTATGCCACGGGCCGGGGAATCGCAAATGCCCGCGGGGCCTGCGCGAATTTGGCCGCGCTACGCGTGCATGGCCGGGGTGGGGACGTTTGAAACCGCGTCCCTACGAGCCGCGGGCTTCGTCGAGGGAGATGAGGGTGAAGACCTTCTTCATTTCCTGTTTCCTGAACTTGCCGGAGAGGCGTCGCATCACCTCGCCTTTGTTCTCGGACAGCTTGATGCCCGCCTGCCTGTACTCGGCCATGACCCGGCTCTTGAACTCCAGCTCTTCACGTACCTCGTCGATGCATTCGTCGATGCATGTCCTGAACCGTTCGATCTCATCATCGGCGTACTCCTCCGACAGGAGCGGGTAGAGCGTCTCGTAGGTCAGCACGTCCCGAGTCTCGAACAGGTTCCAGCAGGTGGCAGTTACCGACGCCTTGTTGATGCCCGCGACCCAGTGGACGTCCTCCACGGACTCGGGTTTGCACTTGAACAGCACGGTGTCATCGCCCCCCGTGCGCACGTACCATACGGCGCCCTCGACGCCGGCGATCTTGCCGTCCTCGGCCGGCCGGTTCCCGCCCTCGAGCCTTTGGCGAATCTCGGAGTACTCCGCCACGGGATCCTTCCCCGGAGCCAGCGTGCCGTACAGGGTCGCCACCGGAACGCCCCGGCTGTCCAGGACCGACGGCGACAACGGGTTTCCCCCTTCGCGGACGCCGAACAGCAACACACAGTCCAGGGGCTCCTCGTAGAGAATGAGATGGGTGTTGCGCCTGCCGTACAGCTCGAAGCCAAGAGAGCAGCCGTTGATCTCCACCAGTTCCGAAATGACCGGATAGCGCAACAGCATCTCCCGCCACATGTCCAGGAACGCGCCGAAACGCCCGTTCCGCAACACCGGCGAAAGGCGGAGCTTGTAAGTCAGATAACGGCGTCCTTGGGTGTCATGGTAGGCATAGGCGAGGACGTTGGTGCCGTCGTATTTCTCGAAGATCTCGACCTCCCGAACCGGCGGAAAGTTGAATCGGCCTTGCCGGTCGAAAGGGTAGTGCAGCTTGGGTGTGGCGAAGACGAGTTGTGGTACAGGCTCCCCGTTCACGTGGGTAATGGCCAACGCCCCGTACCGGTGATCCGGCCTCGTGGATAGAAAACCGCGCAGGGCTACATGATTGAACGGATCGACGACGTCAAATTCCTGGAGCCACTTGGCCTCTAGTGACAGGGTTTGGGCGGCGGTCTTCAGGTCTTCCATTGTGTACCTCTTTCCTTTTGTATAATTATTTTGATCGATCATTAATAATATAAGTGTTGTCTTAACATATCTTCGTGTTCCGTCCAGATCCGGCGGAGGGAGCCAGGTGTCCCGGGGTTGGCCTCTGATTTGCGTCAACGGATATGGAGCTTGTAGAGTTGGTCGGTTCGCATGGGTCGGGAGGCTGAAGAGATGGGAGTAACCTACGTTGACGGCGTCGCCCGGGGCGCCGAAGGACAAGAGAGGGCAGTCCGGTTTCTCGTGGACAGCGGTGCCAAGTACACCCTGCTGCCCAAGTCGGTCTGGGAGTCTCTGGGATTGAGGCCGAGACGGGAGCTCACTTTCGTTCTGGCCGACGGCGCCACGGTGGAGCGGGGCGTATCCGAGTGCTACCTGATTCTGCCTCAGGGCCAATCCCACAGTCCGGTCATCCTTGGAGAGGAAGACGATGCGGCCTTGCTGGGCGTCGTGACGTTGGAGATCCTGGGGCTGGTGCTAAATCCCTTCAACCGGACCTTGCAGCCGATGCGCATGACCCACGCCTGACCGCCGGCGCCTTGCCGGACCCTTGGTCCAGTGTTAGTCTCCCTCCCTGACAATCGCTCAAACGGAGGGACAGCTCATGATCATCGATCTGGACTCGCATCTGCGCGAGGGATACTTCATGGACGAGGTGTACAGGCTCGACGAGCCGTTCGCCCAGTTCACGCCGAGGAAGGCCAACGATCAGGGCCGGAGCCACGGAACGCGTTTCATCCATTCCCTGGAGCCCCTCAATCCCCAGGGCATCGCCACCCACAAGCATCCCTACATCTACGACCCGAAGATCAACTGGCGCGCGGGCGAGATCGCCGAGCGGCAGGTGGGGGGATACGACATGGCGCGGCGGCTGGAGGACATCCGCAAGGAGCGCATCGACAAGGAAATCATCTTTCCCACCGGCATCAGCATCGCCACGCAGAACCAGGGCCGCCTGGGCGCGGCGCTGGCGCGGGCGTTCAACGACTGGGTGGCGAACCTGGTCAAGGGCTACGAGGACACGTTCCTGCCCGCCGCCATGGTCCCGGCGGGCTGCCCGGAAGCGATGCCGGACGAGGTGACGCGCTGCGTCAAGGAGCTGGGCTTCAAGGCGACCCACTTGGCGCCTTACGTGGGGTCGCGCAACATGGACGACCCGGTGTTCTATCCGTACTACGAAACCGTCCAGGACCTCGGCGTGCCGCTCTTTTGCCATCCCAACAGCAACGGCGACCTCACCGACCGCTTCGACAACTTCTACAAGACCCACGTCGTGGGGCGCGTCATGAACTGCACCGCCGCGCTGGTGGCGCTGGTGCTGGGCGGGGTGTTCGAGAAGTTCCCGCGCCTCAAGGTGGTCTTCTTCGAGTGCAGCGCCGAGTGGATCCTCTTCTGGATGCACCGCATGGACGACGACTACGAGTGGGCCAAGGACTTCTCCCAGCTCACCGGGCACCTGAGCATGGCGCCGTCGGAGTACATCAAGCGCAACTGCTACGTGACCTGCGAGGCGGACGAGCGCGACCTCGCCACGCCCATCAAGGAGCTGGGCGAGGACCGCATCTTCCTGGCCACCGACTACCCGCACTTCGACTCGGAGTACCCGCACACGGTCTCCGGCATCGAGGAAAGGTCCGACATCACGGACAGCCAGAAGGCCAGAATCCTGGGCGAGAACGCTGAGGAGTTGCTGAACCTGTAATAGGGCCGATGGAGGAGACGCAGGTGAAGTTCTCCCAAGACATCGTTCCCCTGACCGACCTGAAATCCAACCCCGGCCGCGTAGTGAAACATGCCGCAGAATGTCGCCGTCCCGTTCTCGTCACCAGTCGCGGGCGAGGCGTCGCGGTCGTCCAGTCCATCGAAGAATTCGAAGCAGCCGACGATGAGCGCGCTTTCATGCGGGCGGTAGTCGAAGGGTTGTCAGATATCGAAGAAGGACGCGAGGTCTCGTTGGCGGAAGCGAAATCCCGGCTCGGTCCCAAGTAGTCGTGCCCGTGGAAATCGGTTGGTGCGGCGAATTCGTCATGCCGATAGCATCCGTTGCATCGCTCGACTGGGAGGACCTGGAGGAATGGGCGGGATCAGCGGTCGTGGAGCGCGGCGAGAGCTACCGGCGCCGCGTGCACGATCTTGCCGTGACTCAGGAAGAGCGTCTGGTCGCCGACGTCATGGGAGGCGAGAGCTATCTCACCCTCGTGTGGATGACCGGCGACACGCCTGACCACCAGTGCAGTTGTCCTTACGCAGGCCCCTGCAAACACGCCGTTGCCGTGGTCCTGACTTATCTTGACCACCTCAGTTCCGGAAAATCGGTTCCGAATATCGAGTCTGACGAACTGGACGCCCGGTTGTCCGCGTATGGCCTCGCGGGCGGGCCGGAGCAGGCTTTCGATGTCAAGAAGGCGCGCACCGCCCTCAAAGCCATGTCCAAGGCGAAGCTCGTCGAGTGGGCGATGGACAGGTTTGCCGTGGATCCGGCGCTCTTCGATACGCTGCCTTTGGCGGCACCGCTGACCGACAAGGCTCTGGCTCAGACAGTAGGCCGGCTGCGCCGCCGGATCCGCGAGACGGCGAGTGAAGGAGGCTGGCAGGATCATTGGAGCCACCGGGGTTACACGCCGGACTATGGGCCGATACGGGCGCAACTCGAAAAGCTGTTGAAGGGCGGGCATGAAGCCGTGGTGGCGGAGTTAGGAGAAGAGATATTCGAACGGGGAACTGCGCAGGTCGAGGAATCGGACGACGAGGGTGAAACCGCCTCGCAGATCAGCGATTGCTTGGCCGTGGTGTTGGACGCGAAGGGGAAAACACGACAACCGGCCGCAAAGCTCATGATCTGGTACTGGGACAAGTTGATGAACGACGAGTACGCTTTGCTGGAGGGGCTGGAGCCGCCGGTGGAGGAGGCTCGACTGAGCCGGGCCGACTGGGGTGAGGTTGCCGAAGCATTCGGGAACAGGTTGGCTTCTTCGCCCAAGCCTGCAAGCGACGACCGCTGGTCTTCGGAAAGGCACCGTCGGGAAAGGCTGCTGGCTTGCACGCGGTCGGCGTTGTTCAACACCGGCGAGGATGAGCGGGCGATAGAGCTGATGATCGAGGAGCTGCCCTATTGCGACAACTACGTCGAGCTCGTTCAATGTCTGTTGGCAACCAAAGCCTATGATCAGGCGGTGGACTGGGCACGCCAAGGTTTCCACAAGACCCTGGACGATCATCCCGGCATCGCATGGAAGCTGGTGGAGTTGTTGGTCGAAATCGCCCGGAAACGGAGGGACTGGTTGCTGGTTGCGGCCCTGCGAGCAGAGGCGTTCGTGAGGCACACCAATGTGGACCACTATCGAGATGCCGAGAAAGCAGGCCGAAAGGCGGACTGCTGGCAACAGGTGCGGCCCGCGTTGTTGCGCTTCCTGGAGACGGGAGCCGCGCCTTCGTCCGCGGCCGGGTGGCCGTTGCCCGGCACCGGGCTTCAGTGGTCCGGCTCGCGATTTCGGCGAACCTTCCCCGAGCACAATGACCTGATCGCCATCGCGCTGTACGAGAGTCGGACCGAGGACGCCTTGCGGTGGTTTCGGGAGGCGCCCAATCAAGACTATCATGCCGAAGCCGTCGCCAAGGCCGTGGCGGGAACCTATCCCGACGTGAGCCTTGAAGTCTGGAAACGCAAGACGGAAGGTCTGATCGACAGAGTCCAGCCACGCTCGTATCGGGAGGCTATGCCTTATCTGTCGAGGATGGAAAAGCTCATGCAGAGTCTGGGCCGCGGTGACGAGTACCGCGGTTATATCTCCGCGTTGCGCCTTCGACACAAAGCAAAGCGACGTTTGATGGAAGAGCTGGACAAGCTGGAAACCCGCCAAAGAAACAGCACCCGGTGACCCTTCGTGTGTCCGCGGGGAAGCCCGCGTTGACACGCATGGGGCCGCGTGTTACGAGCGGTTCAGGAGCCATGGGCTCATGCCACGCGCGATCCCCTGACAGTACAGTCGCAGATCGGAGGAACGGCCGTGAAGGAACGGATTCGCGAGATCGACAAGGAGTACGGGTTCAATCTCACCGAGGACGAGATCGAGTCCATCGCCAAGCAGGCCGAGGAGACGCACGAGTTGCTCCAGGACCTTTACAAGGTCGACGTCGGCGGGGTCATGCCCATCATGAAGATCGACAAGCAGCGGAAGAGCTAGCCGCTCCCAACACCCCCGACACCATGGACGACAGCACCAAGGAAAGCATCCTCCAGCACATCGACGGCCAGGAGCTGGCCGAGCTCACCCGGGACCTGGTGGACATCCTGAGCCCCACCGGATCGGAGAAGGAGATCGGCGAGTTCATCCTCGACTGGTACGGGCGCAACGGCCTCAAGCCCATCCGCCAGGAGATCGACCCCAACCGCGTGAACGCGGTGGGAGTGCTCCAGGGCACCGGCGGCGGCGTGTCGTTGATGATCAACGGTCACATGGACACCAGCTTCACCGGCCAGGAGGACGATCTGATGCTGTGCCGGGAGCTCGAGCCCCAGAGCGAGCTCCAGGGCGCGATCCGGGACGGCAAGGTGTTCGGCTTGGCCGCCTCCAACATGAAGTCCGGGCTCGCGGCCTTCATGGTGGCCGGCAAGGCGCTCAAGCAGAGCGGCGTGGCCATCAAGGGCGACCTGATCCTGGCGGCGGTGGCGGGCGAGATCTCCCGCACGCCCATCGGGCCGTACCAGTCCGGGCTCTACCGCGGCGAGGGCACCGGCACGCGCCACCTGCTCACCTACGGCGTCCAGTCCGACTACGCCATCGTGGCCGACCGCTCGGCCCTCTCCATCGTCTGGACCCAGGCCGGCGTGGCCCAGTTCAAGATCGACACCTTCGGCAATCCCCACGCGGCGTGGGGGGTCACGCGGGAGCAGGAGCCGCCGGAGGAGCACAACGCGGTGCTGAAGATGGCAAGGGTTGCGCAGGCGGTGGATGCCTGGGCCGAGGAGTTCGAGGCCAACCACGTGTACCAGTCGGCCAACGGCCCGATCATCCCCAAGGTCAATCTCGGCGCGGTCCAGGGGGGCGCGCCCTACCGGCCCAACTACCATCCGGGCATCTGCTCGCTCTACGTGGACGTGCGCATTCCGCCGGAGCTTCGGCCGATCGAAGTGCAGCGCCAGTTGCGCGCGGTCATGGACGCCACCGGCTACGAGTACGACATCGAGATGTACACGTCGAAGATGGGCTACGAGGCCAAGGGCATCGAGCCCGTCGTGGAGGTCATCGAAGGGACCCACCAGGAGCTGTTCGGCGAGAAGACCACGCCGGCCAACACGTTCCGCTCCAGCATCTGGACCGACACCAACATCTACAACGAGATGGGCATCCCCGCCTGCAAGTTCGGCCTCGGCGGCGGCCGCTTCACCACCCGGTCGGAGCAGATCGACATCGACGAGATCGTGCGCGCCTCGCAGATCTACGCGTTGTCGGCGGCCACCATCTGCAACTGGAGCCGGTAGCCGTCCAAGCAGGAGCCTCTGATGGAACCGGTACTCGCCGAGAAGATCGTCCATGGCTTGAAGGCGGTGGGCATCGACTTCATGACCTACCTGCCGGAGAGCCGGCTAAGCCAGATCCTGCCGCTCCTGCGCGAGGACGGCACGGTGCAGATGGTAGCCGCCGCCAGCGAGCAGGAGGCCATCACCATCGCCGCGGGCGCGGCCTTGGGCGGCAAGCGGGTGGCCTGCTACATGGAGAGCACGGGACCCTACGTTTCCGCCTACTCGCTTCTCACCGTGGGCAAGCAGATGGGCGTGCCGATCCTGCTGCTCATCGGCTTTCTGGGCAGCTTCGCGGACCAACGGAACAGCTTCCTCTATGTCACCATCGGCATGCGGATGATCCCCACCCTGGAAGGGCTCGGGCTCGAATACCGCGTCATCGAGAACGCCGACAATCTGGAGCGGCACATCAGGGACGCCCAGCGGGTCAGCGACTCCATGCGGGCGCCGGCCGCGTTGATCTTCTCCGGGGAGTTCGCCCGATGATCCGGCGCGATTGTCTCGAGCTCATCGCGCCGTTGATGACCGATCAACTGGTGCTCTCCTCCCAGAGCGGCCAGCGCATTGAGTGGTTCCACCTGTCGCAGCACGAGGGCAACCTGCTGGTGGGAATGATGGGGTGCGCCACCGGAGTAGGCATGGGACTGGCGCTGGCGCTGCCCCACCGCCGTGTCATCGTGCTGGAATCGGACGGCAGCGTGCTGTTGTCGCTGTTCAATCTCCCGACCTTGGGCAACCTGAACCTCACCAACCTGACGGTGTTCGTGTTCGACAACGAGGTCTACAGCGGCAGCACCATGAGCGAACCCACGGCCACGGCCGGAAAGACCGACCTGACGGCCATCGCCCGGGCCTCGGGAATAGAAAACGCCGTCACCGTGGACGACATCGAGGGCTTCAAGGAACATGGACTACCCGGTGTGACGGGAGAGGGGCTCCACTACGTGGTGTGCAAGGTGGAGGAGAGCCTCATCCACCGCGAGATCCCGCGCCCCAACGTCGATCTGGCGGAGTACAAGTACCGGTTCGTTCGCTACATCGAACGGACCGAGGGCATAACCATTCCTTTTGTCGGCCTGGGATAGGGGCACGGCCCCATTCCCCGACGGGCGTTCCGAAGTCACCAAACCAAAACCAGAAGGAGGTGCATTGCAATGCCAACCAACGCTGAAGCGGTGAAACGGCAGGAAGCGGAGAAGACGGAGTACGACTGGGGTACCCTCTGGCCACACTACCACAAGGAGAAGATGAACTGGGCCACCGGTTTTCGAACCAGGGGCGACGTGGACATCCTGTTCCTTTCCGGCTCCACCGGACGGGACCCGTTCGAGGACGCGCCCTGCCGGGAGCCCAACCAGGAGCGCGAAGGCCGTGGCAAGGTTGTCGGCGGCATCAAGGAGCAGACCACTCAGGCCTGGCAGGACATCAAGGACAACCTCGAGATGATGGGCGGCGAGCTTAAGCACATCGTCATGATCCGCTACTTCCTCACGAGGCGCGAGGACGTGTTCGACATGCGCGACGCGATGTACGCGTTCTTCGAGGAGCACGAGCCCGATCTGCGTGCCCATCCCCGCCCGGCCACGCTGCTGCGCGGCGTCGGCATCGACCTGCAGGACATGCTCATCGAGATCGAGGCGTGGGCGGCTGTGCCCCGCAACAAGTAACCGACTGAAACGTGATGCGGGGGTCCCCGGCAAGCCGGCGGACCCCCGCATCATTCGATACCCGCCCGAGGTCTACGGCCAGTCCAGTTCCGCCATCACCGGCGCGTGATCCGACGGTTTCGAGCCCTTGCGCTCGTCCCGGTCGACGCCGGCCGACGTCGTCCGCGACGCCAGCTCCGGGGTGGCGAGGATGTGGTCGATGCGCAGTCCCTGGTTGCGCGGGAACGCGAGCTGGCGGTAGTCCCACCACGAATAGAGCCCCGGCTCGGGATTGTGCATCCGCACCACGTCCTGGAGCCCCCAGTCCTGCAGTCGCGTCATCACGCCCGTCATGTCGGGGTTGAAGAGCACGGTGCCGCGCCACTCGTCGGGCTCGGCCACGTCCGCCGCGTCGGGCGCGATGTTGAAGTCGCCCGAGATCAGCAGCGGCGTGCCCGGCGCATGGGTCTTGTCGAGATAGACGAACAGGCGCTCCAGCCATTCCCGCTTGTAGACGTACTTGTCCGATTCGACCGTCGAACCATTGGGTACGTACACCGAGATGAACCGGATGCCCTGGACCATTCCGCAGATGCAGCGTGCCTGCGGATCGTCGGCGCCGTCGTCGAACCCGACGCGGACGTCTTCGATGGGGGTGCGCGAGAGGATCGCCACGCCGTTATAGGTCCTCTGGCCGTGCACGGCAGCGTGATAGCCTTGCTCCTTCAAGGCCTCGTGGGGAAACTGCTCGTCGGTGACCTTGGTTTCCTGTAGGCAGACCACGTCCGGGCTCTGGCGCGAGAGCCAGTTCAGCAACCGCTCCTCCCGCGCGCGGATGGAGTTCAGATTCCAGGTGACGACTTTCAAGGCTTCCTCCCTTCAGGCCCCGACCGTCCAGTATCGACCGTTGCTTCGCCTCAACGCAAGCGGGGTGTCGTAGAGCTCCTGCAGCAGCGTC
Organism: Deltaproteobacteria bacterium; assembly: GCA_028818755.1. Classification (GTDB taxonomy): domain Bacteria; phylum Desulfobacterota; class Binatia; order UBA9968; family JAJDTQ01; genus JAJDTQ01. The sequence continues at coordinate 12,773 of JAPPNF010000089.1, read as the reverse complement.
TCGGTGATCACCTTGTCCGTGGCTCCAGACCGCAACACCCGGCCGCCCTTGAGTACCAGGGTCTTCTCGAAGGCGGGCAGGATCTCCTCGATGTGATGGGTGACATAAACCAGCGCGGTGGCGTCGCTGGTGCGGCCCAGTTCCTGAAGGGCCGCGAGCAGGTCTTCCCTGGCACCCGGGTCCAACCCCGCGCACGGCTCGTCCAGGAACATCAGGTAGGGGCGGGTCATCAGCGCCCGGCTGATGAGGACCTTTTGCTGCTCACCCTGGGAGAGCGTGCCGAACCCCTGGTCCCTCAGGTGGTGGCATCCCATGCGCTCCATGATGGCCTCAGCCCGCGCGTAGTCTTCCTTGCCGGGACGGACCGTGGACATCTCGAGCAGGCCGATCTGCGCGAACTTCCCCGACACCACCGTCCGCAGGGCCCGTTCCCGGCCGGGAATCTGAGGGGTAAGCGAGGCGGTGACCCACCCGATACCCTTGCGCAGTTCCCGGAGATCCACCCGCCGGCTGCCGTTGCGGTAGACGGCCCCGCCCTGGTTGGGCCACAGGTAGCCGCAGGCCATCTTCAGCAGGGTGGTCTTGCCCGAGCCGTTGGGTCCCAGGATCACCCAGTGCTCGCCCCGGCCGACGGTCCAGTCGATGGAGTCGAGGATCGTGTGCCGGTCCGCCGAGTACGAGACGTTGCGGATGTCGAGCGGGACTGCCGTGTCCATGTTTTGCGGTGCTCCTCGTTGCCAATACGGGGCGAAGGTTCTAAATAGCATTCCTATGCAAAGACTCGAAGGCCGGACGGCCATCGTCACCGGTGGGGGGCAGGGGATCGGCGAGGCCATCGCCCTGGCCATGGCGGAAGAAGGCGCGAGCGTGGTGGTGGCGGAACTGCGGGAGGAAACCGCCGACGCCGTTCGACGGAAGATCGAAGAGGGCGGCGGCACCGCCCTCGCCCATGCCACCGACGTATCGCGGGAAGGCTCCGTCGAGGCCATGGTGCGGGCCTGCCTGGACCGTTTCGGCAAGGTCGACGTCCTGGTCAACAACGCCGGTATCTACCCCACCAACACGGTGGCAGAGATGCCCGAGGACGAGTGGGAACGGGTCATCGGCACCAACCTGTTCGGCACGTTCCTGTGCAGCCGGGCGGTGGTGCCGCAAATGCTCACGCAGCGGAGCGGGCGCATCATCAGCATCACCTCCGGCCGTGGCCTCCAGGGGGCGGACAACGGTGCCCACTACGCGGCCTCCAAGGGCGGCATCAGCGGCTTTACCAAGAGCCTCGCGCTGGAGCTGGCGCCCTCGGGCATCGCCGTCAACTGCATCTGCCCGGGTGTGTCGGACACCGCTCAACCGAGGGGCCACAGGACCGAAGAGGAGCTCTACGCCAGCGCCGCCAGGATCCCGCTGGCGCGCATCGGCCAGCCGCGGGACATGGCCAAGGCCGCGGTGTTCCTCGCCAGCGACCGGGCGAAGTTCGTCACCGGACAGACCGTAGTGGTCAACGGTGGAGCGATCATGCAATAAGGCGGTCGGACGGTGCGGCGGCGCGTGCGGCTTGGAGAGAAGGACTCGCGATGGATTCAATCGGAACTAGTTTCTCTCGAACACGCGTAACTTTCCTAGGCAGACCCTGAGCCGGCTCGCTACCTGAACTCGTCACCTGAATATTCGGACCGCGGACAGCGATCTTCGCCCCGGATCCTGGTGGACGTCCGACGTTGACATACGCCATAGTGCGCATTACGATCCATCATGATACGCAACTTCAGGAGCCGGGCGCTCCGGCGCTTCATGGAGCGCGGCGACGTGCGGCGTATCCACCCGGAGCACCGCGAAACCGTACGCGACATCCTGGTGCGCCTCAACGCGTCTGCGACCCCGGACGACATGGACCTGCCGGGGTTCCGGCTGCATCGGCTCGGCGGCGAATATGCCGGTTTCTGGGCGGTGACGGTTCGCGCCAACTGGCGGGTCATTTTCCGGTTCGACGAAGGCCACGCCGCCGATGTCGACTACCTGGACTACCACTAGGGAGGCAATCTCCATGCTGATGCACGATCCGCCCCATCCGGGCGCATTCATCCGGCGCCAGTGCCTCGAACCCCTGGGCCTGACGGTGACCGAGGCCGCGAAGGGGCTCGCGGTATCGCGTAACACGCTGTCCCTGCTGCTCAACGGCCGCCTCGGCATATCCCCCGAGATGGCCATCCGGTTGTCGGAGGCCTTCGGCGGCAGCCCCGAGAGCTGGCTGACCCAGCAGATGCAGTACGACCTCTGGCACGCACAGCATGACCGCGAGCCGGTCGAGGTCAGGAGGTTCGCCACCGCCTGACCGCCAGGCGCGGTCGCGCGTCTCCGTATCGAAAGCGAAAGAGTCAAAAAGCCGGAGGCGATAAGAGTGCATCGGAGGCGGGTATGGCCATCGATGCCCCCAGAACGCGGTGTCCTTGTCATCCACCGACAGACGATTGATAATGTGTTCGGAGAGACCACGGTACTAGCAGAAATCCAACACTTTATGATGCCTCTGCGGCCTCGCGCACGTGGGGCGGGGATGTAAGACCAATGTTTACTGTTTTGGATTCCAAGGTGATTGTCGTGACCGGCGGCGCCAGCGGCATCGGCCGCGCCACGGTGCTGCGTTTCAGCGAAGAAGGCTACCGTCCGGTGATACTGGACCGGGACGCGGACGCGGGCGCGGCGACGCTGGCGCTCCTCGAAGCCACGCCGGTGGAGGGGCAGTTCATCCAGGCGGACCTGACGCGAAAGGAAGAGGTCGCGGCGGCGTTCGCGAACATCCTGGCGGCTTGCGGCCGCATCGACGTGCTGGTGAACCTCGCCGGCGGCACGTTCCACAAGGGCGCGATTCACGAAGTCACCCCCGCGCAGTGGAAGGAGTGCCTCGACCTCAACCTCAAGACAACGTTCCTGTGCTCCCAAGCCGTCATCGCGCCCATGAAACAGGCGGGGCAGGGCACCATCGTCAACACCGCCTCGAACTTCGGCATCACCGGCGGCGCGGAGCGCACCCACTACGCCGCCTCCAAGGCCGCCATCATCGCCTTCTCCAAGTCCCTGGCCACGGAGCTGGCGCCCCACGGCATCCGCGTGAACACCATCGCTCCCGGCCTCACCGGCACCGAGCGGGTGCGGGGCAAGTACGACGCGGACGAGTGGGCCGCGCTGTCAGGCATGCTCCCCATGGGACGGGCCGCCATGCCCGAGGAGATCGCCGACGGCATCTTCTTCCTCGCCGGCGACGAGAGCGATTACGTCACCGGCGCCACCCTGCACGTCAACGGCGGGATGGTCATGCCGTGAGCAGGCGTCGCGGAACATCGACAGCACGCTACCGGCGCGAGGGGAGATCGCGTTGACCGACGACGAGGTGCTGGTCAACCGCATACGTCCGCTTCTCTCACCGCGGAAGGGGTACTCCGAGCGGAACATGTTCGGGGGCGTCTGTTTCATGATCAACGGCAACATGTGCGCCGGCACCTGGAAGGGCTCGCTCATCGTGCGGCTGGACAAGGAGAGCCACGACGAGACGTTGGCGGAACCCCACACGAAGCCCGCCAACATCACCGGTCGCGTCATGAAGGGATGGGCGCTCGTGGAACCCGAAGGAGTCCAATCAGAGAGTGAGTTGAAAACGTGGTTGGATCGGGCCGTGGAGTTCGCCGGTTCCCTGCCGGCCAAGTGACATGTTCAGAGATCTGCCGTGGCGCTGCGTGGTCGCGTGGGTCGTCACCCTGACCGTTTGCTGGTCAGGGCTGGCCGGCGCGGACACCATTGAAAGGACCGATCGGCACGCCGTGCGGGTCCGTATCCTGACCCGCGGGCTCGAGCGCCCGTGGTCCCTCGCATTCCTGCCCGACGGACGGATGCTGGTCACTGAACGGGCCGGCCGCCTGCGGTACGTGGCCGCCGACGGAACGCTGGATCCCACGCCCGTCTCCGGGCTTCCCGCAGCGGTCACGGAAAGGCGGCAGGGCGGGCTGCACGACGTGGTGCTGCATCCCGATTTCTCGCGAAATCGGCTGGTCTATCTCGCCTATGCCGGCAGGGGCGACGGGGGCTACGGCACCGAGCTCGCCCGCGGCCGGCTCGACGGCCATCGCCTCACCGGCGTGAAGATCCTGTTCCGGGCCTTGCCCAAGTCATTCGGTGGCCGCCACTTCGGCGGACGCGTGGTCTTCGACGGCAAGGGGCACGTTTTTCTCACCCTGGGAGACCGGGGCAACCGCCCGAGCGCGCAGGATTTCGGCAATCATGCAGGCTCCGTCATCCGCCTCACCGAGGACGGCGGCGTGCCGCAAGACAACCCCTTCCGGTCGGTGGCCGGGGCTAGGCCCGAGATCTACACCCTCGGGAACCGCAACATTCAGGGCGCGGCCATCCATCCGCGGACCGGCGAGCTGTGGACCCACGAGCACGGTCCTCAGGGCGGCGACGAGGTCAACATCATCCGCGCGGGCGTGAACTACGGCTGGCCGGTAATCACCTACGGCAGGAACTACGGCATCGGCACGCGCATCGGCGAAGGCACACACAAGGAGGGCATGGCCCAGCCTCTTTACCAGTGGACGCCGTCCATCGCGCCCTCGGGAATGGCCTTCTACGACGGCGACAAGTTCCCCGGCTGGCGCGGCAACCTGCTGGTGGGCGCGCTCAGGTTCCGCCTGTTGTCCCGGCTCGAGCTGGACGGAGAACGAGTAGTGCGCGAAGAACGGATATTGGAGCGGACCATTGGCCGCATTCGGGACGTGCGGGTGGGGCCCGACGGCTACGTCTATCTGCTGAGCGACGAGACCAGTGGCGTGATCGCGCGCCTCGAGCCCGCGGGCGGCTGACCCGCCCCTTTCCGCGGAGCGCCGGTCGTCCGATCGGCGAGAGTCGCCGCGACGGAATGCGGCTTGCGCTATTCCGCGCTCCCCTCCGCTTTCAGCGAATCGAGCGCCTCTTCGACCAGCTTCCGGCGCAACGCCTTCTCCTCCTCTGCCGGCAGGCTCGCGTCTCCCGCCACGTGGACGATGCCGTGTCCGAGCACGACGCGGTTGGAGCCGACCATCTTGGCGATGGGGAGGGCGGAGGTCATCTGCACGACCGGGACGCCGGCCTTCTCGAGCTCGGTGGTGATCGCAGCGCCGCTGCGAGTGCTAGTGCCTCACGTGGAGGTGAGGATGACGGCGTCGATCCCCTCTTGTTTCACCTTTTCCGCCATCTCCCGGCCCAGCCGCCGGGTATTGGAGAGGGGGTTGGAGAGGCCGGAGGTGGACAGGAACTCGTCGTGGACCTTGCCGACGACGCCTTCCTTCTCCAGTTGCCGCAGGGCGTCGAGAGGCACGAGGCGGTCGGGGTCGGCCTGGACGAAGCGGGGATCGTAGCCGCCGTGGGAGATCTCGTAGTCGTCGCCCGCGAGGTCGTCGGCCTGGGAGATGTCGTAGGCGCCCCAGCGAGTGGCCGCCATTCCCTCGATATTGTCCGGGTTGCCCTTGGGCACGAGGCCGCCGTCGGTGATGAGCATCACCCTGGCCTTGGAGAGGTCGTCTACGCCCCTTGGCTTGGCCACGGGCTCGAACGAGGTGATGGGCATCTCGGTGTCGAACGGTTGGCCCTGGACCTTGGCCAGGACCATGTCCACGAGCCGCTCGGCCGAGGATCTGTCGACGAACTGGTCCCGTATCAGGCCGCGGGTCAGGTAGCCCTCTTCGCGCGGCGTGCCGATAGATTCGTCGGCGACCAGCTTCCGTGCCAGCCCGGCCATGCGCTGGACCACCTGCTTCATGCCGGCGGCGTTCCTCCCGGAGTCGACGATGTAGAGGCTCTCGCGGTAGAGGTCCACGCCCGGGTTCTCCTCGTGCATGGCGGTGACGGCAGGTACGCCGAGCTCGCTCTGCACCGCGCTGCAGAGGGCGCCCGCGGCCATGCCGTAGCGTCCCGCGTCGAAACACGGGCCGGCGACGAACAGGTCGGGCCGTGCGTTGCGCACCTGCTCCACGACCGCTGCCACCAACTCGTCCTGGTGCTCCACGGCATGGTTGTCGCCGCATATCAGCGTCTTGACCACGGTGGTCCCGTCACCGATGGTCTGCTCCAGCAGGCGGCCCGGGCCAACGGCGCCATCGGCCTCCTGAAGAGGGCTGTTGGCTTCCTCCTCGCTGCCGATCCCTCCAAAGAATTGGTTCAGGTAGTGAACGATCTTCATGGGTTAGCCTCCCTGTTGGGAACTACGTCGTTTCCTAGTAAACGACCGCTCGCAGCCGCGACGCGCCTTGCTGGTTGGTTACGCCCGCCACGTTCATGGCGCCCAGCTCCCGAGCTCCGGCCAGCAGCTCGCCGATGGCCGGGGTCGCCGCGATCACCCGCGCGGCCGGCGCCACCTCCCACCGGGTGTCGTTGCCGCCGCCGTAGACGATGGCGTCGACCTCGGGGAAGTTGAACAGCAGAGCCGATTCCACGCGGCGGTCCCGCGATACGTCCGAGACCATGACCGAGGTGCGGATGCCCTCCGACTCCAGCAGCCGGGCGGTCTCGGCCAGGTCGGCGTGGGGTACGCCGCCGCCGTACTTGGTCAGCACCGCGGCGTCGGCGTTCAGCGCCCACTTGACCAGGGACGCGGCGGTGCGGCAGTTGCGGTCCCGGTCGGTGTTGTCCGATCCGGCGATGCTCGCCACCGTGCCGACGAAGTTCAGCTCCCCGGCGTGGTGTCGCCTGTAAAGCTCCGTGATGATGGGATGGTTCTGGTAAAGATAGGTCTCCGCGCCTCCCATGGAGGTGTAGTAGGAGGTCACCACCGCGCCGTCCAGCCACTCGTCGGGGTGAAGCAGCACGGGCAACATCCCCGTGGTGTTGTGCCCGTAGAGCACCGGCTCGTCCAGCTCCGCCCGGCGCTGGCGGGAGAAGATCTGTCCCACGTACGCCACCCGGGGCAGGCCTTCACGGCCCGGCGGGCCGGGATCCACGGGCTCGAAGGTCCGGCTTTCGGCGGGTGCATGCGCCGTCGAGGCCTGGGCGAGACAGACCGCGGTCTTGAGTCCGGCCACCCGCTTCGCCCTTTGAGCCGTGGCCCCGTCCTTTCCCGGGGCCAGCCGGGGGACGACCACCAGGTGGTGCAACGGCGAGTAGCACGAACCCTCGGCCGCCGGTCCGGTCATCTCCAGGACGCGGCCGATGGAGCCGCGGGAGCCTCCGGCGGCATGCTCGTCCAAGACCGTGACTGCCATGCCCGACAGCACGTGCGTGGTGCCCTTGCCGGCGGTCAGGGGAGGTCCCAAAATGCCGGGAAAGTCCGGACCGTCGCCTGCCGCCTTGGCCCTGGGCTCGATGATGTCGAAGACCGGTCCCGCCCGGCAGTCCTCGCTTGGCGAGACGTGCTCGAAGGCGACGTCGGCAAGTGCTTCGTCCTCCAGCAGCAGCGCGCGGAGATCATCCGTATCGATGTCGAGGGTAGTGCCGTCGAGGCGTGTGGGCGTGCCGAACCGAAGGGCTTGCACCGGGTGGTACGCGAGTGTCAGGTTCACGTGGTGGCCTCCATGTGGAGTCGCCACATGATTCCACATTCCCGCGGTGATGGCAAAGCACCGGAGCCGCCCCATGGAAGCATCGCGATCCTCATTCCGGAGTTGATCCGGCGTACTCGGCCAGCGCCGTGCCGTACTCGGCCGCGTGGACGCCGTGTTCGGTGAAGTCGCCGCGGTAACAGTTGAGCGCCCACGCGGCGGATTCGCGGTGGTCCGGTTTCCTCGTCCGGTTGTAGAGCTTGAGGAAGAAGCGCGCCGCGGCGCCGTTCTCGTTGACGAGCGTCAACGGATAGCGGAGGAAGGCCGGACCCTTCTCCGCTATGTCGAAGAAGCCCCCGGCCGGATTTCTCAGGTTGGTGCGGATGAACGCCGCTAACGCTTCGGCGTGTTCCAGGAAGACCGGATCGCCGGCGGCCTCGAACCCCTCCATCAGGGCGCGTCCCATGAGCGCCTGGTCCGTGAGGAGTCCCCGCAAGCGGGGCTCGTCGTCGAAATAGTGGGCCATCCCACCTGAGCCGTCCCGGCACCGTTCCAGCAGAAACCGCAACGTCTCCAGGGCCTGTTCCTCGCGGTCCCTGCGTCCCAGGGTCCGGGCGGCTCGCAGGCACGCGGACACGGCGCGGGCGTTGGCGTCGGCGTACATCCAGGGGTCGGTGATGGAGAACATGCCCCGGTTCCTGTGGAGCATGGCTCCCGGCGGCATGTCCCGGCCGGGCGTGACACGAATGTAGTCGCGGCAGCCGTGGAAGTACGGCTCGGCGGGGTCGCGAAACCCGCGGTCCAGGTAGTCCAGGATCTCTTCGGCCAGCTCCCGGAAGAAGGGTTCCCCGGTCAGCTCGAACACGTGCAGGGCGTTGTCCAGCAGGCCGGCGTGGTCGGACAGGAGCTTCTCGTGATGGGGCTCGTTCCAGTCCGGCTTCGACGAGTAGCGGAAGAAACCCCCGTCGGTGTCATGGGTCTTGCTCTGGTGCATGTTGTACAGCGTGAGCCGTACATGGTTGAGGAAGCGCGCATCGCCGGTCGCTTCATAACGGCCCAGCAGGAACTCGCTGGCGTTGCAGTGGGGGAACTTCCACTCCGCCTCGTAGCCGCCGTGCAGGGGATCGGCCAGGGTCCATACGATCTCCGCGATTTCGTCGACCGCTTCCGGCCGCAACACCGGTTCACCGGCCGTCGGGTCGTGTACGGGGGCATCCGTGGCGGGGGCCGGCGTGCGCTCCTGATAGCCCACGTGGACGCGCACGAGAACGTCACTGAAGTCCTTGGGCGACAGGTAGTTTACGCTTGCCAGGTAGTCACCCTCCGCGCTCAGGAATACGATGGTGGGCCAGCCGTTGCGGTTGTAGCGCACGTCGATGTCGGGCCGTTGGGCGTCTTCCACGCGCACCGGGACGAAGTAGGCGTTCAACAGCGCGATGATCTCGGTGTCCGAGAAGGTCGTCTCGTCCATGCGCTGGCAGATGCCGCACCAGAACGCCCCCAGAAAGAGCATCACCGGCTTCCCTTCGGCGCGCGCGCGCTCGAAGGCGGCCGGACTCCAGTCGGTCCAGCGGATGCGTCCGGCGCTGTTGGGGTTGGGGGAGAAGCGGAACATGGCTTGGACTCCCGGTCGGCGACCTGTCCATGAACTTTGTGGACGGCTCTCGCACCCTTGTCAAACGATGGCGCCCGGCTCTCCCCTCGGCCGGCCGGGCGCGTTCGCGGGGCGTGTCTGCAAGGCTTGTGGCGGGCGGACCGTCTCTGTAGTAGACAGGGGAGGGTTCGCCAGCGAAAGGACATCCATGACCGGTTCACGTATCGAATTGCCCGCGACGGTGTCGCGCGAGCAGATCATCCGCGATTCCGAGGCGGTGCTGGGCATGCCCGACATCCCGGTGAGTGTCGAGGAGGACATCGTTCGTATCGAGGCCTTGGGCCTGGATTGGGACCTCGGCATGGCCGTCTACCAGCCGCGCGACGAAGCCAGGATCCCGTCCGGCGCGGACGGCAAGAAGGTGGGGATCTTCATGCTCCACGGCGGATCGGGCGACTACAAGACCATGGAGAGCGTCGCCATGGTCGCCGCCGGGAAGTTCGGCTTCAAGGTCCTGAGCGGGACGTTTCCGGGCCGGTTCAACTTCTCCGAGGCCGGCCGGGACTGGCCGGGCGACACCATCCACCCGGACGGCAGCGTCCGCACACCCATCTGGAAGCAGGACGAGTCGATCGGGCGAGACGAATACGAGGTCGCCCGCGACGTCTCCATGCGCGCGCGCTACGGCACCCGGACCGTCGCACGGGCCAGACCCGGCACCAACTTCTACTACCGCATGGCAGCGTGGCCCGTGGCCTTCGAGGAAGGGATGAAGGAGGCCATGCGCCGGCACCTGCCCGAGGGGACGTTCTCCATCTACGGCGAGGGCCACTCCACCGGCGGGCCCTTCGTCTCCATGCTGTCCCAGCGCGTGCCCAACTTCGCCGGCGTGGTGGCCACCGAACACACCCCCTTCGGCCACGTGGGAGCCATGCGCGACAACTGGAGCGGCTCGCTGGGGAAGGTTTCCGGTTTCGAGCGCGTGAGCACCGACGACGCCGTCCGCAGCGACCCCTTCAACGAGCTCTACATCCGCACCTGGCGCGACTTGGCCCGCTACGCCGGACCCGAGGCGCTGGGACAGCAGGGGCCGGTGGCGCTGATGCAGTTGCCCATGCTGATGGAGGAGATCCTCGACACCTGGGAACGGGCCAGGGCGCGGCCGCAGTTCAAGGCGGAATACGTCGTCACCCACGACATCGCGGCGTCGCTGACCGAGGCCGCCCGGGTCAGCGCCCAGCGACTCGGCATGAGCGGCGAGGAGACCGACGCGCTCATCGCGCGCTACCGGGGCTATCCGCGGGAGCTGTCGGGGCCGGACGCGCGGCCGCTGCCGCCGTTCCTTTTTGTCATCACCAAGGACAGCCGGGACCACAGCCCGGAGGTCTACAAGGAGGTGATCCTTCCCGCCTTCGCGGCCATGCGGCCGGCGCCGAAGACCCATCTGACCCATTTCGGCGCGGGCGTGCACAGCTTCTGGAAGGCCGAGGAAGGGCTTCCCCGTGGTGTGGCCCCGGCCGCCATCAAGCTTTGGAACGACGCCATCACCGGCGGTTATTTCGAGGTATGACGATGAAGTTCTCCTTTTTCATGATGCCGATCCACGACCCGTCGGAGAACCCGGCGCTGGCGTTCGACCGGGACATCTCGCTCATCCACTACGCCGAGGAGCTGGACTTCGACGAGTTCTTCATCGGCGAGCATCATTCGGGCGGCTGGGAGAACATGCCGGCGCCGGAGCTGGCGCTGGCCAAGGCCGCGGCCCACGCCAAGCGCATTCGTCTCGGCACCTCGGTCATTAACACGCCGTTCCACCATCCGTTCCACGTGGCCGAGCGCATGGCCTTCCTCGACCACCTGACGCGCGGCCGGGCGATCCTGGGCGTGGGGCCCAGCGCGCTGGTGACCGACAAGAAGCTCTTCGGCCTCCCCAACGAGAAGCTTCACGCGATGCTGGCCGAGTCCGTGGACGTCATCGTGCGCCTGCTGGAGTCGCCCGAGCCCATCGACCACCACGGCGAGTTCTGGAGCTTCGAGGGCATGCGGCTGCAACTCCGTTCGTACCAGCAGCCGCGCATGCCGCTGGCCGTGGCCTCCGGGGGAACCTCCGGGAGCCTCGACATGGTGGGCAAGCACGGCATGATGCTGCTGTCGCCCGCGGGCAAAAACCGTTGGCGCAATCCCGCCCACTCCGAGCAGTGGAAGACCGTGGAGGCCGCGGCGGCCAAGTATGGCAAGACCGTCAGCCGGGACAACTGGCGCATCGCCACCAGCGTCTATCTCGCGGATACGCGGGAGCAGGCTTGGGCGGACGTGGAGGCGGGCATCGCACGGGACATGGAGTACTTCTTCGCCATCGGCCTCAAGAGGCCCTACGAGTCCTATCCCGACCAGCCGGCGTCGGAGATCACCGCGCGCTCGGCCGCGGACCGGCGCGACTGGATCATCGGCACCCCGGATGACGCCATCCGCCACATCGAGCACATGCAGCAGGAAACCGGCGGCTTCGGCGGCCTCCTGCTCACCACCCACGAGTGGACCGGCAGCCAGAACCTGCGCCGCTCGCTGGAGCTGTTCGCGCGCTACGTCATGCCCCATTTCCGCGGCCATACCCACGGGTTCATGGACGAGTGGGACCGCCTGCGCCGGGCCGCCAGCGATGGCGGGGTGAAGCTGCGGGAGGACGGGCAGCCCAGCAACCTCACCAACGGCTAGAGTGAATGTGATCGGGTTCCGCCGGGCGAGCGCCCTTCGACTCCGCGCCGCTGACGCGGCGCTACGCTCAGGACGAACGGCAAGGGAGCTGAATGAACCCCGTTCGCCCTGAGCCCTTCGACAAGCTCAGGACAGGCTTCGCGAAGCGAAGTCGAAGGGCGCCAACTTGGTGCTACGCCTCCGCCGGCCGTTCCGCGCGCCACGCGTGCAGGTACTGCACGATGTCGTCGAGCGGCAGCACGTCGGCGTACTTCTGGTTCATGTCGAACAGGTTGATGGCGTGGCAGGCCTCGTGGCGGTCGAACACGCACTCCTCGGCCACCACCATGCGGAAGCGGTAGGTGCAGCCGTCCACCACGCTGGCGCGGACGCAGCCGCTGGTGCTCTCGCCGCAGGCGATGACGGTGTCGATGCCGTGCTGGTTCAGGTGCGCTACCAGCGGGGTGCCCCAGAACGCACTGGGGGAGAGTTTGCGCAGCACCGCCTCGCCGGGTTGCGGCGCCACCTCGTCGATGATGTCGAACTTGGTGCGCCGCCGCTCCAGGGCTTCGGCCGACATGTTGGCGGTTCCCCCGTCGCGTCGGAAGGACCACTCGTCGACGCCGGCCTCGGGCAGGCCGGAAATGTGGATGACGGGGATCCCCACCTCGCGCGCCGTCTGCAGCAGTTTCTGGATGTGGGGGACGGCGTTCCACCCGGCCATGCCGCAGCTTCCCGGCCAATCCTTGATGGCCTCCAGCACGGGCTCGGGTTTGTCGCCGAAAACCCAGCGGTAGAGGTCGATGAGGAGCAGGGCGGGCCTCTTGCCGAAGCCGATGGGCCTGGGCGGCTTCATCGCCACGTGCGCCTTGTCCTGTTCCGAAAGATAACGATCCCATACGCGTTCGCTCATGAGCGGTCTCCTTGTGTTGCGTAAGCGATACGAGCGCCCCACCTTCCTTTGCGGGAGGCGATGATGGATGCTG
>JAPPNF010000083.1 GCA_028818755.1 Deltaproteobacteria bacterium | reverse complement strand
GTTCGAGCTACCCCGAGGCCGAGCCGCCTTACCCGGTCGTATGGGTCAGCTACGGATCTCCCCCGTCAGACTGGAATCGCGAACCCTGGGGGGACCGCATCGACATCGGCGCGTGATGAATCCGCGAGCCGACGGCCCATTCTGGCCATCACTCCAGGCTGACCGTCCGCCGGGAACAGCCCCGCACAGCGCGGACACCGTACGGAGGCGGAGCCTGGTCCGGAGCCGGGCGGCGAGCCGGGACTGGAGAGAGCCGTTGCCGCGCCCACCAACCCCTATGCAAGGAGGAATCAGATGAACCGTACCACTCCCATCCACGAGCCGGCGATCCGCCCGATCGCCCTCGACCGGCTGGTGATCGCGCCGGAGAACGTGCGCAAGACGCCGGCCGATGCGGCCGCCGAGGCGGAGTTGAAGGCCTCCATCGCGTCCCACGGGCTCCTCAAGAACCTCGTCGTCCGAAGCGACGGCCCGGGCGGCAACTACGCCGTGATCGCGGGCGGCCGCCGTCTGGCGGCTCTCAAAGCCCTAGCCGAGGACGGCGTGCTCGACGCCGCCCACCCGGTCCCCTGCCTGGTCGTGGACGGCGACGCCCCGTCCGCCGAACTGTCTCTCGCCGAGAACATCGTCCGCATCGCCATGCATCCGGCCGACCAGGTGGCGGCGTTCAGGGACCTGGCCGAGTCCGGCTCATCGGTGTCCTCCATCGCCGCCCGCTTCGGCATCTCCGAGCGCCTGGTCGAACAGCGTCTTCGGCTCGGCAACGCCGCGCCCGAACTCCTCGACGCCTACCGCGCCGGCGCCATCGACCTGGAGACGCTCAAGGGCTTCGCCGTCACCACCGACCATCACCGCCAGATGACGGTCTACCAGCAGGTGGCCAGCCAGGGCTACCGCCCCACCGCCTGGCAGGTGAAGCGGCTCCTCACCCAGGACCGGGTTCCGGCCAACTCCGCCGTGGCGCATTTCGTGGGGGTCGACGCCTACGAGGCCGCGGGCGGAGCGGTGTTGCGGGACCTCTTCTCGGACGAGGACGAGAGCGGCGTCTGGCTGGAGGACCCGGTGCTGCTGAACAATCTCGCCATGGAGAAGCTGGACGAAACCGCGAAGGACCTGGCGACCCGCTGGCGCTGGGCAACGGCAGTGCCGGAGGTCGACTGGACCGAGCTTGCGCGCTACGGGCGCATCCAGCCGGAACCCGTAACACCCACGGCCGAGGAGGCGGCCGAGCTGGAGCGTCTGCGCTCCCGCGAGGACGAGCTTTGCGAACTCGACGAGGACGAATGGACCGAGCAACTCGGCGAGGAGGCCTGCGCCATCGAGACCCGCACGGACGAGATCCACGCGGCGGTGGAGGCCCGGGCGGCCTACCAGGCGGAGGACTACGCCATCGCGGGCTGCATCGCCACCATCGGCCGGGACGGCAAGCTCCAGGTCATCAAGGGACTGGTCCGTCCCGGGGACATGCCCAATCCGGCCGACGCCGGCAAGAGCGACGGCGGTGAGGCCAGTGAGGGAGACAACGGCGACGCCACGGGGTCCGACCGGCTCCGGGGACCGTCCATCTCCGGTCCCATGGCCCCGGCCCCGGATCCCGAGGCGGAGGCGCGCAAGGAGGCGGGCGTGGGGATCGGGCTCTCGGACGATCTCCGATCGATCCGCACGGCCCTGGTCAAGGCGCATCTGGGCAAGGACTTCGAGGCGGCCTTCGACCTCATGCTGTTTCAGCTCGGCCGCGCCGTGTTCACCCACAGCTCCCAGGCCCATGCCCTCGACATCGCCATCAGCGAGACCCCCGACCGTCCGACGATGCGCATGAACGACCAGGATTTCGATACCTGGAGCCCGGGCGAGGCCATGCTCGCCGACCGCTCCGGCCCGCTGCTGGACTGGCTGACCATCCCGGACGACGGGGAATCGTTCGCGGCGCTCCGTGCATTGCCGGAGCCCGACAAGCAGGCGCTGTTCGCGGCCTCGGTGGCGCGCACGGTGAAGGGTCAGTTGGCCTTCGAGCCTCAGGCGCGGCCCGAGCTGGAAGCCACCATCGCCCGGCTCGGCATCGACTTCGCGGGCCAGGTTCGCCCGACCGCGGACATGCTGTGGTCGCGCATCAACAAGGGGCGCATCCTGGAAATCGCCAGGGAGACCCTGGGAGCGACATGGGCCTCGGCAAGGGCCAAGAGCAAGAAGGCCGCCCTGGCCAAGGCGATGGAAGAAGCATTCGCGGCCGGCCCCCCTCCGGTTGGCGCCACCGCCGACGCTCACTCAGCGACGCTGGCCTGGACGCCGCCCGGCTTCAAGGCGTTCGAGGCGGGCCGCGCCGGCGTGGAGATGGCTGCGGACGCCGTGGCGCCGGAGGCTGCGGCCGATCCGGAAGCGTCGGCGGAACCGGACGACGCCGCCCCCGTGGAGCAGGTGGAACCGCGGAGCGCCGACGCAGCCGCAACCTTCACGGAGCCGGTCTCCGTGGCCGGGGGCATCGAGGCCCCGGAGTGGCCGGAACCCATCGCCGCCAACGGCCATGACAACGGCCAAGGGCTCGATCTTCCCGAGTTCCTGCGCAACGCCTGAACCCGCCTCTACCCCGGAAGCGCCCCGCCCCGCACACCGCAGGGTGGGGCGCTTGTTTTTTTGCAGCCCATCATGGAGACCCACATGACCAACAACGCCAATCCACCCGTCGCGACGATCCGCGCCCGGGTCCACCAGAGCGCGCTCAAGCGCGTCACGAAGTTTTGGGCGTCCCGTCCGATCGAGGTATGTACGTTATTTGGAATAGGACGGATGATGCCGCAAGATATGGGATGGGCTGTGC
>JAPPNF010000023.1 GCA_028818755.1 Deltaproteobacteria bacterium | reverse complement strand
GACGCGACGGTGGGGCCGACGCTGTCCATCGAGGACGCGACGATGGCCGAGGGCGGGGGATTCGATGTGCGCACGAACACCGTGTTCTTCCCGGGCCCGTACTCGCTGATGCGGTTCACGGTGCTTCTCTCGGCGCCGCAGCCGCACACGGTGCGGGTGAGCGCGCAGTCGCGCCCCTCCACCCCGGTGTCGGCGCGGCCCCGGCACGACTACTGGCCGGCGTTCGTGCAGGCGGAGTTCCGTCCCGGCCAGACGGTGTCGTATGTGTACGTCAGGGTCCACGACGACGCCATCGACGAGAACGACGAGACGTTCGAGCTGGTGCTGCAGGACGCGACAGGAGCGGCGATAGCGAAGGCGGTGGCCGTGGCCACCATCACCAACGACGACCCGATGCCGGCGGCGTGGCTCGCGCGCTTCGGGCGCACGGTGGCCGGGCAGGCGCTCGACGGCGTCTCGGACCGCATGGCGACGCCGCGCACGCCCGGCATGCAGGGCGCGCTCGCCGGGCTGCCGCTCGGCTTCGGCGCGCCCGATGCCGCGGCCGGGGCGCCCGCATCGGTCGGCATCGCGCAGGCGTTCGGCATCCATGGGGCCGGTACGGCGCGGGCGGGCCCGGACCATGGCGCGGCCGGCCTCGGCGAGACGCGGACGACGACGATGCGCGACGCCCTGCTCGGGAGCCGCTTCACGCTGACCGGCGAGAATGACGGCGCGGGCGGCAGCCTCGCCTTCTGGGGCCGCGCGGGCCGGGGCAGCTTCGACGGCAGGGCGCGCGGCGACGGGACCGGCATCGGTCTCGACGGCGAGGTCACCACCGGCATGCTCGGCGCGGACTATGCAAGGAACGGGTGGCTCGTGGGCCTTGCGCTCGCGCGAAGCGAGGGCAAGGGCGCGTACCGCGACACGGACGGCGCACCCCGCCCCGACGCCCGGACCTGCCCCGGGGGGACGCCGGGGGAGCCGTGCGACGGCGCGGCGCGCGCGGACGACGGCGAGCTGGAGGCGTCGCTGACCGCGGCCATCCCCTACGCCTCCCTTGACGCCTCGGAGCGCCTGAAGCTCTGGGGCGCGGCGGGCCACGGGTCGGGCGAGGTGGCGCTCGAGACCGCCATGGGCGGCCGCTACCGGGCGGACACCACCTGGAGCATGGCCGCGGCGGGGCTCAGAGGCGGCCTGCTCCAAGCCCCGGGCGAAGGCTCCGGCCCGGCCCTCGCGCTCACCTCGGACGCCTTGTGGACGCGGACCTCCTCGGAGGAGACCCGCGACCTCGCCGCGTCGGACTCCGGCGTGACCCGGCTCAGGCTCGGCCTGGAGGGAAGCTGGCGCTTCGCGCTGGAGGGCGGCGGCCGTCTCGTGCCGAAGCTCGAAGTGGGCGCGCGCCATGACGGGGGCGACGCCGAGACCGGCTTCGGGGTGGATCTCGGCGGCGGCATCGCCTGGAGCCGCCCCGCGCTCGGCCTCTCCCTCGACGTCTCGGGCCGCACGCTCCTCGCGCACGGGAACGGCGGCCTGAAGGACCGCGGCTATGCCGCCTCGCTCGTCTTCGACCCGAGCCCCGGGAGTGAACGGGGTCCGTCGTTGAGCCTCCGCCAGGACTGGGGCGGGCAGGCCACGGGCGGGCTCGACGCGCTGTTCGCGCCCGCGACGCTCGGCCAGCGCCCGGGCAGCGAGCGGACGGGCCGCTGGACGGCCGAGGCCGCCTGGGGCTTCCCCGCCCTCGGCGGGCGCTACACCGCGAGCCCCCATGCCGGGCTCGGCCTTGCCGCGGGCGCGCGCGACTACACCCTCGGTTGGCGCTGGACGCCAGAGGCCCATGCGCCCGGCCTCGTCTTCGGCCTCACCGCGACGCGCCGCGAGAGCGACACCGCCGCGCCCGAGCACGCGCTCGGGTTCGAGGCCCGCCTGCAATGGTGATGGAGCACATGACGAAACGGCCCGGCGAGGCGTTCGAAGCCGCTGCGCCCGCTCACCACGGCGTCGGAGCCGGTTCGCGAGACCCTTCCGCCGAAGCTCGCGGGCGCCGTGGGTACGGCGCACCGATCGGAGCGCCGCGAGGCGAAGTGCCCGCACGGTGCGTCGTTATGGCTCCGGCCTGGAAGGGATTGGCAATGCGCCCTCCACTGCCGGGATCCGCCCGGTCGGGCGGCCCCGCCTGGCCTCACGCAGTGCTTGCCTTGACGGCGGGTAGCGGGTAGCCGGGTAGCCCGGGTAGCGTAATCCTTCGGTGGTACCGTGGAATTCTCGGCCAGCAGGTACATTAGGTGCACGCAACTCATCATTCTCTGCGCACAGGCACCATTCTCCACCTCCTCTGGTCCGGGGCATCACGGCACGACCGAAGGATTACCGGGTAGCGGGTAGCCGGGTAGCCGAAAGCGTTCGTTCAAGGGGTGACACCGATGGGGAAGACGAGGGCAACTCCGCGTTCTGCCGGGCCGCACCGGCCTTCGCTCAGTTCCATCGTCCCCTCCATCACCCGCTGAACGAACGAAAACGGGTAGCCCAGGTAGCGGTGTTGCGATAGTGTTGACTGGCGGCTTGGGAGAAGCACTGCCCCCAAAATAATCCCTCAATTACGCTACGTTACGTTACGGGCGTTCTCCTTCCGACAAGTTCAAGAACCTCGTCGTCCGAAGCGACGGCCCGGGCGGCAACTACGCCGTGATCGCGGGCGGCCGCCGTCTGGCGGCTCTCAAAGCCCTAGCCGAGGACGGCGTGCTCGACGCCGCCCACCCGGTCCCCTGCCTGGTCGTGGACGGCGACGCCCCGTCCGCCGAACTGTCTCTCGCCGAGAACATCGTCCGCATCGCCATGCATCCGGCCGACCAGGTGGCGGCGTTCAGGGACCTGGC
>JAPPNF010000121.1 GCA_028818755.1 Deltaproteobacteria bacterium | reverse complement strand
GTAAGCGGTACGCAGACCCCATCCCGGAATCTGGGTTGACTAGGACGGGGATTTTTTGAGGAGCGGCGTGAGAGCGCGAGTCACTTTGTCTCGGGCTCGAAGTTCCACGGCAGCAGCTCATGGATGGCCGACTGCGGGTGGCCCTTGGCGATCTTCTCGAGCGTGCTCTTCATCCAGGCGTAGGGCTCGACGCCGTTCATCTTGCAGGTCTCGATCAGCGAGGCGATGCGGGCCCAGGCCTGCGCGCCCTCGTCGTTGCCGGCGAAGAGCGCATTCTTGGCGGTGAGCTTCAGCGGGCGGATTCGGTTCTCCACCAGGTTCGAGTCGATCTCGACGCGGCCATCGTGCAGGAACTCCAGCAGCCCGTCCCATTGGTTGGCGATATAGGTGAGCTTCTCGCCAAGACGCGAGCGCGGTGAGACCCGCGAGCGCTGCTCATCGAGCCAGATACCGAAGGCGTTCACGATCGGCGCCGATTCCGTCCAGCGGATCGCCTGACGCGTCGCCGGCGGCTCGCCCCGGATCTTCTCCTCGATCGCGTAGAGCTTGGCGATCTGCTGCAGACCGGCCAGCGCGATCGGTGAAGTGCTCGAGTCGTACACCTCTTTCAGTTTGCGCCGAGCGTGCGACCAGCACAGAGCTCGTGTCACAGGGCCGCCGCGCCGATCTGCTCGCGCCAGGATGTTGTGGCCCGAGTAGGCGTCGAGCTGCACCGTCCCCGAGAAGCCTCCCAAAAGCTTGGCGCCGTACTTGCCGCCGCGACCGGGCGCATAGCGATAGACGACCCCCGGCGGATCCGCGCCGCTCCAGTGACGCTCGTCTCGCACAAGGGTCCACATGTAGCCCGTCTTCGTCTTGCCGCGGCCGGGGTCGAGAACACGGATCGTGGTCTCGTCCAGCCCCAGGTTGTTCGACTTCTTCAGCTCGTCCGTCAGGCAATCGACTACGGGGCGCAGGTGAAACGACGCCTGGCCCACCCACGTCGCCAGCGTCGCGCGGTGAACCTCGATCCCCGAGCGCTCGTAAATCTGCGACTGACGATACAGCGGAAGGTGGTCGCCGTACTTCGCGATCAGAACGTGCGCCAGAAGGGCCTCGGTGGGAAGGCCGCCCTCTACCAGAGAGGCGGGCGCAGACGCCTGCACCACCCCGCCGCCCTTGCACTTGTTGCAGGCGTAGCGGGGACGCACCGTCTCGATGACGGTGAACTTCGCCGGCTCATAGTCCAGCCGCTCGCTGCGATCCTCGCCGATCTTCGTCATCTCGCCGCAGCCGCAGGGGCACATGATCGTGTCCGGCTCGATCACCTCCTCGCGGCGATCGATGTGGGACCCGAAGCGCACTCCGCTGCGCGATCCCCGGGGAGAGCGCCGGCGGCGCTTGCCACCAGCCTGCTCGTCCTGCTCCTGATCGTCCGCCTCGGGCTGACCGCCGGCTTCAGCGATCGCCGCCCAGAACTCCTCGAACGATAGCTGGCGCTCGTCCTCGCCGAGCTTCTCGGAGCGCGGACCGAACAGCGCCTTCCGGAGCTCCTTGTTGAGATGCTCAAGGCGGCTGATCTGCTCCGCGCTCTGCGCGTTCTCGGCTTCAAGCCGTGCCGCGCGGGCTTCCGCCGTCTGCCTCGCCGCCTCGGCCGCGCTGCGTGCCTGCTCCGCGTCACGTAGGGCCGCTTCCGTCGCCCGGTGCGCCGCGCGCTCGTCGTCAAGCTCCGCCTGCAGAGCCACCAGCGATGCCGAAACCACCGCAGGCGGCGGCGAACCGGCGCTGGTGGGAGGTGAGGGCGTGCCCTTCGGCATGGCCAACCCCTTAATCCGATTCGCCGGCGCGTGACCAGGGAAAAGCGCGGGCGGGACCTCGATCAAAATCCGCCGCCCCGCCTGCGTGTCGCCTCACTCCGCTGCCAGCGGACGGCGAACCGGGCGGGCCTTGACGCGGCGCCAGTCCAGACCCTCGAACAGGGCCTCGAACTGGCCCTTCGTGAGGCGCATCACGCCGTCCTCGATCCGGGGCCAGGCGAAGCGGCCCTGCTCAAGACGCTTGTAGGTCATCACCAGACCGGTGCCGTCCCAGGTCAGCAGCTTCAGCCTGTCGCCGCGGCGCGAGCGGAAGATCACGATCACCCCGGAGTAGATATCGAGGTCCAGCTCCCCCGCCGCCGTCGCCGCGAGAGCGTCGTGGCCACGACGAAAATCAACCGGCCGCGTCGCCAACACGATGCGGAGCGACGGGACCGCGATCATGACGACGCCCGACCCAGGCCCGAGGCCACGGCCACAATCCGATCGACCGCGCTCTCCACCGGAAGCCGCACGACGACACCCAGCGCCTCGATCGCCACCGTCTGCTCGGACGCCGCCCCGTCAACCACAACCGGAATATAGGGGGGCGCGGACCCGGCTCCCCGCCGATCACCACCGGCGCCACTCGCCGCCTGACGACGCCAAGTGCGCAGCGTCCTCTCGCTGATGCCGTGACGGCGGGCAACTGCCGATATCGATGCATCCGGGCGCTCGCTCTCCGCAACAATCTGCGCCTTAACGTCATCCGGCCAAGGCCGGCTATGCCGATTCCCGGAAGCCGCTACCCCACTCGCGGCAGAGACACCACGAGCGCGCGACCGACTGCGCCATTGACGAAGAGTTTGTGCGCTGACGCCGTGGCGGGCCGCAACCTCCTTCTGCACGGCTCCCGGCCTGTCGCTCTCCGCGACGATCCGCGCCTTCTCCTCGGCAGACCAAGATCGCCGAGTGCGATGGACCGGACCAGTTGCTGCAGGCGGGGCTGCAGTAGATGGGGCGGCTTCCTCAGACCCTGACGCCTCGACCGAGATGCCGCCGATCTCGTGGCCGCGTAGAAAATCC
>JAPPNF010000066.1 GCA_028818755.1 Deltaproteobacteria bacterium | reverse complement strand
CCCGCCGCCCCCCCCCCCCCGCCCCCCCCCCCCCCCCCCCCCCCCCCCCCCCCCCGCCCACGGCGGTGGTGAGCGACGATCCCCGGCCGGCGTTGGGTGCGTGTAGGGGCGACGGGCGGTCGCCCTACCCCGTCGGCCAGAGGGGGAAGACGGACTCGGGCCAGACGATGTGGAGGCTGAAGTCGTAGAAGCCGACGATCAGCGCCAGGAACGCCAGGGCGACGCCCGCGGAGCCCAGCCATCCGGCCTTGCCGTAGTACATCAGATAGAGGAAGAGCATGCCCGGCAGGGCCACGTGAACGCCGATGAACCAGATGGCCGCGTACATCAGCGCGGTGAAGCCGAAGATGCGCACGAACCGCCGGCCTTCGGTCTTGGGATCGTCCCCGAGGATGAAGCCCGTGTCCATGATGTCGCCTTCCTCGATGCGCTTCTCCGGGGTGCCCCGCAGCAGCGTCCAGACCCGGATGAGCCAGAAGGGCGTGCCTACCAGCACGGCGAGCCTCGGCATCAGGTCGGCGCCTTCCGGATAGCTGAACGAATCGATGAACATGTAGAGGAAGAACGCCCCCACCGCGAGCAGGAGGACGACCTCTCCGGCGACTTCGAGGGTGAAGCGGCGTTGGGGGGGACTTTCCCCGTCCTTTTCGGCGGCTGTCGGCGATTCCGCGACAGCGTCCCCTGTCGCCGCATCATCCAGACTCTCCCGGGCTCCGGCCGTGTCATCGCCGGCCGCCGGCGCCCCGCCTTCCGCCGCCGCCCGCCCGGACTCCTCCCCCTCGGTCATGGACATCATGGCCCGTGCGGCGCCGCGCTGGGCGCGGAGGCTGAAGAGCGTCACCGCGACCATGAATGCCAGGATGGCCAGGAACTGGGGCCGCAGGAGCATGCCCCAGCCGTAGTTGCTCACCGAGATCCACAGGAACCGCTCCAGGATGTCGGCCAGGGCCACGGCGATGAGGATGGGCGGCCGGGGCCAGCCGTAGCGCTTCATGAACACGCCCAGCAGGCCGAAGGCCAGCACCGCCCCCAGGTCGCCCAGGTTGCCGGCGGCCGCCAGCGCGGCCAGCGAGACGATGCCCACCACAACCGGCGCCAGGATGTTGGGCGGGACCACCGAGATGCGGCACAGGGTCGGGGCGAAATACAGCATGATGGGCACGACCACCAGGTTGGCGAAGGCGATGGTGTAGACCATGCTCACGGTGAGGTCGAGGTGCCGGGTGAGCATGAGCGGGCCGGGGGTGATCCCGGTTAGGATGAGGATAGCCAGGACGATGGCCATGCCGCCGCTGCCGGGGATGCCGAACACCACGGTAGGGATCAGCACCCCGCCGTCCACCGAGTTGTTGGCGGCGTCGGAGGCGATGACCCCGCGCACGTCGCCCTTGCCGAAGGTCTCGGTGCCACCCTGCTCGGTCTGGCGCGCCTGGGCGTAGGCGATCCAGTGGGCGGCGCTGCCGCCGACCCCGGGCATGATGCCCACGAACACGCCGATGAGGGACGAGCGCGCCATCAGCCACTTGTGGCTCCAGGCCTCCCGCATGCCGCGCCACACGTCGGACTTGGCCTCCCGCAAGAGCGTGTCCAGCCGCTCCCGGGCGATGGTGGTGTCCCCCACCACCAGCGCGATGGCCTCTGGCAGGGCGAACAGCCCCACCACCACCGGCACCAGCGTGAAGCCGTCCCAGAGGTAGAAGTCGAACCCCATGGCGGCGCGCACGTTGCCGCCCAGGTCGGCGTAGCCCACCATGGCGATGGCGATGCCGAAGGCCGCGGTGAGGATGCCCTTGACGAACGCCCCGGCGCTCACCACGGCCACGGCCAGCACCCCCATGAGCGTCAGCAGGAAGAACTCCGCCGAGCCGAACCATTCCAGGAGCTGGCGGCTTACCGGCAGCGCCAACAACAGCGCGATGGCGCCGATGATGCCGCCCACGATGGTGGTGGTGTAGCTGGCGCCGAGGGCGACCCCAGCGAGGCCCTTCTGGGCCATGGGATAGCCGTCCAGCACCGTGGCTTGGGCGGAGCGGGCGCCGGGGACGCCGAACAGGATGGCGGGGATGGGCTCGGTGATGTCACTGGCCGCCATGTGGAACACGACGATAGTGATGGCGACCCAGGGGTCGAGGTGGACCGCGAGGCTCAGGACCACCACGGAAACCGGCAGGCCGCCTCCGGGCATGAGCCCGGAAAACAGCGCCACCGGCAGCACCAGCAGCATCGCCAGGAGCGGCCCCGGCGAGAACAGGTGAAAGAAAGCGTCGATGGAAGCTTCGAGCATGAAGCACCCGGCAAGGGACCCGTGTCCCGGGACACCGGCGGCCTACGCTTCGGTAGACCCCGCAGGGGCGGCCCGCCGGCCGCCCCTGCAATGGCTCGGACAGCCCGCTAGCGCTTCTCGCCCATCAGCTTCTGGAAGAACAACGCGCCGTCCGGAGGCAGGTCCTTGATGGTAGCGAGCTGTTTCTCGTAGTGCTCCGGAGAGCCGTAGCCCACGTCGTAGCCGGCGACGGTGGCGATCTTCACGAACTCCGGGTCCTCGATGGTCGCCTTGAACGCCTTGCGCCAGACGTCCACGATGGGTTGGGGCGTCCTCGGCGGCAGCATGAAAGCCCGCAGGGACTGGTGAATGTTCACGGCCGTGTTGAACGCCAACTTCTGGGACTCACTGATCTTGAGACCGGGCAGCTTGAGAATGTTGCGCGGCATCTTGGCTTCCATCCGCGCGAGCCACCCCTCGCTGGGGGGCGCGTTCCACCAGAAGATCGGCAGCAACCGCTTCTTCTCGATCAACTCCGGGTACATGCGCGGCAAGCGGCGCTCCAGGCAGGTCACCACCTCGGTCTCGCCCCGGGCGAAGGCGGCCAGCTCCTCGGCGGTGGACTTGTAGCCGTAGATGAGCTTCATGGGACCGCCCACGAGCTGCACGAACTCGCCACCCATGGGGACCCGGCCGATGCCGGGGCGCTGGGACGCCATCCGCAGCGGCCGGCCCATCTTGAGCATGTCTTCCCACGACTTCACCTTGTTGCGGTCGGCGCAGATGGTGTAGTTGTCGTCCACCAGTGTGGGCGCGCCCAGGATGATGAGTTCCTTGACGTCGAAGCCGGGCACGTCCACCCCTGCCAGCTCCTTCATGACCAGGCTGGTGAAATGCGGACCCACCGTGAGGCCGTTGGGCTTTTGGCGGTTGATGTACTGAGTTCCCTTGAGGCCGGCGCCGCCGGGAACATTGCGTACGATGAACCGGGGACTGCCCGGCAAGTGCTTTGGGGCCACCTTGGCGAACAGGCGGGCGATAATGTCGTAGCCGCCACCGGCCCCGGTGCCGACGATGAGGTTGACGGTCTTGCCCTTGAAGTTTACGTCCTGCGCGGCAACGTTGCCGGCAAGGAACAGTACGAACAAAGCGGCGACTGCAAAGCGCATGTGTCTCATGGCGGATTCCTTTCTCCGTGTCCCCCACGGATGGTGACCTGCTACGTGAGCTGCAGGCCACTAAACCCATATATTCGCTCGCTTCTTCCCGTTGCTGCACCCGGGCGGGCCTCACGCCCGCCCTTCGGAACTCCTTACGCGCTCGGGTAGAGGGCGTCGACCATCCGGCGCTTGTGATAGTCGGGCGTGCCCAGATACTGGTAGAGCGTGTGCGCCAGCACGCTGTGCACCATCAGCGGGTGCAGGTAGTCCGTGCCCGGACCGGCGTGCACCATGTGCGAGTAGCTGCACGCCTGGTGGTAGCCCTCGCTGGCCGCGGCCTTGGACTCGTGGATGCCGGCTTCAGCCGGGAGCCCCTCGTCGAGCTCCCACAGGGTCTCGTAGGTGGCCATGCGCGCCCGGTCCATGTGGATCGACAGCTCCACGCAGTGGTCCTGGACCCGCTGGAAACGGCCGATGAGCTGACCGAAGGCGCGGCGCTCGTTGGTGTACTGGACGGTGAACTCGTAGATCTCCTGGCACGCCCCCACCTTGTAGGCGCACAGGATAGGAATGGCCTTCTCGGCCGCCTTGTCCAGCAGCTCCCAACCCGCCCCCGCCGCGCCGATGAGGTTTCCGGCCGGCACCTCGACGCCGTCGAAGGCAACCTCGCTCACGGACACCATGAAGCCGTTGTACGGCGTCACCGTCACCCCGGGCGCGTTCCGGTCCACCAGCACCACCGAGACACCGCCGTCGGCGTCCCGCACTGCGCACAGGAACGCCGTGGCGCCCTCGGCGTCGTAGACGTGGCGCTTGGTGCCCTGAAGGGTCAGGGTGTCGCCGGACTGCGAGCAGGTGGTGGCGACCGTCTCCGGCCCCCAGTGGGCGCCGTCGTCGCCGATGGCGGGGATGACGATGGCCTCGCCGCCACAGATGGCCGGCAGCAGCTCCTGCTTCTGGGCGTCGGAGCCGCCGTCGTGGATGATCTGGGCCGCCAGCACGCCGGACGAGAACACCGGTCCGGGCACCGGCGCCCGCCCCAGTTCCTCGAACACCACGCCGCAGTCCAGGTAGGACAACCCAGCTCCGCCGTACTGCTCGGGCATGAGCATGCCGAGCCAGCCCAGCCCGGCGATCTTGGCGTAGAGATCCGGCAGGAAGGTTTCCTTCTTGAGAAATTGCTGGGTCAGCATGGTGGTCGGCGCCTCTGCCTGGACGAAGTCCGCGGCCACCTTCTTGAACATCTCCTGGTCTTCGTTGAGTCTCAGGTCCATGACAATTCTTTCGTTGATTCAGCTAGTTGAATACTATTATTTAACCCGATACCTGCGTGGATTCGAGGCTTAGACCGTATCCGGCGCCTTCTCCTTGGTCGCCCGGCCAATGCCGGCGCGGCGCGCGAAAATGAGCCGGTCGGTGTCGAGAGTGCCGCCGCCGTGGAGCTGGCCCGGGCCGCTACGGATCACGTACTCGAAGTCCAGCACCTCGTGCACGTTGTGGTCCGGAATCAAAGCGTCCGCACCCATGATCTTCTGCAGCCGCTCGCCGTTTCTGAGCCGGACCATGCGCTGATAGTAGCGGAACTGGGCGCCGCCGTAAGCGTGCGGCTGCTTGACGAAACGGTGCCAGAAGATGCGCCGGTTCATGCGGTTGACCGTGTTGATCTCCAGGATCATGTCGGCGATGGTGTCGCGCACGTGCGGGTCCTCAATGAGGGGCTTGCCGCCCACCTCGTGGTTCCGGCAGTACTCCACCACCCGGTCCACCACCGGGTCGGTGCCCACCCGGCCGTCGCCCCCGTGCTCCAGCTCCAGGTGGGTGTGGGCCACCTTCCAGCCGTTGTTCTCGCCGCCGACGAGATACTTGGCGGGCACCCGCACGCCGTCGAAGAACACCGCGTTCTTGATGCCCATCATGAGGTGCATGTGCTGGATGGTGACGCCCGGCAGGTTGGCCGGGATGTGCAGCCAGCTCAGGTTCTCGTGGCGCTTGCCGTCGGGGTCGGTGCACACCAGCGTCCACAGCACGTCCGGCGGCAGGTGGTGACCCACCATTACCTTCTGGCCGGTGACGATGTAGTCGTCGCCGTCGCGGATGGCGCGGGTCTGGCAGTTGGCCACGTCGCTGCCGCTCTGGGGCTCGGTCAAGACCTGCCACACCACGATCTCGCCGCGCGCGATGGGCGGCAGGAACTCGCGCTTCTGCTCCTCGGTGCCCCAGTGGAGCAGCACCGGCGAGATGATCCGCGCCAGGGTGTAGAAGATGTGGGTGAGGTTGAGACTGTAGCGCGCCAGCTCCGTCTCCAGCACGAACTGGTGGTCCACGGTAAGGCCAGCGCCGCCGTACTCCTCCGGGAACATGGGAAACAGCCAGCCCTTCTTCCCCAGCTTCTCCCCCAGCCCGCGGCGGAAGTTGTACTCCTCCTCGTCCTCCCGGGTGGACCACGAGGCCGACCACCGCAAGTGCTCCGAGCCCTTCATGTTCTCTTCCATCCAGGCCCGGACCTCCTTGCGGAACTCGGTCATCTCCGGTGAGTCTTCTTGCAGGTTGAAATCCATGGACACTCCTTCGCCGCTGAAGGCGACGTTGTTCGACTACGGATGAGAATATTCCGTCAGGCCGTCCGTATGGGCTTGGTGACCGCCAGCGTGTTCCGGCCCGTCCACATGGGCAGCAGCACGCAGTGCCGGTGTTTGCCGCCGGTCACGATCACCATGATGTCGTCGGGCCGGGTAGCGAGGTGGACGATCCCGTCCGAGGTGACGTTGGGGGACTCCCGCAGCAGCTCCTCGTCGCTCTTGGTCCCCTTGCGCCGGTCCGGGATGCTGGCGAAGGTGATTGTGGAATGCTCCCACAGATACTCTCGGACGTCCGCCCGGGTGATGCCGTCCCGCGCCAGGATCTCGGCGTCCTCGCTGCACAGGGCCACCAGCGGCGTGCCGCCGCCGAAGCTGCCCACGTCCAGGTGGCTGCCGCCGTGGTGCAGGGCGATGACCTCGGCCAGGGACGACAGCGCCTCCTGCCCGGTGCTGCCGGCGGTGTGCATGGGGATGAAGCCGTTGATGCCGCACACGGTCACGGCGCTCTGCTCGGGCTTGTAGCCCCGGCTCACGTGGTAGGGCTCCCAGGGGCTATTCTCCTCGTTCTCGCCGAAGCAGAAGCTGTACTTCCCCGGCCAGCCGAAGGTGGCGCGGTCGGTGTCGCCGGGATAGCCGCCGCCGATGGTGATGAGGATCAGGCGGATGGCCCGGCCGATGGTGGCGTTGGCGCGGTGGCCGGGGCCGAAAGCGCCGGCGTCGCAGTTGATGCCGATCTCGTTCCGGACCGGGCCGTTGACCAGCAGCGCCGGACCCGCGTACCCGGTGGTGGCCTGGACCCCGTAGAGGTTGAAGCGGGGCTCCATGATGCCTTCCACCGCGGCTAGGACCACCGGCAGGTACTCCGGCAGGCAGCCCGCCATCACGCAGTTGACGGCGATCTTCTCGACGGTGGCCGGCGCCCACTTGGGCGGCACCTGCCCGAGGATCTCCTGGGGGTCGCGGTGGGTGCCCGAGAGCATGCGCTCCACGCGCTCGCGGGTGGGCGGAACGATGGGCAGGCCGTCGCTGAGCTGGCGTTCCAGGAACCAGCCGTTGGCGGCCTCCAGCGAATCTTCCACCTCGATGACTTCGGAGACGAGCTTCACCTGTGATGTGTCAGTGGCCATGCGTGAAGGTTCGGGGGGTAGCGAATCGCCCGCGCAGCGCTACTCCGCCGCCCGGGCTTCAGCCCCCGGCGCGCCGGCTGCCGCCCCCTCACCCGGGTCGGCTTCCGTCAAGGTCTCGCGCACGGGCCCAATGGCGATCCTTGCGTCCTCGGCATGCTCGCCCGGCCGCGCGCCGCCGCTCGGGTGGTGCGGGATCTGCACCAGCGGCAGCTTGGGCATGCCGAAGAACGTCGCTTCCTTCCGCCCCAGCTCCATGAAGATGGTCTGGCAAAGAGTCACCGTGGGGGTGCCGCGCTTCTGGATCTCGATGGCGTCGTGGACACTCCACGACGTGCACGACCCTCAAGCGCCCAGGCCGGTGACGACTGCGTCACACCGGCTCAGCATCTCCTCGATCATTTCCCCCGGCGCCGCATTCATGTGGCTGGGCTTCTTCCGCAGCAGCACTTCCGCCGCGCCGGTCTGCTCCTCGATCAACCGCGCCAGCTCCTCGAACATGGGGCTCGAGTTGGCCTGACCGTTGTCGAGGATGCCGACGACCTTCCCCGCCAGATCATCCAGCCCGGGGACGGGCGGATGGTTCTCCAGGAGAACATCGGCCCTCGGATCGAGCATCTCAAGCTTTCCCATAAAGCCCTCCATCACACGTGTGATTTACCTGCGAGACCTTACCCAAGGGGTATTCGGGTTGTCAACGGCATGACGACTGTCACAAGAGCTGGGACAAGAAAGTTCTGGCCGGCACCACTAGGGGCGGCCCCGGCATCGCGAAGCAATCGGCGTCAACGAAGTCCGCATCGACGACCACTTGAAACGCAAACGGCGCGTCGACTTGATCCTGGAAGTATTTGAGGGTCCGGCTCATGGACTCGTCACGGTGCTTCACCTCGACCAGGAACCAGGGGCGCCCGTCCCGGGCCACGAGGAAATCCACTTCACGTTTCTCCCGATCGCGCAAATAGCCGAGCTCGAAACGGCCGAATCCCATATCATTCCAGCCGTCGACCGCCTTGAGGAGATGGCACGCCAGGAAGGTTTCCGCCTTCTCGCCTACATCCTCGATGTCCGCCCAGTCCCTCAGATACCACTTGGGTTCCTTGCGCAACGATCGCGAGACGTTCCGGAACCACGGCCTGACGAGAAAGCCCAGATGGAAATCGCACAGAGCAGCGACCCACCGGCGCACCGTGTCCGCCGACACGCGCACCTCTCTCGCAAGGTTGCCGTACACGAGTTGCCGTCCGGACTGACGGCTCAATCGCTGGACCAGCACCTCCATCTGGTCGATCTGCTGAACCTGTGTCAGGTCGCGGACATCTTCCCGGACCAGTTGTTTGAGGCGTAGCGACTGCCACCTCCGGCTGAACCGGATGTCGCGTCTGAGAAATGGCTCCGGATAGCCCCCGTGATGCCAAAGGGCTTCGAAATCGGCTGCTTCGATCATGCCGGGAGGCCGGACGATCCGCTCCACATCGGGAAGCTCCCGGCTCACCGTCTCGGCCACGGAGAACGGGTGCATCCGGTAGGCGAAGTACCGCCCCATCAGGCTGTCACCGCCGCGGCGGTAGACGTCCATGCGGCTACTGCCGGTGACGAGGATGCGAAGCCTGTCGCCGTAGGTGTCGTAGATGCCCTTCAGGAAAGGCTTCCAGCCCGGAAACTTGTGAAGTTCATCGAAGAGCGCCACCGGAATGGTCCCGGAGAGCCGGTTCGCTCCCATTCCGGCGGCAAGCCTCGCTGGACCCGCCAGGACGAGTTCCCGATCATCGACGTTGTCCCAGTTGCAATAGTTGTCAGCGTGACGCCGGCAGGTCGTGGTCTTGCCGACCTGCCGCGGACCGCTGACGAACGCCATCTGCCGATTATCGGCCAAGTGCTCGGCGAGCAAGGCGTCGTAGATACGCGATTCCGTCCCCATCCTTGACCATTATCCATGCTGTCGTATTTTGGTCAAGACAATTCGACGATAGATCGTATATCGGTCAACGCCCGTCGGCACCGTCTTTCAAAGATTTCGGATCGGCACCGGATCGATGTCGTCGGCGGGGGTGAAGCCGAAGACACGGCCGTAGAAGTAGAGCTCCGCCTCCAGGGCGCGGACGATGGTTTCCGCCTTGCGGAATCCGTGGCCCTCGTCTTCGAAGGCCAAGTAGGCGACCGGCAGGCCCTTGGCGTCCAGGGCCCCAACCATGGCTTCGGCCTGATTGGGCGGTACCACCTTGTCGTCGAGTCCCTGGAAGAAAATGATCGGGCAATCGAAATTGTTCAAATGATGCACAGGAGAACGTTCTCTGTAGATGGATTCCGAATCCGGCAGGGGGCCGATCAACCGATCCAGGTAGCGGCTTTCAAATTTATGGGTATCCTGGGCCAGTGCCATCAGATCGCCGATTCCGTACAGGCTTGCGCCGGCGCGAAACGTGTCGCGGAAGGCCAGTGCCGCCAGCGTCGTGTAGCCGCCGGCGCTGCCGCCCCGGATGATCAGGCGATCCGGGTCCGACCGGTCCGAATCGGCGAGAAACCGGGCGGCGTTGACACAGTCGTCCACGTCGACGATGCCCCACCGTCCGTCCAGACGCTCCCGATAGGCGCGCCCAAAGCCGGTGCTGCCGCCGTAGTTTACGTCGACGACGGCGAAGCCGCGGCTGGTCCAGTACTGGATGGCCAGCGCAAAGGCATCGCTGGTGGCCCCCGTGGGACCGCCGTGGGAGCGCACGATCAGGGGCGGCAGTTCCCCCGCCGGGGCCGCGTGGTCGCGATTGTGAGGCGGGTAGTAGAAGGCACGGGCCGACAACCCATCCGCGGTGGGGAACTCAATGGCTTCCGCTTCCGAAATGTAGCCCGGATCGATGGTCGTCTCCGTCGCCCGCTTCAGCACCTCTTCGGCGCCCGTGTCCGGGTCCCACAGGCTGAGCCGGGTGGGTTCCGAACGGGTGGCCCCGATCAGGGCGAGCCGGCCGCCCAGGGACTGGGGCAGCCCGGGGTGCGAGAACGGCGTCGACAGGGTCTCCAAGCGGCCTTCGGCGACGATGGCAAGCCGTCCAACCCCGTCCTCGATCACCCGGCAAACAAGGCGGCCGTCGACCAGGAATCCGAAACTCCGCATACCGAACTGCCACAGGGGCAGGCCGAACTCCGCCTGCCGAGGACACAAGGGTTCCCGGTCCCCGTTGCGCCAACGGTACAAGTTCCACCAGCCGGTGGAATCGTCAACGAAGTGGAGCGCTCCATCCGGCGACCATTCCGGTTGGAAGACGGAGATATCGGTGCCGCCGGCGACCTGGCGCGCGTTCGTGGCTACGCCGTCGGGGGCGATGTCGGCCAGACACAAAAGGGTGCCGT
The DNA here is from genome assembly GCA_028818755.1 of Deltaproteobacteria bacterium. GTDB lineage: Bacteria > Desulfobacterota > Binatia > UBA9968 > JAJDTQ01 > JAJDTQ01. The sequence goes on along the minus strand of JAPPNF010000066.1, from coordinate 21,070 downwards.
CCCACGGCATGTTGGGGTGATCCCAGGACAACCAGGCAGCCTGCCGGCCGTTTGGAGAAAGGCGCGGCGCGGCGTAAAAGTTGGCACCGGACGCCAGGACCCGGCCCTCGTCTCCGTTGCCTTCGAGATCCAGCGTTACCAGAGTATTTTCGGGCTCCCCGCCGCCTCGGTGGTCTTCGCGCACGCAGGCCGCCCAGCCGGCCAACGGGTCCAGGTCGAAATCCGCGTAGCGAAGGGGACCTTCCGGCGTGATGGGACGGGGGTCGACGCCTTCCTCCAGGCGGTATACCCGCTGATCGGCGAAGTTGGTGAAAACCACCACACCGTTCCGCACGCCGTAGGCACCACCGCCGTACTCATGGGCGCGGGTGCGTACGTTGAACGGGGCCGGCGTGAGGTCGGTCACGACGCCGTCGGCCGTCCGGCACACGAGGACCGACCGGCCTGCCTCCGAGGGTCGGGACTCGAGCCAGTAGAGACACTCACCGTCCGCCTTCAGGCTACCGATTCCCACCGCCCCCTCGGTCATCATGCGGGCCGTGATGGGACTCTTCCAAGCGCCAAAAGGCGCGGTCGTGGGAGGCGTCATGAGGCCATGCCCCTTGGTTTCACCTCCACAGCCGCTCGCTCGCCAGCTTTACACCCTCCGACATGGCCCGGAACTTGGCCCAGACGATGTCGGGATGGATCTCCGGGACCTCCAGGGCCTGGGTGCCGAAGCCGCAGTCGCTGCCGGCGATGACGTTCTCGCGGCCCACCAGGCTGGCGAACCGCTCTAGTCGCTGGGCGATCAACTCGGGGTGCTCCACCACCACCGACGACTGGGTGATGACGCCGGGGATGATGAGCTTGCCGTCGGGCAGCTTCACGTCCTCCCAGATCTTCCACTCGTGCTCGTGGCGCGGGTTGGAGGCCTCGAACGAGAAGGCGCCGGCGCGGATGTTGAGCACGATGTCGATGTAGTCCTTCATCTCCATGTCGTAGACCCGGGGCCCCATGTTGATGCCGTAGCACGTGTGGTAACGCACCCGGTCCTCGGGGATGTCCCTCAGCGCGTGGTTGATGGCCTCGATCTGCCCTTCGGCCCAGACGCGGCACTGGGCGACGCTCAGGTCCGGGTTCTTGACGTAGTAGTTGATAAGCAGAGGGTCGTCGACCTGGAGCAGGAAGCCGGCGTCGACGATGGCCTGGTACTCCACCCTGAGGGCGTCGGCGATGGCGAACAGGAACTCTTCGTCACTCTTGTAGTACTCGTTCTCCTGGTTGCCGGCGACATCGCACGGAGAGATGGCGGGTACGAAGGCCTCCACGGCGCCGGCTTCCTCCACCGCCGCCTTCAGGTTCGCCAAGTCCTGCGCCAGCCTGTCCTGGGCCTTGTAAGCGATGGGGCCGGTGCACGCCATCTGCATGTTGCTGGGGTTGGGCTTGGCTCCGGGCACCGGGCTGTAGTAGCCGTAGTGCTCGGGGAACGCCTGCGATTCCCGGGAGTTGTCCCAGGGCGACACCCGCACCCGGCCGGTGGGGCTGAGGCCGTCCAGACGCTGGTGTGCGTAGACCGCGAACCCGCGCTTGCTGAACTCGCCGTCGTCGACGACGTCGACGCCGAGTTCCATCTGCCATCGCACGATGTCGTGCACCGCGTGCTGGAGCTTATCCTCGTACTCCGCCGGATCGACGGGCCTGCCCTCGTTCTCCGCCAGGATCATGTCGATGAGCTGCCGCGGACGCGGCAGGCTGCCGGTGTGGGTGACGAGAATGCGATCGGTGCTGTGCAGCATGATTACCTCCGTCTAGGGGATCAGGTACTAGGTCCTTCGACTTCGCTCCGCTACGCTCAGGATGAACGGGGAATGGGCTTGAACTTGTACAGGGTCCGGTCTTTGGTGACGTCGTCGAACACGACCTCCACCGGCATGTCGCAACTCAGCTCCTCGGGCTTGCAGCCCACCACGTTGGTGGTGAGGCGCGGGCCTTCGTCCAGCTCCACCACCACCAGGGCGTAGGGCAGCTCTTCGGCGAAACCCTTGTGGTAGGCCCGGTGGTAGACGCCGAAGGAATAGATCTTGCCCTTCCCGCTTACCCGGGTCCAGGCCCAGTCGGTGCTCCAGCACTCGGGGCACGTGGCGGCGGCCGGGAACCAGTGGTGGGAGCAGGCGTCGCAGCGAGGTACCATCAGCTCGTGGCGCCGGCAGCCGTCCCAGAAGGGCTCCGACTCCACCGACGGCGGCGGCAGCGGCTTGTTGTAATCGCTCATCCCGCCTCCCTCCCCAGGATCAGCGCCGACTGGCACACGGTGTTGCCGCCGTGGCCGCTGACCAGGGCGATGTTGCAGTCCTTCACCTGCCGGTCGGGGGTGTGCTCGCGACGCACCTGGCGGGCGCCTTCCAACACCTGAAGCATGCCCTCGATGTGGCCCTCGGAAAGCTGGCCGCCGGAGGTGTTGGTGGGCAGCACACCGCCGGCCTCCAGCGCGCCGGAGCCGACGAACGGGCCGCCCTCGCCCTTGGCGCAGAAGCCGTAGTCCTCGAGCTGCAGCAGCACCATGTGGGTGAAGCAGTCGTAGATCTGGGCGGTGTTCACGTCCTTGGGGCCGATGCCCGCCATCTTGTAGGCAGCCTCCCCCGCCTCCCTGGCGCCGGTGGTGATCATGTTGTCGTCGGCGAACCAGCCGCTCAGGCGGTTGCCGAAGCCGAAGCCCAGGACGTAGGCTGGCGGCTGCCGCAGGTCGCGGGCGCGCTCGGCGGTGGTCACCACCACCGCGCCGGCGCCGTCGATGAACACGCTGCAGTCGTAGAGGCACAGCGGATCGACGATGAGCCGGGCGCTCAGGTACTCGTCCAGGTCCAGGGGCTTCTGCATGAACGCGTGGGGGTTCTTGCGCGCGTGGTTGCGGAAGGCCACGGCGATGGCGCCGAGTTGCGCCTTGGTGGTACCGAAGCGCTCCATGTGGCGACGCGCCGCGATGGCATAGTTCACCGGCGCGCCGAACTGGCCGAACTCGGAGCCGAACTCCGAGTAGGTGCGGGGGCGCGAGGCCACCGCCTGCTTGGCCTCGGCGTTGCGGTGGGTGCGGGACCAGGTGTCGCGGCCGTAGCCCACCACCACGGTGTTGCACACGCCCGCCTCGATGGCCATGCACGCCATGGCCACGGCCATGGTCTGGCTGGCGCCGCCGTTGGCGGTGGAGGTGCTGAAGGTGACGTTGAGTCCCAGCGCCTCGCCCACCTTCTGGTGGTGGCAGTAGACGTCGTCCGGTCCGCGGGTGATGAGACCGTCCACGTCCTCCTTCTTGAGGCCCGCGTCCTCGATGGCGTTCTTGGCCGCCACCGCGAAGAGGCCGATGGGGCCCATCTCCGGGACCTTGCCGAGAGGGCTCTGCCCGACGCCGACGATGGCGTATTTGCCGCTAAGGTTGGTGCTCATGGTTCCTCCTGCATCCCCGCCCTGCCCCGCCTGGATTCCCGCTTTCGCGGGAATGACGGAGGAGGGAAATGACGGGTTCGTGTCTTTCCTCGCGTCTATCCTACCGGGCCTTCCACACGGCCGGGCGTTTCTCGGCGAAGGCGCGGGAGCCTTCCTTCTGGTCCTCGGTGGTGGACAGCGCCAGGCCCAGGTCGCTCTCCAGCTTCAGGCCCTGCTCCAGGGGGAGCTGGATCCCCTTGGTGATGGCTTCCTTGATGGCGATGACCGAGAGCGGCGCGCCCAGACAGATCTTGGCCGCGATCTCCCGGGCCACGTCCATGTACTGGTCCACCGGCGCTACCTTGTTCACCAGGCCGATGCGCAATGCCTCGTGGGCATCCACGGCCTCGCCGGTGAGAGACAGCTCCAGCGCTTTGGCCATGCCGATGAGGCGCGGCAGGCGCTGGGTTCCACCACCGCCGCCCAGACGTCCGCGCCGGACCTCGAACATGCCGAGCTTGGCGTCCTCCGCCGCGACCCGTATGTCGCAGGCCAGCGCCAGCTCCAGGCCGCCGCCCACGGCGTAGCCGCGGATCGCCGCGATGGTGGGTTTTTCCATGCTGGCCACCACCACGTTCTGGCCGAGGCTGCTCGGCCGGTTGCGCACCCGGCGCTTCTCGAAGAAAGTGGAATCGTCCACCTCCCGGGCGCGTTCCTTGAGGTCGAGCCCGGTGGAGAAGGCCCGCTCCCCGGCTCCGGTGATGATGCACACCCACACGTCAGGGTCGGCGGACACCCGGCCGCAGGCGTCGTGAAGCTCGTCCCGGGCCTTGTAGCTGATGGCATTCATGGATTCGGGTCGGTTGATGGTGATGGTGGCCACGTGGTCGGCCACGTCATAGAGGATGTTCTCGTAGGTCATCGAAGCTCCTGTTCTTGGGGGCGACCGCCGGTCACCCCTACGCGGAGGTGACGCCCTGCCGGTGAGCGACCGCGGTCGCCATGCCTGACCCGCTACGGTCGCCCTGCCTGACCCGTTTCGGCTGCCACCGTTATCAGCGCGTCCGCCACCGCCACGCCGAGGCCTTCGGGGCGGACCATGACGGGGTTCATCTCCACGGCAGTGAAGCGGCCGGCGTTTCGGGTCACGAAGTCGCCGAAGCGCACCACGCAGTCCACCAGCGCGTCCACGTCCCTGGGCTTGCCGCCGCGGAGGCCGCTCAGCAACGCCCCACCGCGCAGTTCCGCCAGCATCTCACGCACGTCTTCCCCGTCCAGCGGCGGCAGCCGGAAGGCCGCGTCCTTGAACACCTCCACGTAGATACCGCCCAGCCCGACCATCACCAGCGGCCCGAACTGTGCATCGTGCACCATCCCGACGATGACTTCCAACCCGTCGGAGACCATCTCCTGCACCAGGACGCCGTCGATGCGCGCGTGCGGGTGGGCTGCCTTGACGTTCCTGACGATGCGCAGGTACGCCGTCTCCACCTCCTCGGCGGTGGCCGCCCCCAGAGCGACGCCGCCGGCGTCGGACTTGTGGGGCACGTCGGGGGACTGGACCTTGAGCGCCACCGGCAGCCCGACGCTCCCGGCAATCTCCACTGCCTGCTCGGGAGTCCCGGCAAGCTCCTCCCGTGTCATGGGGATGCCGGTACCTGCGAGGATCCGCTTGCTCTCGTGCTCGGTCAGCGCGCCGGCGCCTTCCGGAAGCCGGAAATCCACCGACGCCTCCGGGGTCCGGGAGGGCTTCTCCCTGCGCCGGAACGCCGCGTAGTCCACCAGCCGGCGCACCGCCTTCATGCCCCCGGCCACGTCCTCCAGGATCGGCACGCCGGTGTCGGCGGAAAACGTCCGGCAGTCGCCGGTGAGGCTGTTGGAGGCCAGTGACAGCACGAACAGCGGCTTCGACGCGTTCCTGGCGCACGCCACCGCCTGGTCCAGCAGCTTTTGCTGACCCGGCGCGGTGGCCCGCTTGACGCTCAGCGCCATTCCCACCAGATCGATGCCGTCGTCGCCGAGCAGCGTGTCCAGCACCGACGTGAGGTTCGTCCCCTGCTCGATGCGCGGCATGCCCACGGTGTCGATGGGGTTGCTGAACGGGCGATCGTCGACGCCGAGGATCTCCCCGAGCCTTGCGTTGGTGGCCGCGGACAGTTCCGGGCACCGGAGACCGGCCGCCGCGTTCACGTCGCTGATGAGCGCCGTGGCGCCGCCGGAAATCGTCAGGAATACGACCCGCCCGCCGGCGGGAAGGGGCGCGTGCAGGAACAGGCCCGCGGTTTCCACCAGCTCATCGATGCTCTCCACCGGGGCCACGCCGGTCTCCCGGAACAGGGCCTCGTAGGCTTCCCGCTGGCCGGCCAGGGTGCCCGTGTGCGCCACCGTGGCCCTCTGCCCGGCGTCGGTGCGGCCGAGCTTCAACACCACCACGGGCTTTCTCCGGCCGGTGGACGCCAGCACCCGGCGCAGCCTGGCGCCGTCCTTGGCCCCTTCCATGATACAGGCGATGACCCGGGTCTCGGGGTCGTCGGCGAGGTATTCGATGTAGTCGGCCATCTCCACCACGGCCTCGTTGCCGCTGGAGATGATGTAGTTGCAGCCGATGTTGCGGCTGGCCGCGAGTTCGGTGACGGCGTTGGTCAATCCGCCGCTCTGGGAGATGAGCGAGACGCCTCCGGGCGTCAGGTCCGGCGGGATCGAGAAATAGGAGTTGGCGAAGCCATAGCGGAGACTAGCCACCCCCATGCAGCACGGGCCGGTGACGGCCATGCCGGCGGCGTCCGCGAGACGCTGAAGCTCCTCCTGCCGGCGCCGCCCCGCCGCTGTATCCCCGTCCGCGAAGCCCTCGGCCACGACGATGCCCGACGGCACACCGGCGTCCGCCGCCTCCTTGATGACCGCCAGAACGCGGGAGACGGGCAACGCCACGATCACGCAATCGGGCACCTCCGGCAACCCGTCGATGGACGGAAAGCACGGTTTTCCCCGCACCTCCGTGTAGTTGGGATTTACCGGATACACCGCCCCCTCGAAGCCGGACCCGAGGACGTTCCCCAGGATCCGTCCACCCGTGCTGCCCTTTGGGGATGCCCCGACCACCGCCACCGATCGCGGCCGGAGCAATGCCTGCAGGTTCGCGTTCGCGCTCATAGTCTATTGGGAATCAGCAACTTAGCAGTCGACGGGTCCGGGGCGGGCCCGGTACGGCGCCTCGGGATACTCACGGCCTTTGGGACCTTTTCTTCGCAACTGCCCGGTTTTGCGAAAAAAAACGGTGCGCAAAAAATATGCAATCGGCTGAATACCGGATGAATAGGGCGATTTTCCGCGCATCGCGGACCAATACACAGGGTTTTTCCACAGACCCTGTTACCAAATTGACATACTCGCGTAACATTGACGCTTGCGCGAAAATCGTCCCTGCCAACGTCCTATCAGACGGTGGGGACGCCCGGGTCATCGGGCTCATGGCTGTCGCGGCTCCGCACGTGGTCGTACTGCCGGGCGAACCAGCGCATGTACTCGCCGTAGGTCGTGGGTTCGTAGCGGGGAGGGTTGTCCGGTCCCTGGCACGTGGGAAGACAAGCCATGGGATAGTCGTGGGTCGCATCGAAGAAGAACGGAATGGCGTAGCGGTCGCGGCCCGCGTTGCGATTCGCCACCCGGTGCGGGGTGGACAGGAACCTGTGATTGGTCCAGCGGCGCAGCATGTCCCCGGAATTGACGAGAAAGGTGCCGGGCGCCGCCGGCGCGTCGGCCCACTCGCCCGAGGGCATGCGGATGGCAAGCCCCGGCAGCTCCGACTGCGGCAGCATGGTCAGGAAGCTCGAATCCGTATGCGGCGCCAGCCCGTACTGGTCGGAGTCGCCGTGCTCGGCGGGCGGGTAGTGCGACATCCGCAAGGTGTACTGGGGCTCCGCGAAGGCCTCGTCGAAGTAGTCCGGCGAGAGATCCAGGGCGGCCGCGTAGAGCGGCAGCATGCGCTTGCAGAGCCGCTCCATGGCGTCCAGGTAGGCCACCACCGTCTCCCGGAAGCCCGGCAGGAGATGCGGCTCGGGCCACGGGTTGGCGCAGCGGTAGCGGACGCCCGCCACCACGTCGGGATGGTCGAGGGCGAGGTCGCGCTTGAGAAAGTACGCCTCGACGAAGTTGGGGCGCGTGGCCTTCTCCACCCGGGAGCTCCGGGACACGTACCCGTTGAGCGGCATGTAGCCGACGTTGTGCTCGTTGCCCCGCACCGCCATCTTCTCGGCCAGCGGCCGTGCATGGAAACGGGCGCACTCGGCGAAGACATCGTCGATGAGCCTCTGGGGCACGCCGTGGCCGTTGATGTAATAGAAGCCCACCTGCTCCAGCGCGTGGCGCAATTCGCCGGCCAGCCGCTCCAGGGCGCCGGGAGCGGCGGCCAGGAAATCAGCCACTTCCAGGACCGGAATACCGCTCTTGGCCGCGGCGTCGAGCTCGGTCTCGCGGTACCCGATGGACACGGTGCTTACCCCGTGGGAAGGACCGGCATGCCCTCGGGCGCGCCGATTTCGAAGGCATTGAGGGAGCAGGCAAGGCCCACGTAGCCGCCGATGATGCCGGTGAGCTCCGCCAGCCGGTGGTCGCCGAGACGTTCGCGCAACGCGCGGAACGTCGCCTCGGCCACGCGGTGCGGCGGCCGCAGAAGCTCCTGCACGTACTTGACGAAAGGGACTTCGTCCTCGCCCAGGCCCTCGGGCGCCCTGCCGTCACGGATGGCCGCCACCGTCTCCTCCGGCACCCCGGCATCGAGGGCATGCCCCGAGTGGGCGGCCCACTCGTAGACGCAGTCCATCTCCCGCGCCACCGTGCAGATCACCAGCTCTTTCTCCTTCAGGGGAAAGTCCGATGTGAACAGCGAATAACCCACCAGGTGCGCGGTGCGCGCGGCCAGGTCCGGGCAGTGGAGCAGGTTTGCGTAAGGAGCTCCGATGCGCTTGCGGCTGGCCATGATGGAGTCGTAGTGCCGACGTTGATCCTCCGGTATGGCCTCCCGTTCGGTGAGCTCGGGTATGCGGGGCATCCTCTCCCCTTCTCAGAGCGCGGGCGTCGTGGCCGGCGCCTGGCGGTGGTGCGTGGCCTGCTCGTAGGCGTAGGCGAACTTGATCATGCGGCCGTCGTCGTAGGGCCGTCCGAGAAAGGTGATCCCGGCCGGGAGGCCGTCCCGGGTGAAGCCCCCGGGCACCACCACCGACGAGACGAATATCAGGAACGTGTTGATATGGGGCACTCCCCTCATGTTGACCCATGGCGGCTTGATGCCGTCGGTGATGAGCGTAGGCTGGTGCTCCACCGACTTGTGCACGATGGCGTCCAGCCGGTGGTCGGCCATGACCTTCAACAGGTTGCCCATGAGCTTTTCGCGAGCCAGCAGATACTGGTAGTGCTTGTCCGCGTCCAGGGGCGCCTTCCAGCGGTTCTGGGCATTGTAGTGGACCTTGGCGAAGTCCGGGGAATCGATGGCCTCCTGGCGCGACTCGAAGGGCCGCTTGGCGCTGCGGCCGTAGTACAGCTTGAAGGCCGCGTCAGCGTTGGCGGGATTCCACGACCGCTTGGCCAGCAACTCGTTGAGTTGCGGTATCTCCACCGGATCCACCACCTCGGCGCCGGCTGCCTGGAGGTCCGCCACCGCTTGGTCGAACACTTCGGTGACCTGCCGGAAGTCGTCGGTGTCGGGCTCCGCCATGTATCCCATGGGCTCCCGCAGGATCCCCAGGCGCGCGCCGGCGAGGCCCCCGGCGTCCAGGAAATCGGTGTAGCTCGGGGGTATGTGTCCGACGCCCCGGGCGGTGACCGGGTCCTCGGAATCGTAGCCCACCATCGAATCCAGCAGCCGCGCCATGTCGCCCACCGTACGGCACATGGGGCCCAGTGAGCCGGTCATGTCGGGCCAGCCGTCGTACACGCCGCCACGACTCACCAGCCCCGGCGTGGGACGCATGCCGGCGACGCAGTTCCAGGTGGAGGGACGGCGAATGGAGGCGTAGCCCTCCTGCCCCACCGCCACGGTGGCGAAGTTGGCCGCCACGGCTCCGCCGGACCCCCCGGAGGAGCCCCCTACCGTGCGCTCGACGTCATAGGGATTGCGGCTGGAACCGAACAGCGAGCCGTGGGTGTCGCCTCCGCCCAGCTCGCCCAGGGTGGCCTTGGCCAGGATGATGGCGCCGGCCGCCTTGAGCTTCTCCGCCACGGTGCAGTCGCGGTCCGGGTAGAAATCCTTGAACAGCACGCTGCCCAGGGTGGTGGGCATCCCCTTGACGTCGCCCTGGTCCTTGAAGACGATGGGGATTCCATGGAGCGGGCCGGTCAGGGGCGAGACGCCGAGCCGGTCGGCTTCCTCCAGGGCGTTGGGGTTGACGGTGATGATGCAGTTCAGCGCCGGTCCCTTCTTGTCGTAGGCCTCGATCCTGTCGAGGTAGGCCTGGACCAGATCGCGCGGGGTCAACTGTCCCGATTCATAGGCCTTGTGGACGGCCTCGATGGTGGTTTCCACTACGTCGAAGTTGCTCATGCGTATCTCCTAGAAGAACGCCAAGGTGCGCATCTCGATACTCTCGCGGGGCGGCGCATCGGGCGGCGTGTCGGGGTCGTCGAAGGCGCAGTGCAGAGTCCAGCGGGCGCGCCCGTCCTTCTCGGACTCGAAGGTCTTGAACACCACGGCTTCATGACGCTCCATGTGCGGGAAGTAGTACCAGTAGTGCTTGGGATTGAAGGTGTAGTGGAGCGTCTCGCCGCGCCGGTCCGGGTAGATGCGGGCGGTGGGGATGGCGCCCTCCATGCCGGTGCTGCCCGCGTCGCAGATGGCCAGAGGGTCTCGTATCACCGGCCGGTTGATGGGGCGCCAGGTCTGTATCACGCCGAACCGGCCCTTGAGCAGCTCCTCGGCCTCGTCCGGCAGGATGTCGCGCACCCGCTGCGGCCCCGACCAGTCCGTGTAGTCGTTGTGTGCCCCGCGCACCGGACCGCCCACCTGCTTCGCCTCCCGCGTGGCCTCGTCGCCCGAGCGCAGCGTGTGGTCGAACACCACCACGCGCTTCGCCCCCGAAGTCTTCTTCACCAGCTCCTCGGTCTCCTTGTAGTAGACCGTGCGCACCTCGTCCTGGTCGTAGAAGTCCTTCATTTGGGTGTCGTGGCGCACCAGCACGAAGCCCTCGCGCTCCAGCGAGAGCCCACCGGCCAGTAGCCGGGCGTTGTGGATCGTCACCGTGTGGCTCTCGTAGTTGCCCGTGCGCTTGCGGTCGGCTTCCTTCTGGCTCAGGCCGCCGTAGCTCGCGGGGGCCTCGGTGTCCTCTCTGAGGTAGTTGACCACGCCCCGGATGTGTTCCGGCTGTGCCGCCTCTTGGGGTCTCGCCATGGCGCCCTCCTTCGGATCGGATTATCTCGTCTTGAGGTAGAACCTAGTCAAAACCATAGAACCGCGCGCAGTTGTCCCACAGGATCTTTCGCTTTGCCTCGTCGGGCAGCTCGAGTTCCAGGAATTCATCTACGGCGTGGGGATACCTGGAGTCGCCGTGGGGATAGTCGGTGGAGAAGACGAGCTGGTCGTAGCCGAACTCCTCGATGGTGAACCGCGCCGGGGTCTCGTCCGGCTCGATGGAAATCCAGCATTGGTCCTTGAAGTAATCGCTGGGTTTCCGGTCCAGATCGGTCATGTAGACGTCGCCCTCCCGCTCGTAACCCTCGTCGAAGCGCCAGAGGAGCCACGGCAGCCACGAGCAGTTGGCTTCCAGGAATGCCGCCCGGAGCTTGGGATGACGCGCGAGCACGCCGCCGCCCACGAAGCTCCCGAGCCCCATCATCTGCTCGAAGGGCTGGGAATAGACGCGCCTCAGACCGAAGTTGGGCTCGAACTGCTCGCCGGCCTGGGCCGCGCGGGAAGTGGAGGCTTCGTGGAACCCGATGGGAAGGGCCAACTCCTCCAGGGTATTCCACAGAGGCTCGTAGTACGGGTCGTGCAGCGGCTTGCCGGTGACGAGGTTGGATCTCAGGAAGACCGTGCGGAAGCCGTACTCGCCCACCACCCGGCGCGTCTCCTCCACGGCGTCGTTGATGTCGTAGACCGAGATCATGCCGGCGCCGAACAGCCGGTTCGGGTCGGCGCTACAAAAGTCGTGGAGCCAGTCGTTGTAGGCCCGCGCTAGAGCCGCGGCGAAGTGCGGCGCGTGTCCCGGATAGTCGAGCACATGGAGGCCCCGGGTCGGAAACAGCACCGCGGCGTCGATGCCCTCCACGTCCATGGCCTCGAGCTGCACCTCGCCGGTCCAGCCCCTTTCGGAGTGGTCACGGTAGGTGTTCTGGTTCTTTTCGTAATTGTGGCCCGCATGCAATTCCTTACCGGTGCGGCGCACTTCAGCCCCCTTGTCGGGGAACCTCAACCCCAGGTCCCGAACGTTCTCGGACAGTTGCCCCAGCGGAGCCTGTTCCTGAAACTCCTGCGGCAAGTACCGCGGCCAAAGATCCGGGGGTTCCATGATATGCATGTCGCTGTCAAATACTTTGAAACCGTTCTTGGCCATGAGCTTGTCCCTTTCTTTGCGGGGAGATCACACGCGCCGCCTCAGGGCCGCCGCCCGCTCCGTCTCCCCGATCGATGAGAAAGGCCGCCCCTCGGGAGGGCGGCCTTCGCGTTACTGTACCGGCTGAGAAATGTCGAGTTGGTAGAGGTTCTTGACGTTGGTGCAGACCAGCTTCTTCCGGATGTCGGCCGGCAGGTGGCCCAGATCGCGTTCGATGTAGCGCTTCGACTCCGGCCACGTGGAGTTGGCGTGGGGGTAGTCGTTGGACCACATGCAGTTGTCCTGGCCCCACCACTCGAAGTTGTGGCCGGCCACCGTGTCGCGGAAGAAGGTGCCGAAGAACTGGTCGTTGAAGTACTCGCTGGGGTTCTTGGTGATGGAGATGGGGTTCTCCCCCTTGAACCGGTTCCAGTAGTAGTCCCACTGCTGCAACATGAACGGCATCCAGCCGATCTCGTTCTCCACGCACACGAACTTGAGCTTGGGATGGCGCTCCATGATGCCGTAGAAGATGAAGTCGAAGACCGCGTTGATGATCTCCTGGAGCTTCAGGTTGACGCTGCCGCGGTAGGGTTCGACGCCGATGCGCTGGTTACCGAACACGGTTTTCTTGTGGTAGCCGTGACCGGTAAGGATGTGCAGGTGCACCGGAAGCTCGAGGTCCGCGGACGCCGCCCAGAACTTCTCGTAGTGGTCCGAGTGGAACGGCAGGTCCGCGTGCGGCGCCTGCCAGATGAGCGAGCCCTTGAGGCCCTTCTTGGCGCAGCGCTCGAGTTCCTTCACGGCGTTGTCGATGTCGTACATGGAGATGGCCGCCACCCCCACCAGCCGGTTGGGCGCCACCGAGGAGTACTCCACCACCCAGTCGTTGTAGGCGCCGAACGAAACTTCCTGCAGCTTGGCGTCGTCCATGGCGAAGTGCGGCAGCAGGTAGGTGGGGAAGAGCACCTCCGCGCTCACTCCGTCGGTCTCCATCTCGGTGATGCGCTTGTCCGGGTCCGATCCGCCCGGCTGGGTCTGAAAGCTCTCCCCCAACTTCAACTGGGGAAAGCGCGGCACCTGGTCCCTGTATCCCTTGGGAGCCCTTTCCACGAGGATGTCCGACGGCTCCATGACGTGGGAGTCCGACGAAATAATGACTTCACAGCCCGCCAGTGTTCCGTTGTCTGCCATTTGATTATCCCCCTTGCGAACGTTTCACAAATTTCGCGCACTTAACCCTAGCGTCTACCATTCCAGGTCTTGGGCCGTCAAGAATGATGGCGTCCTTCGACTTCGCTTTCACCCCCGCCCATGCGTGGGGCGCTACCAGTCCGCCTCGTTCATGGCCCAGCGGTCCAGGCTGGCAAGATATTCCCGCATCAGCACCAGGCGCATGGCAACGGCCCGGCGGGTGGCATCCTGGACCTCGGGGGTGGTGGCGTAGCGCACGAGGATTTCCTCGGGACCGCTGCCGTGCCCCTCCTCGTCGGCCAGGATGCGCTTGTACGGGGCCTTGATCCAGTCCGGTACCGAAGGCGCGGCCAGGCACTTCTCGATGAGGTAATTGGCTATTCCTTCACCGCCCATGGAGAAGCCCGCCAGCCGCTGGCAAGTGTCGGGAAGCGCTTCCATGGCGTTGAACATGGACATCTGCGCCGGCAGCGGGCGGTAGTCGAAGGGCTCCGCGCCGAGCTCCCGGATGCGCGCCATGAGGAGCCCGGCGTGAGTCATCTCCTCGTGGGCGGAGCGCGCCATCATCGTCTTGACCTCGAGTTCCGGGGTGGTCTTGAGCCAGCCGCCGAAGAGGTCGGCGGCCCGCAGCTCGTTCCACAGCCGGCTCTTCATCACCCGGACGCGCTCTTCGTCGGTGGTCAGCGGAACGTAGCTGTAGGCCGGGGGACGGTCGTCGAGCGTGGCACAGAAGGCTTTGACCTTGTCCCGCAACTCCTGAACGAACTCCTTGCTGTTCATGGACTGTACCCCCTTACGAGGTGACCCCGCTTTCACGCAGCTCCGCCAACGCCTCCTCGTCATAACCCAGCCCGCGCAGGATCTCCTCGGTGTTCTCGCCCAGGAGCGGCGCGGCGCGGTGGAATTGCATGGGCGTGTCGGACAACTGGATCGCGTTGCCGATGAGGTTGCTGGACCCCATCTTGGGATGGCGAATCTCCTGCGGCAACCCCAACTCCCTCACCTGCGGATCGTCCAGCACCTCCTCGATCTTGTAGATGGGCGCGTTGGGCACGCTGACGGCGTCCAGCGCATCGAGCCAGTGGTCCCGCGGCTTTTTCTCGAACTCCGTCTGCAGGATCGGGACGATGTCGTAGTGATGCTGCCAGCGGTCGTTGCGGGTGGCAAAGCGCGGGTCGTCCAGCAGGTCGCGCCGCCCCACCGCGCTCACCAGCCCCTCCCAGGCCTTCTGGTGTCCGGAGAGATGGATCACCAGTGCTTTCTTGTCGCTGGGGACGAAACAATAGATACGCCCCCGCGGAAAGTTCTCCCGGGTGATGGCCTCGCCGCCGTTGAGGTAGTCGGCCATGTGGGACTCGATGAACGCCAAGCTGATGCGCAGCAGCGAGGCGTCCACGAACTGGCCGCGCCCGGTGTGGTGGCGCGCCAGCAGGGCTCCGAGGATGCCGTAGGCGGCGAACACGCCGGTGGAATGGTCGGTGACCGAGACCCCCACCACCTTGGGCTTGTCGAAGTCGGTCATGAGGCTCAGCATGCCGCTCAGGGCCTGGCCGATGGTGTCGAAGCCGGGCTTGTCGCGGTAGGGACCCTCCTGACCGTATCCCGTGATGGAGCAGTGGATCAGCCTGGGATTGAGTTCGGAAAGGCGCTCGTAGTCGAGGCCGAGTTTCGCGCGGGTCTCGGGACGGAAGTTTTCCAGCAAGATGTCGGCCTTCTCCAGCAGCTTGAGCAGGATCTCCTTGCCCTGGGGCTTGCGCAGGTCCAGGGTGAGGCTCCGCTTGTTGCGGTTGAGCGCCCGGAAGCTGGGGCCGTAACCCTCGTACAGCGGGTTCCGCCCGCGGTGCGTGTCGCCCCCGTCGGGCAATTCCACCTTGATTACGTCGCAGCCGAGATCGCCCAGCAGACTGCCGCAAAACGGACCTGCCACGTGGCCGCTCAAATCCAGCGCCATGGTCCCCTGCAATGCCGCGTTCATGATTCGGGACACCCTCCTTTCAACACCGAACGACCTTGTCCATAACATTTGAGACCGCTTCGCAGTATAGACGATATGGCCGATAGTAGGGAACGAAGCAAAACCCTGGTGGAGGCACGGTGAAAGAGGAACTCAAGGAAGGGCTCGAAGGAGAATGGGTCATCGAGACGACGCCGGAGATGGCGGCGCAGCATATCGCCGAGGAGGAGGGCATCCTGGTCTACTCGACGCCGGCCATGGTCTGGCACATGGAGCGCGCGGCGGTGATCGCCGTCAGCGCATACCTGGATGACGACGAGGTGTCGGTGGGCGTGCGCGTGGATATCTCCCACATCGCCGGCACCGCCATCGGCGAGACCGTCCGCGCCTCGGCCAGGCTTGTCAGGGTCGAGGGACGGCGGCTGACCTTCACCGTGGAGGCCCACAACGAACGCGAGAAGATCGGCGAGGGACGGCACCAGCGCGTGGTGGTGAAGAAGGACCGGTTGCCGCGAAAACAATGAGGGCCGCCCGCCGAAGCCGGCGGCGGCGCTTGACAGTGCGGACGGCGCGTGGTCATATGGCCGCGCCGGCCTTCCGCCGGGATGGAGCGTGGATACGGCATCGACCGGAGCGCTCAGGTCCGGCGGCTCCGCGGCACGGTGGGACATGACGAACAAGGGTTCTCTACGGGAACGGCTCGAAGCCGCGGTGCTGGAACGGCACTGCGCGAACCATCCGCTCACCGAGAAGTGGGCCGCGGGCGAGCTCAGCCGCAACGCCATGGCGGGTTGGGCCATCGAGCAGTACCACTGGATCAGCAACATCTACCGCGGCGAGCTGTACAAGGCCGCCAACACACCCCTGGAGGTGCAACGGCTGCTGCTGGGCAACTACCTGGAGGAGAGCGACCCGGAACGGCCGCACCTGGACATCATCCTGCGTTTCTGCACCGCCAACGGCGGAGACGCCGAAGCCGCCAAACGCGGCCGTGGCCTGCCCACCACCGAGGCCTGGGTGAGCTGGTTCAACCGCGTGTGCAAGGACGAGTCCTTCATCTGCAGCGTGGCCGCCACCAACGTCGGCACCGAGTCCCAGTCGCCGATGCTGTACAGCAAGGTGCTGCCCGCCCTGCGCGACGTCTATCGCTTCGACGAAGCGGCCATCGAGCACTTCTGGCTCCACGCCGACGTCGACACCGAGCACGGCGGCCGCGGCTTCGAGATCCTCGAACGGTATTGCACCACGCCCGAACTCCAGGAAATGGCCGTCCATTACGCCCGGGAGAGCGCGAAGATGCGCTGGTTCTTCTTCGACGGCATCTACATCCACTACGAGATGGGCTACGAGTTGCGCTGAGCGCCGGCGTTAGAGGCACTGCATGAAGAACGAACCGCAGGATCTGACGGAACTGGACAGCTTTCTCGCCGACCGTTGGCTCTCGGGACTGTGGAAACTGGACCGCCACGAGCGCACTCCGGACCCCCAAACCAAAGTCGTTCCCCACCTCTGGAAGTGGGACGAGGTCTACGAGAGCCTGCTCCAGGCCCGCGACCGCATCGGCATCGAGAAGGGGCGCACCGAGCGCCGCACCATCCGCCTCGTCAACCCCGGCATGCAACACATCGAGATGACCAGCCACACCATGCTGCTGGCCTGCCAGATGATCCAGCCCGGCGAGGTGGCCCCGGCCCACCGCCACACCATGGCCGCCATCCGCTTCATCGTCCAGGGCGAGGGCGCCTACACGGTGGTCAACGGCGAGAAGCTCGACATGACGGAGGGGGACCTGATCCTCACGCCCCAGTGG
Source organism: Deltaproteobacteria bacterium (assembly GCA_028818755.1). Lineage (GTDB taxonomy): Bacteria > Desulfobacterota > Binatia > UBA9968 > JAJDTQ01 > JAJDTQ01. The sequence goes on along the minus strand of JAPPNF010000066.1, from coordinate 4,188 downwards.
ACCTGGCACGATCACGGCCACGAGGGCAGCGAGCCCATGGTCTGGCTGGACGGCCTCGACGTGCCGCTCATCCAGTCGCTGCAGGTGATCTCCTACGAACCTTACTCGAAGGAGAAACAGGAGACTTGTGCGAGCAAGCAGGAGGCGTCCCATTTCGGCATGACTCGCCCTGTGCGCTCGGACGACCGGACGGCGCCGGCACCGCTCCACTACCGTTGGGAAGACACCTACCGCTCGCTGCAGGCGCTGGCCCGGACGCCGGGCGACCCCTACGACGGCGTCGCCCTCGAATATGTGAATCCCCTCACCGGCGGCCGGACGCTGCCGACCCTATCGTGCTGGGCGCAGATGCTGCGACCCGGCGAGCGAACCCGCGGGCACCGTCACAACAGCACCAGCATCTACCACGCGTTTCGCGGCAGCGGCGCCACGGTGATCAACGGCGAGACGCTGGAGTGGAACAAGGGAGACACGTTCATCGTGCCGCTGTGGAGCTGGCACGAGCACGCCAACCGCTCGGATAGCGACGAGGCGATCCTGTTCTCGATGCACGACATCCCCGTGCTGGAAGCCTTCGGACTGCACCGGCAGGAAAGCATGGACGCGGCCGCGGTGGGCATGTAACCGACAAGGAGAGACATGACGATGCAACGATACCCTGTGACGATACTCGTTTCCCTGGTGGCGTGCGCCGTGCTGTGGGCCGCCCCGGCGACTGCGGCGGACTACTACGAAGGCAAGACCATCCGGGTCCTGGTCTCTTCAAGCCCCGGCGGCGGCACCGATGCCACGGCGAGGCTGGTGTCGGCCTTCCTGCCCAAGTTCATCCCCGGAAACCCCAAGACCATCGTGCAGAACATGCCCGGCGGCGGCGGCACCATCGTCAACAACTACTACACGCGCCGCGCCAAGCCGGACGGACTGACGCTGCTGCAGGATTCCTCCTCCGCCCTCAGCCTCTACGTGCGCGGCGGCAAGCGGATCAAGTACAATCCCAGGACCTACTCGTACATCGGCTCCATCATGCGCGGCGGCAGCATCCTCATGGTGCGCAAGGACGCGCGCAAGCGCCTCGGCGACCCCAAGGCCAAGCCTGTGGTGGTGGGCGATTCGGACGGCATCCGCACGTGGGTGGCCATGACCGTGTGGGGCGCCAAGTACCTGGACTGGAACACCCGGTGGATCTTCGGCTACGCCGGCACCGGCGAGATGGTGCTGGCCCTGCGCCAGGGCGAGATCGAGATGTGGGGCACCGGCAACGCCAAGCTCATCCGGGACCTTCAGAAGGACGGCGTGGTCGACACCCTCGTGCTGCTCACGGACAAGCGCCGCAAGGACTTCCCCGACGTCCCCACCTTCGCCGAGGTGCTCGGAGACAGGAAACCGTCCGGTGCATCCTGGCAGGCCTACAAGGTGTGGACCGGACCCTCGGACGTGGACAAGTTCCTGCACGCCCCCAAGGGGACACCGGACAACGTCATGAACATCCTGCACACCGCCTGGGCCGAGATGGTGAAGGACCCGGGGTTCCAGGCGCAGGCCACCAATTTCTTCGGCGAAGCCTGGCGGACCCGCGACGGTGCGGCCACCACAAAGCTGGTCATGGAGGCCACCGACGCCCCGAAGGAAGTCAAGGACTTCCTCTTCAACATCCGCAAGGAGCACGGCCTGCCCACGGGCAAGAAGAAAAAGTAAATAGCGGATGCTCGAAGCCGCGTTTGACGGCCTGCTCGGTATCCTGACTTGGCACTCCCTGGGCATGATGGCCCTGGGAGTGCTGATCGGGAGCTTGGTGGGGTTCCTGCCGGGCATCGGCGGCCCCACCACCCTGGCCATCATGCTCCCCTTCGTGATGACCATGAAGGACCCCTATCCGGTCATCGCGCTGCTGGTGGGCATGGACGCGGTGGGCAACACCGCCAGCGCCTTCCCCTCCATACTCATCTCGGTCCCCGGAAGCTCGGGGTCCCAGGCCACTATCCTGGACGGCTACCCCCTGGCCAAGCAGGGGCAGGCCGCGCGGGCTCTGAGCGCGTCCTTCACCGCCTCGCTGCTGGGCGGGTTCGTGGGCGCCCTGGTGCTGGTGGCCTCGCTGCCGGTGCTGCGCCCGCTGGTGCTGACCTTCGGCTCGCCGGAGTTCTTCGTCCTGACCCTGTGGGGCCTCACCATGGTGGCGGTGCTGAGCGGCAACGCCCCGGTCAAGGGCATCATCGCCGGCATCATCGGCGTCATGGTCGCCACCGTAGGCATGGACGTGAAATCGGGAATCCCCCGGTTCGACTTCGACTACGACTACCTGTGGGACGGCATCAGCCTCATCATCGTCGCACTGGGGCTGTTCGGCATCCCCGAGATCATCGACCTGGCGAGCCGCAAGACCAGCATCGCCGAGCACGAGGAGTTGGGCAGCGGCTTCCTCCAGGGCATCAAGGACGTGTTCCGCCACTGGTGGCTGATGGTGCGCTCCTCCGCCCTCGGCGCCTGGGTGGGTTTCCTGCCGGGCCTGGGCAGCTCGGTGGCGGACTGGTTCGCCTACGCCCACGCGGTGCAGACCGAGAAGAACACCGAGGGTTTCGGCAAGGGCGACATACGGGGGGTGATCGCGCCTGAAGCGTCCAACAACGCCAAGGAGGGCGGCGGCTACATCCCCACCCTGGCCTTCGGCATCCCGGGCAGCACCTCCACCGCGCTGATCCTCATCGCCTTCGTGGCCGTGGGCATCAAGCCCGGGCCGGACATGCTGACCTCGCAGCTCGACCTCACGTTCGCCGTCATCTGGACCCTGGTCATCGGCAACGTCATCGCGGTGTTCCTCTGCGGCGTCCTCAGCAAGCCGCTGGCCCGGGCCTGCTTCATGCCCTTCCACAGCATCGTGCCGCTGGTGGCGGTGTTCGTCTTCATCGGCGCCTTCTCCGCCAACTTCAACGTCGACGACCTGCATGCCCTGCTGGCGTTCTCGCTGCTGGGGTTCATGATGCGGCGGCACGGCTGGCCGCGGCCGCCGCTCCTCCTGGGGGTGGTGCTGGGCACCAAGATGGAGACCTACCTGTGGCTTTCGTACACCCGGTACGGGTTCGAATGGCTCTTGCGGCCGACCGTCGTCATCCTGCTGGCGCTGGTGGCGGCGTCGCTGTGCTACCCCATGCTCAAGGGGCGGCGCGAGCGCCGGCAGGCCGCCGCCGCGGCGGGCGGGACATCGGGGGAGACATGAACGGCGACAGACGACTTCACTACGAGGGCGTCCTCTTCACTCTGTTCATCGGGCTGGTGCTGCTTTGGGCGCTCCGCGTGGCCCACGGCTGGGACGAGTTGCGGGCATCCATCATCATCTTCGTTCTGGGCGGCATCGGCGTGTGCCTCGCCGCGCTCCAGGTCGTGATGGACCTGCGCACGGGGCATGGCGAAAAGCAGGCGGGAGGCATCCACATGGATGCCCCGGTGCTTCAGTCAGGGAGCCGCTGGGGCAATGTCGAGATCTGGGCCTGGGTCCTGGGCTTCTACGCCGCCATCAGGATCATCGGGTTCCCCGCGACCGTGCCGTTGTTCGTCGTGGCGTACGCGAAGACCTACGGCGGCGGCTGGCTGCTCTCCTGTCTCCTGGCCGCCCTGGCCTGGGGGTTCGTCTACGGCGTCTTCGAGCACATCCTGCACGTGCCCTGGCCGGAGCCGTTCCTGGCGGGGCTGTTCTTCAGCCCTGCCTGAAGTTGATCACCGAGGTGACCCCGCGGCCGGCGTCGGTGTGGATCACCTCGCCGGTCATGATGCGGGATTGGGACGAAGCCAGCAACACGTAGGCGGCGGCGTGGTCCTCCGGCACCACGGCCACTTCCAGAAGATTGTTGCCGAGGCCCGCCGGCGGCCGAGGGGTACCGAAGACGTCGTCGCCTCCTCCCCCCGGAACCAGGGACGGCGCCGCGCGCAGGCCGGTGGCGGTGCCGGACGGCGCCACGCCGTTGACCCGCACCGTGGGCGCCAGCTCGTTGGCCAGTTGCCGCACCAGGCCCAGCGCCGCGTGCTTGGAGGCGACGTACAGGGTGCCGCCGCTCACGTAGTAGGACGACGTGGAGAGCGTGAACACCATGTTGCCGCCGGTCTTCATCAACTCGGGGATGGCGGCCTTGGCGCCCATGAAATAGCCCTTGACGTTGACCCCGAGGACTTCCTCGTAGCCCTGCTCCAGCTCTTCGT
>JAPPNF010000174.1 GCA_028818755.1 Deltaproteobacteria bacterium | reverse complement strand
ACTGCTCGTCATCGCGCCTTGCCGACGACAAAAAATCCTCCGCATATTATGCTGCCAATTAACCAGACACCACACTAGCCGGATACCCATCGTCCGCCATCGGGGTCGGGCGCGCGGGTTCGAGATCCGCTTCCGCCCGGTTGACAAGTGGCCAATCTTTTTTGATTTTCTGCGTTGCTTGTTGCCTGCCAAGTCTGATAGGTAACGCTCGTGTAATATGGGCGTTCAGACGGCCGTTCCGCCTATGGATCGCAACCCACGCGGATGCCGCGCCGACGCAAGGAAGCGGACCAACAAACGGATGACGATGATGATATACAATGCCAAATCCGCCGGCCTCATGGTGGCGCTATCCATGCTGGTAGCCTCGTGCGTCTCCATCGAAGAGCACGAGCAGCTGAACCGCGAGAAGCAGCGCGTGGAGGCGCAAAACGCAACGCTGACGCAAGACCTGCAGCGACGGGGGGAAGAGGTGACCACCCTCGAAGCGCGAGTCGGGGAGCTTACGCAAGACGTGAGCCGGCGCCAGGGCATGCTCGACCAAAGGGGACAGGAGCTCACGGATGCCCGGCGGCAGATCAACGAGCTGACGGGCTCGCTCGCCCAGGTCCGGCAGGAGTTGGACACCGCCATCACCGAACGGCGCGGGACCGTGGAACGTTATCGCCGGCGAGTGGCGGCCTTGACGGCCGAACGGGACAATACGCTCAAGAACGTCGACGACCTGACCACCCAACTTGGCCAAAGAGCCGCCACGGTGCAGGAACTGGATGCGAGGACTCGGGAACTGACCGGTGTCAGGGACTCTCTGGTGCGGCAGAACGCGCTCCTTACGGCCGCCAAGGCCGAGCTGGAGGAGAACTTCGCCGCCCTCGTGCGCACGCGGTCCGAGTTGACCGCGCGAGTGGAGGGGCTTGAGAACGAGGTCGCGCGACAGGATCAGGCCATCGCAACGATGAACGCGGAAACCGACCGGCTGAAGGCGGCAAGACAGTCCCTGGAAGCGGAAGTCGCCGGCCAGAAGGCCACCCTGACCCGGATGCGGCAGCAACTGTCGGAGATGACACAATCGCTGGACCAGACCCGTACGGAAAAGGAGAAGGCGCTGAGTGACCTCGCCGCCAAGGAAGAGGAGGCCGCTCAAAAGCTTGCCGCCCTCCAGGCGGCGCGTGATCAGGCCGTCGGGCAACTCCAGGAACGACTGACAGATGCCATGCGGTCATTCGCACAGACCCGTACCGAGAAGGACAAGGCCCTCGCCGACCTCGCCGCCAGGGAAAGGGAAGCCGCTGAACGGCTCGCGGCCCTTCAGGCGGCGGGTGACCAGGCCGTCCAGCGACTCCGGGAACAATTGGCCGAAACCACACAGTCACTGGACCGGACGCGCGCGGAAAAGGACAAGGCCGTGGCCGATCTCGCCGCCAAGGAAAAAGCCGTGGCGGAACTCGGCACCGTCCATGAACGCGCCGTCAGGCAGCTCCAGCAACAGCTGACGGATGCGACGGCTTCCCTGGAGAAGGTCCGGACGCAGAAGGATCAGGAACTCGCGGCCCTCACCGCCAGTCAGCAGGACCTCACGAATCAGTTGGGCCAGCTCAAGGCGGGGCATGACGAGGCGACCACGCAACTGCGGCAGCAACTGGATGAGACCACGCGCTTGCTGGAACGAACCCGTGGAGAACGGGAACAGGCGCTCGCCGCCTTGACCGGTGACAAGAAAGACCTCACGGAACAACTCGCCAAGCTGAACGCCGGCCACGAAACGGCCGCCAGGCAGCTCCGGGAGCAACTGGATCAAGCCACGCAATCGCTGAAGAAGGTCGAGAAGGAGAAGGAACAGGCCGAGGCCGAGCTGGCGGCCCTCAGACAGCAGATGGAGAAGCAGGGTCCCGCCGACAATGAAGCCAAGCAGCAGCTTGAGCAACGGCTCGCGGAGACCGAACGTTCCCTGGAGAAGGCCGAATCCGAACGGCAACAGTTCCTGGGTGCATTGACCGCCGACAAGCAGCAGCTCGCGTTGCAGTTGACCGCATTGACCTCGGCGCACCGAACCGCTCTGGACCAGCTTGAACAGCGCCGGGCCGAGGTAGCCCGCTCCCTGGAGCAAACCCGGGCCGAGAAGGACAAGGCCGTGGCCGACTTGACCGCCAAGGAAACGGAAGCCGCGCAAAAACTCGCGACCCTCACCGCCGCCCACGACCAGGCTGCCGCGCAACTGCAGCAGCAGCTCGACGAAACCAACCGTTCCCTGGACCAAGTCCGTACCGAAAAGGAACAGGCCGTGGCGGACTTGAGCGCCAAGGAGCAGGAAGCGGCGCAAAAACTCGCGACCCTCACCGCCGCCCACGATCAGGCCGTCGCGAAGCTGCGGCAGCAGCTTGACGAAACCAGCCGCTCCCTCGAACAAGTGCGCGCAGAAAAGGACAAGGATCAGGCCGATCTCGCCGCCAGGGAAAAGTTGACCGTAGAGAAACTCGCCGCCCTCACCGCTTCCCACGATCAGGCTGTCGCGAAGCTGCAGCAGGAGCTTGACGAAACCAGCCGCTCCCTCGAACAGGTCCGCACCGAAAAAGCCGACCTGACCGCCAAGGAAGAGGAGGCGGCACAAAGACTCGCGACCCTCACGGCCGCCCACGACCAGGCTGCCTCGCGACTGCAGCAGCAGCTTGACGAAACCAGCCGCTCCCTGGAGCAGGTCCGCACCGAACAGGTGGCCGCCATAGCCGCGGTGGCCGCCAAGGAAGAGACCGCCGGACAGCTACGGCGAGAGCTGGATGAAACCCGCGCGGAAAAGCAAGATCTGGAAGACAAGATGGGCGCGGACAAGAAACAGCTCAACGACAAGATCGCAAAACTGGAGGAAGCCCAGAAAGCGGTCGAGGGAAAGCTCGTGGTGGAGCCCTACTGGAAGTGGATCTTCGCCGCGGTGGTAGGCCTCGGAGCCCTCGGCTGGGGCTGGGGACGATTCGAACCGTAACCTCCACTGCTCCGACGTCGTCGTCCCCCTCCGCGGCACGAGGGGGACGACGACGCCCCAACCGTCAACCCTTGATCCCGGGCCACTCCTGCAGCAGCTTTCCGTAGCCGGAAATGCTGCACGAAAACCCCACGCTCGAAAGCATGAACCAGAGCATGGCGGGATTGCTCGCCACCACCGGCCGCGAGAGGTCCCGCTCGATCCGGTCCAGGACCGGCAGGGGATCGAGCACCGCGCCCTGGAAATAGATCGCCTCCACGTCCGGGTTCGCCCCCAACGCCTTTTCCGTCAGCGCGTAGACATCCTCGGGCGCCACCGTCATGGCGTCGCGGTAGTCGTCGAAGGTGTCCGCGGGCGAGATCGCATCGATGCCGCAATCGGCGAGATAGTCGCGAATCCGCTTGTTCATGAGCTCGACGAACGGAGTCAGCAACAACACCCTGGGAGTCGAGAGGGCCTTCAGGGCCTCGACGCAGGACTCCAGGGCCGTCGTCACCGGTACGTCAAGGGCATCCTTCAGCCTCGCCAGCAATCCCTCGTTGAGAACCTCCACCGGCGCGCCGCTCACAATGACGCCCTGCCAGCCGCGTTCCCGCGCCAGCCGGGCGGAGGTCTCCACCACCATGTCGCCCGTGCCTGCAAGGCTCTCCAGCGACCCACGGACGATTCCCAACCCCTCGAACTCCATCTCCACTTCCTCGGGAATGAACGCCTTGAACGGCTCGAAGTGGGGACTTGAGCTCGATATCGGCGTGACGAAACCAATTTTGACCGGATCTGCCATGGCTCCCCTCCTGTTCCTGAACCGGAATTTCTAAAACAAGCGCGCGGCGATCCAACTGCCGCCGATGAACGTTCCAAGGGTGCTCCCCAGGTTCGAGAACACCACCACCAGTAGAATGCGGGAGACGGGGTTGCGCCAGAGCCCCTTGGGGAATGCGGTTACCACCTCGCCCATGGCCTCCAGGTCGGCCACCGTCGGCTTCTTTACCCAGGCCTGCACCAGGCCCGACACCCAGCCAGCAGCGATGGTGGGGTTGAGGCTGGTGATGGGCGCGGCCACGAACGCCGCCAGCACCGTCACCGGATGCCCCAGTGCCAGCGCCGCCCCCACGGCCGCCAGCACGCCGTTGGCCAGCACCCAAATGGAGATGGACTCCAGCGAGTGGGCGGCGCCGGCGCTGTAGAAACCGTAACCGATGATCGCCACGATCAGCCCCGGCACCAGCCACTTGAGGCTCCTGGACCAGTACGACGAATCGGGCACTGTCTCCAGGGGGGCCAGCGGATGCTCCTCATGAATCGCGCGCGCGATTCCCGGCACGTGTCCCGCGCCCACCACCGCCACCACCCGCTCCCCTTCCGCCTCCCGGATCCTCTGCGCCAGGTAGACGTCGCGCTCGTCGATGATCGCTTCCTTCACGGCCGGAAACGCCTTGGCGAACTCCGTCAGGACATCTTCCAACCGGTCCTCCCGCTTGAGGTCGTCCACCGCCTCCTTGTCCACCTCCGGCTCGGTCACCACGCTGGTGAGGAGCAGAGAGATCAGCTTCAGCTTGTTCCAGTAACCGAGGCGCCGCCAAGTTCTCTTGAGCGTCACCTGGACGTCGCGGTCCGCCAGCACCAGCTCGACGTCGCGCTCACGGGCCAGTCTGACACCCTCCAGCATGTCGGCTCCGGGCCGGACGCCGAGGCGGTCGCCGATACGCTTGTAGAACGCCGACATGATCAACTGGCTCAGGAGGAGGGTGGCCTTGCCTTCCTTGATGACCTTGAAGACGTCCATCTTCCGCCACGCGTCGGGCCGGGTGAATGCCTCGTAGCGGCCCTGGCACAACTCCACGCAAATAGCGTCGGGGTCCACCAGTTCTACGGTCGTGCGCACGTCGTCGATGCTTTCCAGCGAAACGTGCGCGGTGCCGACGAGATAGACCTCCCGGCCGCGGTCGTGCAGGCGCCGCGTGCGCGCAGGAAGCCCGGCCACGGCCGGGGCTTGTGCACCGTCCATGTCCACGCGGGTCAAACCTGGGCCACGGGTCCGTCGTAGTTCCTGAGCCAGCCGATGAACTGGACGATCTGGTCGACCATGTAGTCGTGGTAAGCCTTGCCCTTCTCGGGGGAAGCCTTGATGGAGGGGCTGAAGGAGCCCGTGGGCACGATCCGGCGCTGCTCGGTGCTGGTCCAGGGGATGTCGATGACCTCGTGGGGCGCGTAGAAGAGATCGCCGTGGGACCACGGCGAGAAGTTCTTGTCGAAGTCCACCTGCGACGTGGTCAGCTTTTCCTGCTTCACCAGGTGGGGGTACTTGTACCAGCACTCCGAGATCTCCAGCTCGCCGCTGTGATGCTCCTTGGCCTCCTTGATCTCGTTGGCGATCTTCTTGGCGATCTTCACCGGGTCGATGACCGCGAAGAAGACCTCGGGCATCTCGAACTCCCGCAGGTTCTTGGTGGCCGCGAGCAGGCCGGGCAGGTTGGCGCCCTTGTGTCCGTTGATGATGAGGATCTTGCGGAAGCCATGCTTGTGCAGGCTGCGGCTCATGTCCTGGATCACCGCCATCAGCGTCTCGGTGCGGAGCGAGATGGTGCCGGGGAAACCCAGGTGGTGCGGCGAGTCGCCGAACCACAGCGGCGGGGTGCACAGCGTTCCCGTGGCCCGGGCCACGTCTTCCGCCAGGGCGATGGCGATGAGGCAGTCCAGTCCCAGGGGCCCGGCCGGGCCATGCTCCTCGGTGCTGCCCACCGGGCAGATGATGATGTCGGAGTCCTCGAGATAGGCCCCGACATCCTCCCATGTCAGTTCCTGAAGCCATACCGAGCCAAGTTGCGCCGCCATTGTCATCTCCTCCAGTCGTTCACTTGATGGCCAGCGGATTCGCGGGCGAGCCCACCGCCCCGGTAACCGGCAGCGCGGGGCCCGCGAACATGAACTCGTAGCGCCCGTCCTCGGCGCAGTCGTCCGCCAGCTCTTCCAGAAAAAATATCTCGCCCACCGTAAGCCCCATGTTGGGGATGCTGATCCAGTGCCACGGCTGGTTGGCCTCCCGGGTCTGATTGGGCCGCACCTCCACCCCCCAGGTGTCCGTCGCCACCGCAGCCACCTCCCTGGCATGGAGCCAGTCGAGGGTCTCGAACCCCAGCCCCGGCGCGTCTCCGCCCGGATAGCCGTCCCAGGATCCGGCGTCCAGCTTGGCCTTCATCTGGCCCGTCCTCACCAGCAGGAAATCGCCGCGGCGCACTTCCACCTTCTGGCTCTTCATGGCGCGGTCGAGATCACGGTTGGTGATGGCGTAGCCGTCCTTGAGCCACTCGCTGCCCTTGGCCCGGGCCACGTCCAGCAACACGCCGCGGCCCACCATCTTGTCACGGGTCTTCTCGATGCCGTTCCTGGCGGCGCCGCCGGTGGTCACCAAGCGGCAGTCGTAGCCGTTGTACATGCGGTCTTCGTAGAAGATGTGCGCCAAGCCGTCCCACTGGGTGCCAGCCTGGAGCGGCATGATGATCACGTCGTCGGCGCCGCGGATGCCCCGGTGGTCCAACACGCCGGAATAGGCGTCGGTGCCGGTGCGCAGCATGAGGTGTATGGGATTGAAGCGACCCATGGCCGGGTAGTTGCTCTTGCCGCCCTGCGGCCCGTCGGCGTCGAAGGCCAGGGCGAGGGAGAATACCCGGCCCTTGCGGACGAGCTGTGCGGCGGCGACGATGTCCTCGGGGGTGGTGAAGTTGAGGGTGCCGATCTCGTCGTCCCTGCCCCACCGGCCCCAGTTGCGCAGCCGCTTCGCCGCCGCCCGGATGAGCTCCATGGTCAGTTTGCGCCTTCGAGTGGCCAAGCTTGCCTCCTCCGCGGGTGCCGGTCGGGTTGAAACCGTGTCGAGGATAACCTATGAATTCGCGGTATGTCGTCCGCCGTTGACAACAGCAAGGGTCAGAAAGTGATGCTCGGCTTCGTGGTGCGACGCTGCGCCAGGGAACTCGGCCACACCCCCACCCCGCACGAGTTCGCCGTCTGGGCCAACAACCAGAGCCTCGACGGAGAACGTTACAACATCTTCGGCCAAGCCATCTCGGCCGAAGTGGCGACAGTGATGTTGCGCCGGCTCGACCGGCTCGTGACCATCCGCTCCCGCGACGTCATCCTCGGCCAGCCCGATCTCCACTAGACGCCTGCACGGCAGTGAATCCCGTAGGGGCGACCTGCGGTCGCCCTGCCCGCGCTACGGGTTGCCGGTTCAGACAGACATCCCGCCCCTCAGGAAGCCTTCCGCACCGCGTGGCTGATATCGAGGTTGTAGAGCCTCGCGCCGTTCTCCCGCAGGATCCTGGTCTTGACGGTTTCGCTCAGGTCTTCCCGCTGTTTCAGGTAGTCGCTGGAAAGGACCTCGCGGTCGCCGTGGGGCATGTCCGACCCGTAGACCACCTGGTCGCCCACCAGCTCCACCACCTCCGGCAGCAGCGTATCCTCCACCTCGCAGCTCAGGTAGAGATTGCCCTGGCGCATGTATTCCATGGGTGCGAGCTTGGCCTTGGGAATCGTGTCCGGGAGGATATCCGCAAGGAAGTTCCCCGAGTGCCCGAACCGGTGATCCAGGCGATCCAGCATGAAATGGATCCACTGGCAGCCGGCCTCCAGAAACCCTACCCGCAGAGTCGGGAAGCGGTCCAGCAGGCCGCTGTTGATCATGGACGAGAAGCCCAGGAGCACCGGCATGAGAAACGCATTGACCGACGAAGGATAAATGTGGGTGAAAAGGCCGGTCAAGGCCGGACACGCCCAACCCACGTGGATCGCCAACGTCAGGTCCCGTTCCACCAAGGCTTCGTAGAACGGCAGAAAAGCCGGGTCGTCCAGCAGCCGGTCCCCGACGGTGCCCAGCAGCATTACGGCCACCGCCCCGAGTTCGTGAGCCTCCTTGACCTGATTCACCGCCCCCTCGACGTCATCGAGGTTCACCACCGCTGCCCACTTGAGCCGTTCATGGGCCCCGATCTGGTCGCCGAGGAAACGGTTGTAGGCGGTGCTCATGGCGGTTACGAGCGGCGGGGTCGCGGCCAGCGGATAGGCCAGGAACAGCGTCGGATACAGGACCTGGAGCGAGATCCCCTCCTTGTCCATAGCCTCGATCCGCTCCTTGACCCCGTGGATCTCCATGCTGGCGATGGTGTCGGACTTCTTCTGGGCGTGAGGCGTCTTCTTGCCCTTGTAGCTGGCTGGGGTGCCGAGATTGTGGGCGCCGCGGCCGACGCGACGCGGGTACATCTGCTCCTCGATCATCCAGTAGACCATCTGGTCGATGGCCACCACGCGCGGGCGCTGGGCCCGGAACGCCGGATCGAAGTACTTGTCGCTGAACGTGGTTTCGCTTTCCTCGACGTGCCCGTCCGCATCTACCAGGTACATGGGTTCACCTCCGTTTGCTACGCCGGCCCATCGGTCATCATGGGCACGCCCCTCTGGATGTAACCCAAACGCATGGGGCAGTTCAAGGCTGAGATGGCGTTTATCGGCCGCTCCCCGTTGACACGGCGTGTGAAAATGCCTAGGGTCCGGGACGTTGGGACTGAACCTTCCGTTCATCGGAACACCCGTCACAAGGAGGCAAGACATGATTCGACTGATTTCGAGTTTCCTGATCGCTCTGGTGGCCCTGGCCGGCGCCGGCACGGTTCTGGCTCAGAGCATGCCCACGGTAAGCATCGGCTCGTTCGACAAGCCGTCGTTCGGCCACACCACGGCCTCCCTGATCGAGGCCAACAACTTCGACAAGAAGCACGGCGTCGACCTCCAGTGGGCCTTCAAGAATGGGCGCGCGGCCAACACGGACTTCGCCACCGGCAGGGACAAGATCACCATCGCCTCGGCGCTCCTGTCGGAAGCCAACCGGCGGCTCAAGGGGGTCAAGTCCGTCTACCTCTTCAACGTGCTCAACGGACACGGCGCGCTGCTGACCATGGACCCCAACATCAACAGCATCGCGGACCTCGAGGGCAAGAGCCTGGGGGCGTTCACCGTGACCACCAACTACGCCATGTTCCGCTACTTCGCCCAGAAGGCGGGGGTCGACCTGAACAAGGTGTCGGTGCAGTCCACCGCCACCGGGGGATTGGCGACCCTGCTGATGGCCAAGCGAGCCGACGCGGTGCACTTCTGGGAGCCCAACTACTCCAAGATGCTGGTGAGCAATCCCGGCAAGCTCAAGATGATCGAGTACTTCCACCAGTGGCAGGCCATACACGGGGCGCCGCAGAGGGGCTTCCTCGGTATCGCGGCGCACGAGGACTGGATTGCCGCCAACAAGGCGCTGATCCCGAAGATCTACAAGGCCTTCGAGGAGCTGGCCAAGTGGCTGCCGACGCATCATGACGAGGCGGCGACGATCATCGAAAAGGCGGCCGGCGTTCCCAAGGAGGCGTTCCTGATGGCGCTCTCGACCCGCCGCTATCCGCTCGACGTGGTGCCCGCGGCGGAGATCGAGAGCAACATCAAGGCCCTGTTCCAGGCCGGCATCGACAGCGGCTACATGAAGCAGATGCCGGACGACGGCATCATTTACCGGGGCAAGGTCCGTTAGTCGCACGCCGCTTCCCGAATGGAATCCGACGCACCGCACACCGCGTTGTCTCCGGCGCAGGCCCAGGAGGCGTGGCATTCGCGCCTCCTGGGCCTCATGGCCGCCCGGAAAGAGCCGATCATCTCGTTTGCCGTGATCCTGGTGTCGTGGCAGATCGCCTCCTTCTTCCTGCCCCCGTACCTGATTCCCAGCGTCGGCGTCATCGTCGCCGCCTTCATCGAGATCGTGGTCAACATCGGCCTGTTGGGTGACGTGCTGATCACCATGGGCCGGATCTTTCTGGGACTCGTCCTGGCGTTCATCAGCGGCACCATCCTGGGCGTGTTCATGGGCTTCACCCAAACGGTGGAGAAGCACACCCTGCCGGTGCTCCACTTCATCATGGGCATACCGGCGCTCTCCTGGGTGGTCTTCGCCATCATCTGGTTCAGCCACGTGGAGACCCGCATCGCCTTCATCCTGCTGGCCGGCAGCCTGCCCAACTACGCGCTGATCATCCACGACGGCATCAAGAGCATCTCCAAGGAGTACCTGGACATGCTGCGGGCCATGCGCCCGACGCGAAAGCAGCTCTTCTCCAAGCTGATCCTGCCGGGCATGATCCCGGCGGTGCTCACCGCCTGGAAGGTGAACCTCGGGCTGGCCGCGCGGGTGGTCATCGTCGCCGAGCTGGTGGGCGCCAGTCGCGGCGTGGGCAACAAGCTCCTGCTGGCGCAGGAGTTGTTCGAGATGCCCAAGGCCATCGCCTGGACCCTGGTGCTGGTGACCTTCCTCCTCGTCACCCAGTTCGTCATTCTCCTTCTGGAGCACAAGCTGCTGCGCTGGCGCCCCGCGAAGGAGGGAGGAATGGCCACATGAGCGCCGCCGAGCCTGTCGTCCAGATGCGGGACGTAAGCAAGGTGTTCACTTCGGTGGACGGCGACCGCTTCACCGCGGTGGAGAGCCTCGATCTCGAGGTGGGCAGCGGTGACATCGTCGCAATCGTGGGCAAGACGGGTTGCGGGAAGTCAACGGCGTTCAACCTTCTCCTCGGCCTGGAGCAGGCCACCACGGGATCCATCGAGCTCCTGGGACATGACCCGTACGAGGAGTTCGACTGGTTCCGCTCCAAGCTGGGAGTGATCTTCCAGACCGACCGTCTCCTGCCCTGGCGAACCGCCCTGGAGAACGCCCGGGTCGGCCTTGAGATCCTCGACTACAGCGAAAAGGAACAGAACGAAATCGCCCTGCAATGGCTGCACAAGCTGGAACTCCAGGGCTTCGAGGACGCCTACCCTCACGAGCTGTCCGGCGGCATGCGCCAGCGGGTGGGCATGGCACGCGCCTTCTGCCTCACGCCGGAGATATTCTTCGCCGATGAGGCCTTTGGCCACCTGGACCAATCCACCGCCAGACGCCTGCGCGAAGTCTTCCTGGAACTGGTCAATGAGAGTAAAAAGACCTGCCTGCTCATCACCCACAACATCCACGAGGCACTGGAGATCGGTTCCCGCCTGGTAATCCTCGGCAAGCCCGGCAGGGTCCTCGCCGACATGGACACCCCCACCAACGCCACCCGCGCCGAAATGGCCGAGTTCGAGGACCGGGTCCTCGACATCATCGAGAACAACGAAGCCGTCGGCTGAGAAGGCCGTCAGGACCGCGATCAAAGCACGGACGTTACCCTGCCTCTGGTGGCGCGGGAAGCCTCAGCAGAATGGTCTTGATGTCCTGCCGGATGGTCTTGATGTCGCCCTCCACGCGGCCGAAACGCTCGTCAACTTGCTTGAACCGGTCATCGACACGGCGGAACTTCTCGTCCATCAGGTCAAACCTTGCGCTCATGACCTGCACCACCGCGTCGATCCTGCCTTCCAGCCGGTTGATCTCGGGCTTCACCTGCACGTTGATCGCCCAGAGACCCAATGCACCCATTGCGGCCAATACGGCCACCATGGCGGCAATCACGCCGGCAAATTCCTTGAGTGCCTTCACTCCATCTCCTCCGTTCTCCAGAAACAATTCTATATGTACTATGCCGGTCGGTCAAAAAGTTTCTGTAGACTCGGAGGGAGAGAAAACGGTTTCCGACCCCTCTCCCTCGGGAAAGGGTTGGGATGAGGGCTGTTGGGGACTTTACCCCAGCATCCGGTCAGGCAGCCACAGCGAGATCTGCGGGAACGCCACCAGGATCACCAGGGTGACCACGTCCATCAGGAAGAACGGCAGGATCCCCTTGAAGATCTCCTCGAGGCGCACCATTCCATGGGCGGCGGCGTTCACGGTGTAGACGTTCATGCCCACCGGCGGGGTGATGAGGCCGATCTCCGAGGTCTTGATCACCAGCACGCCGAACCAGATGCCGCTGAAGCCCATCTGGATGATGATGGGGAAGACGATGGGCAGGGTGATGGCCATCATCGCGGCCGGGTCCATGAACATGCCCAGGAACACGTAGAGCAGGAGGAAGCCGGTCAGGACCAGGTGGCGCGGCATGCCGGAGCTCACCAGGTAGTCCGCCAACCGCGGGCCGACGTTGGTGATGGCAAGGAACCGGCTGAAGATGTAGGCGCCGATGATGATGGTGAAGAGCATCGTGGTGGAGGTGGCGGTGTCCAGCACGGTGTTCCGCAGCCTCTCGCGCGAGAAAGCGCCCTTGACGATCATGATCACGAACGCGCCGAAGGCGCCGAAGGCGCCCGCCTCCGTGGGCGTGGCGATGCCCAGGTAGATGGCGCCCATGACGACGATTGAGAGCGTGACGATGCCCCACACCCGGTACAGGGACAGGAGCTTCTCCCTCAATGGCGGCCTTTCCTCGAGGATGGGCGCAATCTCGGGCCGGAGCCGGACCCAGCATGAAATCATGCCCATGTAAATCAGCGCGGAGAGGACCCCCGGAATGAAGCCGGCGATGAGCAGCTTGCCGATGGACTGCTCCGTAATGATCCCGTAGATGATCATCAGGCCGCTGGGAGGAATCAGCGCTCCCAGCGTCCCAGAAGCCGCGATGGCGCCGGTGGCAAGCCGCTTGTCGTAGCCATACTTGGTCATTTCCGGCAGGGCCACCTGGGTGAAGGTGGCGGCCGTGGCCACGCTGGAGCCGCAGGCCGCGGCAAACGCGGCGCAACTCGCCGTGGTGGCCATGGCGAGGCCGCCGCGGACCCGTCCCAGCCACTTGTGAACCACCGAGTAGATATCCGCGCTCAAGCCGCCATAGTTGGCGAACTGCCCCATCAGGATAAAGACGGGGATGGCGAAGAACGTGAAGTTGGCCACCACCTTGTACGGGGTCGTCCGCAAGAGACCGATGCCGGCGGCCCAGCTGTCGGTGAGCACGACGAAGCCCAACACCCCGACCAGCCCCAGCGACACGGCCACGTGAAGGCCGCACAGGAGCAGGAAGATCAGGAGAAAGACGCTGATGATCGCCAGGAAGGTTGGGTCCATGTGATGTCTACCCCGGGGTTATGAGACTGCGAAAATGCTTCCAGGCGTCTCTCAACATCTGGATGGCGATGAGAGCGGCGCCGAACGGGATGGCGAGCTTGGGCGGGTAGACCGGAATCTGCACCAGTCCGTCGGACGCCTCGCGGTATTCCAGGGCGGAGAGCCCGGCATGCCACGACTGCCAGGCCATAAGCACGAAGAACACCGCCGCAATCAGGAGGACGAACACCGCGAGGCCGTCGCCGATCTTCCCCGGCAGCCGCTGGGTCACCAGCTCCACGCAGATGTGCCGCTTGGTGAGCTGGACATACGCCAGGCTGAAAAAGACCACGAACACGATGAGGAACTCGGTGAACTCCAGCGTCCCGGGGATCGGGCTCGAGAACACGTAGCGCCCGGTGACGTCCACCGTGATCAGCAGCATCATGAAAAACAGGACGTAGCCGCTGATCTCGTTCAGGAAGGTCATGAACCGGGTCATCCAGGTGTGGTCGCCTTCCGGCGCCGCGAACCCCGGCTGTCCGGCGGATTCAAGAGTATCTTTCGATGGTTCCAAGATAGATCGACCCCGTGACGTGGCGGGGACGGCTCGAGCCGCCCCCGCATCCTTGCGCGTCAATGTCGAGGGGGTGATCCCCCCGCTTCTCCGAAGGAACTACTCACCCCGGTAGAGGGCGAGCACCTTCTTGCCGGGCAGGCCCAGCTTCTCCATGCCCGCCACCCAGTCGTCGGCGATTTTCTTGACGCCCGGCTTGTTCTTCCACGTCTCTCTGTCCTTCGCCGAGAACTCGACGACCTCGACGCCCTTGTCCTGGAGGTATTTCTTGAACTTGGTTTCGTCATCCTTCATCGCCTGGGCTTCCCACACCCCGACCTTTTCTCCCTCCTCCAGGAGAATCTTCTGGTGTTCCTTCGACAGGGAGTCCCATTTCCTCTTGTTCATGGTGAAGGTGTTGACGCCCGCGATGGCTCCGATATCGATCGTACTGATGTACTTGGCCACCTCGTAGGTCTTGAACCGCACGTGAGCCTCGTAGGAGATGATCCGCTGGTCGATGGTCTTGCGCTGGAGGGCTTCGTACATCTCTCCGCCCGTGGTGCTGACCGGAACGCCTCCGCCTGCCTTGATGACCCTGGGCGCGATGCGGCCGAAGGTGCCGACCTTCAGGCCCTTGAGGTCCGCCAGCGTCCGGATGGGTTGGTGGCCCACGACGTGGTAGGTCGCCGTGGAGGTCATGGCCACCACCTTGTGGCCGAACTTCTCGATCTCGGCAAGGGCCTCCGGAACCTGCGCCAGCACGCGCAGACCGCCGTTCCGGGCCCGCACCGGATCGCTCACGGCAAAGGGCAGCCCGCCAACCTGCATCAGCCGGATCTTGTCGGAGAAATAGCCGAGGGCGAGGTCGGCCATGTCGGCCGTGCCCAACTGCACCGCCTCCAGGGCCTCCTTGGCGTGCACGAGGGAGTTGGCCCAGAAGATCTGGACCTCGATCTCGCCGTTGGTCCTTTCCGCGACGGCCTTCTTGAAGTGCACCATGTAGTCGGCGCGCGGCGTTCCGGGGCGCGCGGAATGGGTCGCTACCTTGAGGATGACCTTCGATTCCGCGTTTTCCGGAACCACGACCCCGGTGGCGCACAACGCGCCCGCCATCAGGAAAACCGCGAACATTTTAGTTAACGTCTTCATGTTTTCCCTCCTTCTGATGATGCCCGCCTTGCAGTGACGCTCACGGGCGTCACGGCGTTACGTCGTGCAGGTGGCGCGGGAACGGCCTCACAGGTTGAAGAAGCGCTTCGCATTGTCGCCCAGCACCGCCTGCTTGTCCTCCCTGGACATGTCGTCGCGTTCCACGACCTCCTCGATCTCGTGTTTCGCCGCCGGCAGGTCCACCTCGTGCGGATAGTCGGACGCGTAGGCGAAAGCCTCGATGCCCACCCTGCTCGCGACGTACGCCAGGGTCTCCTCGCTGCCCTCGCACCCCAGCAGGATACGGCCGCCCTTGAGATACTCCACTGGCCGCATCTTCGGTTGGTCCGCAGCGTCGAAGTAGTTCTCGTCGCGCACCATGCGGTCGATGAGAAAATCGAGCCAGCCGCAGCCCCCCTCCATGAACGCAGCCTTGAGCTTCGGATGCGCGTCGAAAACGCCGTGGTAGATGAATGACACGAGAGCGATCATCAACGGAATCGAATGATGGAGGACGTGGGAACCCGTGAAGTTCGTGAACGTGTCCATTCCCATGCCCAGGTTGGAGCCGCCGTGAATGGCGATGGGCACGCCGAGTCGCTCGGCTTCCGCGTAGACCGGCCAGTAGCTCTGGTGGCCCAGATGGAGCGGCAGCCCCGTGGACGGCAGCATGCCGCCGACGAAGCCGAGCTTGTCCACCGCGCGCCGGAGCTCCTTCACGGCCTCGGGCACGTCCTGCATGGGCAGCAGCGCCACGGGCCGCAGCCGGTCGCTCACCTTGGCGAACTTCTCGTGGATGTAGTCGTTGTAGGCCTGGCAGACCTCTACCGCGTAACGGGGTATCTGGATCATGCCCACGGAGAGCCCTTCGGTGGTGAACAGGACGGTCTTGTCGATGCCAGCCTGCTCGAGAAAGGCGACCCAGTCCTCGCCGCTCCCCGGCATGTACTCGCTGGCGGTGACCCGCTCGTTGCCGGTGGTCCCGGCGTGGAGGGCGAAATGCATTCCGTCGATGGAAGGGAACACCCCCTGGCGGTCCCGGGCCGGGTTGGTGGCCTGCATCCTGATGCGGTCGCTCATGTAATCGGCCATGTCCGGGACCCACTCCACCACATGGCCGTCACAGTCCACTACGGAATAGTCTTCATACGACACGGCATCCCTCCCGAGAAGAGAACACTGCGCATGAACGTGGAAGGGGGGCCGTACGCCCCGGCCCCCCAACCAGCTTTACTCGCCCAGGAAGACCGCGAGGGTCTTCTTGCCGGGCAGACCCTGCTTCTCCATGGTCGCGGCCCAGTCTCCGGCGATCTTCTTGACGCCCGGACTGTTCTTCCACTTCTCCCTGTCCTCGGCCGAGAAATCGACGATGATGACGCCCTTGCCCTTCAGGTACTTCTGGAACTTGAGGTCGTCGTCCTTCATGGCCTGGGCTTCCCACCGTCCGGCCTTGTCGCCCTCCTCCAGGATGATCTTCTGGTGCTCCTTCGACAGGGAATCCCACTTCCTCTGGTTGATGGTGAACATCGAGACGCCCGCGATGCAGCCCATCTCGATCTTGCTCATGTACTTCGCCACCTCGTAGGTCTTGAACCGCTGGGCGGCCTCGAAAGAGAGGATGCGCGCGTCGATGGTCTTGCGCTGCAGGGCTTCGTACATTTCTCCGCCCGTGGTGCTCACCGGGATACCGCCCCCCGCCTTGATGGCCTTGGGCGCGATGCGTCCGAAGGTGCCGACCTTCTTGCCCTTGAGGTCCGCCAGGTTCCGGATGGGATCGTGGGCCACGAGCTGGTAGCTCGCCGTGGCGGTCATGCCCACCACCTTGTGGCCGAACTTGGTGAGCTCGGCACTCGCCTCCGGGATCTGCTTGAGCACACGCTCGGTGCCCTGCCACGCCTTCACCGGGTCACTGATCGTAAAGGGCAGGCCTGCAACCTGGAGCAGCCGGATCTTGTCGGAGAAATAGCCGACGGCCAGATCGGACATGTCCGCCGTTCCCAACTGCACGGCCTCGAGGGCCTCCTTGGCATGCACGAGGGAGTTGGCCCAGAAGATCTGGACGTCGATCTCGCCGTTGGTCCTCTTCTCCACCGCCTTTTCGAAACGCACGAGGTAGTCGGCGCGCGGGGTTCCCGGGCGGGCCGACTGGGTCGGTATCTTGAGGATGATCTTCGCCTCGGCGTCCTGCGGAACCGGCGCTCCCGTAACGAGCACGAACGCCGCCATCACGAAAAACGCCAACGATCTGGATATTGCCTTCATTGCTTCCCCTTTCTGTTTGTCAGTGGCCTCGACCCTGACTCGATACGTGTTTCGCCGCCGACACTATGCGATGCCGCGAACGTATGTCAAGCGGATTGCCCAACGAAGCCGCACACCTTCACCAATACGTGCGGAACTTCGCAGGAACCCGCGGCTGTCCACACTCAACCGGGCGAGCCGTTCAGCTCGCCGGCAACCGCTCCTTGGGGAAGTTCGACGCCGCGGTGACGCCGCCGTCGCAGATGAGATTCTCCCCCCACACGAAGCCGGAGTCGTCGCTGGCCAGGAACAGCATGGCCTTGGCCTGGTCCTCGGCGGTGCCCAACCGTCCCGCCAGATTCTTGAACTCCCGGCCCTCGGCGCCCTCGTCCTGTCCCACCGGCGAGCCAGAGCGGTTGGGAGTCAGGCAGTTTACCCGGATGTTGTACTGGGAGAGCTGCACGGCCATGCCGCGGGAGAGGTTGACCACCCCGCCCTTGGCCGCCATGTAGGCGATGGCGTCGGTACGACCGGAAAGGCCGGAAGTGGAGGCCACGTTGACGATAACGCCGCCCCTTCCCTGCTTGACCATCTGCTCGGCCACATACCGGCCCACGAGGAACGGTCCCTTGAGGGTCACGTCGATGACCAGGTCCCACTCCTCTTCCGAGATGCTGAAGATGGTCTCGTGGTCGGTGATGGCGGCGTTGTTCACCAGGATGTCGATGCCGCCGAAGGCGTCCACCGTCGCCTGCACCATCGCCTTCACGTCTTCGGTGTCGGCCACGTTGCACTTGGCGTAGATGGCCTCATGGCCGGCGGCCTTGAGGTCGCCGACGACCTTCTCGCCACGGCCTGGGTCCATGTCCACGATGCAGATCTTGGCGCCTTCCGAGGCGAACAGCTTGGCGGCCGCCTCGCCGATGTTGCGGCCGGATCCGGTGATAATCGCCACACGGTCCTTGAGCTTCATATTTCTTCCTCCTTGCCCCAACTACGATACGTCGTTTCAGGGTCGTTTTTTGGTTTACGCGCAGGTGCTCTACGACTTGTCGAGCATTCCCAGAAAAATCTTCTCCGCGGTCACCGGCAGGTCCTTGATGCGCACGTCCACGGCGTCGTCCACCGCGTTGGCGATGGAGGGCGCCACCGGGATGAGCGAGGTCTCGCCGATGCCCTTGGCGCCGAACGGACCGTTCTTGTGCGGCACCTCCACGGCGATGGGCGTGATCTCGTCGGGCATGTCGCCCAGGGCCGGCAGTACGTAGTCCACCAGGTTGGGATTCACCAGGATGCCGTTGTCCCACACCATCTGCTCGAACAGCGCCTGGCCCAGGCCGGTGATGGCCCCGCCCACGAGCTGCTGCTGGCAGCCCAGGGGCGTGATGACCCGGCCCACGTCCACCGCGGTGGCGTGCTTCAGCACCCGAAGCCGCCCGGTGTCCTTGTCGATCTCCACTTCGCTGCCGCCGGCGCCCACGAACCAGAACGACGAGGTGGTCTTGTCCCCGGTGTCCGGGTCCGTAAGGCCGGTCTTCACCTCGCCCCGGCCGACCAGCGTGCCCCCCTGCATGCCGAAGTGGTTGAAGAGCACCTCGCGGATGGTCAAGGCGTTCTCGCGGAACAGGACCTTGCCGCCCTCCATGCGTGTCTCGTCGAACGGCACCTCGTACTCTTCGGAGACGAACCTGCGGAGTTGCTCGCACAGGTCCAGGGACGCCAGCTCCAGGGCCTTGCCCATGTGGAAGGTGGAGCGGCTCGACGAGGTGGTGAGATCGTAGGGCACCACGTCGGTGTCCACCCCCAGCACCGAAACCTGCTCCAGGGGTATCCCCAACGTGTCCGCCACGATGGCGGCCATGGCCGTGTCCGAGCCCTGGCCCATCTCCACCGTGCTGGTGAACACGTTGACGCTGCCGTCCTCGTTGAGCTTGATGGCGGCGCACGAGATCGACGGGGTGATGGTGGCCTTGATGAGCGCCGCGAGCCCCTTGCCGCGCACCTTGGAAGGATCCGCCGGCGTCTCCGGCGGCTCGCCCCACTTCATCTCCTGGGCGACCTTCTCCAGGCAGCCCTTGACGCCGATGCTCCAGAGTCTCTCGCCGGTGACGAACTCGTCGCCCTCGTCGTAGATGTTCTGCATCCGCAGCTCGTAGGGGTCGCGCCCCAGCGCCTTGGCGATGATGTCGGTCTGCGACTCGCTGGCCCAGGCCGACTGGGACACACCGAAACCCCGGAACGCCCCGGCCGGCGGCTTGTTGGTGTAGACCGACTTGGCGTCGATCTTCACGTGCTTGAACTTGTAGGGCCCCGCCGCGGTGTAGGCGGACTTCTTGGCCACCCGCGGGCCGATCTCCGCGAAGGCGCCGGTGTCGAGGAACACCTCGGCCTCCCTCGCATGGAAGCTGCCGTCGGCCGTGACCCCGGTCTTCATGCGGATGAACGCAGCGTGCTTGGTCACCGTGTAGAAGACCTCTTCCCGGCTCAGCAGGATGCGCACCGGACGCTTGGCCTTCTGCGCCAGGGCCATGGTCAGCGGCTCGATCTTGGGATAGACCTTGCTGCCGTAGCCGCCGCCGAGATACGGCACCATGATGCGGATCTTCGACACCGGCATCTTGAAGATGTTGGCGAGCTGGGTGCGCACCACGAACGGGTTCTGGGTGGTGGACCACAGGTTCACGCGCCCGTCGGGCTGGAACGCCGCGATGCAGCCGTGGGGCTCCAGCGCCACGTGCTGGGTGGTGGGCAGGATGAACGTGTCCTCGAAGACATGCGCGCACTCCGCGAACCCCTGCTCGATGTCGCCCTTGCGCAGCTTGAAGTGGGTGCAGACGTTGGTGTTCTCGATGGGCTTGAGCTCCGCCAGGTCGGCGAACCCGTGCTCCGGTATGCGCACGGTCTCGTGCACCAGCGTGGCGTCCTCCTTCACCGAGTCGCGCACGTCCATCACCGGCTGCAGGTCCTCGTACTCCACCACTATAAGGTTTGCCGCCTCCTCCGCTGCTTCCCGGGTTTCAGCCGCCACCGCGGCCACCGGATCGCCCACGTGCCGGACCTTGTCCACCGCCACGATGGTCTGGTCCTTGAAGACCGGGCCGTAGTACGGCTCGATGCCGGTCCCCTCGACCACGTCGTCCTTGGTGTAGACCGCCACCACCCCCGGCACCTTGAGGGCTTCCGACGCGTCCACGTAGCGGATCCACGCGTGCGCCACCGGGCTGCGCAGAACCACCCCTTCGCAGACGCCCGGCATCTTCATATCCGCCAGGTACGCCGCGCGCCCGGTGAGCTTGGCCTGGTAGTCCAGGCGCTGTCCGTCCTGCGCGCTCTGCGGCCTCTCGCTTATCGCCATGACACGCTCCTCTGGAACATCACGCTATGGCCGGGCCACGCTTCGGATGGCCTGCATGATCTCCTGGTAGCAGCCGCAACGGCAGAAGCTGCCGCCCATGTAGCTCTTGATCTGTTCGTCGTCGGGATGGGGATTCTCCTCCAGCATGGCCTTGGCGGTGAGCAGGAACCCGGAGGTGCAATAGCCGCACTGCAGCGCCCCGAACTTCATGAACGACTCCTGCAACGGGTGCAGCCGGTCGCCTTCCGCTAGGCCCTCCACGGTGGTGACCTTGCGGCCGTCGGCGTCCACCGCCAACACCGAGCAGGCGCTCACGGGCTTGCCGTCCACCAGGAGCGTGCAGGCGCCGCACACCTGGATGTCGCACCCGAGCTTCGCGCCGGTGAGGTCCAGCTCTTCCCGGACCACGTCCAGCAGCGTGCGCCACGGCTCCACCTCCACGCGGCAGGACGTGCCGTTGACCTCCATGGTGATGGCCTTCTTCATACCGCGGGATCCTCTCTGTCCGTGTTCTCCCTGGCGCCGGGCACCATGCCGGCGATCTGGACGGTGGACTAACCGTCGCCTCTCGCCTTCTCGTACACCTTGCGGGCGAGACGCCGCACCAGCGCCGCCACCATCTCGCGCTTGTAGCGCTCCGAGCCGCGCAGGTCGTCCATCGGGTCGCATTCGTCGGCGGCCGCCCGGGCGGCCTGGTGCAGGTTCTCGTCGTTGAGCGGCTGCCCCTCCAGCGCCGCCTCCGCGTTGCGCGCGCGCATGGGCGTGGGCGCGACGCAGCCCAGGCCGATGCGGACCCCACGACAAGTCTCATCCTCCACCGACATGCGAACGGCCACGCCGATGCAGGGCTTGTCCACCACCGAGCTGCTGGAGAACCGGACGTAGTCGATGGCGCTACGGGCGGGCAACGGCGGGATCACCACGTGGGTGAGCACCTCGTCCTCGCCCAACTGCGTCTCGTAGTAGTCCACGAAGACCTCTTCCAGCAACAGGGTGCGGCCGCCCGAGGTGTTGGCGATGCGCACGGTGGCGTCCAGGGTGATGAAGACGCAAGGCAGGTCGGTCAACGGCTCTCCGGACGCGATGTTGCCGCCCACCGTGGCCATGTTGCGCACCCGGATATTGGCGACGTCGTGCTCCAGCTCGCACAGCACCGGCAACCGCCCGGCCAGCAGGCTGGACGTTTCGATGTCGTGGTGCGTCACCAGCGCGCCGATGACCAAGTCGTCGCCCGACTCCTCGATGCGGCGTAGTTCGTCGATCTTCTTGATGTTGATCAGCGCGTCGGGCTGCAGGAAACCCTGCTTGAGCAGGATGGTGAGAGAGCTCCCGCCGGCGAAAACGCGCGCGTTGCCGCCGTATTGCTTGAGCAGCCCGCAGGCTTCGTCCACGGTGCCGGGTTCCAGGTATTCGAAGTGTTTCATGATCGGCGGGAAGGTTGCGGGCGCCGTCCGGTCTCACGGGCTGCCGGACCGTGCGTCACTTCAGATGTAGTCCACCTTGTCCACGCCCGGCACCACGACCTTCCGGTAGTACTCATTGTCGTGGAGCGGCATGGTGGCGTCGATGCCCCAGACGGCCGTCGTGCGCGGCGCCGGCGCCGAGGGGTCCAGGGTGGACATGGCAAGGTTCGGAACGATGATGACGTCCTTGTCCGGTTGCACCCGCGTATTGACCGCCCACTCCACGTCCACCGGGTCGTGCACGTTGATGTCCTCGTCCACCACCACCACGCGCTTGAAGCCCGCGCCGGTGGCCAGCAGCGCCAGGATGACGTTGCGCGCCTCCGCGTCGTGGCGCTTGCGCATGGACACCACGGCGTGGTGCCGGAAGGTGCCGCCGGCGCTGACGCTGAAGTCCTTGACCTCCGGGGTGATGGCGGACACCGTGCGGTAGACCAGCGCCGCGTTGGCGCACTCGATGAGCGTATGGTTCTCGGTCACCGGCATGCCCGTGAGGCAGGTCTCGTAGATGGGGTTCCGGCGCATGGTGATGGCGGTGACCTGGATCACCGGCGCCTGCTTGCTCTCGCTGTAGGTGCCCGGGTACTCGCCGTAGGGGCCGTCCGACACCCGCTCCCCGGGAACGGTCACGCCCTCGATCACCACCTCCGCGTGGGCGGGAACGTCCACGTCGATGGTGTCGCACCGGGTCAACTGCACCGGCGCGCCGCGCAAGCCTCCGGCCACCGCGAACTCGTCCACCCCGTAGGGGACCCGGGACTGGGAGCCGATGATGATGGCCGGGTCCACGCCGATGGCGGTGGCCACCTCCAGCCCTTCGCCCCGGTCCTCGGCCTTGAGGATCATCCGCCCCAGGTGATGGTCCGGCGGCGCCCACAGCGACAGCCGGTCCTTGCCCAGCCGCAGCATGCGGTGGATGGACACGTTGGGAATGCGCGTGTCCGGATCCTTGCCGATCTGGACGCCGATGGTGACGTAGGCGCCGCAGTCCTTCTCGGAATGGACGCAGATGGGGAGCTTGTCGAGGTCGATTTCGTCGCCGGTCCAGCGCACCTCCTTGACCGGACCGGTGGACACCATCTCGGAGGGGATGCGCGCCTCCTCCAGGGTCAGGTAGCGCTCCAGCAGCTTGTCCTCGGTGACCCCCAGGCCCAGCGCCACCAGCCGCCGGGTGGCGTACAGCGCCCCCAGCACGCGCCAGTCGGGATGGTCCTTGACGTTGTTGAACAACAGCGCCGGACCGCCCACGTCGGAACTCTTCCGTATGCCGGCGGCGACCTCGAAGCGCGTGTCCACCTCCCGATTCACCTCCAGCAACTGGCCCTCGCGCTCCAGCACGTCAAGGAATTCTCTCAGGTCTTGATGCAATGTGGGTCTCCCGTTTACCGCTCCCTCTCCGTCGGCCCCCGGAAGCGGGAATCCAGACTAATTACCAAAAGGGACCTGGGGAGTCTACCATTTGACACCGCCACCCCAGGGGAGTACGGACAGGGCGCATGATCACGATTCGAGCCCTGCGCAAGGAGTTCATCGTCACCGACGGCAAGGTCGCCGCGATCAAGCGTCTCGACCTTGACGTGGACGAGGGGGAGTTCTTCGTCATCGTCGGCGCCAGCGGCTCGGGGAAGACCACCCTTCTGCGCTGCGTGGCGGGGCTCGAGACCCCCAACGGCGGCGAGATCCGCATCGCCGACCGCACCGTGTTCGGGGACGACCCGCCGGTGTGGGTGCCGCCCCAGGACCGGAACTTCGGCATGGTGTTCCAGTCCTATGCCGTGTGGCCGCATCTGACGGTGTTCGACAACGTGGCTCTTCCGCTCCGGGAAGGCGCCCAGAAGATCCCTCGCCAGCAGGTCGACGAGCGCGTGCGGGACGCGCTCCATATGGTGCAGCTCGACGAGCAGACCGACCGGCCCTCCACGCTTCTGAGCGGCGGCCAGCAGCAGCGGGTCGCGTTGGCCCGCGCCATCGCCGTGAACCCCAAGGTGCTGCTCATGGACGAGCCGCTGAGCAACCTCGACGCCCGCCTGCGCGAGGACGTGCGCGGCCGCATCCGCGACCTCGCCAAGCAGCTCGGCGCCACCGTCCTCTACGTCACCCATGACCAGGTGGAGGCCATGGCCATGGCCGACAAGATCGCACTCATGAGCCTGGGGGAACTGCTGCAGTACGGCAGCCCCATGGATCTCTACCGCAGCCCCAACTGCGCGGAGGTGGCAGAGTTCTTCGGCTCGGTGAACTGGCTGCCGGGCCGGCGCGTGGAGGCGGATCTTGTAGAGACCGGGATCGGCCGCTTCCGCACGTCCCGGGACACCGGCGCAAGCACGGCGGTGTTCGTGGGATTCAGACCCGAGTGCATTCAATACGCGGAGCCCGCCGCCGACCAGGGGGACAACACCTTTGAGGCGCGCCTCACCTCCAGCGTGTTCCTGGGGGACCAGTTCGTCTACGACGCGGCCGCGGGCGACATCCCGCTCACCGGCAAGAGCCGTACGGTGCCCACGACCCACGGGGACACGCTGGGTCTTCGGGTCCCGCCGGAAGACATCATGGTATTCGCGGCTGACGAGAAGAACACGGCCTTCGTCAACTCGGTCCGGGACTGAGGCTTCGGGCCTGAAGAGCGCGCTTAGCCGAGGACTTGAAAACTCGCACTGAAGGGTACTACAACGACACCGGCAATGGAGTCGGAGTCATCGATTCGGGCACTGTTGGTCGTGTACCGAATCACGAGACGGACAAAGAAGGAGGAACCGCGATGTTGTATCTCAAACACAAGTGGGCCGTGACCCTGTGCACGGCGCTCTGTTCCCTGTTCCTGGTCTCGGCAGCCGCTTTCGCCGCCGACGCCCCCAAGACCCTCAAGGAGTTGGTGGAGGGCGCGAAGAAGGAGACCACCCTCCGGGCCATGTGGTCCTCGCGCAGCCTCAACGGCGCCAAGGGAATGAAACACCTCGTCGCCGCCATGAACAAGAAGTACGGCACCAACATCAAGCCGCAGTTCACGCCCGGGCCCAGCATGACCAAGATGATCGGCAGGCTCACCCGGGAACTGAAGGCGGGCCAGCCGGCCAGCACGGACGTTCTGTGGAACAACTCCGGCGGCATGTTGAAGTCCAGCCAAGTGGGCCTGACGCGGTCCATGAACTGGATGGCCTATCTCGACCGGCCGATGCTGAAGTCGCCGGGCTTTGACCCGCTCGCCCCCAAGGGCATCGGACTGGCGTCGGCCTCCACGCTGGTGGGCATCATGTACAACAGCGACGTGGTCAAGGGCGACGACATTCCCAAGAGCATGCATGACGTGCTCGCCCCCAAGTGGAAGGGCAAGATCGCGTCCACGCCTTACGTCGCCGGCCTCCGCGAGTTCGCCACCCCCAGCCTGCTGGGAAAAGAGGTGATGATCGACTACGCCAAGAAGCTCTCCAAGCACGTCGGCGGCCTCATCCGGTGCGGCACGGTGGACCGCCTCACCAGCGGCGAGTTCGCCATGCTGGTATTCAGTTGCGGCGACCAGTACGTGAACCAGGCCAAGCGGGACGGACTGCCCCTGGGCTACTCGGTGGTGAACGAAGCGGTGGTGTCGCACACCCGTTACGGCGCCGTCCCGGTGCACTCCCAGGCGCCCAACGCCGCCGCCCTGTTCATCGCCTACCTGCACAGCAAGGAGGGCCAGAAATGGAGCTGGGAGGTCAACGGCTTCGACTTCCACCTCTATCCGGAGTCCCACGAACGGAAGATCCTGGAAGACGCCCGCTCCCGGGGAGCCAAGGTGGTGGTGAACTCGCCGCAGTGGCTGGCGAGCCAGAAGGACTACCGCAAGACCCGCAAGGAACTTGAGAAGATCATGCAGAAGAAGTAGCGTGTCTCCTCGTACGTATCGGCGGGGCCCCCGCGCGTGGCGGCCCCGCTATCCATGTCGAAACGGCCGCGGGCGGGGTTGAACCCCCCTGCGGTCGTCAAACCGTGCTGACACAATCTTGCGTCTGGATACGGCTCTGCAGGTCGCAGGCCACTAGAAGTACCCTGCCCCAATGGAAGCTGTCCTGAGACGACCGGCGTTGCGCGCGCTCCGCCCCAAGGCATCGCCCTGGATGCTGGGGCTGGCCGTCGTGCCCATGTTGGTGATCGCGGTGCTGGTGGCGGTGCTGGTGTGGATCAGCTTCCAGACCGGCATGCTGGGCACGTCGGACGCCACGTACACGGTTCACAACTACGGCGAGATCCTGGCCGACCCGTTCGTCGCCGAGGTCACCTACAACACCCTGATCTTCACCGTGGCCACGACGCTGGTGGCCCTGGCCATCGGCCTGCCCATCGCCTGGCTCACCGAACGCACGACCCTGCCCTACAAGGGGCTGGTGTACACCATCATGACCCTCGGTCTGCTGATACCGGGCATCTACACCGCCATGGGGTGGACCTTCCTGGCGCACCAGCGCATCGGCTTCCTGAACCGCTGGCTGGTCGGCATGTTCGGGCTGGAAACAGGCCCCATCAACATCGCCACTCCGGTGGGCATGGGCTTCGTCCAGGGGTTGAGCCTGGCGGCGCTGGCTTTCATCCTGACGGCGCAGATGTTCCGGGCCATGAACCCGTCCCTGGAGGAGGCGGCCAAGATCCACGGCATGAGCTTCTTCGCCACCCTGCGCCGGGTCACCCTGCCGCTGGCCTTTCCGGCGATTCTCGCCGCGGTCATCTACATGGCCACCATCGCCATCGCCACCTTCGACATCCCGGCCATCATCGGGCTCGGCAACCGCGTCTACATGCTCAGCACCTTCGTCTACCTCAAGACCAATCCCGGCGACGACGAGTTTCCGGAGCACGGCATCACCGCGGCCCTAGGCGTGCTGATGATCGGGGTCGCGGTGCTGCTCACTTGGTGGTACAGCTCGGTGCTGCGCCAGGGCCACCGCTACGAGGTGGTGACCGGCAAGGGCTACCGGCCCACCCTCATCGACTTGGGCAGGTGGGGCATGGCGGGATGGGGCTTCATCGGCCTCTACATCCTCGCCTCCAAGCTGGTGCCGCTGCTGCTGATCGCCTACGTCGCGGTGACCCCCTACCTGGCGCCTCCGTCCTGGGCCATGCTCAACCGGGCTTCCCTAGCGGCGTTCTACAACATCGACTGGGACCTGGTGTGGCGCGGACTCCAGAACACGGCGCTGCTGGTGGCGGTGGTGCCGACGGTGACGCTGGTGGTGGCCTTCGCCATCTCCTGGCTCATCGTGCGTTCGGGCTCGCGCTACCGCTACGCCCTGGAATTCGGGGCCTTCCTGCCCCACGCCCTGCCCGAGGTGATCCTCGCCATCGCCGCGCTGTTGGTGTCGCTGTTCGTGCTCAAGAACTTCATACCCCTCTACGGCTCGGTCTGGCTCATCGCCATCGTCTACATGGTCTCCCGGCTGGCCTTCGCCACCCGGGCGCTCAACAGCTCCCTGCTGCAGATCCACAAGGAACTGGAAGAGGCCGCCTATACGGCCGGGCTCTCCGCGGTGCGCACCTCATGGAGGATCCTGGTGCCGCTGCTGCGGCCGACGATCCTGTCGGTTTGGATCTGGTCCGCCATCCTGGTGTACCGGGAGCTGACCGTCGCGGTCTTCCTTATCAGCCACGACAACATCACCCTCCCGGCGGTAATCTGGAGCTACTGGTTCTCCGGCGCCACCAACCTGGCGGCGGGCGTCACCCTGGTGCTGACGGCGGTGCTGACGCCGTTGATCCTGGTGTTCTGGTGGTTCGGCCGGCGCTCGCTCATGCCTGAATCGTAAATGGTTGCCGGAGAAGCAGGTGAACAGACGTCTTGCGATTCATGTCATTCCCGGTCATGGCGGAATCTAGGATAGTCGGCGCCCCGGTGCTGCGCGCCGAAGGACCGGACAAGGTTACGGGCCGCACCCGCTACGCCGCGGACATCCCACGCGAGGGCATGCTTTGGGGAAAGATTCTCCGGAGCCCCCATCCCCACGCCCGCATCCGCTCCATCGACGCCGGCCGGGCGAGGCGCGCGCCCGGGGTCCGGGCAGTGGTCACGGGCAGAGACATTCCGAACCACTACATGGGCAAACAGATCCGGGACCTCCCGGTGTTGTGCTGGGACCGCGTGCGGTACATCGGCGACCGCGTGGCCGCGGTGGCGGCGGACACGCCCGAGGAGGCCAAGGCCGCCCTGGGGCTTATCCAGGTGGATTACGAGATCCTGCCCGCGGTATTCGATCCGGTGGCCGCCACCGGGCCCGACGCGCCGCTGCTCCACGACGATGTCGCATGCTACGACGGCGCCCCTCACGAACGCCTGGCCGCCGACGTGCGCAACGGGCTCACCCGGCTGGCCTGGAGCAAGGGGGACGTGGAGCAAGGGTTCCGTGACGCCGACGTGGTGCTGGAGCACACCTTCCGCGTGCCCAGCCGCCACCAAGGCTACCTGGAGCCCCATGCCGGACTCCTGTCCATCGATGCCGACGGCCGCGTGCAGGTGTGGGCCTCCACCAAGGACCCCTTCCGCACCCGCCGCATGCTCGCCGACACCCTCGGAATGGAGCACGCGCGC
Organism: Deltaproteobacteria bacterium; assembly: GCA_028818755.1. GTDB lineage: Bacteria > Desulfobacterota > Binatia > UBA9968 > JAJDTQ01 > JAJDTQ01. The sequence continues at coordinate 3,392 of JAPPNF010000174.1, read as the reverse complement.
GTACGCGTCCATTCCGTGAACGTGGGCGGCGAGTTCGGCGGCAAGGGGGACGCCCGCGACCTGCCCGTCGCCTTCTTCCTGGCGCGGGAGTCCGGGCGGCCGGTGAAGATCGTCATGACCTACGCGGAAGAGCTGACCGCCAGCAACCCCGACGAAGCCACGGTGGTTACCGTCCGCACCGGCGTGAAGCGCGACGGCCGCATCGTCGCACGGCGCATGAAGGCGTGGCACGCGGGAGGCGCCTACGGCGGCCTCAAGGCCAGCGCCTCCTTCGCCACTTGGCACTACGTCGGCGGCCTGTACCGGGTGGAGAACGCCGCGTTCGAGTTCCTGCAGATCTACACCAACACCACTCCGGGGGGCTATTACCGGAGCCCCGGCTCCATCCCCAACTTCTTCGCGCTGGAATCCCACACGGACCTCATCGCCCGGGAGCTGGACATGGACCCGGGCGAGTTCCGCCTGCGGAACGTATTGCGCGACAACGAGGAGGACGCCATCGGCAAGCGCCTTCCAGGGCTGCGCATCCACGCGGTGCTGTCACAGGCGTTGGAGGCGGCGGACTGGCGCGGGCCGTGCCCCGGCCCCAACCGTGGACGGGGGGTCGCCATCTATGGACGGCACATCTCCGGCGGCGAGACCGGCATCACCGTCACGGCCGAAACGGACGGCATGCTTACGGTGTTGAGCCCCACCGTGGACCAGGGGACCGGAACCCACACCATCCTGCGCCAGCTTGTTGCGGAGCGGATGCAGGTGGCGCTCGAGCGGGTCCGGGTGGTCACCGGTGACACCGATGTCGCCCCCTACGACACCGGGGCCCGCGCCAGCCGGGTCACCTACACCGCGGGACAGGCCGTGCAGAAGGCCTGCGACGGACTGGAGGCCAAGCTCTCCGGCCACGCCGCCCGCTTGCTGGAAGGCGACGCGACGGAGGTGGCCTACGAGAACGGCGTGTTTTCTCTCCGCTCGGATCCGGGACAGAGCCTCACCCTGGCGCAAGTGGCCGCCAGGCACCCGGACGACCGCACCGTGACGGTCGAGGAAGACTTCCGCTACCCGGACGAAATCACCTACGTGTGCGCCCAGGTAGCCGACGTGGAGGTGGACCCCGAGACCGGAGCGACGCGGATCGAACGCATCGTCACCGCCCACGACGTGGGCACGATCATCAATCCGATCACGCACCAGGGACAGATCGACGGCGGCGTCGTCATGGGGCTGGGCCAAGCCGTCATGGAAGAGCTCGCCCTGGACAACGGCAAGGTCGTCAACGCCAACCTGGGGGAGTACAAGCTGCCGGGTATCCGTGACATCCCCAGGTTGGAAACGGTCCTTGTGGAATCGAAAGGCGGGTTGGCGCCGCACGGGGGCAGAGCCATCGGGGAGTTCGCCAACAACGCACCGCCGGCGGCCATCGCCAACGCCGTCGCCGACGCCGTGGGCGTGCGCCTCTTCGAGATTCCGGTCACCGCGGAGAAAGTGTACCGTGGGTTGAACGAGAAGGCCGATGTGCCTCCGCCTTCGCGGGAACGACGCCAAGGTGGTATCACTGGCAATCAAACATCGGCCGAGGTTGCCGAAGGAGGTTCGGGAATGCTGGAAGGCAAGGTGGTCGTGGTCACCGGCGGCGGCAAGGGCATCGGACGCCACGCCGCGCTGACGTTCGCGCGCGAGAACGCCAAGGTCGTCATCATCGACGTGAGCCAGGAGTGGCTCGACAAGACCGGCCCCGAACTGGGCGAGTTGACCGACGCCCTGGGCATCAACGCCGACGTGCGAGACGAAAAGGCGGTGCGGCGGGCGTTCGATGAGGTGGTCTACCGGTTCGGACACGTCGACGTGCTGGTGAACGACGCCGCCATCGTGCCGCACTTCGCCTGGGGCATCCCCCGCTGGCCGCTGATCAAGGACATGGACGTGAACTTCTGGGACAAGGTCATCCAGACCAACCTGGGAGGCACCTTCCTGTGCTCCAAGCACGCGCTCGCCCACATGGAGCCACGCGGCTCCGGGCACATCATCAACCTGTACGGCGGCGGGGGCGTCTCGCCCGGCGGCGCCTGCGCCTACGTGGTCACCAAGGACGCCATCTGGACCTTCAGCCGCTACCTGGCGGAGGAGGTGCGGGAGTCCAACGTGTGCGTGGTGACCTTCTCGCCCCGCGTCCCCATCGTCACCGAGGGAGCACCCGAGGACGCCTACGGGCGCCTGCCCAGCCCGGAGATCCTGGGACAAGGCTTCGTGCTGGCCGCACAGGTGCCCATGGAGGACTCGGGGCGGTGCTTCTACTACGAAGACGGCAAGCTCGTACCCACCAAGGACGGAAGGTACGACGAGTAGCGGGATGACAGGCGGGTTTGAAACCGGCCGCAATAGACCGCCAGCGAGAGACGATGAGAAAGTCCGAACAGAAAAAACGCGCCGAAACCTTCGCGGCGATGCACGAAGGCAATGAACTTCTCCTCCTGCCCAACGCATGGGATGCGATCAGTGCGTGTGTCCTGGTGGAAGCAGGGTTCGCCGCCGTGGCGACCACCAGCGGCGGTTGTGCGTTCGCACTCGGATATCGCGACGGCGAGAACATCTCGTTGCGGGAGATGGCTGGCGCGGTGCGCCGTATCGCCAACGCCGTTCCCGTTCCGGTCTCGGCGGATATGGAGGCGGGTTACGGTCCCGCGCCTGAGAACGTGGCGGAAACGACACGCCGGACCCTTGGAGCCGGCGCGGTCGGGATGAACATCGAGGACGGTGACAAGCGGAACCCGGGACAACTTATCGAGTTCGCGGTGGCGGTGGAACGCATCCGCGCGGCCCGCGCGGTCGCCGATTCGGCCGGCATTCCGATGGTCATCAATGCCCGCACCGACGGATTTCGTAATGGTGACGGCGAGGACGTGTTTTCCGAGACGGTCCGCCGCGCCAACGCCTACCTGCAGGCCGGCGCCCGTTGTGCGTTCGTGCCGTTCATCAGCGACGGCGCGCTGATCGGCCGGCTGGCCGCCGCCATCGACGGGCCGATGAACGTGCTGGCCGGCGCCAACACTCCGCCGGTTCCGAAGCTTCGCGATCTGGGCGTCAGGCGGGTGACCGTCGGCAGCAACCTTACCAAGGCGGCGATGTCGCTGGTGCGGCAGGCCGCCGATGAGTTGCGGGGACCGGGCACCTTCGAATTTGCCCGCGAGGTTTACACGCAAGCCGACTTACACCGAATCCTGACCAGCCCAGGCGGCCACGGAAAGCACTGAAGGCAGAGGGGCATCAGGAAGGCAGAGAGGCCCGAAAGGCGCTCCTAACCAATGGTTAGTGTCCTGACCCACGTAGTTCTTTACCAATCTGCTGGTCTTTTTTGCCGTCGGCTGCGTTGCTCTTCCTCGCGTGGTGCCCGCCAC
>JAPPNF010000041.1 GCA_028818755.1 Deltaproteobacteria bacterium | reverse complement strand
TGACGAGCAGTGGCGGGCACCACGCGAGGAAGAGCAACGCAGCCGACGGCGAAAAGGACCAGCAAATTAGTGCAGGTATTTACGGGACACGACACTAGCCACGCGTGTACTGGCTCGGGGCAGCGGGTACCCCGAACAGGTCAATCTGTCGTGTCGCGCCGTCGGGATGACCGGATCGTGGAGGTGGAGGGGTTATCGGCCGGTGCGTTCGATCAGGGCTTCAAGTGCGCGCATGGCTTGGGTGTGCGAGGCGGCGTGCGAAGTCATGACCTCCTTGTGCGAAGCCATGACTTCCCTGTGTGCGGCCATGGCTTCGACGTGGTGTTGGTCTTCGCGCTTGGAGCGCTGATCTCCGGCCCGGCGCATCACCACGATGCCCGCCCACACAACCCCGACCATCAGCAGGCTGATGGCGGCTTGCGTGATTCCTGTCCATTCCGATACAGACATGGCGCGTTTCCCCTCGGTCCGCCAACTCCCGGCGTCCATAATAGGTCTTTCCGCTACTGGAGTTCAAACGCCGCCTCAACCCGGCCGCTACATCCAAGGCAAACACCCGTCTCTATAATTATCTATTCGGCGCCGCCGGACGGAACTTTAGCTTCAGGTTCACGTTATTGATGACGGCTGATTGAAAGTTTTGCGATCGGCCGTTTGAAAGGTCCGCCTCGGCTCGCCACCATTAGGCGGCAAGGATTCCAAGGTCGCGCAACGACCGGATGGCCCGGGCCGCCTCTGCCGCGGCGTCGATGAGCTGCGGATTCGGCGCCTCGAACCACTCTTCGGGAGGCAGGCCGCGCTTCTCCCGCACCACCGCGATGGCGTCTTCGAGCTCGGGGAACCGGGCCGGATCCCGCAGGTGAAGATAGAGCGCCGCCAGGGCAACGGAGCGGCTGCGGCCCTCGCGGCAGTGGACGAGGACGTTGCCGTTCACCTGCCGCGGGTAGCTCTCCTTTTCCGGCATCGTCTGATGGATGGCGCCACGAAGGATGCAATATCCGCCCAGCATCATGCCGGCCGGGTTGTCGCCGTCCACGAGCCCCAGCTTATAGACCCGGAACGGCGCGAGTCCGGCCCGACACAAGCCGCTCGACTCCCCGTCCCCGCCGTCCTGCGCCGGCGCGGCGACGTAATTCACATCCACGTTGACCGCGCAGTTGACGACGGTCGATATGCCATGCCGCCGCAACAGGTCGAGGTCACGCGCCGCCGCCGCCCCGCCGATGAAAAGATCGGCGCCGTAGGGTTCGAGGCCCCTGGCAATCAGGCTGACCAAAGGAAGGGGAGCGGCCATGCGTTGTTCTTCCACGATCTCGCGCGGTCTCCCGGGGACACGGCGGGGAGCCGCCGGACGGACTTGCGCGGTGACACCAAACCGGCGTAGGTTAACGCCCAACGACAGCTAACGACGATCCCAAAACCTACAATCGGGTGACTCACCCCACAGGGAGGATACCATGAAACACCTCATTACGCGTTTGTCCGCGGTCCTCATGACCGGCCTGTTCGCCTTGTCCCTTGCCGCGGCGGCCAATGCGGCCTCCAACCCGCCGCCCGAGATGGAGGCCTGGCTCAAGGCGTCCAAGCTCGGTCCCTACGACAAGGACGAGAACTGGAAAGAGGTCGTGGCCAAGGCGAGAGCCGAAGGCGAGGTCGTGGTCTATACGTCGTCCGGCCGCATCGCCAAGCTGGTGAAGCCGTTCGCCAAGCTTCACCCGATCAAGGTGACCGTGCACGACCTCGGGTCGGTCAAGTCGGTGGAGAAGACCATTCGCGAGCAGAACGCGAACATCTTCAACGCCGACATCGTGACCACCGGCAACTCGGGCCAGGTGATCTACGAGATGCTCAACAAGAACCGCCTCGTCAACTATGTCCCGCACCATTACAAGGACCGGATCCCCAAGGAGAACCGGGACCCGCTGCTGATCCGCGTCAACGAGGCCATGGTCTTTCTCTACAACCGGGAAGCCTATCCGGACGCGCCGCCCTTCAAGAACGTGTGGGAGCTCACCGAGCCCAAGTTCAAGGGCCGGGTGGGCATGAAGAACCCGCTGTCATCGGGCTCCACGCTAATGGGCGTCATGACCCTGATGCAGCGTCCCGATGTCATGGCGGCGGCCTACGAGCGCCATGCCGGCAAGCCCCTCAAGCTGAGCAAGGGGGTGCCGGACGCCGGTCACGAGTTCTGGGCGCGCCTGCTCGCCAACGACCTGGTGATCTTCAAGTCGGGCTCGAAGCTGGCCCGCGCCTCGGGCAAGAAGGGTCAGAAGAATCCGCTGATCGCGTTCGCCAACATGACCTACATCGCGCGCAACGACTCCAAGGGCTACGCCAACAAGATCCTGGCCAAGGTGGACCCGGTGGGCAAGCTGGTCTACCCGACCTTTTCCGCCATCGCGCGCCAGGCGCCGCACCCCAACGCGGCCAAGCTGTTCACCGCATACCTGCTCGGCAGTCTAGAGCTGAACAAGAAATCGAAGCTCACGAAGCCCTACGACAAGGGCGCGAGCATCGAGCTGCTGCAGGGTCTGGCGCCGTACTTCGACCCGGGCACGGTGAGCCCGCGGAGCGACGTGCCGCTGCCGGCCGGCGGCGAGATCTGGGACGACATGCCGGGCTGGAACGTCGACGCCACCTACATGTGGAAGCAGGGCCCCAAGGTCCGTGACTTCTGGACCTTGCATTCGAGCAGATAGCCAAGGCATGGAGGAAATCCATCTGACAGGTATCCGGAAGTCGTACGGCAAGGAAGTCGCCGTACGACATCTGGACCTGACCGTGGCGCCGGGTGCGTTCCTGACCATTCTCGGACCATCCGGTTGCGGCAAGACGACGACGCTGCGCGTGATCGCCGGGCTGGAAGAACCCGAAACGGGGGAAATCCGGTTCGGCGACAGGCTCATCTTCTCCCGCCAGAAGGGCGTGATCGTTCCCCCGGAACGCCGTAACCTCGGGCTCATATTCCAGGGCTATGCGCTGTGGCCCCACATGACGGTGGAACGGAACATCACGCTGGGCCTGAAGCAGATGGGCCTGAACGCGGGCGAAACCGCCGAGCGCCTCGAGGCCGCCCTCGAGAAGGTGCAGATGAAGCCGTACCAGCTCCGCTACCCCTCGGAGCTGTCGGGCGGCCAGCAGCAGCGGGTGGCGCTGGCGCGCATGATCGCGTCGCGCTCGTCCATCCTGCTGATGGATGAGCCGCTGTCCAACCTCGACGCCAAGCTGCGCACGGAAATGCGCGGCGAGCTCAAGCGGCTGCACCGGGACCTGGAAGCCACCACCGTCTACGTGACCCACGACCAGATCGAGGCCCTGACGCTGTCGGACATCGTCGTCGTCATGGACAAGGGCCTGGTCAAGCAACAGGGCACGCCCTATGAAATCTATCACCATCCGGCGAACCTGTTCGTAGCCGATTTCATCGGCGATCCCGGCATCAACCGGTTTGCCGGCACTATCGGGCGGAAGAACGGCGCTGTGGGCCTTGATTGCGGCGATCTATGGCTGCCGATCCCCGGCGACCCGCCGACGAACGCAGGGGACCTCATCGCCACCATCCGCCCGGAAAGCATCAACGTATCCACCGAGGCCAGGGAGGACTGGCTCAAGGTAACGCTGGAATCGGTTCAGCCGAAGGGGTCCGACACGATCCTGCAGGTCCGGACCGAGAACCAGTCCATCACCCTCGTGCAGCCGGGCTTCATAAGGATGGACCTCGGCGAAACCCTGTGGGTCGACTTCGAAGCGGACGCCTTGAACTTCTTCGACGTGGAATCGGAGGCCAACCTCTTCGATCAACGACCGTCCGCCTGAGCGGACCACCATCGGAAGTGTCCGAAGCATGTCGCTGAACACGGCCGATCCCGGGGGGGCGCCTCCGGTCCTTTCCCGGAGCAATCTCGCCTACCACCTTTACCGGCTGATGAACCAGCCGGAGAAGATCCTGGGCCTGCTGTGCCTCGCCGTCCTGTCCTTCCTCGTGCTGGTGCCGCTTTTCGAGATCATCCATGACGCGCTGGTCTACCAGAGCTACGACCTCGCCTACCGGCCGGAAGCGAAGGTTGGCTCCTTCACCCTGTTCCATCTCGAACGCGTCTTCACGGGCCCACTTTCCAGGGCGCTGTTCCTGAAGCCTCTATTCAACAGCGTCGCCGTCGGCGTTTGCGTGACGGTTGTGGCCGTGAGCATCGGAACCGCCCTGGCATGGCTCATGGTGCGCACCGACATCGGCTGCAAGGGCGTGTTCGGAGCGCTGGTGGTGGTGCCGTACATGATGCCGTCGTGGGTGCTGGCGCTGGCATGGCTGAGCCTGTTCAAGAACGACCGGATCGGCGGCAACGAGGGCATGATCACCAGTTTCTTCGGCGTACTGCCGCCGGACTGGGTGAGCTATGGCTTCTTTCCCATCGTCATCTGCCTGGCGCTGCACTACTACGCCTATGGCTTTCTGCTGATGTCGGGCGCCCTGGCGACGGTGGATTCGGAGCTGGAGGAGGCGGGCGCCATCTCCGGCATGAACCGGCGCCAACGGCTATGGCGGATCACGTTCCCGTTGCTGCTGCCCGCGCTGGGCTCCGCCGTGGTGCTCACCTTCATCCGCATCCTCGGCACCTTCGGGACGCCGGCCCTGCTCGGACTGCCGGTCCGGTTCTTCACCTTCTCGACGCAGATCTACGCCTCGCTGAACGCCCGCAACAGTGGCGACGCCTTCGTCCTCGCCCTGGTCCTGATCGTCATGGCGATCACCTTCATCTGGATCAACAGCCGCGTGATCGGCGTTCGGAAGAGCTTCGTGACCCTGACCGGCAAGGGCTTCCGGCAGCGCGAGATCGCCCTCGGCGCCTGGCGCTGGCCGGCCACCATCGCGGTCGGCGCCTTCCTCGCCGTGACGGTGGTGCTGCCGATGCTGATCCTGCTTTGGGAATCCCTGGTCATCACGCCGGGGGAATATACCCTGAAAGGGCTGACGACGCATTTCTGGATCGGCAAGAGCGACATCGACATCGCCAATGGCGAGCCCGGCATCTGGCATTCCCCGGGCATCTTGAACGCGTTGTGGAACACCATCAAGCTGGGCGTCCTGGCGGCGCTGTGCAACGGCATGCTCGGGTTGCTGGTGGGCTACGCGGCGGTTCGCGGCCGCGGCACGCTGCTGGCAAGGTGGCTCGAAGGCGTCGCCTTCGCGCCCTACATCTTCCCCTCCATCGCGCTCGGCGCCATCTACATCGGCATGTTCTCGACTCCCTGGGGGCCGCTGCCCGCGCTGTACGGCACATTCACGATCCTGGTCCTGATCACGGTGGTCAAGAACCTGCCGTTCACCTCGCGCACCGGCATCGCCGCCATCCTGCAGATCGACAAGTCCCTGGAGGAAACCGCGCGGGTCCAGGGTATCGGCTGGTTCCGGCGCATGGCCAAGATCATCCTGCCCATGTCGTCGAGCGGCGTGATCGCGGGCATGCTGCTGACCTTCATCACCGCGACCCGCGAGCTGTCCCTGATCATCCTGCTGCTGTCGCCGGCCAACATGGTGCTCACCGGAGTGATCTTCAGCTACAACGAACACGACATGACCCAGCACTCCGGCGCCGTGACGCTCTTCCTGGTCATGATCATCGTCGGCGCGAATGTGCTGGTGCGTATGGTCACCGGCGGCGGCGGGCTGGCGGGGCTGCGGCATACCTGATTCGGACTGAGGATGCAGGGAGACCGAGCCGGTGACCGGCCCGGTGACCCGGCGGCGCCCAACGTCGGAGGGAAACTCGATGGCAACGACGATCCGGATCGCCGTAACCATGAACATACGCGCGGGCGAGGCGTTCGAGATCGCCATGGGGCTCGCACAAGGGAACCTGCCCGACGGCTCCGAGATCGTCGTCTCGTACGGCGTCGGCAACAGCCGTCTCGGAGGTTTCGAGGCGCCCAAGCTGCTGGCGCAGGGAGAGGCAGACCTGGCCTTTCTCAACCCTTCGCCGGTCTCCTACATGGCGCTGAACGGGCTGCCGCCCTATTCGGAGAAGATCGACATCCGAAATCTCGCGGTCTTCCCCTCCTGGGACAAGATCGCCTTCGCGGTGCGGAGGGACCTAGGCGTGAGTTCCCTCGAAGAAATCGGTGAGAAGAGAGTCCCGCTCAGGTTGTCGACACGGGGACAGGGCCCCGAAGGCACCACGGAGTTCACCATCCGGCGAGTCCTGAGTCTTTGCGGCTGGAACCTCGAGGACGTGGATCAATGGGGCGGCACCGTGGACAAAGTCCCGGTCCCCTCGCACCCGCGGCGCATGGAGGGCATCGAGCAGGGCGCCTATGACGCCGTGTTCGACGAAGGCATCAAGAGCTGGACCGGCGAGGCACTGGACCGGGACATGGTGCTCCTGCCGTTGCAGCCGTCGGTCTTCGCCGAAATGGAGCGAGTGGGTTTCCCCGCGTCGACGATTCCCAAGTCCGAGTTTCCCGCGCTGGACGCGGACGTTCCCGCCCTGGAGTTCGGCGGCTGGCCCCTTTTCTGCCGCGCGGACTTTCCCGACGACCTCGCCTACGCGGTGGTCAAAGCCATCGCCGCCAGGAAGGACACGATGCCGGTGGACGGCGACCGTTTCGACATGAACCGGATATGCAGGAACACGGACGAGGGGCCGATGTGCATACCGCTGCATCCGGGTGCGGAGCGGTACTACCGGGAAGAGGGATATCTATAAGGCACCGAGGACGATGATGAGACCACGGCTGATCTGAAAGGTTCCCCTTGCGCCGAGTGCGGGCGTTGCGTCAGGCTGAGTTCCCTCCTCGATGGATGAAGCCGATGCAAAGGCCGAACAGTCCGAATTGAAGCACAAGATAGAGCGTTTCCATCCCGATGAACGCCGACGTTCCCGCCACCTGCTGCTTGGCGACGAAGGCGAGCACGTGAGAAGTCCAGAAGAAGGCTCCCGTGATGAAGGCGAACTTGATCCCTCGCCGAAAACTGCTTCCCCCGGTCTTCAGCATTGGAAACAGGGCGGAAAGCAGAAAGCCCTGAAGCACTATGCTCAGCAAACCGACAAGAAAGCTCGGATCGCCCTCGAAGTAGCCGAACGACTCGTATCTCTCTTTGAAAAGCAGCACATGCCAGCCCACGGCGAGAGAAAACGTGCAGACAGTATAGGCGGCGGTTCCCAGGATCAGCTTCTTGACGTACATCATCATACCCCCAAGCTCGGACAGGCCCTATCTTGCCACTTATTTGACATGCTCCCGCCACTCTTGTTAACGTGGCGCGGCTCAAAACGGACCCACACAACCAAACAGCAGCTTGAAAGAGGTCGACCTATGAACATCATGAATTGGGGAACGCGATGCGTGCGCAACCTGTCCGTGGTCCTCGCGACCGCGCTTTTCGTATCCGTCGCCGCGGCCTACCCGGCCTTTGCCCAGGACAAGCCGGTACGAGGCGGAACGATTGTCGGCGCGACCGTGCTGGAGCCGAAGTCTCTCGACCCGCTGTTTGGTGACGGGGGCAACCTGGACCACTACGTCTGGCGGCAGATTTACGAATCGCTCCTGGGCATCACGGGGAGCGGCGAAGTCGCACCCGGGCTGGCGACGAGCTGGAAGTTTACCGACGACAAGAAATCCATCGATTTCACATTGCGGCAGGGGGTCAAGTTCCATGACGGCACCGCGTTCAACGCGGAAGCCGCGGCGGTCACGTTCCAGCGCGCGCTCTCGAAGGAGTTGAACGCGCCGCGCGCCTCCGACCTGTCCGCGATCACTGGGGTGGAAGTTCGCGGCCCCTATCAGTTGCGCATCAATCTCAAGGCGCCAAGTTCGGCCGCGCTGCCGGCCATCGCCTTCGCCGGGCTGATTTCGTCTCCGGCCGCCATCAAGAAGCACGGACAGGACTATGGCAGGAACCCCGCGGGCACCGGCCCCTTCAAGTTCGCCAGTTGGCAATCGGGCTCCAGAATCGTCCTCGAAAGAAACCCGGATTACTGGCGGAACGGCGCCGATGGAAAACCGTTGCCGTATCTCGACAGCGTCATCATCCGGTTCATCAAGAAGAGCGCGGTGAAGGTCATCGAGGTCAAGTCCGGCAACGTCCAGGTCATCGACACCGTGTCCGCCCGGGACCTGAAGACGGTGAGCGGCGATGCCAACCTCCGGCTCGTGCGCACCGGCAATGGCCGGCACGTCATGTTCGCATTCAACATTTCCAAGCCGCCGTTCAACGACATCCGGCTGAGACAGGCGGTGCTGTTCGGCATGGACCGTCAAACGATGATGAAGGTCATCACCCTCGGCAGGGGACAGGTCACCCCGACCCTGATCCCCAACCAGAACTGGGTGTTCGACGCAACGCTCGAGAAGTACAGTCATGATCCCGCCCGCGCCAGGCAACTGCTCGCCGAGGTGGGGCACAAGGACGGACTCGACGCGCGACTGGACATCATCAAGCGTCAGCCCGACTCCACGGTGGCCCAGTTGATGCAGGCGCAATTGAAGGAGGCCGGCATCAATCTCACCATCAAGACCGTCGACCGCCAGTCGATGCAGGCCAGTCTGCGCGCCAAGAACCACATGTTCGGTATCGGCCGCTTCACCGTACCGGGCATCGACCCGGCCCAGACGTTCGGACGGATATTCGGACGGCGCGCCCGCATTCAGCGGACCGGCGTGAGCGACGAGAAGCTGTTCGACATGATCGACAATGCCGCACGGCAGACCGATCAGTCCGTGAGAAAGGGTCTCTACCGCGAAATCCAGGCCTACCTGGTCGACAATGCGCTTTACGGCTTCCTGTTCTTCATGGAGTCGACCCAGGTTGAGCGGACCTCGGTGAAGAACCTGAAGCGCACGGTCGGCGGCGCCTGGGTGTTTGCGGAGGCTTGGACGGCCAAGTAGCCGTTCCGAAATCTGGCGCCCTTCGACTTCGCTTCGCTACGCCTGTCCTGAGCCCTTCGACAAGCCTGTCCTGAGCTTGTCGAAGGGCTCAGGACAGGCTTGACGAACGGCTCAGGGCGAACGGGATTCTACTCAAGACTAATTAACGTAACCGTTCGCCCTGAGCGTAGCGCCGCGCCAGCAGCGCGAAGTCGAAGGGCGCCACCCCTCCACACTCCGCCCTCGGGCTGATGTTTCTGTTCATCTCCAAGCGAATCGGACAGACCGTCCCGGTAGTCCTCCTGGTCTCGTTTTTTGTCTTTTTCGTCATCAACGTCATTCCGGGCGACCCGACCCTCACGGTCCTGGGCGAGTTCGCGACCCCCGAACAGCGCGAGATCGCGCGCCAACAGTACGGCTTCGATCGCCCGATGTTCGTCCAGTACGTGGACTGGCTGACCAGGACCTTGAGCGGCGACCTGGGGCGGTCGCTTCACAGCAATGAACGGGTTTGGGCCATGCTCGTCGATCGCCTGCCGGTCTCGCTGGAGCTGAGCGGCCTGGCCCTGATCATTGCCCTCGTCATCGGTATTCCCGGGGGCATACTGGCCGCGCTTCGACGCGGCACCACCACCGACACCGTCATTGGAATGTTCTCGGCCGTAGCCCTGGGCGTCCCCTATTTCTGGCTTGGGGTGCTGCTGATCCTCCTGTTCGCGATCTTCTTCAACCTGCTGCCGCCCTCCGGGTACGTTCCTTTCACGGAATCACCCTTCGAGAACCTGAAACTCATGATTCTGCCCGCCTTGACCATCGGCCTGCACGTGGCGCCGCTGATCATTCGCCAGACACGCGCGAGCGTCTTGCAGGTGCTGTCGCAGGACTACGTCCGAACCGCCCACGCCAAGGGGCTGCCCTGGTCCGCCATCGTCCGGAAGCACATCCTGCGCAATGCGCTCATACCCGTCCTGACGCTGGTGGGGCTACAGCTCGGGAACATGCTGGGCGGGGCCATCGTGACCGAGACGATTTTCTCGACGCCGGGACTGGGGAGTCTCATCGTCGCCGCGGTGTCCACGCGGGACTTCCCGGTGGTCCAGAGCGGCATCTTCCTGGTCGTCCTGCTGGTCATCTTCGTCAACCTGATAACCGACATACTGTACGCGTACGTCGATCCGAGAATCAGGCAACTCCTGATCGTATAGTGGGAAGGTCCAGGGTCGTGAGCCAAGTACAAGAAACGCCCCGGTCAGGTATGGAAACCGGCCCCGCCGGCAAGACGCCGGTGCCTGGCGGTGGGGCGGAACCCCGCCTGGTGCGCGACCTGCTCAAGCACCGGCAGGGCGCCGTGGGGACGGTCCTCGTTCTCGGCCTCGTGTTGATGGCGGTCCTCGCGCCCCTGTTGTCTCCCTTCGATCCGCACCATGTCGACGTCGAGAAGATACTGCGCCCGCCGAGCGCCAGCCACTGGCTGGGAACCGACGAACTCGGCCGCGACATTGCCAGCCGCATCATCTTCGGCGGGCGCGTCACCCTACAAGTCGTGGCCGGCGCCGTCGCCTTGTCGCTGATGGCGGGGGCGGTCCTTGGATTTATCGCGGCCTATCTGGGCAGGTTCTGGGACGCCTTGATCATGCGGGTTATCGACGCCCTGTTGGCCATCCCGCCCTTGATCCTGGCGTTGGCGATCGTGGCGGCGCTCGGCCCCAATCTCCTCTACACCATCCTTGCCATCGCGTTGGCGAAACTGGGCATGTTCGCCCGGCTCGTGCGCGGCGAGGTCCTGAGCCTGAAGTCGATGGAGTTCGTCGAGGCCGCCCGCGCCGCCGGCGCCAGCAATACCCGAATCGCGTTCAAGCACATATGGCCCAACGCCGCCGGCAACGTGATCGTCTTCTCCGCGGTGGTTGCGTCGAGCGCCCTGCTCATCGAATCCGCCCTCAACTTCCTCGGCCTCGGCGCCCAGCCGCCCACCCCGAGTTGGGGGGTGATGATCTCGAACGGCATGCAACATTGGACGCTGTGGTGGATGAGCATTTTTCCGGGTTTCGCGATATTCCTCGCCATCCTGGCGTTCAATCTGCTGGGCGACGCGTTGCGCGACATCATGGACCGGCGCCTCTTCGACGTCGGGCGTCTGTGAGGCTTATATGGCGCCCTTCGACTTCGCTTCGCGAAGCCTGTCCTGAGCTTGTCGAAGGGCTCAGGGCGAACGGTTAAGTCAAGGAAGTCCTGACGAAAACCCCGTTCGCCCTGAGCGTAGCGAAGCGAAGTCGAAGGGCGCCATATGGTCAGATTCCGGACGGCCGTGGGTCGGCTGTCACCCCTCCTCGATGCTCAGCGAGGCCCCCAGCCCGTTCATGTCGCTGACGAACTCCGGATAGGACATGACGAAGTTCTCGGCCCTAGCCACGGTGATCTCCTGATCCCCCTGCAGGCCCGCCACCGACAACGCCGTCGCCACGCGGTGATCGAGGTAGGCATCGAGCGTCGCCGAACCACGGTAGCCGTCGATGCCAACGATATCGAGCCCGTCCGGCCGTTCCGTGATGCGGGCGCCGATCTTCACGAGCTCCATCATCGAGGCGATCCGGTCGCTCTCCTTGTAGCGGACGTGCTCGCCGTTGACGATCCGGGTCGTGCCTTCGGCGAAACAACCCAATACGGACAGAATGGGCACCAGGTCGGGCGAGTGGGTGACGTCGATGTCGATCCCGTGCATCGGTTTCGAGCCCCGGACCCGGATCGTGTTGGCCGCCGCGTCGATGGTCAGGTCAGCGCCCATCTCCATCATGATGTCGACGATCCTCTTCTCCGGATGGATGCTGGTCATGTCGAGATTCCGCAGGGTGATGTCCGAGCCCGGCGTAATGGCGGCGGCAACCATGGGCACCGAGGCAACACAGAAGTCGCCGGGAATGGTCAGGTTCGCCGGCTTGTAGGTTTGTCCGCCGGGGACCACATAGACGTCGGGGGCGCCGCTGGCGTCATATTCGATCCCGAACGTGTCGAGCATCTGCAGCGTCATGTCGATGTAGGGCTTCTCCCGCAACGTGTCCGTGACCCGGACGGTCACCCCGTCGCGGCTGAGCGGCGCGCAGATCAGGACCCCCGACAGCCACTGCGAAATAAAACCCGAGATCTCCGTTTCCCCGCCGGCGAACCCGCCGCCCTGGACGATAATCGGCGCCGTTCCGTCGCCCTGGGCGGAGTGACAACGCACGCCCAGCGCGGACAGGCTGTCCAGCAACGACTTCATGGGCCGTCTGCGCAGTGACTGGTTGCCCGTGAACACCGTCCAACCCGGAGTTGCCGCCACGACCCCCAGCAGGAACTGAAGCGTGGTGCCCGAGTCATCGACGTCGATCACGTTCCCGGGGGTACGATAGTCACCGCCGTCAATGACACAGGTATCCCCGGCGAACTCGATGACCGGACCGAACGCGGCGATGTTCTCGGTGGTCGAGGTCATCTTGCCGACGAACGCCCCGGACACGTCGTTGATGGTGCTCCGCCCGTGGGCCAGCGACCCCATGATCATCGCCCGCGTGAAATGGTATTTCGAAGAAATGACGCGAAGCGACCCGTGCAGTCCACCGCAGGGTCCGGATTTGATGTTCATCGAGGCTTCGTACCGTCGAATCTGGTCCGCGGAATGGCGAGAACTTTGGTCAGCGTCAGGTAGTCACTCATGGGCGAGCTTCTTGTAGAGCTCACCATACTTGTCATGACTGGCGAGATAGGCAGCCATGACTTGCGGCCGGGGCCGGGCCTGTTTCCGTTTTTCGATCAGGTCGGCAAGTGCCTCCCCCACGAGAGCCTGAATTTGGCGGCCTTCCTGCTTGGCGATTGCGCGGATGGAGGACACGATCTCGGCATCGACCTGGGTAGAAAATCTTTTTCGGGTCTGGGACATGGCGCACTTCTCTTTGACTGGCGGCCGTTTACGCCTTCAGTTCCTGTTGAGTGAAGAGCGGCTGCCTCACTTCGTCCATATGGGCTCTGAGCGGTCGATACGTCGTAAGGTCGTAGCTCATTACGTCAACCGCGACCGGGAGGTTGCTTTCGTGAAACAATGTCCATAGACGATCAATGGTTCTTTCGTCGAGTTGACCATGGAGGACCAAGTCTATGTCCGAATCCGGGCGGCAAGCACCCGTGGCGCGAGAGCCGAAGAGGTCGACCTGGGTGATGACGTCCGCATAAGACGCGAGAATCCGCCTAATCGTGCGTAACTGCTTGACTGTAAGGCCGTGGTCCATCGCAACTACTCCGCGCTCTGTTCGACCAGCTTCGTATGGAGCTCATCCATGACCTTCAGGTAGCGGCTCCTGATGCTGTCGATCACATCCTTGAACTTCTTGAAGTCGTAGGTATGGGACATCTTGTTGCGGTCATCCAGAGCATCCATCCACGTCTCACCGTCGCTGATCAGCCTGGACTCGAATGCGGCCCGTATGACGGCCCGAGGGGTGACCTGCGGCAAGACGAGACTCTCGCTTTCCAGGTAGTCCCTCATGACTTTCCAGGCCAACTCCATCGTGTACTCAAAGCGCTGGATGACGCCTTCCTGCTCCAACTGGCTGAGTTCTCGCTCTTCGTCGAGCGCCTCCCTGAGCAACAGGAATGCCCGTTTGAAGTTGTCGAACCGGTACTGCCAGCGCGGTTTCATGTCAACGTGTCCTTGGATTCACGGCCCTGAGCCGAATTTTGCCACTTGGCGCAGGGATTTACCACAAGACAGGACTTGCTGTGCGCACACCGGACAACCCGAAGCGAGCGTCGGATCCGTTGCCTTCAGCTACAACGAGCAGGACATGACCCAGCGGGGTTGCCTGAGGTTGAGACCCGACCTTCGGCTGATTGAAAGGTTGACCGACGGCAAGTCGGCAATTTATGGATGGGTGCCGGCGGCTACGTCGGCGTGACGGACCGCGTGGTACTTCCGCTCGTTCGGGTCGAGGTGGCGTTTCCGCAGCCGGAGATTGCACGGCGTGACCTCGATCAGTTCATCATTGCGGATGAACTCGATGGCCTGCTCCAGGGACATGCGTACCGGAGGCACGATCTTTTCGATGCCCTTGAGGACGGAGGCGCGCATGTTCGTGAGCTTCTTCTCCTTGGTGATGTTCACGTCCATGTCCTTGTCGCGGCTGCTCTGTCCCACCAGCATGCCGCCGTACACCGGCTCGGTGGGCCCGACGAACAGCTCGCCGCGCTCCTGCAGGTTGACCATCGCATAACCGGTGACGCGGCCCCTGCGGTCGGCCACCAGCGCGCCAGTGGAACGATGGACGATGTCGCCCGCCCAGGGCCGGTAGCCGACGAACATGTGCGTGAGGGTTCCCGTGCCCTTGGTGTCGGTGAGGAACTCGGTCCTGTATCCGATCAGCCCGCGGCTGGGCACCTCGATCTCCAGGCGGACCCGTCCCGAGCCGCGGTCCGCCAGCTTGACCAGGACGCCCCTGCGCGCGCCGAGCTTCTGCACCACGATTCCCTGGTACTCCTCATCGGTCTCGATGATGGCCAGCTCGTATGGCTCGTGGACCGCACCGTCCACCATGCGGGTCAACACCCGTGGCATGCCCACCGAGAACTCGTACCCTTCCCGCCGCATCTGCTCGATCAGGACGGCGAGCTGCAATTCTCCCCGGCCGTACACCAGGAAACGGTCGGACGATTCGATGGGCTCCACCCGGATGGCGAGGTTGTGCTCCGCCTCCTTGAGCAGACGCGCCCGGAGTTGGCGCGAGGTCAGGTAGCGGCCGTCCTTTCCGCTGAACGGGGAGTCGTTGATGGAGAACTCCATCGACAGCGTCGGTTCCTCCACGTCGAGCGCCGGCAGCGGCCTGGGGTCCTCGCCGCCGGCGATGCTCTCCCCCAGCCCGATGCCGCTCATGCCCGCCAGCGCGACGATCTCTCCGGGGCCGGCCGACGGCACCGGGACGCGCCCGAGGCCTTCATAGATGAACAGCTCCGCGACCGCGGCCGGAGTCTGCGAACCGTCACGCCGGCAAAGGGTCACCGGCTGCCGGTTCCGCACCGTGCCGTCCACCACGCGGCCGATGGCCAGCGGTCCGAGGTAGTCGTCGGGCGCCACGTTGGTGACCAGGATCTGCAACGGGCGGTCCGGCTCCCCGGCGGGCGGCGGGACGTGCTCCAGGATCGCCTCGAACAGCGGACGCAGATCGGTAAGCTCGCCGCCCGGCGACGGGGTGCATCTTCCCTGTCGGGCGACCGAGTAGATGACCGGAAACTCGATCTGCTCCTCGGTGGCGCCCAGGTCGATGAAAAGGTCGTAGATCTCGTTCAGGACTTCCGCCGGGCGAGCGTCCTGGCGGTCGATCTTGTTGATGACCACGATGGGCGGCAGTCCCAGTCCCAGCGCCTGCGCCAGCACCGCGCGGGTCTGGGGCATGGGCCCCTCCGCCGCGTCCACGAGCAGCATGACCCCGTCGACCATGCGCAGGGTGCGTTCGACCTCGCCCCCGAAATCCACGTGACCCGGCGTGTCGGCGATGTTGACCTTGACGCCGCGGTAGGTCACGGAGGCGTTCTTCGCCATGATCGTGATGCCCTTCTCGCGCTCCAGGTCCATGGAGTCCAGCACCCGCTCGCGCACGTCCTGGTTCTCGCGGAACGTCCCGCTCTGCCACAGCATCGCGTCCACCAGCGTGGTCTTGCCGTGGTCCACGTGCGCGATGATCGCGATGTTCCGAAGATTCGCCGCCTCGCGGCAAGCGACGAGGTCCATCAGTTGCTCTCCCCTTTCGCCCGCACCCCCGAACAGTCCGGGCGTGTGCGGACACGCAAATCCGGTTACGGTCTTCTTGAGCGCCCTGGAAATGGCCGGAATTTCCGGACGGTTTCCGGCTCTGAGCGGAGCTTCGACGGCGTGTGGTGCCGAAGAAGAAACGATTCTAACAAGTTTGGGGGGATTGGCCTAGCGCCGCTGTGGCAGACACCAGTGGAAGGCGTCAGGCGTTCCGCTTCGCGATGAGGTCGATTTCGACCCGGCAGCCCTGGGCCAGCGCCGTGACGCCCACGGTGGTACGGGACGCTTGTCGGCAGCGGAATCTCGACCGGGCGTGATCACTTACCCCTAGCCGACGAGGATGCCGCCCGCGCAAGCCGAGAGTGATGGGCCGCCACCGCCGACTCCTCACCAGGGGGTGATCTCGCGTCGACTGACGGTTGCAACAGCTGACAATGCCGTCTAGCCTGTGACAGACAGACTAGAGGGGAAAGTAGAAATGAACGACGACGACTTGGCCAAGGTGGAAAAGGCGATGAGGGTTCGGAGCCATAAGAGATGGTGCACGCCGTCCGGTGCTTTTCTAGATTTACTCCGCCGGTTCGCCAGAGAAGAAAAAATTGCTGAAATCGCGAGTGCCTGTCAGATGTACTTTTCGAAGTACAACGGGTCACGGAATTTTGTTGCGTCCGCTCTCCCCGCCATCATCCTCAATCACTACAAACCTTTCACCCAAGGTGACTATACGACGTTCCTCAAGTGGTCCAAGCACAACGAGGACTGGTCTAATCAGATCCGCGAAAATGCGTCTTCATCGCAACTCGTCTCGGTCGTTGAGCAGTTGAAAACCTCGATTCAACGGTTCTGAAGCATAGTGCTGCTTGAATGGCCCAGCGCGGGCGACGAGGGAGGGGGGGGTCAACACAAACCGGTGACGGAAGCGATTCCGGAGAGGGTGCCGGTCCAGGGGACGAGCCAGCCCAGCCTGACTCCCTTGGTAGTCGACAGATTGCACTCTCGTTCACTGCGGACCAAAGCAACGTCTACGCGGCATGGACCGCGTTGGCCAATCTTGCAGACGTTGCGGGCGAAGTCGCGATTAGGGCGACCGCGACAACTTCTGTGGGATACGGCAAGGCCAAGCTAGAGAATGGCGTGCTTGAGCCACTAAGAGAACTTGGCCTAGTCGAAGACGACTAGGCCCAAGAGTGAACATCGACGGCCGGCGACCGAGATGCGCGCATGACTCCCGAACAGATAGCGTTGTATCTGGCGAAATTGAGACGCTGGAATTCAAGGCCACGACGGGCATCCAACGCGAGGCGGCAGCGATCGTGTGCGCGATGCTTAAGTTCTAGAGAAAACACTCATAATTCTAGTGGTTAGATGTGCCCTGAAGCGTTAATCCGGCAGCCAGTGCCACGAGCGAGGGACACGATTCGTGCCATCTGTTACCGAATCTGCCAGAGGACGCCTTTGCCGATTTGGGGGGCACTACTGAAACAGACATTCGAGGGTGCTCGGTGAAGCCGGCCCATGCTCTTCCGATGCCCATCCTGTCCGCTTGGGATCCGCGCGCTGCAACTTCCGGTAGCATTGATCCCCTCGGCGCATTGCGTTCGTTCACAGCGATCGCCACCGCGGTTCTACCGGGGGTTACCACCATCACGTCCCGCGTCCGCTACCTCTCCTGGGTGTGTGCCGGTCTACACCTGCTCGACGAGCTCCCGCAGGCTCCTTCGGGCGGAAGGGCCGGACACGCACGCCGGCAAAGAATCCTCGCGTGGGAACGTCTTGTTGCGTTGGCCACTGGTTTCTACGCAAAGGCCGAGGCCACCTCTGCGGACGACCGATCGTGGGGCCAACTGCGGGGTGTTTCCTATGTGCGTCGCGCGGTCGCCGAGGGCATCCGCTCGCCAGCGTTCCCCATGTTGCAGAATCAGGCCGGAGTGGGTGGAGTAGGCGCCTATTGGGTCACCCTAGTCGCCGGAGGGCTGGTTGAGGACGGAACAGCCGGGCTGACTCCTAGAGGTGTGAAGCTCGCCGACACGTTCCTTCGGCACCAGGCGACGCCCGACCGTGCCAGTCTGATCCGGGTCATCAGTGGTGAGGACGTCAGTTTCGCCGAGAGCGCGCTAGTCGACTGGGGCCGTGCCGCGCACCTCGGAGCGGCTTCGTCTCACGAGCGGTCTTTGCTTGCCGAAGCGCTCCTGGAACCGCGCGCTCAGCGACTGATGGCATCCGCGATGCGGGCGATGGACGCCACGACGTCTGACGGCGACACCTTTCGGCTGCTGAAAGAGTACTTTAGTAGGCAGTGCAACCCGCCGTCGGACCGGCTAGCGGCGGTTCTCGATGTCGCATTGTCGTTCGAGAACCTGCACTGCGAGTTGCTCTATCGTTTCGATCAAGTGCGCTCCTTGCCGGGCTACAATCGACCAGCGCCCCTACGGAAGATACGACTCGCCGGAGGTGACTCGTCACCCGCTCGCCTCGGCGACGAGCTCAAGAGAGGGCTGGAGGTACATCGCACGCATTTACCGTACTCAGTTGCCGATACGGTGCACGACTTCTACCTCAACGTCGAGCCGGCTGTACGTGCAAATGATGACGCGGAATTCGTGCGCCGTCTGATTGGCCACCACGAGCGGGTGCAGGCCGGCAAGCTAGACGCCTCGCGACAGCCCAAGCTCCCATGGGTGGAACTGCGCGGAAATGATGTGGCGATCGCTCCCCGCTACTTGCTTGAGGAAAGGCCAAAAAAGCCGCACGATGTCGAGTTCACGCACCCGTACCGGATTGAGCAGTTTGCGGGCATGTTGCGGGAGGCCGGGGAGTGGGAGAAGACATCGTGATGACCCGGCGGCTTGTTGAGCTCTGGGAAGCTCCTCAAGGTTACCGGCTAGCCAGCGTGGTCGCAACGACTTACGAACTGCAGGCGGACTTCCTTGAAGAGGATTTGTTGCCGGTCGCGCTCGGCCTACGGCTACCGCCAGCCCGAGGGAGGGACTTCAGACTGGAGTTGGAGAGCGCACTCACAAACACGGAGGTGTCGGTATTCTTCCATCCTGGCCGTTACCAACCCGGTCTGCGCCGGTCTCCGCGCATTGATCTCGTACCGCTGCCTGAGGGACGCTACCCCAAGTTGCATGCGAAGGTAGCCCTCTTGCGGTTTGTCACGCCGTCCGCGCGAGAGCGTGCAAACCAGATCATCCGCCTCGTCGTCACCTCTGCCAATCTCACGGGGTCGGGCTACCACAGCAACATTGAGGTGGCTGCGTCCGTCTGCGATGCCCCTGGTGCGTCGCCGGAATCAATCACGGCCGTGCGGGAGGCTGTGGACTGGTTGGAGGGATTGACCAGACCATCGACAGATCAGGTGTCTCACCAGCTTCGGGATATGAAGGCTGTATTCGCGAGTAGTCCAGCACCGCGTCGGAACAGACGACTCCGCTTCGTGGGACTCCCCTCTGGGATTGGTTTTCCACCGCTCGTGGAACCGCGGGAGCAGGTGGATGTGCTCACCATCGCTAGCCCGTTCTGGCCATCAGGGGGCGACCTCTCCGACGTCGCCTCCGCGCTCAGACGACTGTGCGGTGGACGCTTGGGGACGGTGCGGCTCATCGGGCCTGCGATTTCTGACGAGCAGGGCGAGATTCGGCCGGTCATCCCTCCGGAGCTTGTGCGAAGTCTGCTCAACCAGGGAGCAACGGTGGAAGTCGCCGCCGCGAACCCGAGTTACGGCTGCACGACGGTAGACGAAGACGATGAGGGCGAGTTCGACGGGGTCGCCGGACGCCGAGTATCGACCTCGGATGGTAATCGCTCGTTGCACGCCAAGGCCCTTCTCGCGATCGGGGATACGACCACTCGGCTCGCGATCGGGTCATTCAACCTATCGCGCAGGGGCCTTGGGCTTGTCAGCGGAGGCAACGCAGAGGCGGGTCTGCTGTGGACCCTCCGGAATGAAGAGTGTTCGCGCCTTGCCGACGTCCTCTCCTTTGGGACTTCTTGGCACGAAGTGACACACGAGCCCGAGGAGTTTGTTGTTGAGCCCGAGAACTACGACAGCGACAATGAGAGTGGTTGGCCTGACTTCATCTTGTCGCTCCGCGCAAACCGCGACCGGCTAATCATCGAAGGCAACGCCACGAATTGGCCTGACGAAGTCGTAATCCGTATGAGAGACATTCGGTCGCGGCTGTCAAACCGAGAAGAGTGGTTCGACCCCTGGACCGTGTCCGCACCCACTGATACCGACGGCGTCTTCTCGGCTTCCAATCCACTCAGCGCGTCATGGTTGAACCAGTCGCGGACACGTGATAGTCAGCCGTGTCCGGCGCTGCCGGATCTGGAGGCTGAGGTCTCGTGGGACGGGACCGTCGCTACACTGCCTGTGGTGTTCGAAGACAAGCATCTGTTCCCGGTCGTCGAGCCGCGGTCGCGAGAAGATGAGCAATCGCTCGTTGCATGGTTCCTTGGGCTGCGTGCCGCTGCTGAGGTAGAAAGCAACGGCTTCGGCCACAGCATTGATCCGATTCGGGGCTACAGCGAACCATCTCCTGCAACAGGGGACATCTTGAGCTACCTCGTGCGCGATTTCGTCCACGCACTCCCGGGCATTGTGAATCACCTAGCCGACACCGGTCTTACTGAGTTAGGGCTGCGCGCCGCCCTGTTTGGACATCGGTCACCCGTTGAACTGGCGCGCGAATCGTTACGCGCCTATCAGAATCCCCAGCCGGGCAAACCACGCAAGACTGTAGTGGCTACAGCGTTCCAACTCACGGAGTTGCTGCGCCTGCTCCAGACTGTGCCACTGCCGGCTCTGGCGGACGGAGTTGCGGACCGACTGCGAGACGAGGCGGTCGCCGCCGTTTCCTCCGAGCTCAACGAAGTAATCGCTGATCTCCCGACGAAGGATTGCACCGACGTTGTCCGCTCCTACCTCGCGCTGCATCGGAAGCCATGATCGTCCGGCCGGATGGACTCAACTTGCGGCGTTCGCTTCGCTCGGCGCTTGGAGACAGCAATCCCGCTGCAGTTGAACAAACCGCCAAGCGGCAAGAGCGTACGATCGACGCCATCCTGCGACGCCTGTACGATCACGACGAGGAGTGTCGCCGGGAGATCGTCTTGCTCGCAGACGAAGTGGGACTTGGAAAGACCTTCGTGGCCTTAGGCGTAGCTTGGTCAGTACTCCGTCGGCGTTCGGCGGCGGGGCTCTCCGCTGGTCCGGTACTTGTCGTCACACCTCACGCTCATGCCTTGTTCAAGAAATGGAAGCGTGAGACTGAGCGGTTCCTCCAACTCGTGGTGCCAACGAACATGGTTATCGACGTCAGGACCGCGTTGACGCCCCACGAACTCGCGCACACGCTGCAAACGCGAATGCCTACGCTGGTTATCGCGCGGATGTCAGCCTTCTCGGGACGCCTACACCAACTCGATGTGGCACGCATGGCGGCCATCCACTCTCTGTTCCACATGGACGGCTTCAGGCTCTCGATGGACGAGCGTATCGAGATGTTGTCCGCCGACTGCCCCTCCCACGCGACACGAGAAGGCCTCGACCTGCGACGATCTCGCGCAGCATGGGAGGCCGCCAAGAGCGCCGAGGAGTTGGGCTTCGACGACAATCATATACGTGCAGCTTGGCGTCGACTTGGAATTAGCGACCGCGCACTTTGCGACCGGCTGACGGACTCCTGGAACTCCGTAAAAAGCGGTCGTCCGAAGCAATCGTCTTTCTGGGAGGATATTCGGGAACTCTGCCGCACCGCGCTTGGCCAGACGGTGCCACACAACCTACCGCTTGTGATAGTGGACGAGATCCACAACTGGAAGAACCATCCAGCGAGCTGGTGGCGATTTCTCCACACATTGGGGCTGCGGATAGACCGATTGCTAGGGCTGTCCGCGACCCCGTTCCAACTTGGGCCGCATGAACTCACCCAGGTACTAGAACTCCGGCGCTGTATTGACCTGTCACCGGAACGTTCGGTGTTCCTAGACGATCGAGTTAGCGTTCTACGTAAAGACCTGCGACAAGCCGAATCGGCGGGAGAGTCGCTCCGAAGCGTCTGGTCTGAGGTCGAGGAGTGCGATCTCAGCGACCTTGAACAGGCTTGGCGTACGACCGGCGATCACGGACGGTCCGATAGCCTGCCGCCACGACTGCAACGAGCTCTCCGAAGTTTGATGGAAGTTCGCGCGGCCCATATCCGGCTCGGCAGGAGCCTCAGACCGTTCCTGCTCCGGCACCGACGAGACGACTCACATCGAGCTTGGTTGGTGGGGCGCGAGGCCGATCCACGGTCGACCGCGTCCAGTGCACGTCGGGGTACCCTCCGTTGGGGACCGGGTCTTGACGTGAGCGGAGACGGAGAGTTGGTTCACTACCTGATGATGAGAGCAGTGCAGGAACAAAAGGACGGACGCGGCTTGACGAGCCTCGGTGCGGATCTCGGGGGCTCCTACGCATTCTTTAGGGACGGCGAGTTGGAGCGGATGCTGCAAGGGCACAACGAGCGGGCTCGTCACTATCTCAGTTTAGTCGAGCGGGCCGTCAGCGGGGACAGCCACGAGCACCCGAAGGTCGCCGTTACTGCGGAGCGCGCATTCCGCGCATGGCTCAAGGGTGACAAGACCCTGGTATTTTGCTTCAACATTGCGACGGTTGGCGCCGTCCGAGCCGCTGTGAACAGTCGAATCGACGCACACAACAGTGAGGTGCTGACCGCAGCGTTCAATTGCACCAAACGTGACCTGGAGCTACGCCTCAAGAACTTTCAGAAGCGGCTCTACAACTACCGCCAGTCAGTCTTCCTGCTCTTCCAGGACCATCCACTCGCGGGGCCAAGAGGGCGTGTGCCACACAGGCTCGCCCTTCGTAAGCGTGATGTCGCAAAAGTTGCCCTGCGGCTGTCCCGCGGCGGTCCACCCCGCGACCGTAGCGGTCGCTTCGATCGCCGACGTGTTCTCGCCGCTACTGAACAATTCTTGGTGTCACGGTGGAAGGAGTCCGAACAGGGGAGGCAATGGCTCAAAAGGGTGCTGGCCCCACTTCGCCTTGCAGAGACGACATCGGAGGCGCTCACCCTCGTTTCTTCCTCGGACTGGCCAGCTCGCCGTCGCGAGCTCGTAGAGGGAGTTCTTCGCGATGCGGAGATCGAGGCACTCCCTGACGATGAGGACATCAGGACGGGTGGGCATCATGCTAGGACCGAAGAGATCGCGGCATGGAAGGACGTGCTCGAAGGTCGCGCAGGACAAGCTACACTCGCCCCCTACCTAGCGGACGTGGAAATGGACCTGCCAAGCCTGCTCACGCGTTGGCACTCGGCAGCACTGGCGCCGTTGCCCGTGAGACTCCGCGCGTTGGCCGCACGCATGCTCCGTCGTATGATCCGCTCTCCCGGCTTTCTCGCCCGGTTCATTCTAGACGAACCGGCCGCAAGGCCCGATATCGACGACGATGTAGCCGACGACGACTGGACGAGGCTTATACACAGGCGCTACCAGATTTCGCCCACGGGAGGTGAGTCTGCCCGGGAGCGGTTCGAAGCCTACCTGGAAACGCTCCAGAAAGCTGTCGACCTCGAGGAGCAGACCGATGCCTACGATGAGGCCAGCAGGAATCGGGACGTCGTCACACACGTGACTGGTTCCGTCCCCAACTCGGAGCGTGACCGGCTATTTACGGGTTTCAACACGCCGCTGGTCCCGGAGGTCCTCATCGTCACCACGGTCGGCCAGGAAGGAATCGACCTCCACCGAGAGTGCCGGCATGTCGTGCACCACGACCTTCCGTGGAACCCGGCGACGCTGGAGCAGCGGACAGGTCGTATCGATCGCATCGGCAGCAAGACCGAACGGCTCCGGGGCAGAGGCAAAGAAGATTGTTACCTCGATATCGCCGTCCCGTACATCGCGGGTACCTACGATGAACATCGGTTCCGCGTGGTGCATGGTCGCCATCACATTTTCGATGTCACGATGGGTGGAGAGTACGCCGTGGACGGCCACAGAATCGTAGCCGCCTCGACGAATGCCGAAGGCCTCGGCGACGACTTTGGCGAGCAGGGTGCGGTCTGGGCACCGATCCCTGAGGCCATTGCGAAGAACCTTCGACTACATCTCGGAGTTGGATCGCGCGACGGCGCTGAACCCTGACAATAGAGCCCTATTGGCAACTGCTCAGTGTTTGGTTGGCGGAGGGGGCGAGATTCGAACTCGCGGTCCACTTGTTAGGCGGACGCCGATTTTCAAGACCGGTGCCTTAAACCGCTCGGCCACCCCTCCGTGTTCGGGTAGACCCGGCGCGCCCCGGTGATGGGGCAGCTAATCGGAATTCTGCCACTTGGTGAAGGGATTTTCCACAAGGTTGGCGCTGTAGAAGCGCGGGTCGTGGGTGACTTCCTCGCCTACCCATGAAGGTTTGGTGAACGGGCGGTCTTCCCGGTCCAGTTCGATTTCGGCGACGACGAGACCCTGGTTGTCGCCGAGGAACTCGTCCACTTCCCAGACGAAGCCGTCGTGTTCCAGGCGTCGGCGCACCTTCTCGATCAGGGGCGGCTCGCAGAGCCGAAGCAACTCGGCGGCTTCCTCGGGCGGGATGTCGTACTCGTATTCGGACCGGGTGGCGCCACGGGTGAGTCCCTTGATGGTGAGGGTGCCCTTGTCGCCCTCGATACGGACGCGCACGGTGCGCTCGGGTTGGGTGCTGAGATAGCCCTGGCGCTGGACCGTTCCCTCGACCTTGCGCCATTCGTTTCCTGTGACCAGGAACTTGCGCTCGACTTCAAGCGCCATGGGGGTCCTCGGTTGCCACCACGGTCCGGGCACGGGCGGGTTTGAGACTTGGCCTTCTAGCCCGCGTCCTACAAGTTGTGGACCGTAACTAGTTGAAAACAGTTAACTAAATGGCCATCCTAGAAGACTGGATTGTTCATCTCCGCAACCATCAACAACAAAGACAACACCGCGGACGTCAACTGCAAAGTGTAGACCCTCGTCGCCTGACGTCTATGACGCCCATTCGGAGTCTGGACCGGGCTAAGGTCCGTGAACCGCGTGCTGGAATATAGCACACGCGACAGGCACGGGTCTCGCCAAATGGCGCCTCCCTCCTTATTCAGTGCGGGCCGAGCACCTGAAGAGTTGTAAGCCAAGCGCTCCTAGTGTTTGCCAAAATCGTCAAAAAATAGACACAATAGCCAAAATTGGACAGATCGCTATGAGAACTATGTCTACGAAGGAAGCCAAGAGCGGCTTTGGGCGCATGATCGACATCGCGCGTGCCGAGCCGGTCGTCATCGAGAAGCACCGGCGAGGCGTGGTGGCTGTCATGGCCGTTGAGTCTCATGAGCAACTGCTACGGCTGGGAGGTTCCACGCACTCGCCGGACTTGGTCTGCTCTCCACTACGGCGGGGGAGGTCGATTCAACGGATGAGGGGATTTGGGCCGTAAGGGATGAAGATCATTGACAACACATCACAACTTCTCGGCGACGACCTGAAGGGTACGGTCGAGCGCGGAGCGCGGCTCAAAATTGCCGCGTCCTGTTTCTCGATCTACGCCTTCGAGGCGCTCAAGTCTGAGTTGTCGAAGGTCGAGAGTCTTCAGTTCATCTTTACGGCGCCGACTTTCGTGCCGAACGAAGTCGCCGACCGTATGCGCAAGGAGCGCCGTGAGTTCTTCATTCCCAAAGCGCGGCGGGAAAGCGGTCTCTACGGGACCGAGTTCGAGATTCAGCTTCGCAACAAACTGACCCAGCGCGCCGTGGCGCGCGAGTGCGCGGAATGGATTCGCAGGAAGGCCAAGTTCCGCTCCAATACCACCAAGGCCCCAATGCAGCAGTTCCTGCATGTCGCACAGGAAAACAGTGGAATCGCCTATGTGCCCATAAGCGGCTTCACGGCCGTCGATCTCGGGTATCAGAAGGGCGATGCTATCTCGAACTTTGTCACGAGGTTTGACGAGTCGAGCCACACGCAGATGTACCTTCAATTGTTCAATCAAATCTGGTCGGACTCGGAAAAGGTCAGAGATGTCACAGCCGTGATCTGCAACCACATCGAGTCCGTCTATCAGGAAAACTCGCCGGAGCGCATCTACTTCATGATGCTGTACAACATCTTCCAGGACTTCCTGGAGGATGTTGACGAGGACGTTCTGCCGAAAGACCTCACCGGCTATCGCGACAGCGTGGTTTGGGACAAGCTGTTCAACTACCAGCGGGACGCGGCTACCGGCATCATCAACAAGCTGGAAACCTACAACGGTTGCATCCTTGCCGACAGCGTCGGCCTCGGTAAGACCTTCACCGCGCTGGCTGTCATCAAATACTACGAGCTGCGCAATCGGGCCGTCCTGGTGTTGTGTCCGAAGAAGCTTGCGGACAACTGGCGGAACTACAACTCCAACCTGACGACGAATATCTTTGCTAAGGACCGCTTCAACTACGATGTCCTGTGCCACACCGACTTGTCCCGCACCTCCGGCGAGTCCTTCGGCATGCCGCTCAATCGGGTGAACTGGGGTAACTATGACCTCATCGTCATCGACGAGTCCCACAACTTCCGCAACAACGATGTCTTCAAGGACCGGGAGACCCGTTACCAGAAGCTGATGAACAAGGTGATCCGCGCCGGCGTGAAGACCAAGGTGCTGATGCTGTCGGCGACGCCGGTGAACAACCGCTTCACCGATCTGCGCAACCAGTTGGCGCTCGCCTACGAAGGTCAGTCGGAAACTCTCAGCGGGAATCTGGAGACCGAGACCAGCGTCGAAGAGATTTTCCGCCGCGCCCAGAAGGCTTTCAACGCCTGGTCGACGCTGCCACCAGAAGAGCGCACGGCCGCCTCCATCCTGAACGCCCTGGAATTCGATTTCTTCGAGTTACTCGACGCCGTGACCATCGCCCGGTCGCGAAGACACATCCAGACGTTCTACGACACCAAGAACATCGGCAAATTCCCGGAGCGGCGCCGACCGTTGTCGTTTCACTGCCCGATTACGCAGCGAACCGACGTGATGGGGCTGAACGACATCTTCACCCAGCTCTCGTTGCTCAAGCTCGCGGTCTATGCCCCGATTAGCTACATCCTCCCGAGCCGGCGGCGGAAATATGAGGAGATTTACGACACCCAGGTTGAAGGCGGTCGCGGCAAGCTGCGGCAGGCGGATCGCGAGCGCAGCCTTCAGGCGCTGATGACCACGAACCTGCTCAAGCGACTAGAAAGCTCTGTTGAGGCGTTCCGCATCACCTTGCGCTCGCTCGGCGGCAACATCACGCGCGCCCTGGAGGCCATTAACGATTTCGAGCGCTCAGGCGGCACGCAGAGCGTGAGCGATTTCATGGCGGACCCGGAGCTGCTCGACGCCGAGGACGACGATCTAGCCGGGCTGGGGGATTTTACTGTCGGCAAGAAGGTGCAAATCAGCCTTGCCGACATCGACCTACCGTCGTGGAAGCACGACCTCGACGCCGACCTTGCACTCATTCAGGAGCTGGTCGCCTCGATGAGCAGGGTCACGCCGGAGGATGACGCCAAGCTCCAGCACCTCAAGCACGTGATCAAGCAAAAAGTCGGAGAGCCGCTCAATCAAGGCAATCGCAAGGTGCTGATCTTCACCGCCTTCGCCGACACCGCGAACTATCTCTATTCTAATCTAGCACCGTTCGTTCAGCAACTCGGATTGCAGGTCGCCAAAGTCACGGGCTCTGATCCACCGAAGACCACGCTCAAGAAGAGCTACGATTTCCAGGGCGTGCTGACGCTGTTTTCGCCGCGCTCCAAGGAAAAGGCGATCGTCCTACCGGAAGAGCCCGGCGAGCTGGATATCCTGATCGGCACCGATTGTATCTCCGAAGGCCAGAACCTTCAAGACTGCGATTATCTCGTCAATTTTGACATCCATTGGAACCCGGTACGCATCATTCAGCGTTTCGGTCGGATCGACCGTATCGGTTCGCCCAACACCCAAATCCAGTTGGTCAACTACTGGCCCGACATCACGCTCGACGAGTACATCAACCTGAAGGAGCGGGTCGAGAACCGCATGATGATCGCCGACGTGAGCGCCACGGGTGACGACAACATGCTTACCGCCAAAAGCAGCGACATCGCCTATCGCAAGGACCAGCTCAAGCGCCTGCAGGAAGAGGTAATCGAGCTGGAGGACGTGAAGACCGGCATCTCCATCACCGACCTCGGTCTCAACGACTTCCGCATGGACCTGCTCAACTACATTAAGGAGCATGGCGAGTTGGACCATCTGCCGAACGGAATGCACGCAGTCGTTCCGGCGCAGCCAGAGGTGGGCCTACAACCCGGGGCGATCTTCGCGCTCAAGAACATCCACGACAGCGTCAACATCAATCAGCAGAACCGCCTGCACCCCTATTACCTCGTCTATATAAACGATGACGGGGAGGTAATAGCCGATCATACGGAGGCGAAGCGTCTGCTCGACCTGATCCGCACAAGCTGCAAGGGCCAAGCGGAGCCGCTGCCGCAGGTCTGCCGCATTTTCAATGAGCGGACCCAGGACGGGCGGAAGATGGATCGCTATTCCGAGCTTCTCAACAGCGCTATCCGCTCCATGATCGAGGTAAAGGAAGAGAAGGACATCGACAGCCTGTTCAGCGGCGGGCGGACCACGGCGCTGGTTCACACCATCACCGGCCTAAAAGACTTCGAGCTGATTGCTTTCGTCGTGGTCGAGGGGGGCGAGGCATGACCGCGTTCTTCCGTTATCCCAAGAGCGCCGCCTTCGGCCGCGTCGTTCCTAAAGCTAAGATCTACGAGCGCGCTGGCGCAAACACCGCGCTCAGGGGACTATTCGTCAGGGAGGTTGACCAGATCGTATGGCGCTTCAAGCTGGCGCCCGAGACGACCAACCTCAGTGCCACCAAGGCGGTGACGGAGGTCCACATCTTCGGCCTATCGCTCAAGACGGGGAAACTGGACGAGGCTGTCCTGCGCGCGATCGACAAGGCGATTCCGTTTCCGTTGATTTTCGAGCTCACCTGGCGCCGTAAACGGAAGGCGGTGGCCGCTTTCAAGAGGCCGAGCGCCGCGAACAGCACTAAGTGGGTGATCAGCGAATACTTTGTAACGGGCTGGGTGCCGGAAGATGCGCCGCGCGAGCCGTTGCCGGTCGCACTCGACTTGGGGGCCCTCTATGACAGGATGTTGACTGCGATTATGCCCGCTGCCGGTCACGGCAGCGAGGACATCCAAACGCGGGTGGAACGGATCGACGCTATCCGCGCCAAAACGCGTGAGGTGGAGCGGATCACCGTGCGGCTGAACCGCGAAAAGCAATTCAACAAGCGCGTCGCCATCAACGCCGAAAAACGCTCGGCCAAACAGGAATTGGAGCGGCTGACCACGACAAACCCCCGCCCCGCCATGCCGAACGATTGCGAGGACCGTAATGGATAAGTTGAAGATGCACAGCCCCGACCTCAGCCAGGACAACGTCGCGAAGATCCGCGAGTTGTTCCCCGCCTGCGTCACGGAGGCACACGACGACACAACGGGCCGGATGCGTCTCGCCGTCGACTTCGATCACCTGCGTCAGGAATTGAGCGACCATATCGTCGAGGGCGCGCAGGAGCGGTACCGGTTGGACTGGCCAGGGAAGCGAGAGGCTTTGGTTACCGCGAACGCACATATCGCCAAGACGCTCAGGCCTAGCCGAGAAGACAGCTATAACTTCGACACGACCCGCAATCTATTTATTGAGGGCGACAATCTTGATGCATTGAAGCTGCTTCAAGAGGCATATCTTGGGCAAACCAAGATGATATATATCGATCCCCCTTACAATACGGGCACCGATGCGGTCTATGACGATAATTTCGCGACGACTTCCGCAGATTTTCTGAAGCGTTCGATGCAGGAAGACGGTGACGGCAACAGACTCGTGGCAAACTTGGAATCGAATGGCAGGTTTCACTCAGATTGGCTTTCGATGTTGTATCCGCGCCTGAAATTGGCGCGGTCCTTGCTTAGAGATGACGGCTTTATCGCGATTAGCATTGATGATGTGGAATGTCACTCGCTGAAAAAGGTCATGGACGAGATATTCGGCGAGAAGAACTTTATTGCCACCCTTGTTTGGGATAAAAATCGCAAAAATGATGCCAAATACTTCTCTGTCGGGCACGAATATATGCTGGTTTACGTCCGATCGCTTCAAGAGCTTAAGGATCACGACGTAGAACTCCGTGCGCCTAAAGAAGGTGTCGATGAGGTCCGTGAGGTCTTTTCAACACTTCGAATGGAATACGGCGATGACTGGAAAAAGGTCGCTCAAGGGCTAAAGGACTTCTATCGAACATTCGAGGATGAGGATCCACGACTGCCTCTAGCTCGCTTTACAAAGGTGGATGGAAAGGGCCCCTTTCGTGACGATGGGAACATAAACTGGCCAGGAGGAGGAGGTCCGACTTACACCATTCTACACCCAGACACCGGGCTGCCTTGCAAACTCCCAAAGAGCGGATGGCGGTACCCAACAAAGAAGCGTTTTGACGAGGAGGTGGAGAAGGGGCGTATTGTTTTCGGTCCGGACGAAACGACCGTACCGCGGGTTAGGACGAATCTATTTGACAACAACGATCAGGTTCTCACTTCGGTTAGGTATAGTTACGCTCAAACGGCGACACTTGAGTTTGAGGAGATATTCGATGGCGTTCGCGTTTTTGAAAACCCGAAGAACTATAAGGATATTTCCCTCCTCGTTAAGTACATGACAGGTCCTGACGACCTAATTGTAGACTTCTTCGCAGGCTCCGGATCAACCGCGCATGGTGTATTTCACGCCAACTCGACCTACGGCGGAGAGCGGCGGTGCATAAGCGTTCAAATTCCAGAACAAACTTCCCAAGAAAGCCTGGCATATAAAGCAGGTTATGGCTCCATCGCGGACCTGTGCAAAGACAGGATTAGACGAGCTGGAACAAAGATTCTCGAAGGCGAGTGCCACGAGGGCTGGAACAAAGATGTTGGATTCCGTGTCTTGAAGGTCGACACCTCCAACATGCAGAACGTGTACTACCGCCCGGACCAAGTCGATCAAGGGAGCCTGCTGGACGCCGTTGACCACATTAAGCCGACTCGCACGCCTGAAGACCTGCTCTTCCAGGTACTGGTCGATTGGGGCGTTGACCTGACGCTGCCGATTCAGCGCGAGACCATTCAGGGCAAGAGCGTGTTCTTCGTTGATGAGAACGCGCTAGTCGCCTGTTTCGACCCCGTCATAACAGAGGAGCTTGTGAAGGAGTTAACGAAGCGCGAACCTCTGCGCGTCGTGTTCCGAGACAACGGCTTTGTTTCGGATGCGGTGAAGATCAACGTGGAACAAATTTTCCGGCAGCTCTCACCTACCACGGAAGTCAAGTCCATCTAAGGGCGCCGGCATGAAGCTGAAGTTCAAGGTCCAGCCCTATCAGACCAACGCCGTCGCGTCCCTCGTGGATTGCTTCGTCGGTCAACCCAATGTCGGCGGTATCACCTACCGGATCGATCCCGGCCGTGAGGCGCAAGCCAGTGCATTCGACGAGGGGTTCAAAAACGCCGACATTGTGCTGCCCGATTTGCAGGTTCTGACCAACATCAAGGAAGTGCAGCGCGGGCAGAACCTGCCGATGTCGGATGCGCTGGTGTCGAGCGCCGGCTGCAACTTCAACCTCGATATTGAGATGGAGACCGGTACCGGCAAGACCTATTGTTACATCAAGACCATGTTCGAGATGAACAAGCGATACGGTTGGTCCAAGTTCATCGTGATGGTGCCCAGCATCGCTATCCGCGAGGGCGTCTACAAATCGCTCCAGATCACCGCCGACCACTTCGCCGAAACCTACGGTAAAAAGGCGCGGTTCTTCATCTACAACTCCAAGCGCCTGCATGAGCTAGAGAGCTTCTCTTCAGACGCGGGCATCAACGTGATGGTGATCAACATCCAGGCCTTCAACGCCCGCGGCGCGGACAACCGCCGCATTTACGACGAACTGGACGACTTCCAGTCTCGCCGCCCCATTGACGTGATCGCCAGCAACCGGCCAATCCTTATTCTGGACGAGCCGCAGAAGATGGAGGGCAAGGCCACGATGGAGGCCCTGCCGAAGTTCAAACCACTAATGACCTTGCGCTACTCGGCGACGCACCGCACTGAGCACAATAAGGTCCATCGGCTCGACGCGCTCGACGCATATAACCAGAAGCTGGTTAAGAAGATCGCCGTGCGCGGCATCCATACACGCGGCTTGGCTGGGACGAACGCCTACCTCTACCTTGAAGGTATCGATATCTCGAAGAAGGCGCCTGTGGCGCGCGTCGAGTTGGAGGTGAAGCTGAAATCCGGCGCGATTAAACGCCAGGTCCGGCGGCTGGAGTTCCGCGATGACCTTTTCGCGGAATCGGGTGAACTGGACCAATACCGCGACGGTTTCACCATTTCACAGACTTTCAATTACCCACATCTTGGGGTTTATCAAGGGTGTTGCCACAATTTGTTG
>JAPPNF010000043.1 GCA_028818755.1 Deltaproteobacteria bacterium | reverse complement strand
AGCCGCGCCTTCTGAGCGACGTTACAGCTTTGGATTTCGACTCCGGTGTGGACCAAGTTACACCGTCCACGCCGGGGGTCCGTCTGCCTTGGTTTTCAGTGACCCGCTTCACGGCGAGCATCTTGCCGTGCAGCGAGTGGGTCAGAAGCCATTGCAAGGTTTTCACCTTGTTCCAGCGCCTTTCCCTGGCCGCCTTCGCAATCCGGGTTTGTAGCCTTCGAACGGTGTGATGGACTTGAGGCCAGTCGATGCTGTGCCAATCCACCTCGCCATCGGAGGCCGCACCAGTCATTGTCATGACCGTCATTTGCCTGTCCTCCTTGCGAGGGTTCTACAAATTCTCATGCGATGAGAGACCAACCGGAAGCCTGCTCCTTTTCGGGCGGGGTGATGTTGGACCGAGCCTCAACCCCTATCCCCGCCATTACAGCGAGGCATTCGCTTTTTCCGGCATCCTTTACCCGCATTCCCATCGGCGTTCCTTGCGGTTCGCTTTGCCCCGGAGGGCGGGAATACGGGCTTACCGTGTTCCGTGTCGGTGACAAGTTGGGAGGTTGGGTGCCGACTCTTCCCCGGTGGGCTTCATGTCCTTGCTCCGGTACTCTAGAAACCAGAGACCTGCCCACGCACCGTTTTGGTTCATGCCTGTCAGCATCTTTGGCATGTTCAAACTTACGAGGTTTATCATCGGTTCACTTCCGTTCACCATACTCCCAGAGCCTAGCCCCCTGCTGCGTGATGCTCGCGGCTTGGCTTCCCCTCGCGGGGTCTGCTTCACCCTTGCGGGATCGGGGTACATTGTCGGGATGGCTTCGAACATCGCCGTTACCAGCAATGCCCGCATCCCCAGGCTACCGCCGAAGGAACGGCCGGTTCTGTCATGAGGTGAGATACCTCAAGCAGAACAATCACTTACACGACTTCACGTCGCACCTATAGAAGCTTGACGAGGGCGACAATCAGGCTGCCCTGGGCGATCAGCGCGCCGAACAGCCATTTCAAAAGGTCGGCCTTCACCGCCTCGATGCCGGCCTTCGTTTCCTGCCGCAGGGTTTCGATCTCGGCCTTCACGGCGGCGATATCGGCTTTGGTAGCAAGGTTGGCGTTGAGGAGGGCGACGTGCTCTTCGGCGAGGGTCTCGGCCTGCTTCTCGGTGAAGCCGCTCTCTGTCAGACGCTTGACGAAGCGATGGGTGTCGAAGGCGATAGCCTCGGCCATGGTGCGATCATAGCAACCCCACGGGCGCGGGACAAGGAAAAGAGTTTCCAACGAGACATGAGCCTGAGGTCTGCCGGTAAGCGAGAATGGGAAGATTGACTCCGACCCCGAGGCTCAAATCCCGTGATGACCGAGGACGGAGACGCATCGAGCGCTTGAATCTTCCCGATGTCGGCAAAGAATGGAGGGATCGGGCAATGAGGGCGGTCCCGAACACGCTAACCGCTCAGTACCACCGCGATACCGGCGAAAGAAAGGTTCCGATTGTGACCAAGCGACCGGTTGTGTAGACGATGCCAGTGGGGAAGTCATGAAAGCCACCAGCTTTCGGGTTTCGCGCCTTCCACTCCCGGAGCGAGGACAGCGCCCCCAGCGATCCGGCTCGAACGTAAACTCCGCGGTTTCAGCGGCCGTCCAGCATGGTCACGCGCGCTGCGCAAGAACCCGGCGCAGAGCACGTGAGCGCAGATGTTCGGGCGAGCCCAGGAGATGGGCATGTCTCCCAGCCGGACACGGTCTAGGTGCGGCGGCTTCTGCATCGGGACGACGTGATCGCTTGCATGCTGTTCGTGGTCAGCGCTCCCCTTGGGTCAGTGGTAGTCGATCAGGTCCACATAGTTGAACGTCCGTGAGGACACCCCGGGCCGGAAGTAGTTGCACCAGCCCCGCAACACCGGGTTGAGCCGGCGCAACAAGGCTGCAAGCGTTCGATGAGATGCACGGCGGGTCAGCTTGCGGACCTTCCCGATGATCGAGGCCAGCGCCTTTTTCGACGGGTAGGTGTAGATCGCCTTCCTGCCATGTTGCCCGCGGTTCCGGCGCTGGATACGCCAGCCGAGGAAGTCGAACCCTTCGTCTACGTGACAGACTCTCGTTTTCTCTTCCCAGTCTCAAAATCACCGATCGAACATTTGGCATGGATAATTCCACTTCCCGCTGTGTCATTGGGCCCTTCGGAACGCGAAACACTGTGGATCCGTAGAGATCGTCTTCACCGAGATCCTCATCGTAGACCGACACCCAAAGCTCGTCGCCCGGAAAAACTTCCAAAATGGACCGGAAGCCGTAATCCAGGTGAAAGCCGGGAGTCGTCACGGTATGGGTCTTTGCCGTAATTTTCTTGCGAAGCCGACTAGCCGTTGAACGAGTTTCGCCCATGTCTTTCGCAAGCCTTTTGACCAATGCCTCCAACTCTCGCAGGCGTTCCCTTTCCATTGAATCAAGAGCAGCTCCGGGAACAACCTCGCTTTCCGCTTTCTTCTCGAGGAGAAACCGCAGCTCCTTGCATGCCTCACACTGGCGGCAGACCTGCCTTTCGTCGTATCGCTCGCACTTCCGGCATGCGTTACCCGCCAATGGTCCGTCGCACGCGCCTTCCGTTACCCGTGTCAGTTCAGCCAATCGCCGAAGTCGGGTTGGGGAAAGGGGCTCACCCGGCACGACTTCGCTCTGTCTCTTCTTGGTTTGAAGCGACTCCATCTCCTTCTCCAAGGCCCTCCTTCGAGCGTTCAGAACGGAAAGCCTTTCTTCCTCGCGCCGTATGGCGTCAAGAACAACTGGATCCCGTCGTTGAACCTGCACATAGATGTCGGGCTCGGAAAGGAGATCATCTCCTGCATGGTTGTCCAGTGCGACTCTCCCGATGGAGACAAAATACCCATTGCCTTGAATGCCGGTGTCTCCCGTCGTTGACGTATCCACCTTCGCCATGGATCGGGTTGTAGGCGGCAATTGCGTCAAAATGGACCGATCCGATGGACTCTCCGGCAGCGTGGTCGTGGGAATGTTCACGCGTGATTCTCTTCGTGCGAGGTAGGAATCGTCCGACAAACACCCGGTCAGCCCAAGCACCAGCGGTATGCACATGGCGATAAGATAAGCGGCCGGTCGCGGAAAGAAGCTCCCGAGCATATCATTTCTCGTTGTAACGCTACCCGTTGCGTTCTTCGAGAGGACCGCGGTCTCCCGACTGCGGGGTTCCCGGCAGTTGCGGCGCGCCGAGCGCCGCCAGTCCCACGAGAAACAGAACATCCGTGCGATCCGGACGAACCAAGGCCACAGGATGCAACGCGAACAGTGCGTCAACGAACCGGCCGCTGTCAATCAGGGCTCTTGTACGTTTCCCCGGATCGGACGAAAGATACGTCCAGTCTTCCGAAGCGGCGAGGGGCGCGGCGGCGAACAGGACCACGAAAGCGATAGCGCAGACGAACTGCATGGGCCGTATCGAAAGAGGGCGAGCAGGGCAGCGCTGGCGCTGCCCTGCTTCCGGTTTGCAGCCATAGAACCGGCTTCTCAATCAATCATTTGTAGGCGCCGAAGACTCCCACGAAGCTTGCGGAGCGGTCTTCGGATCGCCCGCCCAACGTGCCGCCGACCGATCCCGGCTTCCCATCGGACTGGTCGTCGTTACCGAAGAACTGACCACCCCATCTTCCCGTGTAGCCGGTCCCTTCCACAGTGCCGCTCAAAATGCCCTCGAAGAAGCCGCTGTCAGAACCGCCGATGTTGGCAGTTCCCAAGGTCAGGGAGCCAGCAATCCGGTCGCCGTCTATTTCGATACCGGTGACCGATCCGCCGATTGTTCCGAGGTCGCTTCTTCCGCCGAAATCGACCGTGAGGGAGACGTTGCCATCCACGTAGCCAATTTCCGTGTCGCTGCCCGATCTGGCCGAATATACCCCTGTCGCCAAACCGTTGTACCTCGCCGTGCCTTGAAGTGCCATGACACTGCGCTGGTCGAACGGATCGCTGCCATCACCGAAGGCGCCGAACACGACATCCCCGGCGTTCGTCGCATTGTCGGGTATGAACAGCCAGACACCGCCAGCCAAATAGTCGGTGTCGGGCGTGCTGACCATTGTTCCGCCGGCAGGAACGAAAATCCACTGGCCTTGAAGGCTGCTCAATCTCCCGTTGCTTGTGCTCCGCCCGCATCCCGATGTAGAAGCGGATAGGCATCTGAAATATCCTGTCTGGCCGTTGTACGTTCCAGGAGTCCGGGCAGGATTGAACGTCCCGGTAAAAGCGACACCGGATACCCCGGAAATGTTGATCGCGCTTGGCGGCCGGTCGGGCGTGAATGTCCATGTTCCTGCGGTCGCTATCCCTCGGGAATATGTACATCCCCCGGTGCAGGAGAATGTTCCAGGCTCACCATTTAGGCTACCGGATAGACCAGCAACGCCGCCGCTACGCCCCGATACGTTTCCAGTAAAAACCCTCGTTCCCAATGGGACGTCGCGGGTGCCATCGTCGCTCCCGCCAACCTGCCGCGTTGTCGGCGCTTCTATGTCAGAGTAGACATCTACATAAAGCGTGCCGCCGGGGATGCGTTTGTGAAGTTCCTGACCATCGAATGGAGCGGTCGCATCGATATCCACAGGATTGCCGTCGCTCGTTCCGACAGACCACGAAGTTCCGTTCCGGATAGAGTAGCTGTTTCTCCCGGACCCATGCTGGGCCGCTACCGCTACGCGATCCACCGTGATGCCATTGTTCACATTTGACGATTGCGTGACGCTGCCTGAACGAGGTCTGGCGTCAGCGGCTCGGCTGACGGCAATCGCCGCGTAGCCCGCGTTAGTGGGATTCAAGTCGGCAAACTCTGTTCCGGCAACCATGGGTGGCCGAATCGTGTCTCTTGATGTGGACCCGCCGTCGCTTCCCCCACCGCTGCAACCCGCCAAGATCGCCAAAAACGCGAGGAAACTACATTTCCGATAGATAGCAGTACGTTGCATTGCTGAACTCCTCCACAAATGAACCCACGAATCCTGCAACTGACTTGAAAGTGACGGAGTCGTGACGGATCTGGGCCGTCAACGGCTCCACACAAGCAGACAATTTTTTTGAAGAGAAGAAGGAAGTAGGCGACCTCGCGACGCAATCGAGCGGCGTTCTTGCCGAACCACCATCGCCAGCCGCTAGGCCCGGCAAAGTGTTGTGCGTGTACCGACTATGTTCGAGGGAAGATTCCCCGTGGAACGGAAGGAGTCGGCTCGGCTCGGCTCGGCTCGGCTCGGCTCGGCTCGGCTCGGCTCGGCTCGGCTCGGCTCCTAAGAGATTGTGAACGTTATCTTCGGATGTCAAGCGGAATTTTCCGTCCCCAACCTGGGAGGAACACTCGAATGTACTGTCCAGTCTGACCGCTACGGTTTCCATGTTCGCCATGGCGTCCGCCGAAGCTGCCGCCCGGCCCGTCATTGACCGGGGGCGCGCGCGCTCCTGACTATTTTGGTCGAACTCCAACTTGGCCTTCACATACGACATGAGCAGCGCGAAGTCAAGGGCGTCTCAAGGCCGTCTCAAGGCCGTCGTACTGCACCGACCCGTGCATCCGTCCTCACGGACGGCCTGACGGCCGTTTGAGCTACTGGGAAGCTCCTCGGTCACCGGCCTCTCGCAACGGTCGCCATCTCAGCCCATCTGGACGACGACTCCTCGCAGGCGGCGGCCGAGAAGGCAGCGGACCGGACCGCGAAGGGGATGGGTCTCGACGCCAAGCACCCCGCACCGCTCGAACGGCCTTTGACCGCGCTTGTCCTCACGGAAACGCGCTTGCGAACCACGAAGCGGTTGGATAGTGTGACCATACGGCGGAAATCCGGGTTGGAGGTAGATGTAATTGGACAGGGTCGGCTTGAACGATATGGTCTTGGAGACGATTCTTGAGCACGCGTCGGCCTGGTGGTGGCTGATCGCGCTCGCTGTCGTCATAGCGGTTCTGCTGCAACGAGTCGCTTCCAAGCGCCGCCCCCGCTTTCGGAGGTTCCGCGGGAGGCCTCCGAGAAACACCGGGAATTGGCAGGCCGAAGGTTTCAGATCAGATGAGTCGCGCCTTGGCGATCCGAAGGCGCAAATGGAGTTCATTTCCAGAGTCGATTTCGAGCCGCGTCGCCTTCTCAACAAGCCCGAATACGGCATTCTCCAGATCCTTGAGAAGATCACTCGCGAAATCGGCGGTGGCCATCGCGTCATGGCCCAAACCAGCCTGGGCGAGATTATCGCACCGGCGCGGGGGGCAGGATCGGAAGAATCCCGCAATCTCGCGTTTCGCTCCATAAACAGCAAGCGCCTGGATTTCCTGGTCATCGACCGTGTTGGTCTGCCAGCGCTGGCGGTGGAGTATCAAGGGCACGGCCATCACCAAAATGGAGCGTTCATGCGCGATGCGGTGAAGCGGGAAGCCGTCCGGAAAGCCAACATTCAGTTCCTGGAGATTGAGGCCGAGTACGACGCAACGGTCCTGGAGGATCGTATCCGCTCAGCGCTACGACCGAGTCTGCAACGCACGGAACGAAGACGCAACGTCGTCTGACAGGTTCATCTCCAGCAACTCCGACAGGGCGTCGTCCTCGGAAATCCCCGCGTCCCATCCGTAGGCCGCGGCAACAGCGGCGTCGAGCGCCGCGTGCGCATCGGCGAGCCACTGCGGCCGGGCATTGTAGAGGTTCGTCAGCGTGCGGGCCTTGAGTTGCTTCGCCGCCGCCTCGTCGCGTGCGACCGGGCGTTTCGGATAACCTGGCAACGGCTCGTCCACCCACTCCACCCATTCCGGTGGGTTGAGCCAGCGGTCGCGTAGCTCCACCAGCCGCCGCGCGGCCTCGGCGATGGCGACAGCGCGCGGGTCATCCGCGTAGTCGGATGCTGGGATGTCCGGCGAGAGACCGTCCGGGAAGGGGAAGGTCTCGAACGTGGTGGTCGGCGTGTAGCGCGGGCGATCTTCGAGGCTGGTGCCAAGCCTCAGCGCCCATGCTTCGTGGAACCGGCTGTGCAGAATGCCGAACGTTACATCGTCGTCACGGGCGATGACGATGAGTTGGTGGTCGGGGCAGACGCCCGCTTCCAGCCAGTCAAACAGCCGATGCTTGGCGACCGTCGGCGTGACGATGTAGCGCGAGAGCCCGTCAAGCGCCTTCCACACGCCCTGTCTCGGTTCGACATGCCGCCACCAGTGGAGACGATACGATTCCCGGCGGTTCCGCTGTCGGCTCGGCCAGACGCATTCCTTGACGTGCCGGAAGGGTTCTTCATAGAGCCCCGCGTCCGCTTCCGACATCTCGCAACCGAAATCGACGATCCACTTGCCCGCCGGACGCCGGGTCAGGTCCATGCCGTTGACCC
This sequence comes from Deltaproteobacteria bacterium, assembly GCA_028818755.1. Taxonomy (GTDB): domain Bacteria; phylum Desulfobacterota; class Binatia; order UBA9968; family JAJDTQ01; genus JAJDTQ01. The sequence goes on along the minus strand of JAPPNF010000043.1, from coordinate 24,936 downwards.
AGGGTTTAAGCACGTCGGAATTGGGCCGCCCGTTCGGATTGGCCGGAAGGCGCAGCCACTCCCGCGCGAGTTCTCCCGGAATGTCGAAAGGCCCGCCCTTCGTATCCCCCATGAAGGCGACACCGCCGTTCGCCGGTACGCCCCTTGCCCCGGTCAGGTCGATCCCGGCCCCGCCGCGCTTGGCCGTAAGGTCGGCATGGATCTCGTCTACGGCCTGGCCATCCAGGCGCGGCTCGGGCCTGTGCTGATCGCCCTGCCCGGAGAAGCAGACCAGCGAAACCCGCACCGCTGCGCCGTCGATTACCCACGGCTCATCCGACCAGGCGTCGAAGATAGGGCGTCCGGCGGTAGCGGCCTGCAAGGCCCGGCGGTTCGCGCCACCCCGTATCGAGTTGGTGGCGACCAGGCCGACGCGCTCAACCTTGCCGGCCCCGACTTGCTCACCCGCCTTCGCGAACCAGTAACAGACAAGATCGGCCTCCGGCGGCACACGTCCCTTCCACGCCCCGAACATCCCGGAGACGTAATCCTCCCCCAATCCCCCGATCAGGAGCTTGCCGCCAAGAAACGGCGGGTTGCCGACCACAACATCGGCGTCCGGCCAGTCCGGTTCCGTGCGGTCTGGCGCGAGGATGGCGTCGCGGCACTCTATGGTCTCCAGCGGCTTCAGGATCGGATCGCGCGATTCCCGGAAGCCGTTGCGCCGCATCCACTGAATGTCCCCGATCCAGACCGACACGCGGGCGAGATCCGCCGCATAGGCGTTGATCTCGATGCCCCTGACATTGGCGGGACCAACCGCCGGAAACGACCGCTCAAGGCCCATCGACTCCCCTTCGAGGTTCACCCGGTGCTCGATGTCCTTGAGCGCATGCAGCGCCAGATACAGGAAGTTGCCCGAGCCGCAGGCCGGGTCCAGCACCGTGAAGTCCTGCAAACGCTTGAGGAACGCGTTGAGCAGACGCTGCGAGGCGCGGACCCTCACGGATCCAATGCGGCGGCGCCTCCACACCGGCCCTGCTCTGTCCTCCCTGGCGAGGGCCGCGGCGATCTTCTCCTTCTCCGCTGCCCATTCCGCAAGCAGCGGCCGGACGATCACCGGCTCGACGATGGCCATGATCTTGTCCCGGTCGGTGTAGTGCGCTCCGAGCTGCGAACGCTTGTCCGGGTCGAGGCCGCGCTCGAACAACGTCCCGAAGATCGACGGGTCGATCTCCGACCAGTCGAGCGCCGCGGCCCTGAGCGCCGTCTCGATTCCCTCCCGGTTCAGCGGCAACGCGGTGTCGTCATCGAATAGCCCGCCGTTGAACCAGGCCACGGACTCGAACCCCACGCGGCCCCCGGCGGACATGGCCCTGAACAGGTCACGGGCAAGCTCGGCGAACTCGCCGGGCCGGCGGCGCGCCTGCTCCAGCATCCGGGTGAACATCTCGTCCGGCAGCAGGCCCACATCCTCGGCGAACAGGCAGAACACCAGACGGTTGACGAAGTGAGCCACCGTCTGCGGATCGTGGTCCTGGTCCCGCAGCGACTGGGCGAGTTCGGCGAACGTTGCCGCCGCCCGCTCCGTTACGCCCTGCCGCGTCTCGCCCGGTCGAAGCCGCTCCGGGTCCGACATCGCCCATTTGAGCTTGTCCCGGACCGCCCCGTCCGCCAGATCCTCCAGCGTGAACTCGTGCGTCATGCTCACGCTGTTCGTCCAGTTGGTGCGGATGCGGAACCGTGCCATGTCCGAGACGATCAGCAGCGGCGGGTTCTCCAGCGCGAACGCGTACTGCCTCAACTGGTTGAACGCCGCGTCGAGGTCCGCGCGCCGCCCCTTGTACTCCCACGCGAAGCAGCCGCGCTTCCACACATCAGCCCAGCCGTCCCCGCCGCTGTCCTTCCGCGCCCCGCGCTCGAAGCAGTACCACTCGCCGGCGGGGTCCGCGTCCGTCGGCGTCGGCTCGCCCAGCAGCCGGCACAGGTCGTTGAAGTGAGACTGTGACGCCGAGCGTTCCTTGAGTTCGACCACCCGCCACTTGGCGATGAATTCCCCCGGTGTCATCGCGCCTACCGCTGCGAAGACGTGGACGCGAGCCGGCGGCGCTGAAAGGTCGCGCTGGATGATGTGGCGTCGTTCATTGAAGCATGACTCCTCGTTGCGATCATGTTCCCTTCACCAGGCAGCGGCCACGCGTTTAGATGCAAGTTTCGTTCAGCTTTCGAATTTCTTCTGCGATTGTTCATCGAGCGACTGCATCTCCTGTGCTTCCCCTGCCATCTCTTCAGAGAGAAGCTTGAGCGATTTCTTGGTAAATAAGGCGACCTTCTCCTTACCACCGTCTTTCTTCTTGGCGTCAAGGACTTTCTTTTTGAAGTCCTTGTCCTCATACGCGAGAACAAGGCAGCCTCGCACGGGCGTCTTCTTACCGGGCGCCACTTGGCCCGCCCATTCGCGCACTGCGCCCATATTGTCCCCTATGCGATTCACTGTTTCGGACAAGAGACCCGGCGGTACCGCCCCGTACTTCGTCTCGATGACCCAGACCGCTTTCGGTGTGGCGACGAGGTGATCGATGTCGCCAACTTTCGCGATCGAGTTTCTCCGTGACCGAATGAGCAACCGCGCAGTGTTCAGCGGTGATTGCGCATTCAATGACCTGACCTACTCGGGTCTCTGCAACTGCGCCTTTCGCCAGGTTTTCAACGTTCCATGAGTTGTCAGGACTTAACGTGTACCGTGCGGCCCTCCACACTGCTGTCGCCGTAGCTCCATAAGCGAGGAATCCCCAACCGAAGGCGATCCATGGTGGAAAGGCAGCGTAGAACGCCATGCCGACAGCGTAGAACGCCATCCCGATTCCAAGACCGATGACTATCCCGGCATGGGCCGTACCGTACATGGCCGTTTGGAGCAGTCTTTGTCGAAGGAACTTGCCCGCAATCATTGTATGGCTCCTGTGCAACGGTTTAACGGCAGGACCCAGGTCGACGCGTCGCATTCACGTTTCGCTTGGTTGAGTCCCCGTCCCGCGAGCGTGAGGTTGACGAGATTCGACGCGAACTCCTTCCTCCTATGGACGTTCTCCTTCAAGCAAAGGCCGGAGTAGTGAGCCTCTTTGCGGGCTACAATGTGCTCGATGTGGACATCGCGCTCCTCGGAGAACGTCCGGCCCGTGTAAGGCGAGTAGAGTTTTCCGCCGGTCGTGCGACGGATGTCTTTGAGTAGCTCGTCGCAGTCGTAGTCGGTCTCGTGTTTGCTGTAGTCAGAGCACGAATCGCTCGGCGCGAGTTCCGAGACTACCGTGAGTCCCATCCATGTTTTCGTTCGGGCAATCGCTCCGAGCATCACAGCTACGGTCGCTATGACCAGAATCAAGATCGTTCTCATCCGTCTACTCCTGTATGGTAACCTGTCGCAAGCTCCCGAATTACGTCGAAATTGGCCGCCAGCCGCGAATCCCATTGCCTGATGGATCCTGACGGAACGGATACGGTCAAACTCTCAAACGCGGGCATCGCCTGTTCAGCTCAAAACCCGAATGGATTGTCACCCCATCGAATAGATACCCCACGTCTCGACATAGTCCTCGCATTGTCGGATCGCGTTCTGCCAGATCTTGTCTATGCGGATTGGGAATCTGTATACCGTTTTCCAATTACTCCAGTGCAACCAACGGTCCCCTCTTAACCCCGTTGGGGATTCGCATACCGTTTCGTCATCCTCGCCAGGATTGTATTCGTAGTCACCCAACCGTGCACCGCACTTAGCACACCCGTTGCTCAGATAATAGCTCTTCTGCGCCTTTCTGTATCGAGGCTTGATGCTGCCAATACCGAGACGGTCAGGAATTCTACCACGGATCCTCTTGAACAGTTCAAGATCCACGACCAAATCGCCCATATTAAAGCGATACTTGCAAGGTCCGACATCAACCACTATAGCCGTGACGATCCGTGTCTTGGCGAGACAGGAAAAGCAGCGAAACAGGCCAGCCTGGACCTCTATGATCGCCTTGCACCCAAGGGGCAATCCAAAGTGGAACTGCCTGTTGAATACCTTGTCGAAGAATTCTTGCACCGGCAGGCTTGGCTTTCCCGAACCCGTCGGAATGAGGGCCACGAATCCTTCGTCCAGATTGCCGCGGACGCGCACTGCGGGCAGCTCGCGAGAGACGGGAAAGCCTCCGTAGCGAAAGAGCCACAGACACCGAACGCCTGACTCGGCGTACCGCTCCTGTCGGCGGCTTACCTCCTCGTTTGTCTCTGACGACCATTGAATCTCGACCGCCACTCTGTGCTTGCCCTTCCGTGCGAGCACGTCGGCCCTCCATTGGTCATCCCTGTCAGTTGTTCCGGCGACCTCGGTCTCTGCATCCCAACCATGCCTTCGGGCAGCGTCAACGGCAATCCACTTCAAGCGCCGATGGGCTTCTGTCTCCTGGGCGGCCGAGCACTCGCCAACGCTCTTGTGCGCGAAGAACTGTGTGCCGCGCGGAGATTTCTTGAGCACCACCTGCGCTTGGCAACATGGCATTCTCAAGTGCCGAGCGCTTTTGTTCTCCCGTTGCAGGGCGCGCCAATCTTCAAGTGACAGGTCAAATGCCTGGACACTGCGGTTGGCGGAAGGATCGAAGCAGCGAAGGGGCATCCCGGTTGTTGCTCTCATTCAGCGCGACGGCAAGGCGCGTATCCCGGTGTCGGGAAGCTGGGGCGGCATCACGCCGGATCGAAACTGATCCTAAGCCGGGTGCCCGTGGCGCGGGCGATCCTCTCCAGGGTCCGGGTGGACGGATGGATGCGGCCGCTCTCCAGGCGGGCAACGACCGACTGCGTCGTCTCCATGCGTTCCGCCAACTCGGCCTGGGTCAGCGCGGCGCGCCTGCGGGCCTCGATCAGCATGCGCGCCAACGCAAATTCCGGCTCCAGGCGATCATAGGCTTCCCGGTACTCCGGATCCTTGCTCCATTCCCTGTGCAGCTCCGATACCTTCGTCATTGCGATATCTCTCCGGCGCGCCTGAGCGCCAATGCAATCTCACGTTTCGGTGTCCGCCGCGTCTTCTTGAGGAATGCGCGCACAACCACCACCCGTCTTTCCCTTACGGTGACGTAGAGCGCCCGCGATGTCCCCTCACGGCCGCTCATGCGCATTTCCCAGAGTGGACCGGCGAGGCGCCGGACATGGGGCATTTCCATACGTTCGAGACCGAACTCGGCGATCAACTCACAGATGCGCGCGAAGCGTGCGCGCATATCGTGCGGCAAGGCGCGCAACTCCGCGTCCACTGTTCCGTTGAGGGTTTCGACGGTCCAACTCATGCCCCATGATCCTATCGCAAATTTGCTATGCGCGCCACCACTCCACGGGAGAAAGACCTCTCGCGACGCAGATCGTACGGACTGGCCGCGACTGGGCAACACGACAATTGACGCCAAGCGGCGACACTGCGGTTAAACGACTGTTCCACCTCTTGTTGTAGGTTTGGAAAGCACGTATCCGGGCTCCATGGACACACAAAAACGGCAAGACAACCGTCTTGCGGGAGGCTTGGATGGTAGCTTCCATCGGCGTCATCGGCTCTCCATCTCAGGGCGTGGCCTACTACGAGAAGGACGGCTACTACACGAAGGACGATCCCGCCCACAGAGAGGCAAGCGCCTGGACGGGTCGGGGCGCGGAGGATTTGGGGCTCTCGGGTCCGGTCGATCCGGACGCATTCAAGGCCGTGCTCGAAGGCAAGGTGCCGGATGGCCCTCGCCTCGGCAAGCGGGACAAGGACGGGGAGATCCACCATCGGCCGGGCCGGGACGTCACCCTTTCGGCTCCGAAGTCGGTCTCCCTCATGGCGCTGGTCGAAGGAGACGAGCGGATCGTCGCCGCTCACGACCGGGCCGTGACGCGCACCCTTGCCTGGGTCGAACGGAACGCCGTCGAGATCCGGATGCAGGACAGGGCCAGCGGAGCGATGGTCCACACGGGCGGCCAGAAGATGGTGGCCGCAACGTTCCGCCACGACGCCTCCCGGAACCTCGATCCGCAACTCCACACCCATGCGGTGGTGGCGAACATGGTGCAAGGCGACGATTCCAAATGGAGGACGATGGTCAACGACGGGCTCTACCGGAACAAGATGGCGATCGGCGCGGTCTACCGGGCAGAGCTTGCCCGTGGTCTCAAGGACTTGGGGTACGGGACCGAGAAGACGCACCCGGACGGCAGGTTCGAGATCTCGGGGTGTCACGGAGGGTAGTGGAGGGTTTCTCCGCACGGCGGGCGGAGATCCATGCAGCGATGAAGGAGGGAGGCTTCGACGACCCCTCCACCCGGCCGCGCCCGCCGGCCCGGGTCAGTCTCCTGTCTCGTGACCGGCGATGCCGGAGAGTTCGACCGGGGTGAGCAGGAAGGTTCGTGGAGCGCAGGTCAGCCGCGAGCCGTGGCTCGGGCCTCACGGCGCCGCTCCCATCGCGGTTGTCGGCAGATGTTGCCGAGAAACTCCAGCACCGTGTGGGCCGCGAGGTAGGAGGTGATGCCGGTTCCGACGTCCAGGGTCGGGTTGACCTCCACGAGGTCGAGCCCAACCACATTGCAGCGCTCCGCAATGGCGGCGAGCGTATCGCGCAACTCTGCGTAGCTCATGCCGTTGGGTTCGGCGGATACGCAACCCGGTATCAACGGCAGGTCAAGAACGTCGATGTCGATGCTCACATACGTCCGTGCGTCGCGCGGGGTCACCTCGGCGACGCTCTGGGGGCCGGCTTCGTGGAACTCGCGCATCGTCATCACGCGATTGCCGTCATTGATCGAGTCGCGGATCTCGGACTCGACGCTGCGAAGGCTGCGGATACCCACCTGTGTGAGGCTCAGGACATGCGGCATGGGAGCGATGTGGCGGAAAGCGTGGACGTTGGTGAAGCGCAGATCGTGAACGAACGGCGAATAGTCGATGTGGGCGTCGAAGTGGATGACATGCAGCGGCTCCTGGTCTTCATACGCCTTGACGATCGGGTAGGTAACCGAGTGGTCGCCGCCGAGCGCGACCGGCAGCGCTCCTTTTGCGAGGACCGCCTTGGCGAGGTCGGTCACGTTGTCGAACGTGCTTCTCACGTCGGTGGGCCACACGTCGACGTCGCCGACATCGGCGATGGTCTTGTTCGCCATCTCGTGCGACAGGTAGATGCGTTCGGTCAACGGGTCGTAGAAACCGGCATCGGCGGCGAACCGCAACGAATGCTCGCGAATCGAGCGCGGCCCCATGCGCGACCCGGCGAGGAAGGGCGAGCCTTCATCGAAGGGAATACCGTAGACCGCTATGTCCGCGTCGAGAGCATCGAGGTCCAACTGGATCGGTGCGCGCAGAAACGAGGGGATGCCGACGAACGGGCGGTGGAGCTTGAATCCGGAACGTTTGCTGCTTGATGTCATGGCTGACGCGAGATGTGACGAAAAGGCAGTCTGCCGATGGGTAAAGGTCTCCCGCCAATGGTATGGCCGGGAGTGTAGCGGAATCCCTTGACGCCTGTCAACGACGACGAGCCCGTGGGGGCGTCATGCGTGTTGAAGCCCAGGAACCCTCGCCGACGGCCGAACTCGTCACCGGAAGACTTGGAAGATGGACGATTTTTTGTGTGTCCGAACCTCGATCCTTGTGTTAATCTTCAAGGACAATTCACACCCACTCGTTACGGCGACGCCTCGTGCTGTCACGGCGTTCTCAACGTAACGTGTGAGAAACGGAGGACCAAGATGTTGGCCTTGTTCCAAAGAGCATGGGCGGTCGTGTTCACGGTTGTCGTCGCAGCCGGCCTCCTCTTCTCCAGCGGTTCGGCCGAAGCGGACCTTTTGGCCAAGATCAAGGAACGGGGGGAATTCATCGTTGGAACCGAGGCACGGTTCCCACCGTTCGAGTTCGTGAAGGAAGGCAAGATCGTCGGCTACTCGACGGACATCATGGAGCACGTCATGAAGGCGCTGCCGGGGGTCAAGCTGACCCGACTGGATCTTCCCTGGCAGGGCATTCTTCCCGGGCTGGCGGCGGCCAAGTTCGACTATGTTGTCACCTCGGTGACCGTCACCAGGGAGCGCTACGAGAAGTACGCGCTGAGTCTGCCGATTGCCGACGCGACCATGGCGCTGGTCAAACGCAAGGGAGATGCTTCGATCAAGGCGCCCAAGGACATTTCCGGCCACACGGTCGGCTCGCAGGCCGGCTCGGCGCAGTTGCAGGCCCTGCAAGCTTTCGCCGAGGAGCTTTCGAGCGCAGGCAAGGGAGTCGACGGGATCAAGACGTACGTCGACTTCAACGAAGCCTATGCCGATCTGGGGGCGGGACGAATCAGGGCGGTCTGCAACAGTCTGCCGAACCTGCTCGAGCTCGTGCGCACGCGGCCGGATACGTTCGAGCTCGTCCTGCCGACGTTCGGTCCCAAGAAGTATTTCAGCTGGGCGGGGCGCAAGGACGCCGACAGCGCTTCGCTGGCAGCCTTCATGGACAAGCAACTTGCCGCGCTGAACAAGTCGGGGGTACTGACCGAACTGCAAAAGAAGTGGTTCGGCGGGCCCATGGACTTGCCGTCCGACAAGCTGCCGGCGCCGCAAGACTAGGACCGGTCGGGTTCGGACTCTTGATGAACCCGACCGGGTTGATTTACTCGACCGGCGGCCATCGGTAATCTTGTACGGCGGCTGACCGGTCGCCGCAGCCGGGCGGGGTGGACAGCGCCGGAGGAGAGACGGAGTGTCGGCGATGGGTGGATCCCGTCGGTGAATTTTCTCGACGTCATCTCGAACCACTACAACGCTTTTGTCGTTGGCGCGGCGATGACCGCCATGGTTTCCGCGGTTTCCATCGCTGCCGGCATGGTTCTCGGGCTTTGGCTCAGCTTCGGCCTGATCTCGCGGAACCGCCTGATCCGGCGAACCTCGGTCGCCTACCGAAGCGTTTGGCGGGGGACGCCTATCCTGGTGCAACTCCTGATCGTCTTCTACCTGCTGCCGACCATCGGCCTGGACGTGCCGTCCGTCGCCGCGGCGCTCATCGCGCTGACCATGAACACCGCGGCGTTTCAGGCCGAGATCTTCCGAGGCGGGCTGCTGTCCATCCCGTCCGGCCAACTCGAGGCCGCGCGGATGCTCGGAATCGGAATCCTCGCCATCAAGCTCAGGATTCTGATTCCGCAGATGATGCGTCTGGTGCTGCCGGCGCTGACCAACGAGACCATCAGCATTCTCAAGAACTCATCCCTGATTTCGGTCATCGCGGTGACCGAGCTCATGCGCGCCGGCCAGCACGTGGTTTCCGTCACGTACAGGCCATTGGAGGTCTACATGGTCGTGGCCGTCATCTACCTCGCCATGAACCTCTCCCTGGCCCGCGCCGGGATCTGGTTCGAGCAGCGCTACGCGGTGGCGTCCGCGCACTGACCGTCACCGGGGAAAGCCGTGTCGTTCGACATCGACATCGTGTTTCGCTACGGTCCGCTGTTGCTGTCGGGTTTGTGGACGACGGTGTACATCTGCACGCTGGCATCGTTTCTGGCCGTAGTCGCCGGTCTCGCGGCGGCGGTGCTCCACGGCGTGCCGTTCCGTCCCGTGAGACTCTTGTGCCGGACCTACATCGAGGTGATGCGCGGCACTCCGATCCTGATCCTGTTGTTTATCGTGTACTACGGCGGCCCTTCGATCGGATTGACCCTGGATGCCGAACCGGTGGGAATCCTCGGCCTTGGAGTGTATGGCGGCGGTTATTTCGCGGAGATTTTCAGGGCCGGATTCCAATCCATCCCGCCGGGCCAGATCGAAGCCGCGCGCATGCTCGGCATCCCGCGCCGGATGATCGTCGCCCGCATCCAGGTCCCGCAGATGCTGACGCTGATTATCCCGCCATCAACCAACCAGGTGATCATACTGGTGAAGGAATCGGCCCTGTTGTCGATCATTACGGTCGCCGAGTTGACGAAGAACACGACGCAGATGGTCAACGAGACCTTTGCCGTGATCGAGCCCTACGTCGCGGTCGCTCTGCTCTATTGGCTGATCATCGAGGGTATCGCGTATGCCGGCGGGTTCCTGGAACGCCGGTTCGGCCATGCATCATGAACGACGAAGGAACAAGCGGCGCCGGGGAACGCAAGCCCGTGGTCCTGGTGGAGGGCCTGCACAAGCGGTTCGGCGCCGTTCACGTGTTGAGAGGCATCGACCTCGCGGTCGACAGCTCGCGGGTGGTCTGCGTCATCGGACCGTCGGGTTCGGGCAAGAGCACCCTTCTGCGCTGCATGGCCTTTCTCGACCGGTACGACGAGGGACGCGTGTTCATTGAAGGCCGGTTGCTCGGCTACCGTGAGTCGGATGGCAAGCGGATGCCCGACAGCGACCGCAACATCGACAGCGTCCGCAGCGTAGTCGGCATGGTCTTCCAGCAATTCAATCTATGGCCGCACATGACAGCGCTCGGCAACGTTACGGAGGCGTTGCGCGTGGTGAAGAGACTTGGCAGGCGGGAGGCCGATGCGGTCGGCATGGAGATGCTTGCCAAGGTGGGGGTGGATGGACAGGCGCACCACTACCCGGCACAGCTCTCGGGCGGCCAGCAGCAGCGCACCGCTATCGCGCGGGCGCTGGCGATGCGTCCACACGTGATGTACTTCGACGAGCCGACCTCGGCGCTGGACCCGGAACTGGTCGGCGAGGTGCTTCAGGTGATGCAGGAACTCGCGGGCGACGGGATGACGATGATCGTCGTCACGCACGAAATGGGGTTCGCCGCGCACGTGGCCGACGAGGTCGTGTTCATGGACAAGGGCGAGGTCATCGAACGCGGTGCTCCAGACGACATCTTCAGAAGGCCGCGAAGCGAACGTCTGCGGGAGTTCCTCGACACCTGGCGGTCGCGGACGATCCGATGATCGGAACCGAAGAGATTGCAAGGAATATCGTCGTCGGAACGGACTCCCGTTCTCATGACGGAAATCTCCTTGCGAAGAACTCCAGCGCCGCTACGCTCCGTTGCCGGGGTGTTCCGGGTGCGCGCTCCGCATCTGGAACCGGGGTCTTCGCAGCCAACGTGCAGGCGGGACGGATCTGTCTACGGGTGTCGGGTGGTCGCCGCGGAGTTCAAGACAATTGCCGCCGTTCACCGGCAGAGCGACTCACCTTCCGGATGCCCGGAAGGGCTCGCTCAGGGCGACGAACGCTCCGAGGAACTCGCCAACGCTTCCGTCGCTTTCCTCGAAGTCGGCGGCGCTGAACCCCGAGACGAGACGGGGGTTGCCATCCTGATCGGGAATGTTCGAAAGCAAACCGCCCCAGAACCCCTCCGAATGGGTGACGGTCCGTTCGGGGTGCTTCACCGTGACGTCGACGTGTTCGAACGTGCCGTCCGGGTTGAAGGGCGTCACGCCCAGGTGCAGTTCGTAGTGGGCGGCAATGGCCCGAACGTCCCGCACTTCGTCTCCAAGGAAGATGCCGAAATGCGCGCGCCGGGTGACAAGATCTCCCGTGCAGCCGATGCAGCCCCTGAGCGTGGCGTCGGCGAAGTCCGCCGTGATCGTGATGGCGCCTTCGTATTCGTCGATCACATTGGCGCCCGCGTCATCTCCCCAGTCGGTTCCGGGCACATAGGCATAGAGCCCGCCGGCCCGGCCGGTATAGGTCGCCTGTCCCTCCAGAGGCAATTCCGGTGGCGCCGACGGGTCGACCTCCGGGCCGTCCACAATGCCGTACCGAATGGAGTCCCTGAACGACAGTTCCGGCAAGTGCTGGCCGGGAAACTCCGCCCACCAACCCGCCATCAGGTAGTCGGCAGGGTTGTCGCCATCCCAACTGACCAGGGCATACGCTATGGACGTGCCTTCCTCCACCTCCTTGACGAACGTCCAGTCCCGCGCCTGATGCCCGGGAATGGGCGTGACCGCGGACCGTGAATCCACGGCATCGTCGGTCGTGTTGACGGACACCCTGCGGCCGTCCCTCAGCGTCAGGAACACTCGTAGCTCAGGGCCGGCGAACTCCGAGTTCCGCTCGAAGCCAATGCGGCCTTCGTCGTCGGCGGGTGAACCCGCGCAGCCATGCGCCCCCAGAACAAGGGCCGCACCCAGAAGGACTAAAAGTCCCTCCTTCAACTTCCCGGCCCCCTTGTGCGCCCGGTGGTGTTCGCGCACGTTGACCGTTCGCTTCCCTTCAGTGGTGTCGCGCTCACACGGCCCTCCGTCAGGTCGCTGAGCAGGTGCAGACGGTCCCCTGGCTCGCACCAGCGGCGCGTCTCCGCCAACTCCCCGGGCGTCACCCGGGCGATTACCGCCAACACTCGTTCGCTCAGTGCCATGGGGTCATCGACGACGTGTCGCACGATCTCGCCGCTGTGGTCCCGGGGATGGTCGTCGGCATCCAGGGCGAACGGCCACGCCGCGAGAAGATCCCGACTCATTTGGTCGGTTCCCTCCGCGGGCACTCCAGCAGCACGTCGATAATCTTGCTTGCCTCGGCCCGGGTTCCCGGTTCGCCGAAGCTGATCGCGCGCATGTCTCGCTCTTCTCTCAACTGTCGGATCAGGAAGAGTTGGCGGGAAGTAGGCGCTTCGCGTCGGTTCATGAACTGATAACCTCCGCTGCCGATGACGATGCCCGCCACCAAACTCAGGAGAATCAACTCCATCACTTTCTCCATTCCGCAGGCGCCGATGAACTCAAGCAGTTCATCTTAGCCCGGGTCTTGGGATCAGCAGTTGTCATGGGAGCCGCCCTTTCCGCTACCACGACCCGGTTGGACCTGTCAAGAGCGTTGGCCCCGGACTCGTCGGGAAGGCGGAGGGCCGCTCCCTCAGCGAGCTATCCGGTTTCGTTGCGCTGCCATACGACCTGGTGAGGATCATTGCTCGGTCCAGATCACCTGGAATGTGTCGCACGTCTTGCAATCGCGGAAATAATTCATTCCTCGCTTGCGGACCCTTCCTTCGGTTCGGCACCGAGGACACGCCTTCGACATGGAAGTATTCTTCCCGCACGCCCCACACCGCCAGTAATATCCGTACTTGCCCGACCTCGCGGCAAGGTTCTTTGCGCCGCAATGCCTGCACCCCGCTCCCGTCGTGCTCGTCGTGCGAGCAGGCTTCACGGGCAATGACGGACGATCCCGGACGGGGGCAGTCCGCATCATTCGCCTGGGCGCGACGCCCAAACGCTCCACGTGGCGCGCGGCAAGAAACTCCGCAACTGCCGCCGCTGCATGGTCCTCGATGTCCCACAGGCCACGCTCGCTCTGCCGCTTCCTCCACGCCGTCGCGCCCTCGCGATGTTTCTCCAGTTCCTGATCGATCTTGTCCGGCACCAGATCGGCCTTGGTGACGAACACCGGGAACGGCTTCAACGGTTCCTTCCAGCCATCGAGGCGCGTTATTCGGCCCCTGTTCGACACCGCCACCACGATCTGAATTGGAGTGTCCTCGAACCCGCCATGGTTCTTTCCCGTCAAGAGTTTTGCGAAGGCGCGCACCACCTTCGACTGCTCCCGGAACAACTCCTCCCGGTGCCACTCCAGGAATGTTCGAAGAAATTCCGATTGGCGCGCCGCCTGCCGGATCGGGGAAGGGATTCCCAGCTCCTTGCCCTGATACACGCGGCTCCATTCATCCCCGCCCGTGTCATCGGGCCGGACTCGCACCTCCTCCGACACCGACTTGCTCTCGATGATGAACATCCCCCAACGATGCACCACCAGGTGATCGATCTGACACACTCCCGGCGAGCCGTCCTGCTCCGGCTGCACCGGATCCTCAAGCCGTAGATCGTGCAACAGATGGGTCTGCGGATTCCCGTGGAATCTGCGGTGCAGGTAGTGCGCCATCTGCTTCTCGGCCTCAAGGCCCGCCCGAAGACGAGGGTCCCTGGGTATGGCCGGTTGCCTGTAGGGCTTCTCGGTCATCGTGAGCGCCGTGTGCGGAAGGTCTGGTATGGGGAGCGTTTCGCCATCGTCGGAGCGACCATAGCAGCACTCTCATGGTTTGAAAACGTTCACAGGACGACATCTCCGGATAGGGATAGAGTCGAGGACTGGCGCGCCGACATTTGGAGGCCCGGTGACATACGGCTTTTGGACGAGTTCGCGCCTTCGCGCGAACGTCCTTCGCTGGCGGCACGTTCGATCCCACGGGCTCGAACGTGGTTCACTCGGCGTGACGGTTGAGCCTGGGAACCTCAAGAATCTCTTGTCGTTGCGGCTTCGCCCGTTGTGGTTGCGGCCTCCACCGCGCCCGCATGGCTTCCTGGAGGTCGTCGGCCAGTTGCTGTGCCTGTTGGGGAGTCAGGGCAAGAAGTTTCTCGTCCAGCCAGACGTAGCATTCCCCGTCCACCTCCTCCACCGCGATCCCGTTGACACGCATAGGCAAATCCTCCGACAAGGCATCCTCCTTGCGCAACTCGTGCACAACGTCCCACCGCTTCATCTCGTGTATCCGGCGCATGGCACGCCCTTCATTGTGTATTGCGAAGGCCCGAGAGGGGGAAGGAGGCCTGCGGACCATCACTGGCGGCCTGCGTTCACTCCCGAAAGAGGACAGGGAGTGCTGAGCCTCCGCATCTGCCCTCGTACCACTCTTCGTGCGGCCGCGCCACTCCCCTCATCCTGGAACGCAAACATGGCGTGCATCAATGTGACACCGGGTTCCGGGGATATGCCGGGGGTCACGGCCTGAGGGTTCCGGACCTGGCATCCGCCAGCGCGCCGATGCCGGCAACGCGGGGCCGGAAGCGCCTGTGATCATGGTCTTGCCTGCCTGGACCGGCTGGTCACAGAGAAAGTCGACGCCATGCGGCGACAGGGCTGCGAACCCGTGGTTGCGCGTCTTGTCCTTGTCCCCGAAAGCCCGTATTTGGGCTTCATGGAGCTGCAGGACCACGGCAGACACGCAACCCGCACGAGGAGGGAGTCATGGTAGCGTCCATCGGCAAGATCGCCTCGCCGTCCCAGGGCGTGAGCTACTACGAGCGCGACGGATACTACGCGAAGGATGACCCCGCGCACCGGGAGGCGAGCGCGTGGGCGGGCAAGGGAGCGGAGGAACTGGGGCTCTCGGGTCCGGTGGACCCGGACACGTTCCGCGCCATCCTCGAAGGCCGGGTGCCCGGCGGGCGGCAGCTCGGGCGCAAGGACCCCGACGGCAGCATCCACCACCGTCCGGGCCGGGACGTGACGCTGTCGGCGCCCAAGTCGGTGTCGGTGATGGCGCTGGTGGGAGGCGACGAACGGATCGTCGCCGCGCACGACCGGGCGGTGGGGAAGACTCTGGCGTGGATCGAGCCCAACGCCATCGAGACCCGGATGCAGGACAAGGCCACCGGCGCGATGGTCCGGACCGGCGGCCAGAAGATGGTGGCGGCCACCTTCAGGCACGACGCCTCACGGAACCTGGACCCCCAACTCCACACCCATGCGGTGATCGCCAACATGGCGCAGGGCGGGGACGGGAAGTGGAGGACGACGGTGGACGACGGGCTCTACGCGGGCAAGATGGCGATCGGAGCCATCTACCGGGCGGAGTTGGCGGAGGGTCTCAGGGAACTGGGGTACGGTATCGAGAGGACGCACCCGGACGGCAGGTTCGAGATTGCGGGGATATCGCGGGATGTGATCGAGGCCTTTTCGACACGGCGGGCGGAGATAGAGGCGGCGATGGAAGAGCGCGGCCTGGGCAAGTCTGGCGACAACCCGAATCTGGCGGCGCGCGCGGCGCTCATGACGCGGGCGCGCAAGCGCGACGTGGACAAGGAAGAGCTTCGGAGGAGTTGGGAGCGCCAGGCCAGGGAACTGGGCTTCTCCGCGGATATCGTCCGGGCCAGGGCAAGGAAGGTGGAACGGGAACTCCCGGCGCCGGATCTGTTCGCGGACCGTGGCAACGAGGCGGGCGATGCCGCGGGATGGGCGGTGGAGCACCTCTCGGAGCGCCATGCGGTGTTCGGCCACGCAGACCTTTTGGCGGCCGCTCTTGGGCGGGAGCCGGGCAAGGTCACGGCGGGAGGGGCGGAGCGGGCCATCGCCGCGCTCGAGGAGCGGGGCGGCCTCCATGCCGCAACGGGCCTGGGACACGGCAAACACTGGACCACGGACGCGGCGCTGGCGCAGGAGTCGGAGACGATCGCACTCATGCAGGCCGGCCAGGGGTCCGGGAAGGCGATCATGCGCGGCTGGATCGCCAGGACGAAACTGCACCGGGGCCGCCTGAACGAGGGACAGAAGACGGCGGTGAAGATGATCCTCACGTCCGCGGACCGGGTGGTGGGAGTGCAGGGGTACGCCGGTACGGGCAAGACGACTATGCTCGACAGGCTCCGGGCGCTTCTGGAGAGCCGGGGCTACCGGACGATGGGGCTGGCTCCGTCAGCATCGGCCGCGCGCACCCTGGAGCGGGAGTCCGAGATCGGGTCGGAGACGCTGCAGCGGTTCCTGGCGCAACATGCGGGTATCGGCGAAGGCCGAGGCACGCCGAAGGGACTTCGCGGCCTGCGCGCCTCGTTCTCGAAGACAGTGCTCGTGGTGGACGAGAGCTCGCTCGCTTCAAGCGAACAGATGCGCGGACTGCTCAGGGCAGCGACCACGCTCCGGGTTCCCCGTGTGGTACTGGTGGGAGACGAAAAGCAGTTGGGTGCGGTGGAGGCGGGCAAGCCTTTCGAGCAACTCAGACGGGCCGGGATGAAGACCGCGGTGATGGACGAGATCCTGCGGCAGCGGGACAAGGAGCTCAAGGAGGCGGTGAGGGCGGGCCTTGCGGGAGAGGTGAAGACCGCGTTCGAGAAGCTGGGTGAGCGTATCGTTCAGGTGGACCGCGATCGAATCGGAGCGGATGCCGCCCGGCGCTGGCTCTCCCTGTCCCCCGACCAGCGTGCAGCGACGGGCGTGATCGCCCCGACCCGGGCGTTGCGGGACGAGATCAACGGGACGATCCGGGCGCAACTGATCTCCGAAGGCGCGGTGTCGGGACCGGCGAGGCGGGTGGAAAAACTGATCCCGCGGGATCTGACCCGGGCGGAGATGGCCTGGGCTTCGAGCTATTCGGTGGAGGACACGGTGATCTTGGACACGAGAGTCAACTGCACGCCCTGTGTGCTCTGAGAGGCGCACGGTCCGCGTCACCCACCCGTTTCATCCTCTTCACGGACGTGAGTATCAGCTGATCGAAGTGGTGTCTGCGGCGGGAGGGAGGTGGGTGCACTACACGGATGATGCGGGGGCGCTGCGCGTCATTCGTCAGTCCTTTACCAGCGCCGCGGCTGAAGATCCGTTTGTGAAGGCGGCGGCGGGTCGGTCGGCGTTCCGGGTTGTCGGATCTGCTTGGGCTGGCGGCGTTGCTGGACAACCTGGAGGGGGACGACCGCACCGTGCGGGAGAACGAGGTCGGGGTTGAGAGTGTCAAGGAGATTTTGCCGAATGTGTAAGAATGTTTTTGCACATGAATGGCAAAGGCAGGGCATTGGGAGGGCCGAGGAGATGGGGTCGTCTCTGCATAGCAGGCTATTTTCGACCATGGAGAGGAAGAAGAGGGTTGATACCGCGCTGGGTATATGCATAAATATAATTACACTTCTTTCCCGATGGAGCCCGCACGATGGCCAGACGCCCCGCCGACGCCAAGACCCGCTCCCTCAAGGAGCACGGCTGCCTGAACCCGCACGCGGAGACGGTGCGCGACGAGCTGTTCCTGTCGAACGCGTTCTTCGACCCGCGCGATCTGCTCCAGGTCAAGTACGAGATGCTGCGCCGCGTGCGCGAGGACGGCGTGCCGGTGAGCCACGCCGCAGCCAGCTTCGGCGTCTCGCGGCCTACCTGGTATCAGGCGCAGCGCGCCTACGAGGCCGGCGGGCTGCCGGGCCTGCTGCCGGACCGGCCGGGACCGCGCCGGCCGCACAAGCTCAGCGACGAGGTGGTCGAGGCGTTGCGGGCGGCGAAGAGCGAGCGGCCGGAGCTGACCGCCGCCGATCTGGTCGAGTTGGTGCGCGAACGCTTCGGCATCTCGGTCCATCGCAGCAGCATCGACCGCGCCCTGGCGCGGTAAAAAAAACGCCGATGATGCGCCGCCCGTCACGCACCGCGCTTCCCGCGGCGGAGCATTCCGCCTACGGACAGGGCTACGAGCGGATGCGCCGTCACGCCGTCGAGCCCGGTGTTGTTCACGACCGCCACGGGCTCGCCGTGGTGGCGCTGCGTGGCGTCGCGGCCTGGCTGCACGCCTTCGCCGCCCTGCCCGCCCCGCCCGCGGCCGTGTGCGCGGGCGCCTCGCCCGGGCCGTTGCCCACCGGGGTCGAGACGTCGGCGATCGACATTTTGATCGCGATGCTCAACGGCCATATGGAAGGGAGGTCGGCATGAGCACCGCCCATCAGAAGGTGGATACGGGCCACCTGAGCCGCGATGCCTACCTGTACGTGCGCCAGTCCAGCCTGCGCCAGGTGTTCGACCATGGCGAGAGCACGCGCCGCCAGTACGCGCTGCGGGATCGGGCCGTGGCCCTAGGCTGGCCGACCGAGAACATCGTGGTGATCGACAGCGATCTCGGCCTCTCCGGCGCCGACAGCGACCGCGAGGGATTCAAGCGCCTGGTGGCCGAGGTCGGCATGGGACGGGCCGGCATCGTGCTCGGGCTCGAGGTCAGTCGCCTCGCGCGCAACTCCACCGACTGGCATCGGCTGATCGAGCTCTGCGCGCTGAGCGAGACGCTGATCCTCGACGAGGAGGGCGTCTACGATCCCGGCAACTTCAACGACCGGCTCCTGCTCGGGTTCAAAGGGGCCATGAGCGAGGCGGAACTGCACATGATGCGCGCCCGGCTGCGCGGCGGCATAGTGAATGCGGCCAAGCGCGGGGAGTTGAAGATCCCGCTGCCGGTGGGGCTGGTCTACGACCCGCTCGGCCAGGTGGTCCTTGACCCGGACCCGCAGGTGCAGCACAGCCTGCGGCTGCTGTTCGACACCTTCGCCCGAACCGGCTCGGCGCGCGCCACGATGATGCATTTCCGCGCCGAGAACGTGCTGTTCCCGCATCGTCCTCCCGGCGGTTCGCACAAGGGCGAGCTGTACTGGAAGCCGCTGAGGACATCGCGGGTGCTCGACGCGCTGCACAACCCTGGATATGCGGGTGCGTTCGTATACGGGCGCACCCGGAGCCGGCGTCGTCCTGGAGGCGGCATCGAAGCCAGGCGGGCGGCGCGCGAGGAATGGACGGTGCTGCTGCCCGACACGCATCCGGGCTATATCACCTGGGAGCGGTTCGAGGAGAACGAGCGTCAACTGCGGAACAACGCACAGTCCTACGGCGGACAGCGCCGTGGCCCCGCACGCGAAGGGCCGGCGCTGCTGCAGGGCCTGGCCGTGTGCGGCGTGTGTGGACAGAACATGGGGGTGCACTACCACACCCGCAAAGGGCAGACGTATCCCGACTACACATGCGGGGACCGTGCGAGATACGACGAAGCGGCGACCGGGTGTCAGCGTATCTCCGGAGCCGCCATCGACCGGGCGGTGGGCGAGTTGCTGGTGGAGTTGATGACCCCGCTCACGCTGGACGTGGCGTTGCAGGTGCAGGACGAACTCGCCGCGCGTGCCGAAGAGGTCGACCTTTGGCGCGCTCAGCGGGTGCAGCGCGCCCGCGAGGAGGCGGACCTGGCGCGGCAGCGGTTCATGCAGGCCCATCCCGACAACCGGATGGTCGCCGACGTGCTGGAGGCGGAGTGGAACGCGAAGCTGCGGGCCCTGGGCGAGGCGCAACACGAGTTCGAGCGCCGCCGCGGTGAACCGGACCAGAGATTGGACGATGGGCAACGCCAACGGATTCTGGCGCTGGCCAGCGACTTCCCGCGCCTGTGGAACGATCCGGCGACACCGCACCGCGAGCGCAAGCGGATGGCGCGGCTGCTGATCGAGGACGTGACCATCACCAAGGCGACGCTGAGCCTGGGGGTACGTCTGCGCGGCGGCGCGATCCGCCAGCTCACCTGGACGCCGGAGCCATCTGGCGCTGAGCGTTACGAGACCCGTGCCGAGGTCGTTGCCGAGATCGACAGGCTGTTGGAAGACCACACCTATGGCGAGATCGCAGCGATCCTCAACGAGCGCGGACACCGAAGCGGTTACGGCCTTGCCTTTACCGCGAAACTGGTAAACGCGGTCCGAAACAACCACGGTCTCAGGGCACGCCGTGAGCGGCTGCGCGCCCGGGGGTTGTTGACGACCCGCGAGACGGCCGAGCGACTGGGGGTCTCGCCCAGTACGGTCAATGCATGGCGGAAAGCCGGACTTCTGCGCGGGCACATCTATACCGACAGGGGCATGCACATGTTCGAAATCCCCGAGCACCCGCCGAGCAAGCAGCCGAGTCGGGAGCTCTCGGTCCGAACGCCGAAGTCGCTCTATCGGCAACTGCGCGCACGAGGCCTGTTGACCACCCGAGAGACCGCCGGGCGACTGGGGGTCTCGGACGACACCGTCCACAGATGGCGCAAGGCCGGGCTTCTGCACGGATACGCCTGCTCCGGTCGAGGCAGTTGGCTGTTCGAAATTCCAGACCCTGCGCCGACCAGACAATCGGGACGAGCGCTCTCCAAACGACAGAAGATGCCCGGGCTGAGCGTCGCCGAGAATAAAAGGGTGCAGTATGAAGCATAGTTCTTTCACCGGCCCTACAGGCGGCTCGGTGTCGGGAAGGGTGACGAGCTGCGCGTTGCGGAGGTGGACCACAAGACGCGCGCGGTGACGCTCGAAGGCCCGGACGGCCGCTCCGTCGTCTGGGAGCCCAACCGCCTTGCGGCCCGCAGCGGCGGGGTGGAGGTCTATCGCGTGGAGGACATGGAGCTTCGCGCGGGAGACCGCATCCGCTGGACGCGCAACGACGCGGACCTGGGGCTCGTCAACAGCCAGACCGCCGAGGTCGCGGCCGTGAGCCGGGGCACGGTAAGGTTCCGGCTCGAGGACGGGCGCGCGATCGATCTGCGTCCGGGCGATCCGCAGATGCGCCACATGGACCGCGCCTGGGCCTCCACCGTGCACGCGTTCCAGGGGCGCACCGTCGATGCCGTGATCGCGGTCATGGAAGCGAACCACCCGAACCTCACCACCCAGAAGACCTTCTACGTCGAGATCAGCCGGGCGAGGGACCGGGCGGAGCTCGTGACCGACGACAGGTCCAGGCTCAGGGAGCGCCTTGAGGCCGCTACCGGCGAGCGCATCGCGGCCCTCGAGGCGGTCGGGACGGAGCGGTCGGCTGTCCGGGATGCCGGACTGGACGCGGACAAGGCGCCCGGAATCCGCGGGCCGGAATCCGGGCTAGATAGGCGCGAACTCGTGCCGGTGGAGGAAAGGGAACCCGGGCACGGGCTCAGGAACATCGAGCATGACATGGCCCTTTAGCCACTGAAGCCGGACTGGACATCCACCGAGAGTCTGTGTCACTTGACACCCCTCCCTTGCCCGTCCGACAATGACAACGCAACCAGCAACGTGGGCAGGCCCGCAAGATGTCGGACAGCCCGTTGAATGTTGAATGCGACATGAGCCTCTTGCAAAACCTGACTGCGTGCGATACTCGGACAGGCTCCTAGACTTCTTTTGAGCAAGAAAGGCACCGCCATGCGACAGATACTCACAGTTGCCGTCCTGCTGTTCATCGGGATCGCCACATCGCTCACGGCAAATGCCCAAGTTGTGGATGGCACCTATAGAGTGGAGGCTGGGGCGGTGTCAGCCCTTCCCCCTGGCCAGATTGCGATATTGGTTGACCAGTTGATCATGGGAGATGAGAGCATAATCCGGGTCTCAGACGAAACGCCGGTCTTTCTTCTCCGGGCAAGACATGTGACGGCGGGCAATTCAACAGAAATTGTCGCCAAGGGACGCAATGGTCAAGACCCCGGTGACAATGGAAGAAATGGTCCTACGATCATTTTGATGTTCGAAAATGTCGACAATGTCAGGGGATTGACCGTTTCCTCAATTGGCGGTGATGGCGCCAAGGGAACACAGGGAAGGAGAGGCAGTAGAGGACATGACGCTGACTGCAATTCGGCGCGATCAGCCGGGAATGGTGGCCGAGGCGACAGAGGTGGCCGAGGCGGCAACGCCGGAAACGGTGGCAGAGTGTTTTTAATTTTGCCGCGAGATTCCCAAGGATATGGCATTTCCATGATTGCAAGACCGGGCAATCCGGGAAACGGTGGTGAAGGCGGTGAAGGCGGACCTGGAGGAAACTGGGCGGAATGTTTGCTGTGGGACCATGGCTATGGAGACAATGGCGCAAGAGGGGAGGCCGGCCCCCGTGGAGAAGAGGGGGAATGGGGAGGATTTCGCGCTTACACCGTTGCAAATTTCCAGGAAGAAACGCTGACTGAACGGCTGACAGACATAATTGCTGTTCTGAACGAAGGCGGCTACAGCGGCGATGCGGACGCCTTACAGGCGGTGCTCAATGCGGGTGGCCTAAGATATGACTGACGCGCTCATTCATCATCCCCAAGCGCCAGCGGGACTTGCTCGTTCAGACTTGGGTAGGAGCGCTGGAGTGCTCGCTTGAACCCCCGCAATTCGGCGCGGCGCGCATCAGGGCCATGACGCCCACAAGGTGTTCCTTGAGCTTCGGGTGCCCCGCTTCGCCAGTTAGCCAAGAGAATTTGTCGAAGGCTGCCGCCGTAAGGCTGTATCCCGGCCAGGAGGCGCTCCTGCTGGCGTTGGTCGAGGGCCGCGTGGACGCGGTATTCGGCGACGCGCTCGGCTTCTGGAACTGGCTTGGGAGCCCGGAGGGCGCCGTCTTTGCGTTCGTGGGCGAGGGATACCGCCTCGACGAAGGCATCGGCATTGCCGTGCGCAAGGAGGACGAGATGTTGCGCCGCCGTTTTAACCGGGCGCTTCGGACGATCCTCGCCGACGGCGCCTATGACGAGATCAACGCGCGGTACTTTCCGTTCAGCATCTACTAGCCGCGGCGTCGGGCGGTGGCCCCGTCCGTGTGGACATTGCATCCCGCGGTCCCGCGGCGATCCCGCTCGTCCACGAACCCCTCACAAACTCCGGTAAAGCGCCGCCCTCGAATCGGACATGCGCCGCGAGCAGGCCCTTACGGTCGATCGGGTGGATGAGCGAGCGCGGCTCCATTCCGCGAACGTAGACTTCGTTCACGTCGAGCGGAAGCCACCCGCATCCAGGTGGCTCATGAAGCCCTGGGACGTGTCGGGATTACCGGACCCGCAAGGCGCGGAGAGCTGGAGGTGTCGATAGCAGTGGTCGTCGCTTTGTCTGCCTTTCGCGCTAGGCCCGGTTGCCCGTGCGTTCAATCACGGTTTCCATGCCCTTGATGAGCCCTTCCAGCGCCCGCATCGCTTCGGCGTGGCGGGCATCTTCGCGGGCGGCCCGTTGGTCTCCGGCTCGGCGCATCTGCCAAAGGCCGAACCAGATGGACCCAACGGCTGCGGCGCTGACGATTAGCGACAGGGCTTCGTAGGTGGTCATGGGTGTGCCTCTCTTCCGTGAACTTCCAATAACCCGTGGAGACGGAGACGCTGGTCCGTTGTCCGCTTGTCCGGGGTTTGCCCTCGGTCTCTCTCTTCTCTCTGGTCCACTCCTGCAAGGCGCGCCTTATACCCGGGCCTGACCAACCAAAGAGCGTTCTACTGTGCGCTGTGTTGGGCCCATCCCTCAGCGGGTTGCGAAGCCCGCTTGGCTCCCGCCGGGTTATGTTGTTCGGCCATCATCACGGTGTCTTTTGTCGTGTGTCATGTGTCTCCGATCTATTCGGGATCGTCGGAACCGGAGGTCTCTGTGGCGGTCACGGTTTGGTCAAGAGGCGTTGCGGAGTCCGGATCGGGCACGATGGCGGAGATGAATTCGCGGATTTCTTCGATGTCGTGTTCACGGCCTTCCGCGATCAGGCCACGAGCGAGCACTTGGGCGGCAAACAACGAAGCTCGCGCAACGCGGACCCTGGCGTCCTTGCCGAACAGTTCGCGCTGATCGAGGGCTTCCATGGCGAGCTGAACCAGGAGCTCGTTGGGGTTTTGCATGGTTCCCGAGGCCGCCTTCTCGACCCGTGCCCACTGCTCCGGGAGGATGCGAATGCGCATGTTCCGGGTTTTGTCGGTGGTGTCGGTCATCTAGAGTCTCGCTATATCCTGTCACGAACGAAGCGGAACTTCGCCGAACTCTACATAAGCAGGGGCCGATTCGCGAACGAATCGTCCCCGGTTTTCCGGCGAGTGGAGGACGGGAAATCGAAGGCGTCAACCGTCACAGGGGGAGACCGGGGCTGGCACAAACGGCGACCATGCAGGAAATCCCCTACACGCCGCCAAGCGGCCACGTGTTGCACTCCGGTGAAGAGAGCGCCAACATCCTGATAAAGCGCGAGAATCCGGCTGGCACAGAATCGATCCAGCCGGTCGCGTCTTGTGCCATCTCTTCCCGGCATGTCAGAAGCGCGCACGGCTACAATCGATCATGGTGCAGGGCATGCTATCGCAGCCCTTCGCAGCCTTCGTGAGCCCTGCACCATGGGTGCGTCGGGTGTGAGAACCAAAGCCGCGACACGCGGTGGGGAACGACAGAACCCAGGGTACAAGCTAGGGGGGATCGACGCTGGCGAAGGCGGCGGAAGGGAGCCGCCACGGCGACTGAGTGGAAGTCAGTGCCGACGGAGCTGAGGGCAGGCGTGCGAAGCACGCTGCCGGAAGCGTGGGCAGTGGCGTCCGCAGTGGTGCGGACAGCGAGGACGGTGGGGTGCGGAAGCCGGTGACGGGCGAAGCCCGCACCGGGGACGCGGATGTGGAGCGGGGTGCCGACGATGAGCGCAGCAAGGCGGACGGCATGAGTGGAGCGATGCCGCCGGAGGCGGCGAGGCGAGTGCGAGGCGGGAGGATTGCGGCAGACGAAGCGCGGAGGGAGTATCTATGTTGTCAACCTTGAACCGAGTACCCGGATCCCCGCACTTCCC
>JAPPNF010000173.1 GCA_028818755.1 Deltaproteobacteria bacterium | reverse complement strand
GGCCTTCCCCTCTGCCGAGCGTCACGGATCTCCACGGCAGGCCCGAACGCTTACGCGCATGCGTGCACTTGCACAGCCAGCGGCTTGATCCAATCCGGTTGCGGACGGATTACGGCACGAATAAAATATCCATAATACATTGATAAACAGGCTAAATTTCTATCTCAAAGCACAAAAGACCCGCAGATTATCGTGCTAATTAACCGGACCGGACACTAGCGTCCGAGACATCCTGGTTCCCAACGCACAAGGAGTCGTGAATGGCGTATACGAGTTGGCGCGGCACTGTCGGCGTGGTCAAGCCCACCATGAGGCCCGGGTCGCTGGAGGAGTTCATCCGCATGATGCCCGAGGGCATCGGAATCATACCGCTCTTCATCGGCTTCCAGCGCGGCACCGCGGACGAGTTCCAGCAGGCCATGAAGGCCTACGAGGAGCGGGTGGCCCAGCTTGCCGGCTACGGAGTGGACCTGATCCATCCCGAGGGCGCGCCGCCCTTCATGTTCCAGGGCGTCAAGGGCGAGCGGCGCACCATCAGGGCCTGGGAGCGGAAGTACAAGATCCCGATGGTCACCGCGGGCCAGACCCAGATCGAGGCCCTGAAGGCGCTCAAGGCCAGGAAGATACTCGGCGTCACCTACTTCACCGGCAAGATCAACCAGACCTTCGCCAGGTATTTCGTGGAGGCGGGGTTCGAGGTGCTGGCCATGGAGGGCATTCCGGTGGACTTCGAGGACGTGGGCAAGCTCGCCGGGCAGGAGGTCTATGCTCATACGCGCAACCTCTTTCTCAAGCACAAGGGCGCGGACGCCATCTACATGCTCGGTTCCGGCTGGCGCACGCTGGACATCATCGAGCTCCTGGAACAGGACCTGCAGGTGCCGGTGGTGCATCCGGTCCCGGCTCGGGTGTGGGCCATCCAGAAGAGGCTTCACGTCAACGAGTCGGTGATGGGGTACGGGCGGTTGCTGGAGGAGATGGTCTAGGATCGCTCGGGTTCACGGGAAGGAGGCGGACTTGGCACGGCTTACCCAGGCGACGGTTCGAAAGATCGCGAAGGGCCTCCTCGCGGCCGAGAGGGAGCGCCGCGTGCTCGATCCCCTGACCGTGACCCACGAAGGTATCGACGTGGCTTCGGCGTACCGCGTCCAGCTCGCGCTCGTCGAGCTCAGGAAGGCGGCGGGGGAGAAGGTCGTCGGCAAGAAGATCGGCCTCACCAGCCTTGCCATGCAGCGGATGCTCGGCGTGGACCAGCCGGACTACGGCCACATCTTCGACACCATGGTGCTGGAGGACGAGGTCCGCATGGACACGGGCGAGTTGATCCAGCCCAAGGTGGAGCCCGAGATCGCATTCGTGATGGAGCGCCCGCTCAAGGGACCGGGCGTCACCGCCATGCAGGTGCTGGCGGCCACCCGTTTCGTCGTGCCCGCCATAGAGATCATCGACAGCCGCATCCGTGACTGGAAGATCAAGCTGTGCGACACCATCGCCGACAATGCCTCGTCGGCGCGCATCGTGCTCGGCAACACGCCCAGGCAGGTGCACCAAGTGGATCTGCGGCTGGTGGGCATGGTGCTGGAAAAGAACGGCGAAGTGGCGCAGACCGGGGCGGGCGCCGCCGCCCTGGGACATCCGGCCAACGCGGTGGCATGGCTGGCCAATGCCATCGGCGCGTACGGCGTGGCGCTGGAGGCGGGCGAGGTGGTGATGCCGGGGGCCGTCTCCGCCGCCGTGGACGTGGGCAAGGGCGACGACATTCAAGTGGCGTTCGACGGCCTGGGGACCGTATCCACGCGGTTTGTGTAGGGCGTGGTCGGCGGCGGGGCGTCTTGCCGGCAACGGCGACCCGCGCATCGCGGCGCGAGTATCGGGACACGAGACAAGGGAGGACAGGCGCATGGAGAAGACCGGCGCCGCGATTCTGGGTTCCGGCAACATCGGCACGGACCTCATGTACAAGCTGCTGCGCAGCAACGTCATCCGTCCCACGGTGATGGCCGGCATCGTCCCGGAGTCGGACGGCCTCGCCCGGGCGCGTCAGGAAGGGCTGACGGCGACCCACGAGGGCATCGACGGATTGCTGGAGCACGTGGACGAGTTCGAGATCGTTTTCGACGCCACCACCGCCAGGGCCCACGCCGCGCACGCGCCGCTTCTAAAGAAGGCCGGCAAGGTCGCCGTCGACCTGACCCCGGCAGCGGTGGGGCCCTATGTCATCCCGCTGGTCAACCTCGACGCCCACGTGGGCGAGCCCAACGTCAACCTGGTGAGTTGCGGCGGACAGGCCACGGTGCCGCTGGTGAGCGCCATGGGCCAATGCGCTCCCGTGGAGTACGCGGAGATCGTCGCCACCATCGCCAGCAAGAGCGCCGGACCGGGCACCCGGCAGAACATCGACGAGTTCACCGATACGACGGCTCGGGGTTTGGAGAAGATCGGCAACGCCGCCAAGGGCAAGGCGGTGATCGTGCTCAACCCGGCGGAGCCCCCGATCCTCATGCGCAACACCGTGTACGGCATGCTCAAGCCGACCGATCCCGAGAGCATCCGCAAGGCCCTCGCGGACATGGTGGCGCGGATACAGGAGTACGTTTCCGGCTACCGGTTGCGGGCCGAGCCGCTGATCGAGGACGTCCCCGGGGGAAAGCAGAAGGTAACCGTGTACGTGGAAGTGGAGGGGGCCGCGGACTACCTGCCGCCATACGCCGGAAACCTCGACATCATGACCGCGGCGGCGGTACGGGTGGGCGAGGAGATCGGCAGGCACCTGCAAGCCGGCACGTGGCGCAGACCGGGCGGCCGGTAACGTATGAAACGCCAGCAAGTGCGCAAGGCCTGTCACTAGGGCACGATGATTCGTAGGGGCGGGTTTCAAACTTGACTGTGTAGCGTATGTCCTACGGTCCGCCTCCCGTAACTTGCGGAATACAGAGAAGAAAATGTTCCTCTTGGAGGACCCGATGATTCACTCGGGAACAATCAACACATGGTCAACAGCGTGCCGTGGAAAGGCACCATCTCTCAGCGGGTGCGAATCCCGC
>JAPPNF010000110.1:15891-32798 GCA_028818755.1 Deltaproteobacteria bacterium | reverse complement strand
GAGCAGTGGCAGGCACCACGCGAGGAAGAGCAACGCAGCCGACGGCGAAAAAGACAAGCAGATTGTTACGCGAACTGACCGGACAGGACACTCAGGTTTCCTCGCCGGGTGTCACGGACCGGGCCTTGTAGTAGCCGCAACTGGCACAGGCTCTGTGCCTCAAGGTCGCTTCACCGCAGCGCGAACACGTGATCCACTGGGGTGCGGTGATGGCGTCGTGGGCTCGGCGCTTGTTTCTCTTGCTGTTGGAGGTTCTTCTCTTGGGTACGGGCATCTCTTGGTTCCGTCCTGACTGTTTGTTGGTCGCTGCCGACTCGCCGGCTCTACCGGTCCAGCCGGAGGTTACGGAATATGGCCATGCGGGGGTCCCCCGGCGACGTACACCCGCAGGAAATCCGGTTCAACTCGGCACCGCAACCGGGGCACAGGCCACGGCAGCTCTCGCTGCACAGCGGCCGGAGGGGCAGGGCGAGCAGGGTCTGCTCGCGGACGTAGGGCGAGAGGTCTATATCCTCCCCGGAGTAGAAACTCAAACCCATTTCGTCCGCCGTGAGTTCCATGTTTTTATTAGTCGGAAGGGGGTCCGGGGTCAACACGAAGTCGAAGGATTTTTCGATCACGAACGGGAAGCTCTCCAGGCAACGGCTGCAGTCGCCTTCCACCTCCCCCTTGAGGCCGCCATGGAAGAAAATCTCCCGGCCCGACCGGTAGTAGGTCACGTTGACGTCGACCGGCGACGGAAAGCGAACCGGCGAGACAGCCGCCGCATCGATCTCGGGTGTCTCGGAGAACCGGCTTTCCCGGGGTACGGCGTCGATCCGGTTGAGGGGAATTCGCACGACGGCTCCAGTCACGTTTTCATAGCGGGCAAACGCCGCCCTTGTCAATGCGGGATCCCCGGCCAGGCGGTCCGTACCTTGTGAACCCGGACCGTTTCTGTTAACGCATGAGGCCGTGGGTTTTCCGGATCACGCGGGTTTAGTGGATCATCGTGGACGGCGGGAACGCTGGCGGCGCCCGGGCGTCGCCGTCCGGGCACTGAGGTCTTGTGGAGGCGGGGCATGAACGCGCGGCTGGGATTGTTGCACGCCGTTCTGCTGGCCACGGTGGACCTCAGCACCCGGGTGCCGTCGGATCATCCGTCCGCCCGGAACCTGGGGACCGAGCGCATGGGCTCGGGCACTCTCGTCGATTCCACGGGCACCATCCTCACCGTCAACTATGTCGTCAACGGCGCCGAAGCCATCACCGTGACGCTGTCCGACGGCAAGCAGTACCCGGGCCGCCTCACCGCGCAGGACTTCGACAGCGGTCTTGCCCTGGTCAACATCGACGCCGCCGACCTGCCCTTCCTGCGGCCGGCGGAATCCGTCACCATCGGCCAGCCCGCGTTCATGGTCGCCAGCAGCGGACAGCAATCCCGGCGGGTCAGCGACGGCATGGTCACCTCCCTCGAGGGTTACGACGGACAATGGGAATACCTGCTTGAACGGTCCATTCGCGTGAGCGCCTTCAATCCGGGCTTCGGGGGCGGCACCTTGGCCGACTCCCGTGGACGCCTCATGGGAGTGGTTTCTCTCAACCTCAACGACATCGGCAAGTTCACGATGGCCATCCCGGTGGAGTACTACCTTCGGGACGCGGACGAGTTGAAGCAGTTCGGACGGGTGCGCAGCCGGCCGCCCCGCCCCTGGCTCGGTTTCTATCCTCAGGCCCTGGGCGGCCACGTGCTGGTCACCGGGGTGACGCCGTCGGGACCGGCGGAAAAGTCCGGCCTGCAGCAGGGCGACATCATCCTCACGGTGGAAGGCCAGGAGGTGCAGACGCGGCCCCAACTCTACCGCGAGCTGTGGAAGAAGCACGCCGGGGACATCATCACCTTCCATGTCATCCGGGGCGACGGTTCCCTGGACGTCCAGGTGGCCAGCCGTGACCGCTGGGACTTCAACCAAACCAACCCGCTGGGCGGGAAAGCCGACGACTGAACGCAGCCGGTGAAGAACGTAACCGCCTATCGTGTCATCTACGGCGACACGGACCAGATGGGGGTGGCCTACTACGCCAACTACCTGCGCTGGTTCGAGATCGGCCGGACCGAGTTCATGCGTCAGGCGGGAGTGCCGTACGAGCGCGCGGAACGAGAGGGAATCTTTTTCCCGGTCACCGAAGTGCAGTGCCGCTATCGCAGGCCGGCGCTCTACGACAACCTGCTGCGGATCGAGACCACCGTCGAATCCCTCGGCCGCGTGGCGCTTCGGTTCAACTACTGGATCGGCCTGGAAACGGACCGCGTCACCCTCGCGTCAGGGTGGACCAAGCACGCCTGCCTCAACCGCGACCGCAAGGTGACGCGGTTGCCGGCCTCATACGCCCGCGGGCTGGGGCTCGACGCGGGGTAGCGCGGGACGGGTCAGGGAGACGGCGGATCCCAGGCCGGAGGGTCGTCCTCGGCGGCGGGTAGCTCCGAAGGGCAGTAGATCTCCGCCACCTGCCGCAACAGCGCGATGTTGTCGGCGTGACCGGTCATCTTCGCCGTCACGCGGCCGCGCACGGGGCGGCCGATGAGCGAAAAGTCCCCGACGATATCGAGGATCTTGTGGCGCGCGAACTCGTCGTCGAACCGCAACTCGGTGTTGATGACCCTTTCGTCGTCCACCAGGATGCAGTTGCCGAGGCGGCCGCCCTTGATCAGGCCCATGCGCTCGAGCTTCTCGAAATCGCGCAGGAAGCCGAAAGTCCGCGCCGGCGCGATCTCGTCACGGAATGAATCCGCTCCCTTGTAGACGTACGTGTACTCCTGGGTTCCGACGGGGCTCGGGTACTGCAGCCGGTAGTGGACGGTGAAGCTGTCCGCGGGCTCGATGACGATCTCCTCCTCTCCCTCTCCGGCGACCCGAAGGGTCCGGTCGATGACGATCTCCGCGTTTTCGCCCTGCTGTTCCGTCACGCCCGCCTCCTCGATCAACCGGCAGAACTCGATGGCGGACCCGTCCATGATAGGGATCTCGCCATACATCTTGATCAAGAGGTTCGTGATGCCGTACGAGTGCAGCGTCGCCAGCAGGTGCTCCACCGTTCCCACCACCACGCCTTCGCGCTGCAACGAGGTGGCGAAGTCCGTGGAACGCACGTAGTCCAGGTGGGCGGGAACCGTGGCATCGCTGGAGATTCCGCCGAAATGGATGCCGCTGTTCTGCGGCAGCGGGTGCAGGATGACGCCCGTGCTGACGCCCGAATGAAGCCCCAGCCCGCAGGCCACCACGCTTTTTCTGAGGGTCTTCTGCGGCACGCCCCCGCCGCTCGCGGCGGCCCCCACCGGGTAGGACATGACCCCGCTCTCCGCCAACCGAAAGCCTTCTTCGCTCGCGGGCGCCTCGCGCCTCGTGTCGCCGCAGGCACGCTTGATGGCGGCCAGCAGGCCGTCCAGGGAAAGCGGCTTCTCGATGAAGTCGAAAGCTCCGAGCTTGGTCGCCGTCACCGCCGTGTGGATGCTGCCATGGCCGGAGATCATGATGACACGGGCCTCCGGACGCTCCCGCCGAATTTCCTTGAGAAGCACGATCCCGTCCCTCTCGGGCATCCAAACGTCCAGCAGAACCACGTCGGGGTCTTCCCTGGCCACCATGCTCATGACCTCCGACCCGTCCAGGGCGGCGATGACGCGGTAGCCTTCGTCGGTGAGAATCTCCCGCACGGTTTCCCGGATGACGTCCTCGTCGTCCACGACCAACACGGTCCTTTGCGCCGATTTCATTCTGTCTGAGTCCTCCATGCGCCGCCCGCTCCCGGATTACCGGAGCCTCGAGAGCGCTTCCGGGTCAGGACGCTTCGCTGGTGCGCACGTCCGGCATTTCCGCCTGCGCCGTCGCCGGGAACTCCATGATGAAACGCGTGCCGCGAGGCTGGTTCGGACGGACGCGAACGTATCCCCGGTGATCGGCCACGATGGTCCCGACAATGGACAGGCCGAGTCCGGTGCCGTCCTTCTTGGTGGAGTAGTAGGGTTCGAAGACGCGGCCCCGGTCCTCCCGCGCGATGCCTTCGCCCTCGTCCGCCACCTCCAATCGCACCATGCCGAAGGTCTCGTCGAACCGGGTGGCGATCTCGATGCGGCCCTTGC
This sequence comes from Deltaproteobacteria bacterium, assembly GCA_028818755.1. Lineage (GTDB taxonomy): Bacteria > Desulfobacterota > Binatia > UBA9968 > JAJDTQ01 > JAJDTQ01. The sequence continues at coordinate 28,678 of JAPPNF010000110.1, read as the reverse complement.
CGTTCAGCGACGCCACGGCGTTGTCCAGCAGGTTGAACAGGGCGCGCTTGATCTGTTCCCGATCCAGCTCGACGGGCGGAATCGACGGCTGTTCCGAGAAGTCGAACTCGACGTCCCGGTGCCCCTCCTTGAACAGGAACAGGGCCTCGCGCACCACGTCGTTGAGGTCGTCCGGCAAGAGCTCCGCGGTGGGCAGCCGCGCGAAGTTCTGAAACTCGTTCACCAGGGTCTTGAGCTCGTCCACCTGCCGGATGATCGTGGAGGTGCACTTGTCGAGGACCGCTCCGTCGCCGTCCAGGACGTTCTCGTAGCGCTTGCGCAGGCGCTGCGCCGAGAGCTGGATCGGCGTCAGCGGATTCTTGATCTCGTGCGCGATGCGGCGCGCCACCTCGCGCCACGCCTCCACGCGCTGGACCTTCTGAATCTCGGTGATGTCCTCCATGAACACCATGATGCCGAGCGTCCTGCCGTCGTCGTCCCGGAGGCTGGCGGCCGCGGTCATCAGGGTGAGGTCGCCGTCCGGACCTCCAAGGCGGACGCCGCGCTCCACCTCCACGCCGGTTTTCACCTGCTCGATCACCTCCAGCAGCGGCTGCAACCGCGGAGTCTGCAACGCCTCCTCGTAGTGCCGGCGAATCACGTCCGACGCCTGTATGCCGAGGGTCTGCTCGGCCGCCTTGTTGACGATGGTCACCGTGCCGGACTCGTCCACCGAGATCACTCCCGCGGTGATGTTGGCCAGCAGGGTCTCCATGTACTGCCGCCGATGTTCCAGCTCCGAGTTGGTGTGCTTGAGATCGGCGGTCATCTGGTTGAAGGACGCCACCAGCGTGCCGATCTCGTCGTCGCCGCTGGCATCGATGCGGTAGTCGAGGTTGCCGTGCGCCACCTCGTGCGTGCCTTCCGCCAGTTGCTGGATGGGCACGGTAATGCCCTTGGCAAGGGCCAGGCCGAACCAGGTCGCCGCGAAGATCATGACCAGGGTGATGAGGAGCAGGGTCAGCATGTAGGTCGTCTTCACCGGCTCCGCGAGAATGGCCAGGTGCTTGTGCTCCTCGTACGAGCGGGAAATCTGCTGCGCCTTCTTGCTGATGCTCTTGGGCACGAAATAGTCCACCACCACGACGCCGATGATCCTGCGGCCGTCGCCGTACACCGGCACCGCTCCGCGCAGCACGTCCCCCTCGCCCAGCGGTTGGGTCCGGGTAACCTCCAGGCCCCGCAGGGCGCTGTTCAGGAAATCCTCCCGCGGGCTGACCGTGACCCCGGTGGGCACCTGGTCATTGAAGGCCTTCACCAACGCGGTCCGGTCGGGCTTGTAGATCTCCACCGTGCCGAGATTGTACTCCCGCTGCTTGTCCTCCACGAGACGCTTGAGTCCTTCGGCCTTCTTCGCCTCGAGGAGTTCCTGGTCACCGATGCGCTGGCTCAGTTGCCGGGCGAAGAAGAGCGCGTTGTTGGCGGAGTTCTGGTAGTAGGTCTGGCTGATGTCCAGCGAGCCCCTGAGTGCGTTCACGATCTGAGAGTCGAACCACTTGTCGACGGAGCGCGTCACTAGGCTCTCGGCGATGAAGAACAGCATCAAGGTGGGCACCAGCGAGATGCCGACGAAAGCCACCACGAGCCGGCCCTGAAGCCGGGAGCCGAGGATCCGTCGCCGCCGGTCCAGCACGAGCTTGAGGAGGTTCCGCGACACCAGGAAGACCAGCAGCACCAGCAGGATGATGTTGATGTTGACCAGCAGGAAGAACGCGATGTTGCTGGTGAGGGCGTAGTCCGCCGGGACGTCGGGGAGGAGCTCTTCGAAGAACGCGAACAGCAGGATCATCAGGGCGGCGATGAGGATCACCCACCCTTCGCGCCTGCGCCGCTTCCGTTCCGCGGACCGAAGCGAATCCGACGGCTCTTCGTTGGTCTTGACGGTGTTGGCTGGAGTGGCCAAAGCGGCGTTCCCCCACAATCGTTCTATCGCTTCCGGAAGTAAAGCACAAAGGAAATGACGCGCTGCCGCTCCGCCTACAGGAGCCGTTTCTGCCGCTTCTCGCGGTCCACCCGCGACGCGGACTGGGACCGTCCGAGATGCCGGTAGGCCACCGGCGTGGCCACCCGGCCCTGGGGCCGGCGCTCCAGAAAGCCCGCCTGGATGAGATACGGCTCGTAGGCGTCCTCGATGGTGCCTCTCTCTTCGCCGATGGCAGCCGCAAGCGTATCCAACCCCACGGGCCCGCCGTCGAACTTGTCGATGATGGTGGTGAGAATGAGCGTATCCATCTTGTCGCAGCCCTGTTCATCCACCTCCAGCATCTCCAGCGCCTTGCACGCCACCGGCCGGGTCACCCGTCCCTCGCCGTGGACTTCCGCGTAGTCCCGGACCCGCCGCAGCAACCGGTTGGCGACGCGCGGCGTACCGCGGGAGCGGCGGGCGATCTCCATGAAGCCCGGTTCATCGCCGCCCACGCCCAGGAGCGCCGCCGACCGGGCGAGCAGCCTGGCCAGCACCTCGGGCTCGTAGAAGTCCAGCCGGAACACGGCACCGAAGCGGTTGCGCAAGGCGGGGGTCAGCAGGCCGGAACGGGTGGTGGCGCCGATGAGCGTAAAGCGCTTGAGATCCAGCTTGATGGACTTGGCGCCGGGCCCCTGCCCGATCATCACGTCCACCTGGAAGTCCTCCATGGCCGGGTACAGCACCTCCTCCACGACGTGGTTCAGGCGATGGATCTCGTCGATGAACAGGATGTCTCCGGAGTCGAGATTGGTGAGCAGGGCTGCGAGGTCTCCGGGGCGCTCCACCACCGGCCCGGAGGTGGGCCGGATGTCCACCTCCATCTCCCGGGAGATGAGATGCGCCAGGGAGGTCTTGCCCAGACCGGGAGGGCCGTGGAACAGGAGATGGTCCAGGACGTCGCCGCGGCGCCTGGCGGCGGTGATGGCCACGGCGAGGTTCGCCTTGACCTTCTCCTGTCCGAAGTACTCGCTGAACCGCCGGGGCCGGAGGCTTGAATCGTAGAGGACGTCGTCCTCGGTCCCGGTGGGCGAGATGGTCCTGTTTTCCATGAGGGCGGTTCCGCTGTGCCTGACGCTCCGCTACAGGCTGAGCACGCGCAGGGCTTCCTTCAGCACCGTTTCCAGCTCGGCGGCTCCCTGTCCCAAGACCTGGCGCACGGCCCGCTCGGCATCGGCGCGCCGGTAGCCGAGATTCACCAGCGCCGACAGTGCGTCGCCGCGGATGCCCGGAGCGGCGGGCGTCTCCGGAGCGGCTTCGGGAAGCGTGTCTATCTTATCACGCAGCTCGACGATCATGCGATCCGCCAGGCGCTTGCCGACCCCGGGAATCGACACCAGCCGGGCCACGTCGCCGTCCCTGAGAGCGCGCAGCAGCTCTTCCGCGGCCATCCCCGAAAGGACGTTGAGGGCCAGCCGGGGGCCGATCCCCGACACCCCGGTCAGCAGCACGAACGCCTGCTTCTCCACCGGATCGAAGAACCCGAACAACTGGAGGGCGTCTTCCCGCACGTGGGTGTACACCAGCAGCGTCACCGGCTCTCCCACCTCCGGCAACCGGTAGAAGACGCTGAGGGCCGTGAACAGTTGGTAGCCCACGCCGCCGACGTCCACGATGACCTCGCCCGGCGCCTTGTGGTCCAGTATTCCGCGAACCTTAGCGATCACGACGGGACTCGGGGTGGTTCAACGATGCTTCTCGCCGGCGGGTCCTCGGAAGGCCCGCATCCTTCAGATCTTGCCGCCGGGGACGGCATCCGCGGGCCAGCGCAACCCGCGGGAGCTTCTCCCCCTGCCGCCGGCCGCGGCCGGAACGCTGGTGCGGAAGGCCCACAGGTGGCCGTGGCATATGGCGGCCGCCAGGGCGTCCGCCGCATCCTCCGCGGGCTTGTCCGCCAGCCCCAGGATGGCCGCCACCATCTGCTGCATCTGGCCCTTGGCCGCGTGTCCGTACCCGGTCAACGCCTTCTTGATCTGGTTGGCGCTGTATTCGGACACGGCGACATTCCGTTCGGCCGCGGCCAGGAGGGCAACCCCGCGCACCTGGCCGAGCTTGAGCGCACTTTGGACGTTGCGTGCCAGAAAGACCTTCTCCACGCTGACGTGCATGGGCTCGTGCTCCCGGATGACCTTGACCAGCTCCGTGAATATCCGCTGGAGGCGCCGGTCCTGGGATTGGCTTGGGGAGGTTCGCACGGTGCCGTGGGCGACGTGTCGCAGGCGGGTTCCGTCCGCCCGGATCACGCCCCAGCCGGTCTTGAGGGTTCCAGGGTCTATGCCCAGGATGGTTTCGATCTTTCCTTCTCCGGCGGCGTCAGCCGGCCTGCTCGAGGATCTCGTCGGGGATGTCGAAGTTCGCCGCGACGCTTTGGACATCGTCGAGGTCCTCGAGGTCCTCGGTGAGGCTGAGGGTCTGCACGGCCTCCTTCTCGCCCAGCGTCGTCGTGCTCTTGGGGATCATGGTCACCTCTGCCGAGAGCACCGGGATCTTGCCGTTCTCCAGACTCTCCCGCACCGCGGCAAAGTCCTCTGGCTGGGTAACGACCTCGAACACGTCGTCACTCTCGGTGACGTCCTCGGCGCCCGCCTCCAGCGCCAGCCCCAACAGCGTCTCCTCCTCCGCCGCCTCCTTGGACACGACGATGAGGCCCTTGTTGTCGAACATCCAGGCCACGCAGCCCGTCTCGCCAAGGCTTCCGCCGTGCTTGTTGAACAGCCGCCGGATGTCCGACACCGTGCGGTTCCGGTTGTCGGTCAGGACCTGCACCAGGAAGGCCGCGCCGCCGGGGCCGTAGCCCTCGTAGCTGACCTCCTCGTAGGACACCCCTTCGAGCTCGCCGGTCCCCTTCTTGATGGCGCGCTCGATGTTGTCGTTGGGCATGCTGTTGTCACGGGCCGTCTGGACCGCCGTGCGCAGGCGCGGGTTGCTCGCCACGTCTCCTCCGCCCATGCGCGCCGCCACCGTGATCTCCTTGATGAACTTGGTGAAGAGCTTGCCCCGTCTGGCGTCCTTGGCCGCCTTCTTGTGCTTGATGGTGCTCCACTTCGAGTGTCCGGACATGACGGAAAATTACCACAATTCACTCCGCTCCGTAAACGGGAACGTCCCGCCGTCAGGCGCCGCTTCCATGCGGCGGGTATTGCGGTATAATCAAGCGTCGATGGTTCCCGCACGACCTTGGCGGCAGGCCGCCGGCTCCCTGTCACGGGTTGCCGCCGTGCTCCTGCTGCTGCTCTCCGCATGCGCCCCGTCGAAGCCGCCGGCGCCGCCCCGCGTTCCCACGCCGCCGTCCGTACCGCTATCGCAAGAAGGCATCGCGTCCTGGTACGGGCCGGGGTTCCACGGAAAGAAGACCACCAGCGGGACCGTCTACGACCAGTACGCCATGACCGCCGCCCACCAGACCCTGCCGCTGGGCTCCAGCGTGGTGGTCACCAACCTCGCCAACGGCAAGACCGTAACCGTGCTGATCAACGACCGGGGCCCCTTCGCCAAGGGCAGAATCATCGACCTCTCGTACGCCGCGGCCCAGGCGGTGGACATGATCCGGCCGGGAACGGCGCCGGTGCGCGTCGACGTCGTGGATACCGGCGGATACCCGCTGACGGCCATCCCGGAGCGTCTGGACTACACCCTGCAGGTTGGTGCGTTCTCGGACCTGGACAAGGCCCGTGAACTCAAGGCCCGCCTCGAGAGCCGGCACGACAGGCCGGTGGTGATCGAGCCCCACGAAGGATACTACCGGGTCCGCCTCGGAACCTTCGCCGGCGAGGACGCGGCCAGGGAATACGGCGCCCGCCTGTCCCGGGAAGGACTGCCCGTGGTGCTCGTGGAGGTGTGGCCGGCGGTGGCCGGGCAGTGACCCCGGCGACCGAAGCGGTGAAGACGCAACGTCAAGCCGCTTCCCCTGCCTCGGAGGCCAATTGGAACCCGGGGGATGGTTGTAAATCGGGCACTATGATGCCCGATTTTGATGCCCGATTTACAAGGTTTAAGCGGAGGGAGGGCTTGTCGGGAAGTACCGTTCTCCTTCCCGGTGCACCCGCTCCTCCGCGATCAACTTCAACAGGTGGGCTTCGACGGACGAGTGGGCCACGCGCATCAGCGCCGGCGGGTAGTCCACGTAGATGACCGCCACGAGGTCGGCGATGGAATGGCGTCCTTCGCGCAGGCCCTGCAGGATCTGCTCCTCGCGCATCAACCTGTGGTCGATGTACTCACGGATCTTGGCCATGGGCTCGGTCACGAACGGGCCGTGCCCCGGCAGCAGCAGGTGGATGTCCAGCGACAGGAGCTTCTCCAGCGACTCCATGTAGTGGACCATGTTCCCCTCGCCTGCGGGCACCACCGTGGTCCCCTTGCCCAGGATGTGGTCTCCCGAGAAGAGAATCTTGCGCTTGCGCTCGTAGAAGCAGCAATGCCCGGCCTCGTGTCCGGGGGTGAACACCACCTCCAGCTCGCCGCCGTCATAGGGAATGCGGTCGCCTTCGTCGTAGGTGAAGTCCTCGCCGCCCAGATGGCCCGCGCGCACCCGGGAGATACCGACTTCAGCGCCGGTCCGCTCTTTGAGCGCCAGGGCGCCGCCGCAATGGTCCATGTGGATGTGGGTGAGCAGGATGCGGGCGATACGCGTGCCGCCCAGTGCCTCCATCTCCGCCAGCAGCCCCTCGATGTTCTCATCCGAGCCGAGGGCGACGTCGATGACGGTGATGTCCCGGTTGCCCAGGAGATACTGGTTGGTACCCCGTAGGGTCATGTACCCGGGGTTCGTGGCAGTCAGACAGCGCAGATTCTCGGCGTTCTCTACCTTGGGCATAGTCCGAAATTCTTTGTAGCCGTGCGCGGGCGGTTTTGAAACCCGCCCCTACACGTCTCTCGACGGCTGGCGTCGAACCGCGTGCACCTCATGCGCCGGCCAGGGCTTCGGCCAGCTCCAGGGTGCGGCGCGCCCGCTCGATGATGGGACGGTCGATGAGCTGGCCGCCGAACGCCACCGAGCCGTCGCCCCGGGCGGCGGCCTCCTCGTAGGCCTCGATGACCTTGCGGGCATACTCGATCTCGTCCGGTCCCGGGCTGAAGGTGGTGTTGATGGGTGCGATCTGGGACGGATGGATGGACGACATGCCCGTGAAGCCCAGGCGCCGCGATTGTCTCGCGAAGCGCTCCAAACCCTCCGGGTCCTGAAGATCCACCCATACCCCGTCCACCGCCTGGACATGGGCCGACGCCGCGGCCACCACCAGCGCCGAACGCGCGTAAAGCAGTTCCTGCGCCTCCCCCTCGCGGGAGGTGGGCAGACCCAACTCGCGGCCGAAGTCCTCCGCGCCGAACATGAGCCCGACGACCCGGGGCGAGCACGCGGCGACGGCCGGCGCCGCCAGAAGCCCCCTGGGGCTCTCGATGGCCACCAGGAGCTTCACCGTCGCGCCGCAGGCCGCCTCGTGCTCCGCGACCAGCGACTCCACCGTGGCGATCTCTTCCGGCGATTCCACCTTGGGCAGGACCAAGCCGTCCAGTCCCGGGCGCAGAACCGCGGCCAAATCATCTTCCATGCGCTGATGGCCGATGGCGTTGATGCGTACGTACCGCAACGGTTCCCGGGGTCCCCGCTCCCGGCCCAGGGCCTCGCCGATGAGTTGGCGCGCCTGGTCCTTTTCCGCCGGGGCGACGCCGTCCTCGATGTCCAGCATGAGGGCGTCGGCGTCCAGCCCCAGGGCCTTGTCGATCATCCGCTGCCGGTGACCCGGCACGAACATCCAGGAACGTTGTAAGTCCATGGTCATTTGTTTCAGTAGGACCGCGGCATCCCCAGCACGTGCTGCCCCAGGTAGGCCAGCACCAGGTTGTTGCTCACTGGCGCGATAGTCAGGAGCCGGGTTTCGCGGAATTTGCGCTCGACGTCGTAGTCCACCGACAGCCCGTAGCCGCCGTGGGTGGTCATGCAGGCGTTGGCCGCCTCCCACGAGGCCTCCGAGGCCAGCAGCTTGGCCATGTTGGCCTCGGCGCCGCAGCGCTCGCCGCGGTCGAACCTCGAGGCCGCCTGCCAGCGCACCAGGTCCGCCGCCTCGATGTGCGCGTAGGCCTGGACGATGGGGAACTGGATGCCCTGGTTGGCGCCGATGGGCCGGCCGAACACCTCGCGCTCGCCGGCGTAACGTGAAGCCCGGTCCACGAACCAGCGCCCGTCACCCACCGCCTCGGCGGCGATCAGGATGCGCTCGGCGTTCCAGCCGTCGATGATGTAACGGAAGCCCATGCCCTCCTCGCCGATGAGGTTCTCCGCCGGCACCTCCAGGTCGGAGAAGAAGAGCGCGTTGGTGTGATGGTTGATCATCATGTCCAGGGGCTTCACTTCCAAGGCGTCCCCGGCTTCCCTGAGGTCCACCAGGAACGCCGACAACCCGCGGGTCTTGTCCTCGAGCTCGTCGTAGGGCGTGGTCCGCGCCAGCAGCAGCATCAGGTCCGACTGCAGCACCCGGGAGATGAAGATCTTCTGCCCGTTGACCACGTAGCGGTCGCCCTTGCGCATGGCGGTGGTGCGGATGCGGGTGGTCTCGGTGCCGGAGTCCGGCTCGGTGACCCCGAACGCCTGGAGCCTGATCTCACCGCTGGCCACCCCGGGCAGGTAGCGCCGCTTCTGCTCCTCGCTGCCGTGCCGCAGCACCGTGCCCATGGTGTACATCTGCGCGTGGCACGCGGTGGCGTTGCCGCCCCAGCGGTTGATCTCCTCCAGGATGATGCTCGCCTCGGTGATGCCGAGCCCGATGCCGCCGTACTCCTCCGGGATCAGCGCCGCCAGCCAGCCCAGCTCCGTGAGCTTGCGCACGAACGCCTCGGGGTACTCGCCCCTGGCGTCCACCTCCCGCCAGTAAGGGTCGGAAAAGTCCTGGCAGACCTTGCGGATCTCCTCCCGGAGCTGCACCTGGTCGTCGGTCAGGGTGAAATCCATCATGGGTGTGCGGTACTATACAGAGTGGGGATACGAATGCCAATTTCGACCGGCCCATGTCTCGTAGGACAAGAACAGTGTTTGTGAGGAAACGGGACACTGTTGCATTTTGACAGGACATTGCACCAACAGGCAGGAGGCATGTTTGTGAGCGGGTTTGCGTTCATGGTCGGAGTTGCGGCGTTCGCGACGGCTGTCCTGGCTGGCGCCGGGACGGGAGCAGCTACGTGCACGGACGGCAACCGTGTTCTCAACGTGGGTTTCTATTCCGACTTCAAGCCCGTCAGCTACAGCGAAGACCGCGTGCCCGGCTCCTCCGGGTTCAATGCTCATCGCGGCTACGAGGCCGACCTGCTGACTGCGCTGGCGACGATGGCAGACGCCGGGCTTTCTTTTTCCCGCCACGGCATCGGCGGCCCGTTCAGGGGCATCTGGCTCAAGGCCGCGCGCCCGGAATTCGATGTGGTCGGGGGCGGCATCACCATCCGCGAGGACCGCACCCGCGACGCTGCCGGAGCGAAGGTGGTCGTGTTCACGTCAGGGCACATCTCGTTCGTCCAGACCCTGCTCGTGCGCGCGGGGGACAGGGAGCGTCTCAACGGCTATGACATGCTGACCGACACCTATCGGGTCGGCGCCGTTCCGGAAACCACCGGTGAGGAGCGTCTGCTGCAACTGACGGGCATCGCGGACAGGAACGGAATCCTGGCGGCCGGCACGAGGGTGGTGGTAGCCGACGGAGCGGTGGTGGTAGCCGACGGCGGGCGGAGCTACTTCATCACCGCGGCCGGCGCATCGGATCGCCTGGAAGAGCGGCAATCCATCATCCCGGCGGACTCGACCATGCCGCGAGTGATATACTACGCGCGGGAAGGGGAGCTGCTGGAAGCCCTGAAGGGCGGCGCGGTTGACGCGGTGGCAAGGGGAAACATCGGCAACAGTGACGCCAGCGTCGCGTCGGGCGGCGCGCTGGTGATAGCGGCCCGGGACCCCGATCCCGCCAAACGCGAACGCGGCGGCTTCGCACTCGGAGCCGGGGACGCCGCACTGGCGGCCTGCCTCGACAAGAAGATCAACTTGCTCACCGCTAACGGGCGCATCGACTACGCGGATTGGAAGACAAACCCTTCGGTGTTCATGCAGCGAGCGCGGGAATCTGGACGGTGAAGGGCGAGGCGGCGCTAGTGTTACGCCTCTTGGCCGTAGTGTGTTTCGCCCTCACCCATTTGGCTGCGACCCTCGGGGCACAGTCGCCGCCCACTCTCGACATCGGCAAATTCTCGGCCGCGAAGGCCGGCGGTCCCTTCCCGGACTCCTGGGACCCGCTCACCTTCGAGAAGATCGAGAAGCATACGCAGTACTCGTTGGTGGAAGACAACGGAGTCGTGGCGGTCAAGGCGGTGAGCCGGGGGTCGGCTTCGGGACTGGTGCGCGCAGTGGACATCGACCCGATGCGGTATCCGGTGATCGAGTGGCGCTGGAAGGTCGAGAACATCCTGAAGAAGGGTGACGTCACCCGGAAGGACGGCGACGACTACCCTGCCCGGCTGTACATCACCTTCAAGTACGACAGCAACAAGGTGGGGTTCTTCGAGCGGGCCAAGTACGAGGCCATGCGGCTCGCCCATGGCGAGTATCCGCCCATGGGCGCCATCACCTACATCTGGGAAAGCAAGAGCCCGGTGGGAACCCTCGTCCCCAACCCCTACACCGACCGCGTGATGATGATCGTGCTGCAGAGCGGCAGCGAGAAGGCTGGCCGCTGGGTCGGCGAGTCGCGGAACCTCGTCGAGGACTATAGAAAGGCGTTCGGCGGGGACCCGCCGCGGATCTCCGGCGTCGCCCTGATGACCGACACCGACAACACCCAGGAGTCCGCGGTCGCCTGGTTCGGCGACATCGTGTTCAAGGCGCGGTGAGTCCCGGTGCGGTTTTCACTCTTCGGCGTGGCATATGCTAATCTGCGGCAGAAGTGACGATACCCGCAGCGTCATTCCCGCGAAAGCGGGAATCCAGGTGGCGTGGGGCGGGTAGACGCCTGAGTTGCCCTCCCCGCCGCTGTATTCCCGCTTTCGCGGTAATGACGTTTCGCGGGTGCGGCAACATTCTTCCCCGGAAGGAGATCACTCATGGCAGTCGTAAAGGGTTGGGAAGGCCGCTATTTCGAAGACTTCAACGTCGGCGACGTCTACCGGTGCCGGGTCGGGCGCACGGTGACGGAGAACGACAACATCTGGTTCACGCTGCTCACCAACAACAGCAACCAGATCCACTTCAACAACGAGTACGGCAAGCGCACCGAGTTCGGGAAGTGCCTGATCAACAGCGCCCTCACCCTGGCCATCGTTGCCGGCATGGGCGTGGCCGACGTGAGCGAGAACGGCTTTGCGCTGGGCTGGGACCAGATCACCCTGCCCAACCCGCTGTTCGCCGGGGACACCCTCTACTCCCAGTCCGAGGTGGTGGAGAAGCGCGACTCCAAGTCGAAGCCCCAGTGGGGCATCGTCAAGGTGCGCACCCGCGGCGTGCAACAGGAAGGCAAGGTGGTCATCGACTACACCCGCAGCGTCATGGTGTGGCGCAAGGAGTTCGCCCCCCGGCGGGACATCTTCCCGGAGATCGTCGACGGTGAGTAGCGGCCTGGCCCTGAGCGGCGTGCGGGTCATGGCCTTCGAGCAGGTGCTCGCGGGCCCTTTCGGCACCGGCCTCCTTGGAGAGATGGGCGCCGAGGTCATCAAGATCGAGCGCCCCGGCGTCGGCGACCTGATCCGCCACTGGGACACCGCCGTGAAGGGCCTGTCCTCGGGCTACGTGTGGCTCAACCGAAACAAGAAAAGCCTCACGGTGGACGTCAAGAAGCCCGAGGGCCTCGAGGTCCTCCACAAGCTGGCCAAGACCACTGACGTTTTCTTCGAGAACTACGCCCCGGGCGTAGCCGAGCGGGTGGGCCTCGGATGGGAGACCCTCCACGAGCTGAACCCGCGCCTCATCTACTGCTCGCTCTCGGGCTACGGCCAGGACGGCCCCTACCGCGACGTCAAGGCCTACGACCTGCTCATCCAGGGCGAGGCCGGCATCATCGCCACCACCGGTTATCCCGACAAGCCCGCCCGCGCGGGCGTGTCCGTCTCCGACATTGCCTCCGGCATGTACGCTGCCCTGGCCATCGTCCTGGCGCTGTTCCAGCGGGAGAAGACCGGCGAGGGGCAGGTCATCGACATCTCCATGTTCGAGAGCATCCTCTCCTGGCTCGGCTACTTCCCGCACCACTACTGGCACCGCGGCGAGGAACCCGACCGGGTGGGCATGCGGCACCACTACGTCACCCCCTACGGACCCTACTTGGCCGGAGACGGCGAGTACGTGAACCTGGCCGTGGCCACCCCCAGGGACTGGGAGACCTTCTGCCTCAAGGTGATGGAACGTCCCTCGCTCATGAAGGACCCCCGCTTCGCCACCGTGGAAGCGCGCAAGGAAAACCGCGGCGTGCTGGAAGAGACCATCGAGCAGCTCTTCCTGGAGCACGGCCGCGAGACTTGGCTCGAACGCCTCCAGGCGGCGGAACTGCCCAACGGCAAGGTCCGCGGCATCGCCCAGGTGCTGGCCCATCCCCAGGCGGCCGCGCGCAAGATGATCCGCGAGGTGGATTCCCCCGTGGGCAAGGTGCCGGTCATCGGCAGTCCCCTCAACCTCTCCGGCAGCCCGGCCCGCTACGACCCGATCCCGGAGTTGGGCGGCGCCACCGACTCGATCCTCGAAGAGCTCGGCTACGACGCCGAGGCCATCGCGCAACTGCACCGGGATCAGGCGGTGTAAGTCCCGCGGCCGGCCTGCAC
>JAPPNF010000110.1:0-15791 GCA_028818755.1 Deltaproteobacteria bacterium | reverse complement strand
CCATCGCGCAACTGCACCGGGATCAGGCGGTGTAAGTCCCGCGGCCGGCCTGCACCCCCTGCCCCCTCCGATCACGGATGGAGGCTCCCTGAAGTCTCGGGCACGCCGCCCGCCATCGCGAGCATGGCGTGCAGCAGCACGTTGCAGCCCATCTCCAGAGCCTCCGGGGTCGCGCTCTCGATCTCGTTGTGGCTGATGCCGTCTTCGCAGGGCACGAAGATCATGCCGGTGGGAACCACCGTGCAGACCTGACAGGCATCGTGGCCGGCGCCCGACACGATGTCCTGGTGGGCATACCCCAGCCCGGCCGCAGCCTCTCGAACCGCTTTCACGCACCGGGCATCGAACTCGATCGGAGGCTTCTCCCAGATCTGGGCGATGGTCACCTCCACGTCGCCCCGCTCGGCAATGGCGGTGAACGAATCGCGAATCTCGGCATCCATCGCGGCCAGGACGCCGGCATCGGGATGGCGGATGTCGACCGAGAACCGCACCTCGCCGGGAATGGTGTTGCGGGAGTTCGGGCTCACGTCGAACTGACCGACGGTGCCGACCGCATCCGGCGCCTTGCCGAGCGCGATGTCCTCGACCCGTGCCGCCATCCGCGCCGCCGCCGCCAGTGCATCCTTGCGGGCGGGCATCGGCGTCGTACCGGCGTGCGAATCGCGTCCGCGCACCTCAACGTCGTACCAGCGCTGGCCCTGAGCGCCGCTGACCACCCCGATGGGGACCCCCTCCGCCTCGAGGATCGGACCCTGCTCGATGTGGGCCTCGAACAGGGCGCCCAGGGGGTGCTCGCCGCAGGACTCGGTCCCCCTGTACCCGATACGCGCGAGCTCGTCGCCGAGGGTCTCGCCCTCGGGGCTCCGGACCCCGTAGGCGAAGTCCCGGTCGAACAGTCCCGCGAACACCCCGGACGCGATCATCCCGGGGGCGAAGCGCGAGCCTTCCTCGTTGGTCCAGTTGATGACCTCGATCGGCGCTTCCGTCTCGACCCCGGCGTCGTTGAGAGTGCGCACGGCCTCCAGCGCGGCCAACACCCCGAAGACCCCGTCGAACTTGCCGCCGTGGGGCTGGGTGTCGAGATGGCTGCCGGCGGCCACCGGGGGGAGATCGGGATTCCGTCCCGGGCGCCGCGCGAACATGTTGCCCATCTCGTCCACGGTGACCGCGCAGCCGGCCTGCTCACACCAGGAAGCAAAGAGATCGCGCCCGCGCTTGTCGTCGTCGGTCAGCGCGAGCCGGCCGCAGCCTCCGCCGGGCAGGGCGCCGATCTTCGCCATCTCCATGATGCTCGCCCACAGGCGCGCACCGTCAACGCGCAGATTGCCGCTCGTGGTCGCCATCCTTCCCTTCTCCCGTCGCCTTGCCCCCCTTCCTTTCGTGCAAGGGAACTTCCTGGCTTTGCAGGTAAGGGGACATTGTCGCTTTGGGCTAACACCCCACAATCGAATTTGGCAAGCCGCAGCGGTTACGCTAGAAAGAATGGTTTCAAGGCCCCGCGGCTTCCATCCGCCTGCGTCCTTCCGGACCGCCTGAAACCGAAATCCATACCAAGGAGCTGACCATGGCAGCACAGAGCATCGATACGTTTCACACCGCCTCGCCGCTCGAGGTGGGAGGCAACCGCTACCAGATCTACCGGCTCGACGGGCTGGCGAAGGAGACCTCGCTGCCGGTGGAGCGGCTGCCGTTTTCTCTCAAGATCCTGCTGGAAAACCTGCTACGCCGCGAGGACGACCACCACGTGTCGGCGGACGACATCCGGGCGCTGGCGGGCTGGGACCCGACGGCGAAGCCGGAGAAGGAGATCGCCTTCATGCCGGCGCGGATCCTGCTGCAGGACCTCACCGGGGTTCCCGCGGTGGTGGACCTGGCGGCCATGCGCGACGGCATCCGGCGGCTGGGGGGCGACCCGAAACGCATCAACCCGCTCCAGCCCGTGGACCTGGTCATCGACCACTCCGTGCAGGTGGACCACTTCGGCTCGCTCCAGGCCTTCGCCTCCAACTCGAAGCTCGAGTACGAACGCAACCAGGAGCGGTACGCATTCCTGCGCTGGGGCCAGACGGCATTCGACAACTTCAGCGTGGTGCCGCCGGACACGGGCATCGTGCACCAGGTCAACCTGGAGTTCCTGGGCAAGGTGGTTTTCACCGCCCAGTCCAACGGCGACGCCTTGGCCTACCCTGACACGCTGGTGGGCGCGGATTCCCACACGACCATGATCAACGGACTCGGCATCGTGGGCTGGGGCGTGGGAGGCATCGAGGCCGAGGCGGCCATGCTGGGCCAGCCGCTCATCATGCTGATCCCCGAGGTCATCGGCTTCAAGCTCCACGGCCGGTTGCCGGAGGGCGCGACGGCTACCGACCTGGTGCTGACCATCGTGCAGATGCTCAGGGCGAAGGGCGTGGTGGAGAAGTTCGTGGAGTTCTACGGGCCGGGGCTGTCGAGCCTGGCGCTGGCGGACCGCGCCACCATAGGCAACATGGCGCCGGAGTACGGCGCCACGGTGGGCTTCTTCCCGGTGGACGACGAAACCCTGTCGTACCTGAAGCTGTCCAACCGGAGCCCCGAGCTCATCAGCCTGGTCGAGGCCTACTGCAAGGAGCAGGGGCTGTTCCGCACCGACGAGACGCCGGACCCGGTATTCACCGACACCCTGGAGCTCGACCTGGGCGAGGTGGAGCCCAGCCTGGCGGGGCCGCGCCGGCCCCAGGACCGGGTGCCGCTGCGTGGGGTCAAGGAGTCCTTTGCCGAGGCCCTGCCCACCATGAAGGGCGGCGACACGCCCAGCACCGTGGCGGTGCAGCAGAACGGCGACTCCTTCGAGCTCACCCACGGCTCGGTGGTGATCTCCGCCATCACCAGTTGCACCAACACCTCCAACCCGTCGGTGATGGTGGGCGCGGGGCTCCTGGCCAAGAAGGCCGCGGCTCGCGGCCTCAAGGCCAAGCCCTGGGTCAAGACCAGCCTGGCGCCCGGCTCCAAGGTGGTCACCGAGTACCTGACCCAGACCGGGCTGCTGGAACCCCTGGGCGAGCTGGGGTTCCACCTGGTGGGCTACGGCTGCACCACCTGCGTGGGCAACGGCGGGCCGCTGCCCGAGAACATCAACAACGCCATCCAGGAAGGCAACCTCGTCACCAGCGCCGTGCTCTCGGGCAACCGGAACTTCGAGGGCCGCATCCATCCCAGCATCCGGGCCAACTACCTGGCCTCCCCTCCCCTGGTGGTGGCCTACGCCATCGCCGGCAACATGGACGTGGACCTCTACAACGACCCCATCGGCGAGGACGCCGACGGAAAGCCGGTCATGCTCAGCGAGATCTGGCCCAGCCCCGAGGAGGTGCGCGCGGAAGTGGCCAAGGGCGTCACCGCCGACGCCTTCCGCAAGGAGTACAGCGACGTGTTCACGGGCGACGACATGTGGCGGAGCATGCCGGTGCCCGAGGGCGAGTTGTTCGCCTGGGACGAGGACTCCACCTACGTGCGGCAGATCCCGTTCTTCGGCGACATCCCTGCGGAACCGGCCGCCCCCGAGGACATCAAGGGGGCGCGGGTGCTGGCGCTGCTGGGGGACTCGGTGACCACCGACCACATCTCCCCTGCCGGCTCCATCGAGCGCAACGGCCCGGCCGCGCGCTATCTCACCGAGCACGGCGTGGAGCCCAAGGACTTCAACCAGTACGGCGCCCGCCGGGGCAACCACGAGGTGATGATGCGCGGCACCTTCGCCAACGTGCGGCTCAGGAACCAGATCGCGCCGGGCACCGAGGGCGGCTTCACCGTGCACCAGCCCGACAACGAGCAGATGTCCATCTTCGACGCCGCCATGAAGTACCAGGAGGAAGGCACGCCGCTGATCGTCATCGCCGGCAAGGAGTACGGCACCGGCTCGTCCCGCGACTGGGCCGCCAAGGGCCCGCGCCTCTTGGGAGTCAAGGCCGCCATCGTCGAGAGCTTCGAGCGCATCCACCGCAGCAACCTGATCGGCATGGGCATCCTGCCGCTGGAGTTCATGAAGGGCGAGAACGCCGAGTCCCTGGGCCTCACCGGCTTCGAGACCTACGACATCGCCGGCGTGGCCGACGGCCTGAGCGTGCGCAAGGAGCTCACGGTCACCGCGACCGGCGCCGAGGGCAAGCAGACCACCTTCCGGGTCACCTGCCGCATCGACACCCCCGCCGAGCTGTCGTACCACCGCCACGGCGGCATCCTGGAGTACGTGCTGCGGCAATTGGCCGGGAACGCCTGACGCGGCACGGCGCTGCGCCTTTTCGTAGTTACGACAAACCCGCCGGAACGATCTATTCGCCGTAAAGGTAGGGGCGACCCGCCGGTCGCCCCTACGGGTTCCGCCGCAACCTGCTCTCCACCTCCGTCCCCGGGAACCCTGCTTAGTCCAATTTGCATGAGCACGATGATCTCGATGAAACCGGTTGTCTTTATCGTCGCGGTCGTGACCGCGATGTTGTTCGCGGCGACAGTCATGGCTCAACGGCAAGGCCGACGGCCGCCCCGCTTTCATACCGCGACCGAAAGCGCCACCGTGAACCTCGTGCCCGCCAACGAAACAGCCGGCTCCCCACGTGTGTCGATCGAAGTGTCCGGCACCACCCGGACGATCACCTCCAACGGCATTCCGTCGCACCCGGTGGGGACCTTCCCGAACCGGGGCAACCCCCACACGATCACCCCGCAGGACTACGCGTTCACCGTTACCACCGAACCGGCACGAACGGACGCGACTACGGCGTCGCGCCGGTGGCTCTGGGGCGTCGCCGTCAACGGCGTTCCGTTCGAGGCGCCTACCGCGGAATACTGGCACGGCCAACGCCGTGGCGGGTGGAACTACGATGCCCTCGGAGGCGCGGTACGTCTGGGGCTCGATGCCAATCATGCACACGTTCAGCGCAGCGGCGCCTATCACTATCACTCGCTGCCCATGGGCCTGATGCAGCGACTGGGCTGGAAGGCGGACGCCCATTCGCCCCTGATCGGCTGGGCGGCGGACGGCTTTCCGATCTACGCGATCACCGGCAACCTGGGAAACGGCGTACGGAAGGTCCGGAGCTCCTACCAGTTGAAGCCCGGCGCGCGCCCGGGCGGCGATCAACCGGACGGCGCCCATGACGGCGCCTTCGTGGAGGATTGGGCATACGTCGCCGGCAGCGGCGACCTGGACGAATGCAACGGCGCCGTAACCCGGTCCGCCGAGTTCCCTGACGGCTCCTACGCCTACTTCATCACCGAGGGTTACCCGTTCGTGGCCCGCTGTTGGAAAGGCACGCCCGACCCGAGCTTTCAGAAGCGCCGGCGGCGGTGATCTCCGCCATCCGCCGACACCTCCGGCCCGTCAGTTGGCAAACGTGGACAGAAGCCTGTCCGAGCGGAGGTAGGGGCGACCGGCGGTCGCCCCCCGCGATGATCCACCGCGATGCGTGCTAGCCGGGCAGCCAGAGCATCGATCCATCCGTTACGATGAGGATCAGGCCCAGCGTCATGCCGGCCGCACCCAGCAGCCGGACCCTCGCGTTCCCCTCGCCGAGCAGGCGTATCCCCATGAGCGAGCCGATGAGGATGCTGATCTCCCGGGCCGGGGCGATGTGGCTCACGGGCGTGACCTCCAGCGCCGTCAGTACGAAGATGTAGGCCAGGGGATTCAGCAGCGCCACCCCCAAGGCCTCGCGGCGGTGCCGCAGCCAGTGGTTGCGCAGCTCGGGGCGGCGGCGCCAGGCGACGGGCGCCAGCAGGACGGTGCGCCCGCAGTTGGTGCCCCAGTCGAGGAGCAAAGGCGCGATGCCGATTGCGCTCACGGCGTTCTTGTCCCACAGCGTGTAGCTCGCGATCACCACCCCGGTGGCCAGGCCGTACGTCACCGCGGCCCCGGACGGCGCGCCGCGCCGGGACCAGGCGCCGGCGCCGCTCAACACGAAGACGCCCGCGATGATGAGGATACCGCCGGCCATGACCCCGGCGGTGGGACGCTCCCCGAGAATCAGCACCGCTCCGATAACGGCCAGAAAAGGCCCGGTGCCGCGGGCCAACGGGTAGACCACGGACAGGTCGCCCACCCGGTACCCGCGCTGCAGGACTCCGTAGTAGAGCGTGTGCAACACGCTGCTGCCCGCGATCACGGCGACCATCGTCGTGCTCAGGTGGGTCGGGCGGTACCAACACCACGCCAGCACCGCGGGCAGGTACAGGCCAACGGACAGCACGCCGAACAACCACTGGAACGCCGGCCCGCCCTGGGCCTTCTTGAGCAGCAGGTTCCAGGTGGCATGAACGAAGGCGGCCGCCAGGAGGAGGCTGAGAGCGAAGAGAGTCATGATCAGACAGACACCTAGACCTGATGGGGTCCTTCTGGCAAGAAGGTGGGGCCATGGAGGAGGAACGGCTCTCGGTCCGCATCGTCCGGCGCATCAACGAGGTGACGCGGGAGGCGTGGGATTCACTGCTGCGGGACGGCTCGCCGTTCATGCGCTGGGACTGGCTGGACTGCCTGGAAGACACCGGCTGCGTCTGCGACCAGACCGGCTGGGCGCCGCACCACCTCGTGGTCGAAAAGGGGAAGGACCTCCTCGGCGCCTGCCCCATGTACCTCAAGTCCCACAGCATGGGGGAGTTCGTCTTCGACCACCAGTGGGCCTCCTACGCCATGCAGTCGGGCATCCAGTATTACCCCAAGATGCTCGTGGGCGTGCCGTTCACGCCGGTGGCGGGCTCGCGGTTCCTCACCGCGCCGGGCATCGACCGCAAGGGCATCATCGCCATCCTGGGCCGCGCGCTGGTGGAGATCTGCCGCGGCAATGAGCTCTCGTCCATCCACATCAACTTCTGCGACCGCGAAGAGATGGAGGCGCTGGAAGACCTCGACTTCATCCCCAAGATCGGGCTCCAGTTCCACTGGCAGAACCGTGACTACGGGACCTTCGACGACTACCTGGGCGCCTTCCGCAGCGATCGCCGCAACAAGATCAAGCGCGAGCGGCGGGAGCTGGACAACCAGGGCATCCGCGTCCGCGCCCTTCCCTACGACGAGATCACTCCGGACGTCCAGCGCACCCTGTTCGAGCTCTACAAGCACCACATCGACCACCTCTACTACGGCCGGCAGTACCTGAACCGCCGCTTCTTCGACGATCTGCTGAAGCGCCCCTACCCCTTCATCTGCCCCGTCGTCGCCCAACGCGACGGCCGCATCATCGCCGGCACCTTCAACATCCGCGGCCCCGACGCCCTCTACGGCCGCTACTGGGGCGCCTTCGAGGACCACCGCTACCTCCACTTCAACGTCTGCTACTACGGCGCTATCGAGCACTGCATCAACGAGTCCCTGGCGCGCTTCGAGGCCGGCGCCGGCGGCAGCTTCAAGAACCTCCGCGGCCTCGAGGCCGCCAAGACCTACAGCGCCCACTACGTCCAGAACAAGCGCTTCAGGCAGGCCCTGGAACGCTACCTGCAGGAAGAGCGCTCGGAGACCCTGGCCCGGCAGGAGTATCTGCTTGAGGGAAGCCCGCTGAAGAAGGGGGAAGGAGACTAGTCAAGGACGCGTCGCGCCCGAGGGTTCATCAACTCACGCGCACGGAGATCCGGTGCATCGAGTTGTTGAGGTATCCCTTGGGATTCCACGCGATGGCGAAGGGCTGGCTGGTTCCGGTGTCGTCGGTCGCCCGAGCCCAGACCTCGTAGTAGCCCTTTCGAGGAAATTCCAGCATCGCCCACCACCGCCGCCACGCATGGCGGTTGGCCGGACGCGCGAGCGCGGCCTTTTGCCAGGAAGCCCCGAAGTCGATGGAAACGTCGACCCGCGCAACCTCATTGTCACCCGCCCACGCGTGCCCCGCCACCGCCAGGTCCCGGCCCATGACGGAAAGCCCGGTCCTCGGAGTCGTGATCAGGGATTTCACCGGCATGGAGCCGATGATGGCCATGGATCTTTCCGGCACCTTCTCGCCGGGCTCGACGGGATGTTCCGGGACGCGGTAGGAACTCCCGGTCATCTTGGGTCCGTCATGCACCACGTCACGCAGCCAGATCCGCGTGAGCCACTTCTGGGAGCAGGAACCCGACCAGCCCGGGATCACCAGCCGCAGCGGCGCGCCGTTCATCGGATGCAGCGGCCCGCCGTTCATGCCGAAGGCGATGAGGTTGCCGGGGTCCATGGCCTTCTCGATAGGCACTCCGCGGGAGAGCGGCAGCTTCCCCTTTTGGCCGGACACGTGCGTATCCGCGCCGACATGGGCGGTGTAGACGACGTTGTCTTTGACCCCAGCCGCCTTCAGGACGTCGGCAAGACGAACACCCGTCCACTCCGAACAGGCCACCGCGCCCAGCGTCCATTGGTTGCCGCCCACCCGCGGGCTGAAAAACGCCCGGCCGTTGCCGCCGCACTCGATGGTCAGCCGCCGCGTCACGACCTCGAAACGCTCCCTCAGGTCTTCGATGCTCAGCGTCATGGGCCGGTGCACGAGACCGTCTATCCGCAAACGCCAAGTGGTGGGGTCCATCTCCACGGGAGCGATGCCGTTGTTCCGGATGAAATGCCTGGCCGTCGGCGTGACCGGGTCATCAAGCAGATGAGCCGGCGTTTCGGCGTTCAGCGGCCGACGGCCGAGGACGGTGAGACCGTCCTTGCCCTCGATTCCCAGCGGATCGGCGGCGATGGCTTCCGGGATGAAGCCGGCCGGCATGTTCCGGTGGAAGGGAATCGCCGCGCCGACCAGCGTCGCCATGACCGCGAGGCCGGCCCCCCTGAGAAAACCGCGGCGATCCGTGTGCGGCACGCGTCCGAAGACGGTACGATCGACCCAGTCGCCGTCGGCGGCGTAGCGTCCGAAAAGATCGGTGTGTCTCTCGTCCCTAGTTTGTCCCATAGCGCGTGACGTTTTCTATACCGCTTCTCGGGATCTCCTTTGCCGGGGACGTTTCCGCGTTGGCCCTGGAATGCCTTGGCACTGTAACAGATCATGATACAGCTTCGCGGGGCCTTGTCCACTTCGCTGCGCAATTGTCTGTGAGTTACCATGTCACATAGTGCGGCGACTCGCCCAGGCGCTGCAGATGCAACGGGAGCAGCTCGTTCGGCAACCCGTGGAGGCGGTCAACCGTCGGCAACTTCGAGCAGACTATGATGTTGGGATACTTCCGGGCCTGCTTCAGGTCTGCGGAGCGAACTTGGCCGGTCCACTTGACCTCGACGGGCTGAAACCCGCCGCCGGTGACGTAAGCGATGTCGACCTCGCCGTCGCCCTTGATGTAGAACGTGGGGTGGAGCCGATGGTGGTGGGCCACGGCGCACGCTTCCGCCAGCCTGCCCGTCCACCCGGGGTCCGCCAGAGCCGGCACGACCTGACTGGCAAAGGGATCTTCCACGGGGTCGAGCCAACTCCGCACCGCATGAAATATGAAGGGGTCGGTAAACGCCACCTTGCGCGCCTTCTTCGGCGCCGCGGTGAGACGGTCCTCCCGCATGGCGTGTTGCACGATGAGAACGTCCATCCGGGAAAGAAGCGCGATATAGTCGGCTACCGTCGCCGGATGGTCGATGGAGAGGTCGCGCGCGAGGTTGTTCCAGGTCACCTGGCTGCCATAGCGACGGACCACACCGCCAAGGATCTCGTTGAGAAAATGTTCCTGTTTGCCCCGTTTCGCCATGTCCCCACGGATCCAGTCACAGTACACGGCGAAGGTCGCCGGTTCGATGCGACCGTATGCCGCCATGTCATTGATGGCGGTAAGATATCCGCCATGCATCAGATAACGAAGGAAGGCACCGGTCAGCGCCTCGGCGGTTTCGGGGGAATGCGGATACGACAAATCGCGCGCGACGCCGGATACATCGAGGTACTGGGCGAAGGACAGCGGGTAGAGGTGAAGATCGACGCGCGGCGCGCGACCCCGACGGCCGGGCAGCAACGTGCGGGCTTCGTGAATGATGACCGAGTCCGAGCCGGTGAGAACCAGGACGACTTCTTCCAGGAGGCCGGCATCGGCGAGGAACTTGACGCCGCGGTCCCAACCGCGAATGTAGGTCACTTCGTCAATCAGCAGATACGCCGGCCGGCCGGGAGAGCGATCCGGCGCGCCCCGCGTGAGCAACGCAACCAACGCATGATGGTCGTCGACGAGTTCACCGGTCACGTAGAAAATACGCTGCGGCGCCACCCCCCGATCAAGCAGGTCGCACATCCACTGTTTCAGCACGGTGGACTTGCCGATCCGCCGGCCGCCCGTGATGGAATAGATCCCGGGCTGATTTATCGGGAGATGCGCCAGTATGGGATAGCGGTAGGTGAAGGGAAGACCGCGCAACTCTCGGAGTTGCGGGTCCATGGTGCGGAAAAGGTCCGGAGCTTCCAGATGAAGGTTGTGCGGAGCAAAGCGGGTATCAACACTAGCCACAACATGTGGATGATACCCGATGGCCCAATTTAGTCAATGGACATTGAATAAATTTAGTCAATGGGCATTGACTAAATTCTCCATTGCCCGCAGCGGCCCTACACCTCGTACTCGAACACCAGCTCGCCGTCCTTCTCGTCGACGCGGACGCGGCCGCCGTTCTGGAGCTGGCCGAAGAGGATCTCGTCGGCCAGGGTTTTCTTGATCTCATTGTCGATCAGGCGGGCCATGGGGCGGGCGCCGAAGTGGGGGTCGTAGCCGCGCTCGGCGAGCCAGGTGCGGGCGGCGGGCTCGAGCTGGATGGTGACCTTGCGTTCGTTCAACTGGGCGTCGAGCTGCGTGATGAACTTGTCGACGATCTTCTCGATGACCACCGGGCTCAGGGAGTTGAAGAAGATGGTGGCGTCCAGGCGGTTGCGGAACTCGGGGCTGAACATCTTCTCGATGGCTTCCTTGCCCTTGCCGACGTTGGAGTTGTGGGCGAAGCCCAGGGCGGTGCCGCTCATCTCCCGGCCGCCGGCGTTGGTGGTCATGATCAGGATGATGTTGCGGAAGTCGGCCTTCTTGCCGTTGTTGTCGGTGAGCGTCGCGTGGTCCATGACCTGCAGCAGCACGTTGAACAGGTCCGGGTGCGCCTTCTCGATCTCGTCCAGCAGCAGCACCGCGTAGGGGGTCTTGCGGATGGCGTCGGTCAGGAGCCCGCCCTGGTCGAACCCCACGTATCCCGGAGGCGCCCCCAGCAGCCGTGACACCGTGTGCTTCTCCATGTACTCGCTCATGTCGAAGCGCAGAAACTCGATGCCCATGATCTGGGCGAGCTGCTTGGCGGCTTCGGTCTTGCCCACGCCGGTGGGCCCGGAAAACAGGAAGCAGCCGGTGGGCTTCTCTGGCTGGCCCAGGCCGGAGCGCGAGAGCTTGATGGTGCTGGCCAGGGCGTCGATGGCCTCGTCCTGGCCGAAGACCACGAGCTTCAGGTCCCGGCCGAGGTTGCCGAGCTGCTCCCGGTCCGAGCTGGAGACGCTGCGCGGCGGGATCTTCGCCATGGTGGCGACGATCTGCTCCACGTCCTTGGGGCCGATGGTCTTCTTGCGCTTCTCGGCGGGTTGGATCCGCACCGACGCGCCGACCTCGTCGATGACGTCGATGGCCTTGTCCGGCAGAAAACGGTCGTTGATGTGCTTGGCCGAGAGCTTGGCCGCGGTGCGCAAGGCCGGCTGGCTGTAGGTCACGCCGTGGTGCTTCTCGTAGTGGGGCTTCAACCCCTGGAGGATCTTGACGGTCTCGTCGATGCTGGGCTCCGGCACCTCGATGCGCTGGAACCGCCGCGACAGCGCACGGTCGCGCTCGAAGTAGCTCCGGTAGTCGTGGTAGGTGGTGGAGCCGATGCACTTGATCTCGCCCGACGCCAGCACCGGCTTCAGGATGTTGGAGGCGTCCAGCGAGCCGCCGCTGGTGGCGCCGGCGCCCACCACGGTGTGTATCTCGTCGATGAACAGGACGGCGCCGGGCTTGTCCTTGAGCGCCGTGATCACGCCCTTCAGGCGCGCCTCGAACTCGCCACGGAACTTGGTGCCGGCCAGCACCGCGCCCATGTCCAGGGCGTAGATGCGGGTGTCCTGCAATGCTTCCGGAATGTTCTGCTCATGGATCCTGAGCGCCAGCCCCTCGGCGATGGCGGTCTTCCCCACGCCCGGGTCGCCCACGTAGATGGGATTGTTCTTGCGCCGCCGGCACAGCACGTGGATGGTGCGGGCGATCTCGTTGCTGCGGCCGATGAGCGGGTCCAGCAGGCCCTTGGAGGCCTTCTCCACCAGCTCGGTGG
This sequence comes from Deltaproteobacteria bacterium, assembly GCA_028818755.1. Classification (GTDB taxonomy): domain Bacteria; phylum Desulfobacterota; class Binatia; order UBA9968; family JAJDTQ01; genus JAJDTQ01. The sequence goes on along the minus strand of JAPPNF010000110.1, from coordinate 3,556 downwards.
TAAAGGCCTCCAGCGGATTGCGCTGGGGCGCCTGCCCGCCTTCCTCGTCCTCCTCCGGCCCGGGAGTGTGCGGCTGCGGCTCCTCCTCCGGCAGCTTGGAGACGCCGTGCGAGATGTAGTTGATGAGATCGAAGCGGCTGATGTCCTGCGCTTCCAGCAGGTAGCGCGCGTAGCACTGCTGCTCGCGGTACATGGCCACCAGCAGGTCGCTCCCCTGGATCTCCGCCTTCTCCGAGGTCTGGGCGTGAATGAACGCGCGCTGGACGATGCGGTGAAAACCGAGGGTCTGCTCCGGCTCCTTCTCTGCGCCTTCGGGCAGCGTCTCCAGGCGGGACTCGAAGAACTCCTCCAGCTCGTGGCGCAAGCGGTCGACGTCGCCGCCGCAGTTGACGATGACCTCGCTGGCGTGCTGGTCGTCGAGCAGCACCCACAGCAGGTGCTCGACGCAGACGAACTCATGCCGTCGTTGCTTGGCCTCGTCGTACGCCGCCTTGAGCACCGCTTCCAGGTTCTTGGTAATCACGCCTTTACCTCTTCGAGGCTCATTCCTCTTCGATGGAGCACTTGAGCGGATATTCGTACTGACGCGCCAGGCTCTCCACGGTCTTCACCTTGGTCTCCGCCACCTCGTAGGGATAGACCCCGGCCACGCCGATACCGTTCCGGTGCACGTGCAGCATGATCTGCACGGCCTCGGTGTTGTCCTTGTTGAAAACGTACTCGAGGATCTGCACCACGAATTCCTTCGTGGTGTAGTCGTCGTTGTGCAGCAGCACCTTGAAGAGAGACGGCCGCTTGAGCTTCTTCTCGGTCTGGACGACGACGTCGCGATCCAGGTCGTGTTCGCGCTTGCTCATGGAGGGTCTCCCGGGAACTACCCGACCGATCCATGTTAGTACGACCGGACCGGCGGTTCAATGGAACCCTAGCCCTTCTTCCAGCGCGGCACCTTGTCCCGGTGCGGGATGCCGTCGCCCAACAGCGTGCGGCCGCCCAGGGGAAAGTTCTTCGGCGGGACCGCGCCCATGCACAGGAACACCACGTCGCGCTTGGAGTCGTTGCCGATGGCGCGATTGACCTCCGGGCTCACCCGGATGACGGTGCCCTCGGGCATGGGGATCCGGCGGCCGTCCAGGATGATGGTGCCGTCGCCCTTGAGGGTCATGAACACCTCTTCCTGCACCTTGTGCTGGTGCACGTACTCCGCGCCCTTGCCCGGCTTGATGCGCACGATGCCGAAACCGACCCCCTCGCACTTGAGCCTTTGCGAAAGGAACTCCTTGTCCTTCACGTCCTTCAGGGGCATGGACATCCTGTTGTACTTGGCCATTGTGCACCTCCTTGACGAATAGCCTGCCAACGCCCGGATCGTCATTCGGCGAAAGCCGGAATGACGGGGCATGTTCGCGCTTACCTCGTTACCGCGCCCTCCGACGCCGACGACACCAGCCGCGCATACTTGGCCATGACGCCGCTGGCGTAGCGCGGCGGCGGCGCCTGCCACTGGCGCAGGCGCTTGTCCATCTCCTCCTCGGAGATCTCGACGTCGAGGCGCCGGGCGTCGACGTCGAAGGTGATGGTGTCGCCGTCCCGCACCGCGGCGATGGGGCCGCCCCGGGCGGCCTCCGGAGCCACGTGGCCGGCCATGAGGCCATGGGTTGCGCCGGAGAAGCGGCCGTCGGTGAGGAGCGCCACGGATTCGCCCAGACCAGCGCCCACCAGCGCCGCGGTAACCCCCAGCATCTCGCGCATGCCCGGGCCGCCCATGGGACCCTCGTAGCGGATCACCACCACGTCGCCCGCGTTGATCTCGCCCTGCTGCACCGCCTTGAAGGAGTCTTCCTCGCGGTCGAACACTCGCGCCGGTCCGCTGTGGCGCGTGCGTTCGTGGCCGGCCACCTTGACCACGCAGCCCTCGGGGGCCAGGTTGCCCCTGAGGATCACCAGCCCGCCCGTGGGCTTCAGCGGCTCGGACACCGGCAGCACAACCTCCTGACCCGGCGTCTCCTCCGCGTCACGGATCTCCTCGCCGATGGTCTTCCCGGTGACGGTCAGGCAACCGCCGTCGATCTTGCCCGCCTCCAGCAGGCGGCGCGCCACCAGCGGAATGCCGCCGGCCCGGTAGAGGTCGTTGGCCACGAAGCGGCCGCCGGGCTTCAGGTCGGCGATGAGCGGAGTGTTGGAGCTGATGCGGTCGAAATCGTCGAGGCGCAGGTCCACCTCCGCCTCCCGCGCCACGCCGAGCAGGTGCAGCACGCCGTTGGTGGAACCGCCGGTGGCCGCGATGGATGCGACCGCGTTCTCCAGCGCCTCGCGGGTAATGACCTGCCGCGCGGTCAGGTTCTTGCGCACCAGCTCCATGACCAGCTCGCCGACGCGGTAGGCGACGTCGTCCTTGGTATCGTCCATGGCCGGCACGCTGGCGCTGCCGATGGGCGAGATCCCCAGGATCTCGAAGGCGGTGGCCATGGTGTTGGCGGTGAACTGGCCGCCGCACGCCCCCGGACCCGGACAGGCGTTGCTCTCCAGGTCCAGCAGCTCGGCGTCGGTCATCTTCTTGGCGGCGTGGGCGCCCACCCCCTCGAACACGTCCTGGATGGTGACGTCGCGTCCCTGGAACCGCCCCGGCATGATGGAGCCGCCGTAGAGCATCAGCGACGGCAGGTCCAGCCGCGCCAGCGCCATGACCGTGCCCGGGATGGTCTTGTCGCAACCCGACAGCGCCACCACCGCGTCGAACAGGTGCCCGCGGGTCACCAGCTCGATGGAGTCGGCGATGACCTCGCGGCTGATGAGCGAGGCCTTCATCCCCTCGGTGCCCATGGAGACGCCGTCGGAGACCGCCACGGTGTTGAACTCGATGGGCGTTCCGCCGGCGGCGCGCACCCCCTCCTTCACCCTGGCCGAGAGCCGGCGCAGGTGGAAGTTGCACGGCATGACCTCGATCCAGGTATTGGCGATGCCCACCAGCGGCTTGTTGAGGTCCTCGTCGGTCAGCCCCACCGCCTTGAGCATGGCGCGCGACGGCGCCCGGTCCGGCCCCTGGGTGATGGTCCGGCTGTGCCGGTTCAGTGGTTCAGCCATTTCCGTCCACTCCTTCTCGATTCGCTTCAGTCATCCAGCCACATGAGCTTGGCCGGATTGTCTTTGAGCATGATGGAAATCTGCTCCTTGGTGATGCCGAAGCCCAGCAGCGCGCGGATGAACACGCGCATGCCGTCGACGGCCTTCAGATGCAGCACCTGGCCGAAGTCGCTGCCGATGATGCAGCGCTCGGGGCCGATCTCGGCGATGGTCTTGACCGTCTCCATGGGGTCGGCCACCGGCTGATAGAGGCTGGGGATCATGGGCTGGCAGTAGGTGCCCACGTAGACGCCCAGGTCCGCCAGCTCCTTCATCTCGTCCAGCAGCAGCTTGTTGAGCTCCAGCAGCGGATGGTCCAGGGTAGCGCGCACGCCCAGTTCCCTGGCCTTCTTGCACAGCGGGAGGAGTTCCTCGAAATCGGTGTGGCCGAAGCCGATGCCCACCTTGTTCTCCACCGCCATCTTCATGATCT
>JAPPNF010000118.1 GCA_028818755.1 Deltaproteobacteria bacterium | reverse complement strand
TCGCGCGACAGCTCGTCCAGCGCGTAGGTGAAGCGGATGCCGCCCGCGCTGTGCAGATACAGCACGGGCGGCCCCTCGCCCGCGACGTGGTAGGTCACCGGGCCGGACGGGAGATCGGCGGTGAGCCTCTGGAAGGGCTCGCCCGCGGGCCCCGATGTTCTAACCATGATTACCTTTCGCGTCCAGCCGCCGGGACGGCGGAATTATTTTTCGCGCAACACCGCGCGGAATACCTTGGTCAGCCGCGCCTCGTTCTTCATGCGCCAGTCAAAGGGTATGTCAAGAACCTTTTTGCCCTGGACATAGTTGTACATGTAGGTGCCCTTCGAAGTGACGAGCGAATAGCCCCGCACATCGTGGATGGTCTTCTGGCCGGCGGGAGACACCACCCAGTAGCCCCACAATTTGGCGATGTTCGGCGCTTTGGTGTCCTTTATGATGTAGGCGCCACGGGCGGCGAGGATCACGGTGTCGATGTCCGGATGCTTCACCGGAGCGCCCTTGGCGATCTCGGCCCAGGCATCGGTGCCGAACCCGATGGCGAATTCGCCGCCGATGACCCGCGACCGCACGTCCGGATACCGGGCCAACGTCTTGACCTCCTGTTTCCGGAGGAGAGTCTCCAGGAACTTCTTCGCCTTTTCTTCGCCGAATGCGAAGGCGAAATAGTTCCAGGGTGACGGCGAGCGCGGTATGGCGATCCGGCCCTTCCATTTCGGGTCGAGCAGGTCGTCGTAGGTCTTCGGTTCGTCAGCGGGCTTCACCAGGTTGGTGTTGATGGTCACCATGGTGAGATAGCTGTCACTCGTCTTGACGCCGTACTCACCCTCCATCAGTTTTGCCGGCAGACCGAATTCGCCGGCCCAGTCGAACTTGATGAGGGCGTTGCCCTCAATCAAGGCACGAGGGCTCGTCGTCCAGAAGAGGTCGAGTCCCGTCGGCACGTTCTTTTCCAGCGCCCGGATGACTTCCACCCTCTTGCGCGTATGGCGGCCGCCGATCTGGTTGAGCTTGATCTTGGTGCCATAGAACGAATTGAAGCTTTCGTTCATCATGGCGACCTGGCGGGGGTTCATGGTGACACCGAAGACGGTCGCCTCGCCTTCCGCCTGTGCCGGCTTGACGAGTTTCTTCACGGCGTCCGGCAGATCCGCGCCGGTGGCCGTCGCCGGTACGCCGAACAACACGGCTGCCACGGCGAGCAGCCCAACCCATGTCGTGAGTATCTGTTTCATCTGCTCCTCTCCTTTGTCCTATCGCCAACGATACGTCCGGCCTCCCGCCGGATCCGTTCAACTGCCATACTCGAGCCTTCGTTTGCGGGCAGGTCTTGCAAGCTCGGCCACCCAACCGGACAGCCGGCTCAGCAGACCGTTGCGGCGGGCAACGTCGTGGCCGCGGATCTCCTGCATCCCGGTCATGCGCCGTGCGACCAGCGCCAGGATGGAGAGAACGAATATCATGTAGAAGGCCACCGCCGCGGCGGCGTTCTGCTCGCCGTTGGTTTGAAGATTGAAGATGAGGGTGGCGACCACCTCGGAGTTGCCGGTGTTCATCACCAGCGGCAACGTCAGGTCGCGCGCCGCGAGCATTCCGACCATCAGGGCGGAGTAGAAGATTGCCGGCGCCATCAAGGGCAGGAAGATGCGCCGGAACGTCTCCAGCATCGAGACGCCCGAGACATAGGCGGCCTCGTCGAGCTCGAAATGGATCTGCAGGGAGGCCGCGTTCATGGTCCGGGTGCAGTAGGCCAGCATCCGGGTCCCCATGGCGATGGCCACCAGCCAGATGGTCCCGAACAACGGTATCCAGTGATACATCTCGATGCCGATGAACTGGAACGCGACGCCCGTCACGATGGTGGGCACCGCCGGCGCCAGGAACACGATGTTGTCGGCCCAGCGCGCCGTGCCGTTGCGGCTGCGCGTGACCACCCACGTGACGCTGGTGGCCAGGGACGCGGCCACCACGATGGAGCCCGCCATCAGGATCAGCGTGTGACGCAGCGGCTCGCCGATCCACGCCAGCGCGTCGCGGAAGCTGTCGAGGTTGATCGTATCCAGCGCCGCGATGGACGGCGGCTGGAAATAGGGCACGAGCGCCACCCAGACGATGGTGACGACCGGAATCCCGATACTGACCATCACCCAGACGCCGACCCAGAAATAGGCCGCCCAGCGCCAGCGGCCCAACGGCTGCGGCGCCGACGCCCGCACCTTGCCGCCCACCACCGCGTACTTCCGCGCCTGCTTGAGGAACCGCGCGTAGAACAGGATGGCGACGCCGCAGATGATGAACAAGATCACACCCGCCGCCCCCGCGAAGCCCAGGTTGGGGGGACCGTCGGTCTCCGCGATGGCGTCATAGATCCACAGGACCAGCACGTCGCCGGGCATGCCGATGATGGCCACGAAGTCGAACATCTCGACGCCGAGCACGAAGTAGAAGATGCAAACGGCGACCATGCTGGGCCCCAACAGCGGCAGCACGATGCGAGAAACCGTGTAAGTCTTGGACACCCCGCTGACCCAGGCGGCCTCTTCCAGCGAAGCGTCGAGGTTCCTGAAGGCCGGCAGCATCATGAAGACCCCGCCCGGGACCAGCACGATGCCCTGCAGGAAACAGATCCACGACACCTGGTAGACATCGAACAGGGCGCCGCCCGTGAACTTGGTCATTCCGAAGAGCGTGTTGACGAGCCCGGAGGTCGGATTGAACAGCCACACATAGGACATGGCGGTAATGAAACCGGGGATCGCCAGCTTTGCCGTCAGCAGTGTGAACAGGCCGGTCCGGTAGCGGAAATCCGTGCGCGCCAGGAGCCAGGTGAACGGGAAGGCGAACACGAACATCCAGAAAACGGTACCCACCCCGAGAAGGGCGGTCCTGCCCGTGACGCTGTAAAGGTGCTTCTGGGTGAGCAGCTCGACGTAGTTGGCGAACGTGTACTGCCCGTCGACATCCTGGTCGGCGAAGCTGGTGAGTATGTTGCCGAAGACCGTGACGCACACCAGCGCCAGGCCGGAGATTGCCAGCAGGTAGACCCAGCCGATACCCAGGAGT
>JAPPNF010000144.1 GCA_028818755.1 Deltaproteobacteria bacterium | reverse complement strand
AGCTGGCCGAGGGCGGGGTGCGGGTGAGCCGCAAGCGGGTGGCGCGTCTGATGCGCGAGGAGGGTCTGGCCGGGGTCAGCCGGCGCCGGGGCGTGCGCACCACGCGCGCGGGCCGCCGCCAGCGGGCGGCTCCAGACCGTGTGGAGCGCCAGTTCCGGGCCGATGCGCCGGACCGGCTGTGGGTCGCGGACATCGAGCGCCACGAGGCGTTCTTGAACCTTGCGGTGGTGAGAGACCACCGCCGTCAGCCTGTCGCAGCAGGCTGAATGAAGCTGAGGGCAGCCGGACCCGAGGGACATCGGTGACGGTGGAAGCAGCCCTGACAACGACGGGACGCGCCAGTACTGTCAGATGGCGTGGGTCCGGCAAGCGAGACGGAAAGGTGTACGCGAGGAACCAGCGGCGGAAAGCCCCTCAAGCGCGAACCACCAGCTCCAACCTGACAGATAAGGGCTGGGTTGCAACGCACACCCGACAGACCAGTCGGGGAACTCATGGGTCGGTCGATGTCGCCGGCCGGGAGGTCACGGTGAAGGACTGCGGCGTAGCCGTGGCGAGGTTGCAGGGGCATAGCTGGCACCGACCCCGTTGAAAGGTTCGAGAGTGAACGTGGGAACCACTCCGTTGGTCCCTGCCAGCATGGCGGGGAAGACCTGTCGCCGGTTGATGCCGGCGGAGTGGGGCGGAGGACCCGTAGTAGTCCGAGCACGGGAAAGCCGTGTACATGGCGAAGGGGTCCAGTGTGCTCACGGCTTCAATGCAAAACGAGGAGGACGCTGGTGAATACCGGTGTTTCATGGCTTGGTCCGATCGAGGCGGAGTCACGAGTACTCGCGATGCAGACGAAGCTGAACCAATTGACGGTATGAGCACATGGAGAGCCGGATGCGGTGAGAGTCGCACGTCCGGTTCGGAGGGCGTTGCGCCTTGAAAGCGCATGATGTACCGCGACCTGGGATGGTCGCCGTGGCAAAGCTTAGCCAGCAGCCGCGTACCGAGTCTTGCGTGGCGTACGGTAACGTGCGTTGCGAAGCGTAGACAGGGAGAGCATAGGCCGAAACGAAAGTGAACGGAGTGTTAGCCCCGAAATCGAACGTGGTCGGAGTAGCTGACCTTGTCGCTCTCAAGGGAAAGCGGAACTGCGGGAGCCGCAATGGCGAGGCTCCCGGGGTGCTCCCGGGGTTCGTACCGTCGGCATGTGCTCGAAGGACATGATGCGAACAAGGGAGATCCGTCCGGTTCAGGCGGAGCCTGTAAGGTCTGACAAGCTAGCAATGCGAGGAGGACCTGATGACCGGTCGGAAGTCAGACTGGCTGATAGTACTCCGAGGTCGGGAGAGCCGGCTACATGGGGAAGCGGCCAGCAGAGGTTGAATCGTTCCTGGGAAACATGGGCTCCATTCAAAGGGAGAGTACGACCCTCCATTCAAAGGGAGGACTAGCCAGCCATGACAACGGAACTTGAACGGATAGCAGTGAAAGCTCGGGAGGAACCAAAGCTCCGATTCACGTCACTTGCCCATCATCTGACCGAGGACCGGGTGTGGCGCAGCTTGTGCCACATTCCGCGAAATACATCGCCGGGATGTGATGGCAGGACGGTAGAGGAGGAGAAAGAAACCTTCGGAGAGTGGATAGAACCGATGCTCCGGTCGGTGCACCGCAAGGGTTACCGGCCGCCGCCGATTCGGCGGGTCTATATCCCGAAGCCCGGCAAGCGGGAGAAGCGCCCACTGGGTGTTCCCTGCGTTGCGGACCGTGCGCTCCAGAGGAGCGTGTGCGAGATTCTGTCGGCCATCTTCGAGCAGGACTTCCTGCCGAGTTCCTTCGGTGGCCGGAGGGGTCGCGGGGCACACAATGCTCTGGGTACGCTCACGGAAGTGATTGCCGGGAAGAAGGTAGGCTGGGTTCTGGAAGCAGATTTGAAGGACTTCTTTGGCAGTTTAGACCATGGATGGCTGCTGCGCTTTGTGGAACACCGAGTCGGAGACCCACGCCTGATCAGCTTGGTAAGGCGATGGCTAAAGGCGGGCGTATTGGAGGATGGCGAAGTTTATCCAAACGAGGAGGGGACCCCGCAGGGTGGGTCGATTAGCGTAATGCTGAGCAACGTGTACCTGCACTATGTGCTGGACCTGTGGTTTGACCGAGTCGTCAGGCCGAGGCTGCGTGGCGAGGCGTACTTGATTCGCTACATCGATGACTTTGTGGTGTGTTTCCAGTATCGGGCGGACGCCGTCCGTGTCCACGAAGCTATAGGGAAGCGCCTGGCCAAGTTTGCACTCGCGCTGGAACCGGACAAGACAAAGCTTGTCGAGTTCGGACGGTTTGCTCAGAAACACGCGCCGAAACGAGGGAGGAAGCGTCCCGAGACGATTTACTTCCTCGGGTTCACGCTCTACTGTGCGCGCAACCGCCAAGACAACTTCCGGGTAGGACTGCGAACGGAGAAGACACGTCTTCGCCGCAGCATCGCCCACTTGGAAGAGCTCACGCGGCAAATGCGTCATTTTCCAGTGAGCGAGCAGGCGCTGAATCTGAGTCGAGTGTTACGGGGTCACTACGCCTACTATGGCATTGCCGGGAACTTTCGCGCATTGCAGAAAGTACACCGGTTCGCGGAACACACCTGGCGCAAGATGCTGAGTAGCCGGAGCCGAGCCGCCTATATCACATGGGAGGCGTTCGAGCGGATCAAGCAGGAGAATCCGTTGCCGCGCCCGAAGCTGAGGCTGTCCTATACGGAGCTTCAGCGATGCGCGGTGCTGTGAATCAATCTCTGAAGAGCGCCGTGCGGGAAATCCGCATGCGGCGTTCTGTGGGAGCCGGAGGCGGGCGACCGCCTCCGGCGACCCGGTGGCCGGAGAAACCCATCGCTCGAAAGACGACAGGGCGCTCCGGTCCGACCCCTACACCTACGTGCCCACCTGGACGGGGTTCATGTACCTGGCCATCGTGCTCGACGTATTCAGCCGCAAGGTGGTGGGATGGGCCATGGCGGACCATCTCCGGACCGAGCTGGTGCTTGGGGCGCTCAACATGGCCATCGGACAGCGCCGCCCCAAAGAGGTGGTCCACCATT
>JAPPNF010000132.1 GCA_028818755.1 Deltaproteobacteria bacterium | reverse complement strand
AGGTGGACGACGGTGGACTCGCTCTGCAGGGTGCCGCTGACGCCCATGAACGAGAGGGTCTTGGTGGCGACCCGGAACCTTTCGTAGACATCGCGCCACAGGATGACGTTGACGAAGCCGGTCTCGTCTTCAAGGGTCATGAAGATCACTCCCCTGGCGGTCTTGGGGCGCTGGCGGGAGATGACGATGCCGGCGTAGTCCACGCGGCTGCCGTGGGGCATGCGCTGCACGGTGGCGGCGTCGGGAAGCCCCTGGGCGGCGAGCTCCCGGCGCAGATGGGTCAGCGGATGGCCCCGTGGGCTGTGGTCGGTGGTCCGGTAATCCCACACGATGGACTCGAGACCGCTCAGGGGCTCGAACGGCACCGGCGCCTCGGGGGTTTCGAGAGGCAGGGCGTCTCCCCCGGCCTCGTGGGGTCCCTGCATCCCTGCTCCGGGTCCTGGCCGTCCGCGTGCCGCATCGCCCCCGGCCGCGTGAACCCCCCGGACCTGCCAGAGGGCTTGGCGCCGCTGGGGACTGCGCGAGGAGAGCGCGCCGGCTTCGGCAAGGCGGTCGAGGACGTCCTGGCGCAGCCCGGTGCGGGAGGCGAAATCGGTCACGGACCGGAACGGGCCGGTGCGCCGGGCGTTGTCGATGCGCTGCCAGTCCGCTTCCCTGAGCCCTTTCACGTAGCGCAGTCCCATGCGCAGGGCGTAGGCCGGGGCGGCGCCGGTTTGTCCGCCGGACTGGGTCGGTCCGCCGGCCTGTCTTTCCAGGGTGCAGTCCCAGTCGCTGTGCCGGACGTCCACCGGCAGCACGCGGACCCCGTGCCGCCTGGCGTCGTCCACGATGGTAGCCGGCGCATAGAAGCCCATGGGCTGGGCGTTGAGCAGCGCGCAGGTAAAGGCCGCCGGATAGTGGCGCTTGAGCCACGACGACGCGTAGGCGACAAGGGCGAAGCTCGCCGCATGGCTTTCGGGGAAGCCGTAGTCGCCGAAGCCGCGGATCTGTTCGAATACCTGCGTCGCGAAGTCCCTGCCGATGCCCTTGGCCTCCATCCGGGAGATGAGCCGCTCCCGGTGCCGCTCGATCCTTCCCGACCTCCTCCAGGCGGCCATGTCGCGCCTGAGCTGGTCGGCCTCGCCCGGGGTATAGTCCGCCGCCACCACCGCCAGCCGCATGACCTGCTCCTGGAACAGCGGGACTCCCAGCGTTTTCTTGAGCACCGGCTCGAGGGAAGGATGGGGGTACGTGACCGTCTCCTCGCCGTTTCGGCGGCGCAGGTAGGGGTGCACCATGCCTCCCGCGATGGGTCCCGGCCGGACGATGCTAACCTCGATGACGAGGTCGTAGTATTCGCGCGGCTTGAGCCGGGGCAGCATGGACATCTGCGCACGGCTCTCGATCTGGAAGACTCCCACCGTATCGGCCTTGCAGATCATGGCGTAGGTCTCGGGATCATCCCTGGGAATCGTGGCCAGGGAGAAGGTCCTGCCCCAGTGTTTCCGGATGAGGCGGAAAGACCGGTCGACCACGGTCAGCATGCCGAGTCCGAGCAGGTCCACCTTGAACAGCTTGAGGCTTTCCAGGTCCTCCTTGTCCCACTGGATGACCGTGCGGTCGGGCATGGTCGCGTTCTCGATGGGGACGAGGTCGCGGACCGGCTTGTGGCCGAGGAGAAACCCGCCGGGATGAATGGACAGGTGGCGGGGAAAGTCCTGGATCTCAGCCACCAGCCCGAGGAAATCCTGGTGCACCCGGCTCCGCGGATCGAAGCCGGCGTTTTCGAGGAGCTGCGGGTCCACGCTCTCGAAATGGCCCGCCAGCTTGCTGATGCGGTTCAGAGCGGTTTCCGCCAGCCCCAGGACCTTGCCGACGTCCCGGATCGCCGAACGCCCTCGGTAGCGGATGAAGTTGGCGACCATGGCCGCGTGGGTGCAGCCGTGCTTGCGGTAGAGGTACTGGATGACCTCCTCGCGGCGGTTGTGCTCGATGTCGAGGTCGATGTCGGGCGGCTCGGCCCGTTCCATGGAGATGAACCGCTCGAACAGCAGGTCCATCCGCACCGGATCGACGGCGGTGATGCCGAGGCAGTAGCACACCGCGGAATTGGCCGCGGAGCCGCGTCCCTGGCAGAGGATACCGTTCTGCCGGCAGAACCGGACGAGGTCCCACATGGTGAGGAAATAGCCCTCGTAGGCGAGTTCCCCGATGACCTGAAGCTCCCGCTCGAGCTGTGCGCGGATCTTTTCCGGAACGCTGCCGCCGTTGCGCTCCCTGGCACCCTCGAAGGTGATCTCCCGGAGCCATTCCCTGGAGGTCTTCCCGTCCGGAAGCTCCTCGGAGGGGTAGCGGTAGCGGAGTTCGTCCAGGGAGAACTCGCAGCGGGCGGCCACCTCCAGGGTGCGGGCGACCGAGTCCGGATCGTCCTTGAAAAGGGCCGCGAACGCGGCCGGGGACTTGAGGTCGTGCTCCGCGTTGGGCTTGATCAGACGCCCCGCGCCGGCGAGTTGAACGCCGTGGCGGATGCAGGTGAGGACGTCCTGCAGCCGGCGCCGCGAGGCGTGGTGATAGAGCACCTCGGCGGCGGCCGCCGTGGGGATGCCGTAGCGCTGCGCCCGCTCCCGCAGGCGCCGCTCCTGCGGCGCCTCCTCCGCGCGGCGGTGGCGGGTCACCAGTGCGTAGAGCCGGTCGCCGAAGGCGTCCCGGAGGTCCCGGGCGGCGAAGGCGGGTTCCGGCTCCCGCACCAGCAGGCTCTCCTCTCCGCCCCACAGGGCCACGAGCCCGCCGGCGTGGGCGCAGACCTCGCGCCATTCGACGACGCTCTTTCCCTTGGGAGAGCGGAGGCGCCCGGCGGAGATGAGCCGGCAGAGATGGGCGTAGCCGGTGCCGTCGGTGGCCAATAACACGATGGAGGAGCCGTCGGCGACGGTCATCCGGGTGCCGACGACCAGGTGCAGGCCCAGTTCCCGGGCTTTCACGTGCGCGCGCACGGCGCCGTAGAGACCGTCCCGGTCGGTGAGGGCAAGCGACTCGATCCCGAGTTCCGCCGCCCGCTCCAACAGCTCCTCGGGATGGCTCGCCCCCTCCAGGAACGAGTAGTGGCTCTTGCAGTAGAGGGGCGCGTAGG
>JAPPNF010000022.1 GCA_028818755.1 Deltaproteobacteria bacterium | reverse complement strand
GTTCGTGGCGTTCATGACCGGCGGCCTGCTCGACCGGTTCCCGAACCTGCGGGTGGTCTTTTTGGAAGGCGGCTGCCTGTGGATCCCCTTCGTCCTCGACCGCCTCAACCACCGCTTCCCGTACGCCCGGACCATGGCGAGCCTCTATCCGGAGATCAAGGTCAACGCCGCGGCCGAGCCCGACGCGTACGTCCGTCGCGGCAACCTGTACTGGAGCGCGGAGGTCGAGGACAGCCTGCTGCCGCAGGTCCTGGACCTGGTGGGGGAGGGGCAGATCGTGTTCGGCTCCGACATGCCCCACTCGGATCGGGAACGTTTCGCCGCCAGGACGCTGCTGGAACGGGACGACGTGAGCGAATCGGGGAAGAGCGCGATCCTGGAGAGCAACCCGGTGCGGCTGTACGGGTTCTAGCAGCCTGTAACGTCCGAATCGAGAACCTCATATAAAGCGCGCATGTGGATGCCCGAATCGCAAGGAGAACTTGAGAATGTCGCTCAATACCTATCTCTTCTTTGACGGCAATTGCCGGGAGGCCTTCGAGTTGTACCGCACGGTGTTCGGCGGCGAGTACGAGATGCTGCAGACCTTCGGCGACGGGCCTGCGGACATGAACGTGGCGGAGGAGGAGAAGGAGCGCATCATGCACGTCGCCCTGCCCGTTGGATCGGGCTTTCTGATGGGAAGCGACAGCGCCTCCGCCTTCGGTCCGCCTCCGGTTCAGGGGACCAACTTCGCGATATCCATCGACGGCGAGAGCAGGGAGCACTGCGACGAGGTTTTTGCGAGACTCTCGGAGGGAGGCACGGTCACGATGCCGATGCAGGAGACCTTCTGGGGCGCCTACTTCGGCAGTTGGATCGACCGGTTCGGCGTCAGTTGGATGATCAGCTACGACTTGCCGCACGAGTAGGCAGGGAAACCGACGCCTACACCCGGAGGAGAAATGGGACAGCCGCGCCGCCTCGGCGGCCACCGACGAGTCCCACTTGCCCTACGAGGACTGACCGGACATGGCCGAACAAGACCGTGAATTCGTGGTGGGCTCCGTCTGGCCCACCAACCGTACCGGAACCCTGGGCGACAACGAGATGGACCGCCGGCTGCCGCCGGCCATCAAGCTCGTCCACGTCACCATGGACTTTCAGGAAGGGACCCAGGAGGAGTTCACCCGCTCCATTCCGGGCTACGAGGCCAAGGCCGCCGGGCTCATGGAGCAGAAGCCCGACCTGATCCGAGTGCTCGGCGCTCCACCCTTCATGATCCTGGGATTCGACGGCGAGAGCCGGGTGATCCGGGGCTGGGAGGAGAAGTACGGCGTGCCCATGTTCACGTCCGGCCAGAACCACGTGCGCGCCATGAGGGCCTTGGGGGTCAAACGGCTGCTCGGCGGCACCTACCTGCCCGACAACCTCAACGACATCTTCGCCAACTATCTGCGGGAAGCCGGCTTCGACGTCATCGCCATGGAGGGCATGGACGCCCCGTTCCACGAGGTCCCCAACATCCTTGCCACGGACATCGCCGAGCACCTGAAGGAATCGTTCCGCCGCCACCCCGGCGCCGACGCCCTCTATCTGCTTGGCTCCGCCTGGAAGATCCTGAACGTCCTGGAGGATGTCGAGCAGAGCGTAGGCGTGCCGGTGATCTACCCCCTTACCGCCCGCTGCTGGGAAACCCAGCTACGCCTGGGTTTCCGCCAGCCCGTTTCCGGCTATGGCCAGCTTCTGGCCGATATGCCGGATCTGGGTCCTGTGGTCGGCAGTTAGTCGTCGGTGGGTACGAAGCAGATAGCCGCTCCCGTCCGCCATTCCGCCATGCTTGGGTCTTTTTCGATCTCTTGAAGAGACCGTGGTGCTGGAATGTTCTCGCCATCCTGGAGCATGCCCTCGATGTGAAGGGCAAGGGCTGTGGCACCGCGTTGGATGGTTTCGTCGATCGTATCGCCTTCTGAGATACAACCTGGAAAGTCAGGAAAGCTGATGCCGAATCCGGGTTCCCCGTCTCTGTGCATGAACGCCACGTAAAGCATTTCACGCACAAGCGCTGAATTGGAGGCGCACGCCACAGGCTTTGGCAATCTTGTGGACGGTGTCGATCTTAGGGATGTTTTTCGTCGAGAGTGCCCGCGACAGACCCGATCGGTTCAAACCGGTTCTGCGTGAGAGCTCCGATACGCCGCCAACCGCTTCCGCAACGTTTCGGAGAGCTATCAACAGGTCCTCGTGGTCGCTGTCCGGATCCTCAAGCACCACATTCAGGTATTCCGCGATCGCCTCAGGAGTTTTGAGGTAGTCACTTGTCCTGTATGGCACGACGGGCATGGCGTTTCTCCTGCTTGTATCGCTTCCAATTTCTCTGGGCCTGTTCGATGTCGGCGTGCTGGCCCCTCTTAGTGCCTCCACCCAGAAGGACTACGATCTCCTTGCCGTCGCGACCGAAGTAGACGCGGTACCCTGGGCCATAGTCAACCCGGAGTTCCGTGACGCCTTGGCCGACGCCCTTGTGATCGCCGAAGTTACCGCGTTCAATCCGGTCAAGGCACCTCGCGACCCGGATCTGAGCTCGCACGTCAATCCGATTGATCCAGTCATCGAAGGGAATGTCGCCCCGCTCCGTCTGGAACTTCTTGATTATCATGGCCCTATGTGTACTCTAGTATACATAGGGCCTCAGGTGTGTCAACGTAGCCCTAGGACGCGAACCGCGACATGGTCACCGGTGTGTACTCGTCGGGCGCCTGGGTCACCACCAGCTCCGGCTCGATGCCGTAGAGGCGGCGGGCATTGCCGCCCAGCATCTTCTTCTGGGCGCGCTTCGGGACCTTGTGCTTGTTCATGTTGTCGATGGCTTCCCAGACGTCGGCGGCGTCGAGGTGGGGCATGTCGGAGGACCAGAGGCCGATGTCCTCGTACAGGTCCCATAGCCGGAAGGTGATCTCCTCGTCACCCTCGAAGGCGATGAAGCAGCTCTTGTAGAAGACCTCCTTGGGATCGCCGATGTTCTCGTTGGTGTGGCGGTAGAGCTCCAGGTAGCCCTCGGCCTTCTCCAGCACCAGCGGCAGCCAGCTTGAGTTGGACTCGAGGATCGCCACCTTGAGGCGCGGGAACTTCTCCAGCCATCCGGTCATCAGCACCA
>JAPPNF010000055.1 GCA_028818755.1 Deltaproteobacteria bacterium | reverse complement strand
TCCCGGAGCGACTACGAAGCTTACGTGACCTGCCTGCTGGAGACCGTGCGCGGCCGCGTACCCACCTTCGTCGGCACCACCGCCCTCGGAAGCCACGAGATCGCCCAGCGCATCCGCTTCGTCAAGGACCGGGGCGCCACCGGAACGCTCCTGGGCATCCCCATGTGGCAGCCGGCGACCCTGGACATGGCGGTGAAATTCTACGGCACGGTCGCCGAGGCGTTTCCGGACTTCCCCATCATGGTCTACGCCAATGCACGGGCCTTCCGGTTCGCCTTCGACACGGACTTCTGGCGGCGGGTGGTGAACGTCGCGCCGACGGTGATGTCGGCCAAGTTCTCCAACCGGGGCATCCTCCGGGATGCGGTGGCGGCCACCGAGGGGCGTGTGAACTTCGTTCCGCCTATCGGGCTGGCGTACGAGTTCGCGCAAATTTCACCCAAGACCGCCAACACCTGCTGGACTCCGTCGGTCGGACCGCAGCCGGCGCTGGCGCTCATGAACGCGCTGGCGGCCGGCGACGGCGAACGCGCCAAGGCCGTGGCCGACGACATCGCCTGGGCCGCCGAACCACACCACGCCATCACCGGCTCCCAGGAAGTCTTCGCCTCCTACAACATCCAGATGGAGAAGATCCTCATGGGCGCCTCGGGCTACTGCAAGCCCGGCCCCATCCGGCCGCCCTACGACGTCATGCCGGAGGACTTCGAGGAGGGGTGCCGGGAATCGGGGCGGCGCTTCGCGGAGTTGAGAGCCAAGTACGCCTAGTGTCGCGTCCCCGCGGTTGACCTGCCTCGGGGGCGCCGGCAGGCCGGCACGATGACGCTGATCCTCACCAATGAGGAGATCGAGAGCTGCTTCACCCTGGAGGAGTGCTTCAGGGTGATGGAACCGGCGTTCATCGATCTCGGCAACGGCGCCGCGGCGAACCTGCCGCGCCAGGACCTGCTGGTGCCAGGCCCCTTGGAAGGCAGCTATCACGGCCTCAAGTCCGCCGGCGGCTCCATCCCGCGCTTCGGCGTAACCGCCGCCCGCCTCACCTCCGACATCGTCACCTGGCCGGAAGTGGACGGCGAGAGGCGCCGCGTCAAGGTGCCGCTGGCCATGGGCAACAAGTACGTGGGCCTGGTGTTCCTCTTCAGCACCGCCACCGGCGAACTGCTGGCCATCTTCCCGGACGGCCTGGTCCAGGCCATCCGCGTTGGCGTCACCAACGCATTGTCGGCCAAGTACATGGCGCGCCCGGAGTCGTCGGTCCTGGCACTCTACGGCTCCGGATGGCAGGCCAAGTCCGGTCTGCTGGCGATGTGCTCGGCCATGCCCATCCGGCAAGTGCGCGTCTACAGCCCTACTGCGGAGCATCGACGGGCCTTCGCGAGCGAGATGAACGGGCAGGTGGCTGCCGAAGTGCGGGCGGTGGACATTCCCGAGGACGCCGCCCGGGAAGCGGACATCGTCCTGCTGGCCACCAACGCCCTAAGTCCCTTCTTCCCCGCCGGCTGGATCCGCGACGGCATGCACATCGCCACCGTACGTTCCAGCGAGATGACCGTGGAGGCGCTGCTTCGCTGCGACCGGGTGGGGGTGTCAAGCCGCGAGGCGGCGCGGCTGGTGACTCTCGCCGGGGAGGAAAAGAAGATCCCAGAGTCGGGCCAAGGCGACTACTGCCGGGAAGAGCTGCAAGGGACCGCCGCCGACTGGAGCCTCAAGCCGGACCTGAGTGAGATCATGGCCGGGAAAGTGGCAACGCGGGAAGGTCCAGCCGAGGTGACCTGCATGCTCAACTACGTGGGGTTGGGGCTCCAGTTCGCCGCCGCGGGGGCGCGGATTTACGAGCTAGCGAAGGAACGCGGTCTCGGCAGAGAGCTGCCGACAGAGTGGTTCTCGCAGGACCTGCCCTCGTAGACGACCTAGGGAAAGAAAACCAGCTTCGTCAACAACGCGACAATTGCTGGCCCAAGAACGAGGACCGCAAGATTCAGTACCGCAACTTTCTTGTCCAAACGGGCGATGTCCTCTTTGGTGCCCTTTTCCAGACGGGCGATGTCGTCCTTGGTGGCGTGCTCCAGGCGGGCGATGTCGTCCTTGGTGGCCAAGAGCTCGAAATGCGGAATCACCTCTGCAGCTGCTCTGGCCTTTTCCTTGGTAGCCCCAGCTTCGATCAACGCGTCGTAGACTTCTGAAACAATCAGGCTCATGGCCCCTCCAGAAAACTACTCCATTATAAGACGAACGGTCTTCTATTCAAGACCCAAACGTCCCCTTCAAGGACTATAGTCGGCGGCCTGCGTCCATCCTTTAGTGTAGATGTAGAAGCCGTTCCCGCGGAAGCTGGAAGAGCGAGATCGCAGCGGCTACGGGATCAGCAGGATCTTGCCGGTGGTCTTGCGCGATGCCAACAGGCGATGGGCCTCGCCGGCCTGCGACAATCGAAGCGTACCGCCAATACACACCGAAAGCTCGGCGCTCTCGATCCATCGCAATACATCCCTGCCCCGGGCGAGGATTTCGGCACGGTCAGTAGTGTGGTGCGTGAGGCTGGGGCGGCTCAAGGATAGCGATCCCTTGGCATTGAGAACCGCGGTGTCGAACGGCGGCACAGAACCGCTGGACTGACCGAAGATCACCATGCAACCCCGTGGCGCCAGCGCGTCGAGGCTCTGCTCGAAGGTGCTCTTTCCCACCGAATCAAAGACGACGTTGACGCCGAGACCGCGCGTCAGCCGGCGGACCTCGGCCGTGAAGTCCGCCTTCGTGTAGTTGATGACCGCCTCGGCGCCCGCCTCCTCGGCGATACATGCCTTCTCGGAAGTCGATACCGTTCCGAACACCCGCGCGCCACGCATCCTGGCCATCTGCACCAGCAGCAATCCGGTGCCTCCGGCGGCCGCGTGCACGAGTACGGTGTCGCCGTGCGCAATCGGGTAAGTATCGCGGGTAAGGTAGTGCGCGGTCATGCCCTGGAGCATGGCAGCGGCCGCGGTCTGGAGGTCCACGGACTGGGGAACCGGCACCAGGTGCCGCTCCGGCACCGCAGCCAGTTCGGCGTAGGACCCATGGCCGTTGGAGATGCCGTAGGCGACCCGGTCGCCCACCCGCACCCCTGACACGCGCCTACCCACCGCTACCACCGTGCCGG
>JAPPNF010000034.1 GCA_028818755.1 Deltaproteobacteria bacterium | reverse complement strand
CGCCACTGCTCGTCATCGCGCCTTGCCGACAACGAAAAATCCTGCGCATCTTATGCCAGGAAATCATGGGACGCGACACTAGCCGCCATGCGGATCATCCTCGCGTCCACCTCGCCACGGCGGCGGGACATCATATCCCTGCTCGGGCTTCCCTTCGAGGTCCGCGATCCCGACTTCCAGGAAACCACCCGCGAGGACTTCACGCCCGAGGCCGAGGCCCTGGAGCTCGCGCTGGGGAAGGCACGGTCGATCGCCCGCGGCGAGACGGACGCGCTGGTGGTGGGAGGCGACACCCTGATCGCCCTCGACCACGAGAAGATCGGCAAGCCCGCGGATCCGGACGACGCCGTGTCGATCCTCCGGCGCCTTTCCGGCCGGACGCACCGCATCCTCACCGGCGTGGCGCTCATCGACTCCGCCACCGGACGGGAAGACACCTACCTGGAACGCGTCGAGGTGCGCATGCGGCGCTCCACCGAAGCCGAGATCGCCGACTACCTCGCCCGAGGCGAATCCATGGACAAGGCCGGCGCGTACTCCATCCAGGGCGAAGGTCACCGGCTCATCGAGAGCATGCGTGGTGACTATCTCGCAGCGGTGGGCATGCCGTTGCGGCCCATCGCGCTGTATCTCCAAAAGCGCGGCGCCGAGGTCCCGGCGGACGTCGACGCACTGTACCGCGACCGATCGCTGTGGACCTGGAGGGAGCTAGTGTCCTGTCCCACGTAATTCTCTACTAATCTGCTGGTCTTTTTGCCGTCGGCTGCGTTGCTCTTCCTCGCGTGGTACCCGCCACTGCTCGTCATCGCGCCTTGCCGACAACCAAAATGACCTCGCATCTTAGTAAAGAATTACGTGGGACAGGACACTAGCTCAACCGTAGCAACACCATGCCGGCCATGATGGTCAGGCTCCCGGGGAGGATCTCCCGCACCCGGGCGCGTTCGTTGAACACCAGCCAGCCCGCGGCCAGGGCGAACAGGATCTCGGTCTGCTTGACCGCCTCGACGTAGGAGGTGAGGGTCAGCTCGTAGGCGAGGCTGTGACAGATGCTCGTCAGCGCGGCGCACAACCCCATGGCCGTGAACGCGCCCCCGTGGCGCGGAATGGCGCGGAAATGCGCGGCCGAGTGGCGCAGGGCCAGGGGAAGCACCATGAGTGAGGCGGCAAGATATCCCGCGAGGTTGGCGACATAGACGTCGGAACGAAGGATCAGCAGCTTGATCAGCACCACCGACGGCGCGTAGAAAAAGGCCGCCGCCAGGGTGAAGCGAAGCCCCCGGTCTACGAACAACTCACGTAGCGGCGCCCATATCGAGATGTGGCTCTTCTGCACGTTGAGCAGATAGACGCCGGCGGCGCTCAGCAATATGCCCGCCAGCCCCGCGGCCGAAGGGGTTTCGTCCAGCGTCACATAGGCGAAGAGCACCAGGAACAGCAGGCTGACCTTCCACAGCGACGTGACGATGGCGATCCCGGAGAGCTTCAGGGCCTTGGACAGGCTGAGGGTCGCAATGGACTGGGTCACGCCGAAGGCGACGACACAGGGCCAGAAGCCGTCCTTCAAGACGGGCATCCCGTGCCAAGCCGACGCCAGCGCCACGAACGGCAGCAGGAAGGTGAACCGCCCCCACACGTTGATGATGTCGTCGAGTTCGTGCCCCAGATGCTTCATGGAGATGTTCCGAAGCACCTGGAACAGCGCGGCGAGGAGCGCCAGCAGGAACCACATGGGCAAGACAGGCTAACGGCTGGGCGGAGAGAATGCCAATGGTGCCGGGGAAACGGAACCGGTTGACACCGCGGACCGACAAGGGCTATCACCTCTTCATCAAACTCGAAAGGGAGACCCTCGATGGTTGACAAATTCGAAGATCATTGCTGGCAGGACCTCGTCACCGAGGAGATCATGGACATCTACAAGCCCTACCGCAGGGAGATTTTCGTCGGCGAACGCCCGGCGCTCCTGGCCATCGATCTCTACAACCTCGCCTACCGGGGCGGCCCCCAGCCCGTGCACGAGGTGGTCAAGGAGCACAAGAGCTCCTGCGGCGTGTACGCCTACGATGCCATCGAGCCCACCAAGGAGCTCTTCGCCCTCGCCCGCGCCCAAGGGCTGCCGATCTTCTACACTACCACCGAGACGCGGAAAGAGGTGCAGCCGGCCGCGGTGCACGCCACCAACCGTCAGATTACCGGGATCGACGCGGACGACTTCGAGATCTACAAGGAATTCGCCCCCGAGCCCGACGACATCATCATCTACAAGGAGCGGGCCAGCGGCTTCTACGGCACGCCGCTCATCGCCCACCTCACCCGGCTCGGCATCAGCTCGCTGATCGTGTGCGGCGAGAGCACCAGCGGCTGCGTCCGCGCCAGCGTGGTGGACGCCTACTCCAACGGCTACCACGTCTCCATCGTCGAGGAGTGCGTCTTCGACCGCAGCATCATCTCCCACAAGGTGAACCTGTTCGACCTGCACCACAAGTACGCCGACCTCATGAAGCTGGCGGAGGTGAAGCAGCACTTCGAGGAACAGCCGCTCAGGAAGGCCGTGTAACGCTCTTTCCACGCGTTCAAAAGGGGGGCGGGTCCCGGGACCCGCCCCCCTTTTCTTGTGCGACGCGTGAGTCGGACCAGTGACTAGTGCATACCCACCGGGTCTCCCCAGGTGAGGAGGCGCCGGGCCGCGAACGCTATCACCAGGGAGACCGCGATCAGCATGATGGAAAGCGCGTAGGCCTCTCCCACCTGCCCCTCCTGCCAGGCGAACCAGATCATGGTGCTCACCACCCGGTTTCCGGGGGTGGCCAGGAGGACCGCCGACGAGAGCTCCCGCAGGCTGTGAAGCGCCACCCACAGCCACAGGCTCACCAGCGCGGGAAGCACGATGGGCACCACGACCTTGCGCAGAGTCGCGCCCAGCGAGGCGCCGCAGGTGTAGGAGGCCTCCTCCAGCTCCTTATGGACCTGGACCTGGGCGGAGATCACCGCCCGGGAGCCGTAGGAGATGTAGCGGGTGACGTGGGCGATGACGATGACCCAGACGGTGCCGTAGACGCCCACGGGTATCGAGAGGTACATCAGGATCAGCGCGAAGCCGATGATCACCGACGGGATGGCGATAGGCGCGAAAGTCAGCAGGTTCAGGATTTTCCCGGTCCTGCCGCCGAACCGCACGATGATCCAGCCCGCCACCACCGCCAGCACCGTGGTGGCGGTGGACGCCGCCACCACCAGCACGGCCGTGTTCTTGAACGCCGTCAGGGCGCCGTAACCCGTTACCGCGTTGACGTAGTGCTTGACGGTGAGCTGCGGCACCAACTCCCAGGAAGGCGGCTGGTAGAACGTCAGCAGGCTGCCCCACGCCAACACCAGCAGCGGCAACACGACGGCCAGGCACATGTAGAGAAAAAAGAAACCGGACCCGACATACCTGGCGCGGCCCAGGTCGATCACCGCGGGACGGTAGCCGCGGCCGGTGACGGTGGTGTACTTCTCGCCCGCCCCGAGCACCTTCAGGTAGAGATAGACGAGCACGCCGCTCAGCACCAGCACGCTCATGGCCAGGGCGCTGGCGGTGCCGTACTCCGGCAACTCGCCCATGGGAGGATGGATGGCCCAGAAGATCTTGGTGCTGAACACGAGGATGCCGGCCTGCATGCCGATGACGCCCGGTATCTCGAAGGCCTCGATGGAGATGATGAAGAACCAGATGAGGGCGGCGAAGAAAGCCGGATAGGTCAGCGGAAAGGTTACCCGGAGAAGCGTCATGAAGCGGCTGGCCCCGGAGATCATGCTGGCCTCCTCGAAGGCCGGGTCCATGTTGCGCAGCACCGGCACGAGCATGAGGAACACCGTCGGCACCATGGAGAGCCCCATGACAAAGGACATGCCGAAAAGAGTGAATACGTTGAGAGGCCCCTCCCCCTCCAGGCCCAGCAACGCCCTCAGCACCAGGTTGATGACGCCGATGCGCGGGTCCAGCAGCCGCTCCCATCCCAGCGCCGCGATCATCGGCGGCAACGCCATAGGGACGAGGATGAGGGCGTACATGAGGTGCCGGCCGGGGGCGTTGGTCCTCTCCACCAGCCACGCCAGCGGCACGGCGAAGGCAAACCCGGTGAGGATCGCGCCCGCACCGAACAGGAGCGTGTTCAGGATCAGCTCGTAGGTGCCGGGGTCGACGTAGATCTCGAAGTAGTGATAGAGGGAGAGTCCGCCGATCTCCGCCAGCGGCTCGCGCTGGAAGGAGAAGAAGATGACCAGGAACAGCGGCGCCACCACGAGCCAGGCGACGGCTCCCAAGGTAAGCCAGCTGAAGACATCCCGTTCGCTCACCCGCATGTCGAAACCATGATGGGAGGGGCGGCGACTCCCCGCCCCCCGCGTCATCTACTGGAGGTCGTAGAGCCTCGCGCTGTTGTCCCAGAAGATCTTGCGCTTGGTCTCGTCGGCGAGCCCACCGATCTTGAGGAAGCTGTCCACGGCTTCCGGCCACCGCGAGTCGGAGTGCGGATAGTCCGTGGAGATCACGACGTTGTCGTCTCCGATACGGCTCACCACGTCCGCCACCAGGTCTTCCTCCACGTCGGTGGCGATGAAGCACTGGCGCAGGAAGTACTCGCTGGGGTTCACCGAAAGCGGCGTGTCGCAGAGGTCCTTGCGAAGCTCCCAACGCTCGTCGAGACGGTAGAGTACCCACGGGAGCCAACTGCAGTTGCCCTCGAGAAAGGCCACCCTCAAGCGGGGAAACCGCTCCAGCACCCCGCCGCCGCAGAAGCTTCCCACCGCCAACATCAACTCCACCGGGTTGCGATAGGCGTTGAGCAGGATCCCTTCGTTGGGAAGCCCCTTGAACCGTTGCGCCACTTGGTCCATGTGCGGGTTCGCCGCCGGGTGGAAGCAGATGGGAACACCCAGGCGTTCCGCCTCACGCCACAGCGGGTCGAAACAGGCCTCGTGAATGTGCCGGCCGTTGGCCGGCTCTGGCACCAGGCACAAGCCTACGGCGCCCAACTCGGTGACCGCCCGACGGGTCTCGTCCACGGCCATGTCGACGTCGTGCAGCGTGATCAGGGCCGAGGGTTTGAGGCGTTCGGAGTCCTCCTTGCAGAAGTCCGCCACCCAGTCGTTCCAGGCCCGGCACAGCGCGTTGGCGTATTCCGGCTCCAGCCGGTCGTCACAGTGCAGCGGAAAGGTGCGGAACAGCACCGCCACGTCAAGACCCTCGACATCCATGGCTTCCACCTGGGAGACCGCGTCGTAGTTTCTCGCCAGAGGCTTGGTGTAGCGATGCGCCACCTTGTCCTCGCCCGGAGTCACGTTGGGACGTGTCGTCAGACCCGACCCCCGCACCAGGGTCCCGTCGCCGAAGCTGAACTTGACCTGGCCATGACGCGTCCTGGGCTTCCCCCGTGGGATCCGGTCGCCCCACTTGGAATCCATGTAGTTGAGGTAGAGATCATGCGGCTCGAACACGTGCATGTCGCTATCGAGGATCTTGAAGCCGTTCCGCGCCATGGTCAGGACTCCTTTGGGTTGGCGCGGCGCCCGGCCCGGCGGCCGGACGCCACCATTCGCTGTCTAGTGTCCGGTAAGGATCTTCCGGGCCTGCTTGCGCCACTCCTTGAGCTCCCTGGCTTCCGCCATGGTAGGAGCGTTCCAGACGAACTTGACGCCGGCCGCGCGCGCCATCTTGGCGGCATCGGTCTGCGCGCTGGGTCCGAGCTGGCTCCGGAAGGAAGCCTTCTCCATCAGCGCCGAGGCCTCCGGGGTGCCGAGGTAGCCCGCCAGCAGCTTGGCCGCGTTGGGATTGCGCACCTTCTTCACCGCGATGGAATAGAAGCGGGTCACCGACATGGGCGTGATCCAGATGAAGTCCACCGGCGCCTTGTCCTTGACCTTGGCCCTGAAGACGCGGTCGAACTGGATCAGCGCCAGCGGCGCCTGCCCCGCCACCAGGGCTTCCAGGGTCTGCGGTCCGCCCCGGGGCTGAATGATGGGCTCCTGAGCCCTGAACTTCCGTGTGTATTCCATCGTCTTCTCCAAGCCCCACTCCGGCACCAAGTCTCCGAAGGGATACCCCCGGCCCACGACGATGATCTTGCGGCCCTTCCACTTGGGGTCCAGCAGCCCTTCCCAGGTAGTGGGCACCTGGTCCCTGGAGACCAGCTTGGTGTTGAACCCGAGCACCCGCGTCAGGTCGAACCACGGCACCAGCCGCTCTCCGAACGAGATCTCGTTCTTGGCGATACCGAACTCGTGGTACGGGAACGGCGACAGCAGGTCGGCCTTGAGCAGCCGCTCCGCCGACGTGGTGGTGGCCTGGGCCACCTCGTAGGTGGCCATGCCCACCCGGGTCTCGAGCTGTATCTTGGCCGACGCGTCCGACCCCGTGGACGGGATGTGGTTCACCTGGATGCCCGGGAACCGCTTCATGAAGCCGCCGATCTGGGCCTTCAGCGCCACCGGCGGCGAACCCGCGGCCAACACCACCTGCCCTTCCTTCTTGGCCTTCTCGTAGAGGGCCTTGACGTTGTCCTGGGCGTGAGCTCCGCTTAACGCCGCAAGCGAGACGCCGACAATGAGCGTTATGATCCGTTTCATCCTGGCCCTCCTTTTCTCGCTGACGTGCCGAACACGTTGCCGAAAGCTGGCCCGCGAATAACACACCGCGCGAAACCCGGTCAAGAGCGGTCCCGCGCTATACCGTCCCCGCCTCCGCTAGTTGCGCGATCCGCTCCTCGCTCAGTCCGAGCTCCCTGAGGACCTCGGCGGTGTGCTCGCCCAACTCGGGGGGCAGCGCGGACCATTGCCACGGCGTGTCGCTCAGGTTGACGCCGCTTCTCACCGTCTGGATCGGCCCATGCGTGGGATGCTCCCGCTCCATGATCCGGTCGAGGTGCTTGACCTGGGGGTCTTCGAACACTTCATCGAGGCGGTTGATGGGGGCGTGGGCCACGTCGTGCTGGCTCAACGCGTCCAGCCACTCCTGCCGGGGCCTGGTCTCGGCGATCTCCTGCAGCAAGGCCTTGAGCTCATCGTAATTCACCAAACGGTCCTCACGGTCCTTGAAGCGGGGATCCTCGGCCAGCTCCGGGTGGCCCAGGGCCTCGGCCATGCTGACGAAGAACTTGTTCAGATGCGACAGGTGGATGACGAACGGGAGTCCGTCCCCCGCCAGGAGCGCGTAGACCCCGGCCGATCGGCCACGGCTCTCCACGTCGGGAACGTCCCCGGTGGCGAAATACTGGGTGATGCTGCGGCCGATGAACGCCATGGACGCCTCCATGAGCGACGTCTCGACCTTTTGGCCTTTGCCGGACCGCTCCCGGGCCATCAGCGCGGTAAGGACACCGTAGCACGCGAACATGCCGCCGAGGTGGTCCGAGAAGGCCAGGCCCGGCGGCTGCGGCGCCCGAGGGTCGATGATCTGGCTCAACAGGCCGCTGAGGCACTGGCCGAGCGTATCGAAGCCCGGCCGCTCGCGGTACGGCCCGGTCTGGCCGAATGCCGATATCCCGCAGTAGACGAGACGCGGGTTGAGGTCCCTCAGCCGCTCGTAGCCGAGCTCCAGCCGGTCCATCACCCCCGGCCGGTAGTTCTCGATCACGACGTCGGCCTCCTCCGCCATGCGGAGAAAGATTTCCTTCCCTTCCGGATCGCGCAGGTTCAGGGTCATGCTCCGCTTGTTGCGGTTGTAGCTGCGGAACAGCGGGCTGTACATGCGCGGCTCACGGGCCCACTTGCGGAACGGGTCGCCGCCGCCGGTGTTCTCGATCTTCACCACCGAGGCTCCCATGTCCGCCAGCAGCATGGCCGCGAACGGGCCGGCGATGTAGCTGCTGAGGTCGAGAATCCTGATGCCGTCGAGGGCTTGTGCCATGGATGCAATCCTCCTTCGAAAGCTGCTGCCGTGGTCTCCTTTATAGGAACCCGGCGGCGGCGGAGTCAAAGGCGCCTTGACTCGTGGGACGGCCAACGGTATTCGGGTTGGGCAGCCCAACGCCTCCGGAAGGGAGACCCCGATGAAGAACGGACTCAGGATCATCGACTCCGACATGCACATCATGGAGCCGCCGGACCTCTGGGAGAACTACGTCGACGCGCCCTTCAAGCAGCACGCGCCCCGGGTCGTCAACGTACCCAGCCGGGGCGACTTCAACCTGCTGCTGCTGGACGGCAAGGAGCCCCGGGCCAAGAGCCCGTCGCTGGCCAACGACGCGCGCATGATCGGCAAGCGGCGCGCGTCCACGCGCGAGGACGTCATCGGCTTCGCCCGGGACCAGGGCTTCAACGCCAAGTCGCAACTGGAGGCCATGGACATCGAGGGGCTGGACGTGGCGGTGCTGTTCCCCACAGCCTGCCTCCACATCATGACCGTGCCGGACATGGACCCGCTGCTGGCGGAAGCCATCTGCCGGGCCTACAACAACTGGCTCTACGACTTCTGCCAGGAAGACCCGGCGCGCCTCAAGGGCGCCGCCATGCTGCCGCCCCACGACGTCTCGCTGGCGATGCGGGAAGCCCGGCGCGCGGCCGACGACCTGGGCTTCGTCACCGCCTTCCTGAGGGCCACGCCGCTCCCCGGCGACACCTGGTTCGGGCTCTACTGGGAGCCCCTGTG
This sequence comes from Deltaproteobacteria bacterium, assembly GCA_028818755.1. Taxonomy (GTDB): domain Bacteria; phylum Desulfobacterota; class Binatia; order UBA9968; family JAJDTQ01; genus JAJDTQ01. Next base: position 24,820 of record JAPPNF010000034.1, on the reverse strand, counting down.
GAACGAGTTGCAGGAGCTGGGGATGCCGGTGGGATTCCACGAGTGCACCAACTCCGGCTACTACCCCCACATCGAGCGGTTCGGCCAGAACAACCGCCTCATGCGCCACATCTGCAGCCACGTCACCGGCCAGATGGTGACCATGGTGGACATCATCGTGGGCGGCGTGCTCGAACGTTTCCCGGAGCTCAAGGTGGCGTTCCTGGAATGCAACTGCGGCTGGACGCCGTCGTGGCTGAGCCGCATGGACACCCACTGGGAGCAGTTGGGCGCCGCCGACGCCCCCATGCTCACCATGAAGCCCAGCGAGTACTTCATGCGCCAGTGCGTGGTGGGCTGCGAGGGCGAGGAGCGGGAAGTGGGCTCGGTCATCCAGTTGATGGGCGACGACAACATCGTCTTCTCCACCGACTACCCCCACAGCGACTCGGAGTTCCCCCACGCGGTGGACGCGTTCATGCAGCAGGAACTGCCGGTGGAGCACGCACGCAAGATCCTGTGGGACAACTGCATCAAGTTCTACGGGATCGAAGCGTAGGCGGGAAGCGAGCGGTTCCCGCCGATGGAGTCTGATGCCATGCTGCGTTTCGGCGTTTTCCTCGCCCCGTTCCACGCCCTGAACGAGAACCCCACCCTCCTCTTCGAGCGCGACCTGGAACTGATCATGCTGCTGGACCGCCTCGGCTACGACGAGGCGTGGATCGGCGAGCACCACTCGGGCGGGTTCGAGACCATCGCCGCGCCGGAAGTCTTCATCGCGGCGGCGGCCCGGGAGACCCGGCGCATCCGCCTCGGCACCGGCGTGAAGTCCCTGCCCTACGTGCACCCCTTCATGGTCGCCGATGCCATGGTGCAACTCGACCACATGACCCGAGGGCGCGCCATGTTCGGTGTGGGGCCCGGAGCCCTGCCCTCGGACGCCACCCAGATGGGCATCGACCCGCGACGCACACGGCGCATGATGAACGAGTCCCTGGACGTGATCATCCCGCTGCTGGAAGGCGAGCGCGTGAGCGCCAGGACCGACTGGTTCACCCTCGACAACGCCAAGCTGCAGCACGCCTCATTCACCCGGCCGCGGATGGAGATGGCGGTGACCACCATCCGTTCGCCCGCGGGGGCGTTGCTGGCCGGCCGCCACGGGCTCGGGCTCCTGTCCCTGGGCGGACACTCCGACGAAGCCCTGGCCGCCTACGCCCATAACTGGGGCATCTACGAGGAAGCCGCCGCCGCCCACGGCCGCGTCGCCGACCGGGCGCTGTTCCGCATCGCCGTGCAGATGCACATCGCCGACACCCGCGAGCAGGCCATGGAAGACGTGCGCTTCGGTATCGACGCCTGGGGCGGCTATGCCCGCGACGTGCTGCCCAATCAGACGGTTCCCAAGGGAGTCACCGATACCCGCACATTCATCGTCGAGTCCGGCCGCGGCATCATCGGCACGCCCGACGACGCCATCCGCGAGATCGAACGCATGCAGGCCGGCACCGGCGGCTTCGGCGTCGTGCTGTTCATGTGCCACGACTGGGCCGACCGGGACGCCACCAACCGCAGCTACGAGCTGTTCGCCCGGCACGTGGTGCCGCACTTCCAGGGCCAGTTCACTCCCAGGCAGGCCAGCTACGACGAGGCCGCCGAGCGGCAGCCGGAGTTTCGTGCAGCCGCGATGGAGGGCGTCGCCGCCGCCAAGGCGGAGTACGAGGACAAACGAAAACAGAAAACGGGCTGAAGTAGCGTCACCAAGGAGGCCGAGGCCATGATCAAGGGCATGCACGCGATGTTCTATTCCTCGGAGCCGGAGGCGCTGCGCGCGTTCCTGCGCGACAAGCTCGGCTTCACCTCCTTCAGCGACGTCGGCGGCGGCTGGCTCATCTTCGACCTGCCCGAGGCCGACATGGGCGTGCATCCCGCCGACCCCACCCGCGCCGCCGGCGAGCCCGCCGGCACCCACGACATCTCCTTCTACTGCGACGACATCCACGCCACCGTCGCCGAGCTCAAGGCCCGCGGCGTCGTCTTCGAAGGCGAAGTGGCCGATGCCGGATTCGGACTGGCCGTCCAGCTTATGATGCCGGGCGGGGTCCGCGTGCAGATCTATCAGCCCCACTACGAAAAGAACACGGGCTGAGGCAGAAGCAACTCCTCCCCGTTACTCAGCCCGGACTTGGGTGAACCGCGCCTCCAAGCCTGCCACGATGGCGGCCTCATCTGGCGACGTGCCATCGGCCAGCAAGTCTACGGCCTCGAGCGGATCCTTGGACAGATCGTAAAGCCTGGGTTCTGATCCTTCCACTTGAACCAGCTTGAACGGGCCCTCCCGGAGCGCCCAACCAAAAGCATTGCGGCGTCTGCGACGCCTGGAGGGTCGATCCGAGAAATGTTCAACGTAGACGTACTCGCGACTGCCGTCCCGCCCCGACAGGATCGGACGGAAATCGTGGGAGTCCTGGGCCTGTACCTCGACCCCCGCATAGCCCGCGATGGTCGCGAACAGATCCGTTGTGTTCACGAAACTCTCGGTGCGCCCCCGCGCAACGCCCGGTCCGGAGACAACGAAGGGCACATGCGTGCCGCCTTCAAAGATCGTGCCCTTGGCCGCATGTTCGCCATAGAGTCCGCGCGCGACCCGATTCGGGGATCCATTGTCGCCGATGAACATGACGACGGTGTTGTCGCGCACGTCCCGGGGCATTGCCGCCAGGAGGCGCCCGATCTCGGTATCCAGCGCCTGAAGCGCCGCCTGGTAGTAAGGTAAGGGGTTCCGGTCGATGGCATCCGGGTCGTCGGGCATCTCATCGAAACCGTGCAGATGGGCAGGGGGCAGGTGAAACGGTGTGTGGGGGGCGTTGTAGGCAAGCCACAGGAACCACGGGCCTTCCTGCGCGCGGATCCAGTCAATCGCCCGGTCTGTGAAGACGGTCGTGGCGTATTCGTTCATCCACACCTCTTCGCCGTTCTCGACCGCCGGCCAATTCCAGTAGTCGCGCGTCCCCCCTCTAAAGAGGCCGAAGTAGTCCGGTACGCCCAACTCGGCGGGATGATCCAACGTCGCTTCCGCCCCCGCCAGATGCCATTTCCCGATCAGGTTGGCCTTGTACCCGGTGGTTGCCAGTACATCGAACAAGCTGGTGACATCCGCGGACAAACCCCTGGTCCGGCCGCGACGCCGTATCGCCGTCCCGACTCCCGTGCGAAATCCATACTGCCCGGTCATGATGGTCGCCCGCGTAGGGGAACACAGCGGTGCCGCATAGGCGTTCTCGAAAACCATTCCCCTCGCACACATCGCCTCGACGTTCGGCATTGGGGCCTGCCGGTTTCCAAGCGAATAGCAACGCGACGCATCAATCCCCATATCGTCCGCGATGATGAGCAAGACGTTGGGATTGGCATCCGCCGCCAGGGGAGCGGTCCCGACGATCATTGCGACGAGAATCGCTCGTAGTGTCATTCGGGGTGCCCTTCAATCGGAAGGCGGGCCCACCCTGCCCCTCACAGATTGTAGAGCCGCGCGCAGTTGTCCCAGAGGATCTTCCGCTTGGTCTCCCGGGAGACGCCTTCGACCTCCAGGAACTCTTCGACCGCGTGGGGGAAGTCCGAGTCGCCGTGAGGGTAGTCGGTGGAGTAGACGATGTTGTCGTCGCCGATGAGCTCGGCGACCATGGCGAGTTCCTTCTCGGACTCGGTGGAGATCCAGCACTGGCGCTTGAAGAACTCGCTGGGCTTGAGCTCGGAGATGTTGGGGTTGCGGGCCTTGGACACGGCTCCGTCCATTCGGTGGAGCATAAACGACACCCAGCCGCAGTAACATTCCAGGAAGGCGACCTTGAGCTTCGGGTGGCGCTCCAGCACCCCGCCGCCGATGATGTCGATCATGGCCATCATGTTGGACATGGGATGCTCGCAGATGTGCCGCAGCAACAGATCGTCGCCGAACACGTCGCCCAACTGGCGGACCTCACCGGCCGAGGCGGCGGAGTGGAAGCCCATGGGAATGCCCAGCTCCTCCAGGGTGGACCACAGCACGTCGTAGTAGCGGGAGTGCCAGGGCAGCGAACGGAGCGGCTCGGGACGCGCGAACACGGACACGAAGCCCAACTCCTCCACCGCCCGCCGGGCCTCCTTTGCCGCCTCTGTGACGTCGTGGAGCGAGATCATGGCCGAGCCCTTCATTCGCTCGGGATCGGTCTGGCAGAAGTCATGGAGCCAGTTGTTGTAGGCCCGCGCTATCGCGGCGCCGAGCTTGGGGTCCATGTCGTCGCGCATCATGACGCCCAGGCCGATGGACGGGTACATGATCGCCAGGTCCAGCCCCTCCTTCTCCATGGCGTCGAGCTGCGACACCCCGTCGAAGCCCCGGGCCCGTGCGTCCGCGATCTCCTTGTCGATGCGCCTGGCGTCGAAGATGCCGCCGCGGTAGGCGGGCGGGTAGCCCTTGAGGATCTTGCCGTCGAGCATGACCATGGCCGAGCTGCGGGTGGTGGTGCTCAGGATCTTGGGGCCCCGGTCGCGCCACTCCGGCTCCAGGTACTTCTCCCACAGGTCCGCGGGCTCGCGCACGTGCATGTCCGAGTCCATGACTTTCAGTCCGTCTTTCATGAGCCTTCCTCTCTCGCGTCCATCTCTTGCAATGAATGTGCCCGCGCGGCGGCCCGTGGCTAACCCGCCGCCACCACCCGGGCGGCGGCGTCCTCGCAAGCCGTCCCGGCGAAGAAGTCCGGGTTCACGCCGGCATAGAACCGCACCGCGTTGGTGAAGCTGAAATCGCGGAAGTCCTCGTCGGTGATGTGCCCCCGGTCCACCAGTTCGTGGGCCTCGGCCACCACCTCGGTCATGTCGGTGACGTCCCAGTGGCCGATGTCCGAGCTCATCATGGCGCCGAGACGTGCGCCGAAGGGGTTCAACCTGTCATTGAACGCCCAGGCGATCATGCGGTCGTCGGCCTCGCAGCCGAAGTAGAAGCGGGGCACGAAGCGGTCGCGGATGTCCTCGGCCCTGTCGATGCCGCAACGAGCCCAGTCATCCAGGTTTTCAGGGCGGCGCTGCTTGCGGGCAAGCGAGGCGCGGACCTCCTCCAGCTTGCCCACGCCGTCGACGCCGGCGTATTCCGCCACGAGCTTCATCATGAGATCAAGGTCGGTGCTCTCCGGATCCAGCGCCGCGATGGCGTCCCGGTTGCGCTTCTCCCAGTGCTCCAGGATGTCGCTATAGAGGCTGCAGGCCCAGGCGACGCCGCACTCCAGGAATGCGAAGTTCAACTTTGGGAACCGGTGCGTAACCCCGCCGAAGAACAGCGCTTTGCACATGGCCTCGCCCGCAGAGGCGAAGTGGCCGATGTGGTTGTACATGTAGTTGGAGACCGAGCGCCGGCTGCCCCAGCCCTGGCCGCTGGCATGGGAGGTCGGGGCCACTCCCAGCTCCAGGCAGCGCTGCCAGAACGGGTCGTAGTCGTAGTCGCTGTCCAGCGCCAGGGTGTCGATGTAGCGGGCGAAGGGCGCCAGGTCCGGGCGCTCTTCCTGCACTCGCGGGATGGGCCGGTCCACGTGGGAGATGACGATGGTCTTGAGGCCCAGCTCCTGGACCGCGTACTCCGTGTCCTCGATGGCCTCTTCCGGGGTGTGGGTCGGGATTACCGCGGCGGGAGTCATCCGGTCCGAACACTCGCCGTAGAACTCCGCGTGGAACTTGTTGAGCGCCCGGCAGGAAACCCGGCGCAGCTCCTCGTCCTCGAACCGGGGCGGCCCGCTCAAACCCTCGGTGGGATAGAGCACGGCGTAGTCGATGCCCAGCCGGTCCATGCGCTCGTGCAACAGCCGTGGCAGCGACGCCGTGGCGCGGTCCAGGGTGTTGCGGGCCGGGCGCGCCCACCAGGGCGGGCAGTGGGCCCGGACGCTTCGCCGCTCCGCCTCGGTCATGGAGGACCAGCGGCTGTTGGAGCGGGCGCGCATGGCCTCGCCGTAGCGCCGGGGCATGTCGGCGCCGCCGAGCTCTTTCAGGTAGTCGAGATAGAGCGGGGTCAGCTCGACGGTGTGGCCGTCGGTGTCGATGACCGGATGGTCGAGGCGGGCGCGAACCGCTTCGGATTCCGAGGTGTGTCCTGACCCGGTCACTCTCTAACCCTTTCCGTAAGTGGATCGGCCGGGCCGCGAGGAACCGGGATTACCCTTCCGACTCCAGCGCATCCAGATCCTTGACGTAGTCGCGCAGAGCCGAGCCCAGCGTGAACTGCGGTTCCCAGCCCAGGTGTTCCCGAGCCCGGGTGATGTCCAGGGGCCGCTTGGGCCCCTCGTGCGGCGTCCCGTCCGGCACTACCTCCACCTCCAGATCGGGGTAGATCGCCCTCGCCTCCTCCATCAGTTCATCGAAGGTCGTGACGAGGCCCGTGCCGATGTTGAACACGTTGACCGGAGGCACCGGCACGGTGGCCGCCAGGTCCACCGCCCGGCCCACGTCCTTGGCGTAGATGCGCTCCAGCGGCCTCGCCTGGCGCCGTGCGATCTTGGCGACCCCGCCTTCCCGGCCGCAGGTGAGGAGCGTGTGGGTGATGGCGCCGCTCTCGGCCCCGCCCTGGAAATGGCCCAACCCAAACACGTGGGCCAGCCGCACCATCATCAGCTCGAAGCCGAAGAGCCGCGAGTAGGCCTCCAGCACCAGTTCCTGGACCGCCTTGGAGTTGCCGTAGGCCGTGCTGTCGCCCCGCTGGAGCGTCTCGGGCACCGTCCCCGATCCCTCGAACGCGCGGTTGTAGACGCCGAGGGTGCTGATTTGCACCACCCGCTTGACCCCCGTGAGCCGCGCCGCCTCCGCGACGTTGATGGTGCCCTGGATGTTGACGTTGAAGGCCCAGTAACCTTCCCGGGCCACCCGGCCGGCGATGATGGCCGCGGTGTGCAGCACCGTGTCGATGCCGTGGGCCTTGATGATCCCGGTGAGCGCCGGCAGGTCCAGCACGTCTCCCTGAAGGGAAACGTAGTCCGCCGACCCGAGCTTTTGCTTCAGGTAATCGTCCCGAGGCTGGAAATCCACGAAGACGAGGCGCTCCCCCCGCGCCGCGGCATACTGCCCGAAGGATGCCCCGATGAGCCCACTACCCGTTATCAGAGTCGCCATGCCGGCAATCTAGCATGGACGGCGCGGGGTTGGGAGAGGGACGCTTGGCGCAGTTCTTGCGTAATTGCCAGTGACTTGGGGGCTCGGTCACTTGAGGACGGCATGACGGTATCTATGCCGGAGCTGAGAACCGACGGCCGTTGCAGAGCATGGTATCGCGGAGGTGGAACAGCCATGAACTGGGCATCCGGTGAGATTGTCGGAGTCCTGAGTTTTCTGTTGCCTGGATTCGTAGCAGCGGCGATCTTCTACTCGCTTACGTCATATCCCAAACCAAGCCCTTTGACCGCGTGATCCAAGCTCTGATCTTCACCGTGATCGGGAAGGCCATCACTGACGGAGTCCTCTTCTTGGGGAGCGTTGTGGGCGATGACCCCTGGCGCAGAAACTGGGAACTCCTTCTCTCTGTCGCAATCGCTGTTGTCCTTGGACTGCTGACCGCTTACTTCGTCAATTGGGATACCTTACACCGCGTTCTTCGCCGGCTCGGTATAACCAGAGAAACCTCGTACCCATCCGAGTGGTACTCCGCCTTCTCGCGCCACAGCGACTGCTATGTTACGCTGCACCTCAAAGGACAACGTCGCCTGTTTGGCTGGCCCCAAGAGTGGCCTAACCGTCCCGACGAAGGCCACTTCCGAATCGCGGAAGCCGAATGGCTGGACAACGAGACGCGGATACCTGTGACCGGAGTACTAGCGATCGTGATTCCGGTCGACCAAGTCGAAATGGTTGAGTTTCTGAAGGGAGACCAAATAGACCCTCAGGAGTTGCGTCATGGCTAAGGAACCAAACCCTCCGCCTTCACAGCGTAGAGGCCTGTTCAAGGACAAACTCGCAACCATCAAGAAACCGCCGCCACCGCCGCCACCGCCACCCAAGAAGAAGGATTAGCTGGAGTTGCCGGTCCCGGACCAAGGCGCTGTTCAGTCCACCCCGTAGAGCCGCGCACAGTTGTCCCAGAGGATCTTCTTCATGGAAGCCTCGCTCAACCCCGGAGTCTCCATGAACTCCTCCACGGCGTGCGGGTAGTGCGCATCGATGTGTGGGTAGTCCGTTGAGATGACTATGTTGTCGTCTCCCAGCCGCCCGATGACGTCGGTGACCAAGTACTCGTCCACGTCCACCGAGATGTAGCACTGGTCCAGGAAATACTCGCTGGGCTTCCGGGACAACGGGACGTCGGTGAGCGCTCCGTGGAGCTCCGCCCGTTCGTCCAGGCGGTACAGGAGCCACGGCAGCCACGCGCAGTTGCCTTCCAGGAACGCCACCTTGAGGGTCGGGAACTTCTCCAGCACGCCCCCGCCGCAGAAGGCCGACACCGCCAGTTGCAGTTCGATGGGATTGCGCAGCGCCATGGCGATGATGCTGGAGTTGGGGTGGCCGTAGAACTCCCGTGCAACCTGCTTCTGTTTGGGGTTGGCCGGCGGGTGGAAGCACAGCGGCACCTTCAGCCGGTCGATCTCCGCCCACAGGGGATCATAGTAGCGGTCGTGGATGCGCCGGCCGTTCACCGGCTCCGGACAGACGGACAGGCCTACCACCCCCAACTCCGTCACCGCTCTCCGCGCCTCGTCCACGGCCATGTCGACGTCGTGCAGCGTCAACAGCCCCGACGCCTTCATGCGCTCCGGCCGTTCGCCGCAGAAGTCCGCGATCCAGTCGTTCCACGCCCGGCACAGGTCGTTGGCGTATTCCGGCTCGAAGCTGTCGTCGCAGTGTAGCGGAGAGGTGCGGAACATGACCGCCACGTCCAGCCCCTCGTTGTCCATGGCCACCACCTGGGACGGCGCATCGTAGCCGTGCTCCAGGGCGTAGCCATAGCGGTCCGCCACGTTGTCCTCGCCGTGCTCCAGCAGCTTCTCCCGCGGCCGCAGCACGGTCCCGTTGCCCAGGCTGAACACGATGCGCCCGTGCTTGCTGCGGGCGCTGCCGATGGGGATGCGGTCGCCCCACTTGGGGTTCATGTACTTCTCGTAGAGATCCTGAGCGTCGTAGACGTGCATGTCACTGTCAAACACCTGGTATCCGTTCCTGGCCATGTGGCAACTCCTCTCTGCAAACTCGACCGTTGCTAGGCGATCTGGATCAACTCCGGAGGGAAGTCATTCAGACACTCGGTGCCCGAGTCCCTCATGGCGTAGGTGTCGCCGATGAAGAGACCCCTGGTCCTCGCCTTGTCCACCAAGTGGATCTGCAGCACGAACACCGTGCCGTTCTTGAAGACCATCTCGTCGCCCTCGAAGAGCTTGTCCTCGGCGAGGCTCGTCAGCTCGGGACCGATCTGCGGCTCGTGGCGCGGCTGCGCCCCCAGCATCCCCTGCAGATAGCCGCCCCAGGCGTCGTAGCCCGCGGGCTTGATTACGTTGTTGGCGGCGTTCACGGCGTCGGAGCCCGTGTTGCCGACCTTCAGGGTCTCAGCAACGCGGTGATAGGCCTCCAGCGCGACGTCGAACATCCGCTTGAACTCGTCGGTGGGGGGGCCGATGAACATGGGCTTTCCGGTCTGCGCCTCGTAGCCGTTGTAGAGGATGCCCAATTCGTTGTTGATGATGTCTCCATGGGTAATGATCCGTTCCGATGGCCGCGGCCGCTGATCACCGACGTCAGAATCCGCCATCGGTGTGGAGCTGAGCTGGATCATGCCCATCTCACCGCCGTTCTTGACCACCGCCTCGTACACGATGGCGAAGGCTTCGGATTCGGTCATCCCGGGCTTGAGCTGCTCCGCCAGCGCCCGGAGCCCGATGTCCTGCACCAGCGCCGACTTGCGTAGCGCCTCGATCTCCTCGTCGCTCTTGAAGAGCTTCAGGGCCAGAAACTCCTTGGTCACGAACACGAACTCGGCGTCAGGAAGCTCGGACACGAAGAAGTCCCAGTGGTTCTTGGGAATCGAGGTGAAGGGATCGTACTCCACGATGCCGATCCTGCCCTTGTCGTAGCCCATCTCCCGGACCTTGCCGATGATGGCGTCGAGGACGTTTGGACGGCCGACGACAAGCTCCTGCACGACGCTACGAGCGATCATCCCGGGAGCGAGCGCATGGCCGGGCCGGGTGATGATGGCGGGATCGCCTTCCTTGGGGAAAAAGCAGTAATACGCCATTTCCGCCTTGGCCATCATGTTGGTCAGGTACCGGACGTTGAACCACAATCGCCCGTACGCCGCGGAGCCGCCGATGATCAGCAGGCAGTCGAGCTCCTTCTCGCGCAGGAGCCCGCGCACATTGTCATAGCGCCGTTGGTACTCGGCATCGGAAAACCGGGGATAGGGGTACTTGGCGTGCAAACGTTCCAGTTCGTCCCGCTCGATAAACATGGTTCCCCCGTAGTCGGTAGAAAGATGTGTGGCACGGCAGCCAGATTTCTTCTAATTCACCCCCCTCCCACCTGTCAACTTGACAGCGGCAGGCGTTAGTGGGATAGAATCGGCCCACCAAACATAGGAGGGCGTCATGAGAACAGAAGCATCTCCAATGCAACTCTGGAAGCCTGTCTCCGTGTTACTCCTTCTCCTCTTCCTGGCTGCGCATACGTCTGCCGCGGCAAGCGAGTCTTTTTTCAAAGACAAGGAACTAAACATTCTCGTCGGCTTTTCCGCGGGATCCGGAGTGGACCTGCACGCGCGCTTGGTGGGACGGCACCTGGCGCGATTCATCCCCGGAAACCCGTCCATCATCATCCGGAACAATCCCGGCGCAAGCGGCATCCTGGCCTTCAACTACGTGTACAACAGGGCCAAGAAAGACGGACTCACCATCGGCAACACCTCGTCGGGCCTGATCACGCGGCAACTCATCAAGCGTCCCGGCATTCGCTTCGACCTCAAGAAGTCGGTGCTCGTCGGAGCCAACAGTCCGCAGTCGCGCTACATGTACGTAAACGGCGGTCTCGGCATCAAGTCCCTCGATGATCTTTACAAACGCAGCAAGCCGATCGTCACCGGGTGGTCCTCCAAGGGGGGCGGCCCCGACGTCCTGATCGAGCTCATGTTCCGCATGATGGGCCTCAAGCGAAAAGCCATCTATGGTTACAAGGGCGGACCTGACATTTTTCTCGCCGTGCAGCGCGGCGAGATCGAGATGGCTTCGTCCAACGAGATGGACTATCCCACTCGGGGCAAGCAACTGGAAGATCAAGGAGCGATCCGCACGCTCGTTCAGAGCGGTATCTTCAAGGACGGCAAGTTCTCCAGGAGCAAGACGCTGGCAAACATTCCCACGGTGGAAGAAGCCTATACCGAGCGCAATGGCAAGGCTCCCTCGGGTCCGTACTGGAACGCCTTCAAAGCCCTGAGCGCGGTTCCGACGAGAGGGTACTGGGTAGCGCCGGGAACGCCACCGGACAGGATCGCGGCGTTACGCAAGGCGTTCGATCAGATGCGCGAAGATTCAGCCTATCAGGCGGACTCCAAAAAGCTCCTGGGATACGTCGACGACGTTGGCACCGGGCCACGCAAGCAAATCATCGTGAACTATCTGAGCCTGCCGGACGACATCGCGAAGCTCTTTGCGCGTTAGCGGCGCGAAACCATCGCCCGGCCCGGAAACGTTGAAACCTCGTACGAGATAGCGGGCGGGCGTCCGCCTGCACGGTAGATGCGTGCTCGAAGCCGCTCTCGAAGCCATCCAGAATCTGTTCATCCCGAGCCGCCTGGCCCTGCTCGCGCTCGGCGTCGTCATGGGTCTCGCCCTCGGGGCCATTCCCGGCCTGGGCGGCATCGTTGGCCTGTCCATCCTGCTGCCCTTCACCTTCGACATGGACCCTTTCACGGCTTTCGCCGTCCTCATAGGGCTCCACTCGGTCGTTTGCACCGCCGATACCATGCCGGCGGTGCTCTTCGGCATTCCCGGAACCGCGGCGTCACAGGCCACCATCCTCGACGGCCATCCCATGGCCAAGCGCGGCGAGGGCGGGCGGGCACTCGGCGCCGCCTACATGGCATCGCTCATGGGCGGGCTGTTCGGCGCGGTGGTGCTGGCCCTGTCCGTACCCGTGTTCCGGCCACTGGTGCTCGCGTTCGGCGCTCCGGAATTCTTCATGCTGGGCATGCTCGGCATCTCCATGGTAGCCGTGCTGGGCGGCCGCCGGCCGTTGAAGGGGCTGATCGTGGGCGTCATCGGCCTCCTCGTGGGCGCCGTAGGCGGCGATCCGCAGACGGGGATCCTGCGCTGGACCCTGGAGCAACCTTACCTCGAAGACGGCATTCCCCTGGTCCCGGTGAGCCTGGGCATCTTCGCCATACCGGAGATCGCCGACCTCGTGGTCAAGGGGACCCGCATCGCCGACGTGCCGAAGGACGCCACCCGCGGGGTCACCGTCGGCATCCGGGACGCCTTTCGCCACTGGTTCCTGGTGCTGCGTTGCAGCGCGGTAGGGACCTGGGTCGGCTTCATTCCCGGCCTCGGCGCGTCGGTGGTGGACTGGTTCGCATACGGTCATGCCGCGCAGTCCATCAAGGACGCCCGCGACACCTTCGGCACCGGCGACGTGCGCGGCGTCATCGCTCCCGAGAGCGCCAACAACGCCAAGGAAGGGGGCGTCCTCATCCCCACCATCGCCTTCGGCGTGCCCGGCGGCGCCGCCATGGCGCTGCTGCTGGGCGCATTTACGATCCAGGGCCTCATACCCGGCCCCGACATGCTCACCCGTCACCTGGATGTGACCTACACCATCGTCTGGAGCATCGCCCTGGCCAACATTCTCGGCACCGGCATCTGCCTGCTCTTCACCAACCAGATCGCCAAGATCGCAACCATCCGGGCCAACCTCCTCGCTCCCCTCATCATCGTGGTCGTGGTGCTGGCCGCCTTCCAGGCCACGCGCTACATCGGAGACCTCGTGGTCCTGGTGTGCTTCTCCATCCTCGGCTGGCTCATGAAGCGGTTTGCGTGGCCCCGGCCGCCTCTCATTCTGGCCATGGTCCTCAGCAGCATCGTCGAGCGCAATCTTTTCATTTCGGTCAACCGCTACGGAGTCGCATGGCTAGGACATCCGCTGGTCCTCGTCATCGCGCTCATCATCGCCGTCAGCATGTTCTACGGATTCCGGATGCAGGGACGAGGCGCCGATGAGAATTGACCCCCGAGCCGCCTTCACCATCGCCCTGGCCGCAGGCCTGGCGGCCGCCATCTACACCGCCAGGGATTGGCCTGTCGAAACCCGCATGCTTCCCTGGGTGCTCGGTATCCCGGGGCTACTGCTGGCGCTGGTCCAGTTAGCGTTGGACATCCGAGCCCGGGGCACCACCGAGGAGACCGCGGCCGCCGACCTGATCGACCTGCCGGCGGACAGGTCCCTACCCCCCAAGGTGGTCATGCGGCGGGTGTCCGCCTTCTACGGCTGGTTCCTGGGACTGATCGCGGGCGTCTGGCTGTTCGGGTTCTTCATCGCCGTCCCGGTCTTCGTATTCTTCTTTCTCCTCCTCCGGGCCGGGGAAAAATGGTGGAGTGCCGCGATCTATACAGGTGCGACGTTGGGGTTTCTCTGGCTGGTATTCGAGCGGATTCTGCGCGTGTTGTGGCCGCAGGGGGCGGTGCTGGTGTGGCTCGGGTTTTGAGGTCGAGGACCCGACACTACGTGCTGGCCACTTCTTCAAGATCGGCTACGTAGTCCCTGAACGCATTCTCCATCGCGTATTGAGGCTCCCAGCCCAGCACTTCCCTGGCTCTGGAAAGATCCAGGGGCTGCTTTACCTGTGTGGCGGGCGGGGGACCGGGCAGGATCTCCACCGCCAGAGATGGGAGAACTCCCCGGACCGCTTCAACCAGATCTTCGAAGGTCAACACCTCACCGCTGCCGATGTTGAAGTACGGCTGCGCCGGCAACGGGATGGTGGCGGCAATGTCGACGGCGCGGCCCACGTCCTTGGCGTAGACGTACTCGAAGTCGGTGGTGAGGGGCCGGGGGACGCGCGCCACTTCGCCGCGCAGGCCGCAATGCACCAGCGTCTGGATGAGCCGGCCGCCGGCGGAGCCGCCCTGAAAGTGGCCGAAGCCGTAGAGCTTGGCCAAGCGCAGGACGATGACCTCGAAGCCGTAGAGGCGCTGGTAGGCCTCGACCATGAGCTCCTTTGCCACCTTGGTGTTGTCGTACAGCCGGCCGTTCCCGCGAGGAAAATCCTCGTGCAGAGGTGCGGGACACTCCCTGCGCTGGTCGTAGATACTCAGCGAGCTGATGTGCACCAGGCGCCGCACACCGGCCAGCCGCACGGCTTCCAGGACGTTGATGGTCCCCATGACGTTGATCTGGACACCGGTATACGGCGCGTCGGCCACCTTGGTGCCGACCAGACCGGCGGTGTGCACCACGGTGTCCACGCGGTGCTTCGTCATGGCGTGGAGCAGCCCCGGCAGGTCGAGAATGTCCCCTTGGACAAGCTCGACATCGGCTCCGGGAACCTTCTTCTCGATGAAGTCGCGGCGCGGTTGGAGGTCGTAGAAGACAAGCCGGGCGTCCCTTTGCGCGGCGAACTGGGCAAAGGACGTTCCGACCAAACCCGAGCCGGTGATCAGCGTAGTCACGGGCAAATCTCCGCGCGGCTGGATGGAAAGTGTGACGTTGATGGAACTTCGGCGGGCGGCCTCAACCGTTGCCGCCGTTCCCGGACAGGAAGTACCCGCCCGTAATCGCGTCATGCCAGGTCTTGGCCACGCCCGGCGCCACGCCGAGGGGCAGGTCAGTCTCCGGCGTCCAGTAGGAGTGGACGCCGGCCTGGAAGTGCACGAGCGCGGTCCTGGGGGCCGGCTCCATGCGGGCGTACATGGGCATCACCATGCTGCGGTAGGCATCGGCGGCGTGGTCGCGGCTGTCCTTGGTAACGCAGAACAGGATCGGCGGCACCGGCTTGACGCCGGGTCCCTGGAGCTCGCGTCCGTAGCTCAGGTACCGCCTCACCAGCGCCTCGGTGCCGGCCTGGTCAAGGCCCAGCCGGCCGGCGGTGACCCGGGCGCCCTCTTCCAGCGACGGCTCGATGTTGGTGCTGACGATGTACTCGCACTTGAACTGCGGCTGGTCCTTGGCGGCATCCCAGGCCTCCATCACCTCCTCGATCACCATCGGCAGCCGCATGAGCGCCACGGGGCCGTCCTGTCCAAGCTTCTCCGGGCCGATGTAGCGCGCCTTGTCGCGCCAGGTGCGGACGTAGAGCTCGTAGAACGGGTCCACCCGGCTGGTCTCGGTGACCCGCCGTTCGTAGTCGCCGATGGCGCCCAGGGAGCCCTGTTCCGCGAGCTTGGCCTCGTTGATGTAGCCGAAGGCCGAGTTCTCGACCGCCATGACACCCGCGATGTTGGGCACCCGCTGGGACAGCATGAAGACGAACGGGCCGCCGGTGGAGTGGCCGTGCACGTAGATGGAATACTCCCCGTCCGGCAGGTTCCGCGCCATCACCTGCTTGCCGCCCTCCTCGAAGGCGGCCGGCCAGCCGGCCATGCGGTACCAGAAGGTGGTGCCGGGCCTGGCGTGGAGCACGGTGCGGGTGCCGTAGCGCTCACGCAGCGAGCTGTCCTTCACCACCTCGTACTGGTCCGGAGTGATGTGCTCGCCGGTAAGCCAAATGGGCGTCCGGATGGTGCCGTCCGGGTTGATGGTGTCGCAGGGCCAGTTCCGGGACGGATCGGCCAGGTAGAGCCTGCCGGGATAGGTCATGGTGGCGACCTTGAAACCGAACTTGCCAGCCAGAAGCCGCGCCACCGGCGCCATGGTCTTGAAGTCGCCATCGCCTCCCGACAGGAGGTAGGCGCCCGCCTTGCGTCCGTCGGCGCCGACGACGATCTTCCCGGGATCCTCCGGCTCATAGATCTGCGCGCCAATGTCCCACTCCATCCCCACCGCCTGGACGCGCACCAAGTCCTCGTACTCCCTGAGCGGGATGTCCGGCATCGCCAGCACCTCGCGGGAGTCCGCGAGGCACTGCTCCCGGGACACCTCGCCGGGAGGCTCCCACACCGCGTTCATATCTGTCATCTATGTCCTTTATACCGCGCCCTTACCATGAAAATCGCGTGTGATGAGTGCGATTTTCACGGCATCGGGCGCGGCGTCCGGAGAGTTGTCCGCCTCACTCCACCCCGTACAGCCTTGCGCAGTTGGCCCAGAGGATCTTCTCCAGCGACTCCTTCTTCAAGCCCGGCAGCGAGGTGAACGTGGAGACGGCCTCGGGCCAGCGGGAGTCGATGTGCGGATAGTCGGTGGAGAAGACGATGTTGTCGTCGCCCATGTAGTCGATGACGCTGACCACCAGCCCCTCGTCCACGTCGGCGGAGATGAAGCACTGCTCCTTGAAGTACTCGCTGGGCAACTTGCGGAGCGGGATGTCGGCCATGGGGCCCTGGAGCTCGCAGTACTCGTCCAGACGGTACATCAGCCAGGGCAGCCAGCTGCAGTTGCCTTCGAGAAAGGCCACCCGCAGCTTGGGAAACCTCTCCAGCACGCCGCCGGCGCAGAACGCGCTCACCGCCAGGATCAGCTCCACGGGATTGCGCAGCGGATTGACCAGCAGCTCCTCGTTGGGATGGTCCTCGAAGCGGCGCGACACCTGGATCTGGTTGGGACGGGCCGGCGGATGGAAGCAGATGGGCACGTCGAGGTCGATGGCCTCCGCCCACAACGGATCGAAGTCGTGGTCGTGGATGTGGCGTCCGTTGATGGGCTCCGGACACAGCGACAGTCCCACCGCGCCCAACTCCTTGACCGACCGCCGGGCTTCCTTGACCGCCAAATCCACGTCGTGCAGCGTGATCAGCGCTGAGCCCTTGAGCCGCGACGGGTCGGCGCTGCAGAAGTCATGCATCCATTCGTTCCACGCCTTGCAAAGGTCGTTGGCATACTCGGGCTCGAAGTCCTCGTTGGTGTGCAGCGGCGAGGTGCGGAACTGCACCGCCACGTCCAGCCCCTCCTCGTCCATGGCCTCGAGCTGCGAAACATTGTTGTAGTTCTGGCTGGCGGGCTTGACGTAGGCGTCTTTCTGGCGCTTCTCGTGGAACCTCACCAGCTTACCGGGTTCCCGGATCGGCTTCCCGTCGCCGAGCACGTAGCGGGTCATCCCGTGGAGCGTCAGACCCTGCTCCTCGCGCTTTTCCCGCACCTCGCCGCGCGGGATGCGGTCGCCCCACTTGGGGTTCATGTAGTTGAGGTAGAGGTCCTGAGGCTCGAACACGTGCATGTCGCTGTCGAGTATCCGCAAACCGTCTCTCGTCATGGGATCCCTCCCGTCCGGGCGGGCCGGCTCAACTCCGGGCCGCCCTGTTGGTGTAAGCTTCCGCCAGGAAATCCGCGGTATGAACGACGCGAATGGACGATCCTCGCTCCCGGAGCGCCGCCCTGATCTGAAGGATGCACCCCGGATTCCCGGTCACCAGAACGTCCGCCCCCGTCGCCATCACGTTCCCGGCCTTTCGCGCGGCCAGCCTGCCGGCCAACTCCGGTTCCGTCAGATTGTAGCTCCCGGCGCTGCCGCAGCACACCTCGGCCTCATGGAGCTCTACCCACTCGACGCCGGGAATATCCCTGATGAGTTGCCTTGGCTCCGCCTGAACGCCCTGCCCGTTCAGCAGGTGGCACGCATCGTGGTAAGCCACCCTCAGATTCAGACTCTTTTCAGGCCGCAAACCCGGCAACCCATGCAGGAACTCTGCCACATCCCGCACCTTGGAGGCAACGCGTTCCGCCGCGGCCCGATGTGCCGGATCGTCCTTGAAATGCTCGCCGTATTCCCTCATGGCGGCGCCGCAGCCGGCCGCGTTGGTCAGCACGGCGTCGAGGTCCGGGGAATCGAAGGCCGCGATGGTACGACGCGCAAGCTCCAGGCCCCGGTCCCGTTCGCCGTTGTGCAGCAGCAGGGCGCCGCAACAGCCGGCGGCCGCCGGCGCCCGGACCTCGCAGCCGCGCTGGGCCAACAGTCCGATCGTGCTCACATGGGTGTCGCCAAAGAGGCTCTGCATGACGCAGCCGCTCAGCAGACCCACGCGATGGCGTACTTCATCCTCGGGGACGGTACTTTCGGGGAGGCGCACCGCCCGGAAAGGAGCCTCCGGGTCCGGCAGGTAGCGCAAGAGGTCGCGGACGGCCGCCGGCAAAAGACGCCAACGGGCGAGCCGGCCGAGTCCCAGCCAGGTCATGCAGCGCACCGCCCGGCCCAGCGCCTTCATGAGCGCGGGGTTGGGGAAAGTGCGGTTCACCACCCAGCGCTTTACCCGCGCCGGCCACGGGCGCCGGTGCCGGGTTTCGACAAAGTGGCGCGCGCCCTCGATGAGTGTCCCGTAACGGACCCCGGACGGGCAGGTAGTCTCGCATGCCCGGCAGCCCAGGCACAGATCCAGATGTCTGACGCTCATGTCGTCCAGCGGCACCGTCCCCTGCTGGATCGAGCGCATGAGCTGAATCCGGCCCCGCGGGGAGTCCATCTCGGTCCCGAGTTCGAGGAAGGTGGGGCATGACGCGACGCAGAGGCCGCAATGGATGCAGTTCCCGGAGCTTTCGAAGTCAGCTACTTGGATGGTCATTCTTTAACCAACCCTAGATGCCGCCCACGAATCGCCCCGGCGACAGGATCCCGCCCGGATCCATGGTCTGCTTGATGCGTTTCATCAAGGCCAGTCCTTCAATGCCGCTGCCCCAGAGATCCAGCCCGGGTTTGATCGCGGGATCGGCATGTTCGACCACGAGCGTCCCGCCAAGGCTTGCCGCCGCCGCCCGCAGCCGCTCCACGATGGCGCGTGCCGAACCTTGCACCGGGGGTTCGTCCGGGCGCTCGATCCGGACATGGATGATGCCGTTGCCGGCATGGGCCTGGACCGCCATGGCGAGGCCGCCGCCCCTGCCCTCCTCCTCCAACGCCGCGATAAAGGCTGCCGCCTTGGTGGTCGGAAGGCTGGCCTTGAGACCGAAAAACGCCCCGTCGCCGGCGCGTGAATCCCTCAACTCCGTCATGAGCGCCTCCGCCTCCTCGTCCGCCAGCTCCTCCAGGCTACCGGCGCCGTCCACCAGCGACCTCAAGGTGACCGCCTGATCGGCCACGTCCTCCCCGGCGCCGCCGAACCCCACCACCAGAACACAGCCCGTACCCGCGGCCGGAATACGCCCTGAAAGCTCGATGAAGAGCGGCTCCAAAGGTGCCTTCAGGATCCGCTCCACGAGATCCTGTGCCGCCTCCAGATTCGGGCAGGTGATCCGGGCGGCGGCCCGGGCCTGGGGCAGGGTGCGCACCTTGAAGCTGGCTTCGACAATGACGCCCAGAGTGCCTAGGGCCCCGCAGTAGAGCTTTCCCAAGTCATAGCCGGCCACGTTCTTGACGACCCTTCCCCCGCTCTTGACCACCGATCCGTCGGCCCGCACCACCGTGATGCCGATGAGAAGGTCCCGGACCGTTCCCTGAGAGAACCGGCAGGGTCCGCTGAGGTTGGCGCTGATGAGCCCGCCGACGCTGGTTTGGTCGGGAAACGGCGGATCCACCGGCAGCCACTGGCCGCTGCCGGCGGTCGCGCCCTGAAGCCGCGCGAGGCTCATACCCGCCTGCGCCGTCAGGGTCATGTTGCCAGGCTGATGGTCCACCAGAGCGTTCAACGACGCGAGGGAAAGCGCCAGAAACGGACGGCGCGGCGCGGCGCCCGCCCCGAGGTGCGCGCCGAAGCCCACCGGCACCACCGCCACCCCCTGCGCCGAGGCGATCGCCATGACCCGGCACACCTGCGACACCGAAGCCGGGCAGACCACCCGCTCCGGCGCCATACCGTCGACGGCGAAGCGGGCGAAGTCGGCATCCGTGCCCATGTCCGGAGCGTCCGGCGAGCTTCGCAGGTCGGCGTCGAAGCCGACCCAGTCCGGCGGAGCGTGGATGACGGGTTCCGAGTTCATGTCCATCCGTTCTGCGGCGTCCTCCCGAACGGGCACGGGCGGGTTTGAAACCCGCCCCTACGCGGACCTCCCAGCGTGCGGCCTGACGTCGCCGGGCCTACATTGCCGCCTGCCGCCGCGGCGCGCGCACCTCTACCCGCTGTTCCGCGGACGGGAATATCTTGTTGGGGTTGCAACGATCCTCGGGGTCGAACACCGAGCGGACGTCCTCCATGGTGCTCAAGTCGTCCGCGGTGAAGATCAACGGCATCAGCGCTACCTTCTCCACGCCGATACCATGCTCGCCGGTGAGGCTGCCGCCGAGCTTCACGCATTCCCGGAGGATCTCCCGCCCGGCCGCCACCACCCTCTCGGTCTGGTCCCGGTCACGCTCGTCGTAGAGGAGAATCGGATGGATGTTGCCGTCGCCGGCATGGAAGACGTTGCCGATGCTGAGATCGTACGCCTCGCCGATTGCGGCGATGTGCTCCATGATCTCAGGCAGCCGGTTGGGCGGCACCACGCCATCCTGGCAGCAGAAGTTGGGCGCCAGGCGCCCGAGCGCGCCGAACGCGCGTTTGCGGCACTTCCACAGCGCTTCCCGCTCGCTGTCGTCCCGCGCGACGCGTACCTCGGTGGCTCCGTGGGCCTCGCAAACCTCGCGGATCCTGGCGGCGGCACCGTCGAGGCCGCCCTCGAGACCGTCCACCTCCGCGATCAGCACCGCGCCAGCCTCGCGCGGGAAGCCGAAGTGGAAGGCGTCCTCCACCGCCTGGAGGATCAGCCGGTCCAGCATCTCCAGAGCGGCGGGAACGATGCCGCTGGCGACGATGCCGGCCACCGCGGCGCTGCCGTCGGCCACGGAGTCGAACACGGCCAGAAGCGTCTTGTAGCCCTGGGGGAGCGGATAGAGCTTGAGGATCGCCTCGGTGACGATGCCGAAGGTTCCCTCCGAGCCGACGGTGACGCCGACGAGGTCGTATCCCGGCGCGTCCTCGGTCATGCCGCCGAGACGGACCACCTCGCCGTCCGGCAGCACCAGGGTGACGCCGAGGACGTGGTTGGTGGTGACGCCGTATTTGAGGGTGTGGGGGCCGCCCGAGTTCTCGGCCACGTTGCCGCCGATGGAGCAGGCCATCTGGCTCGATGGATCGGGTATGTAGTGGAGGCCGTGGGGCCTGGCCGCGCGGCTCACCCAGGCGTTGACCACACCGCTCTCGACCACGGCGCGGCGGTTGGCCGGATCCAGCTCCAGGATCCGGTTCATGCGGGTCAGGCTCACCATCACCGGCGCTCCCAGCGGGAGGCACCCGCCGCTGAGCCCGGTACCGGTGCCGCGAGGCACGAACGGCACGCCCTCGGCCTTCAGGAGCTTCAGGACAGCGGCCACCTCGTCCGTGGAGCGCGGCAGCACCACCACCTCGGGGGTCGACTTCTCCAGCGTGTAGCCGTCGCAGTCGTAGACGCTCAACTCCGTGGCATGCGACACCACGCCGTCGCCGCCCACGATTCCCCGCAGAGAGCTCAGCAGCCGTTCGGTAATCATATGGCGCCCCGCTTCCGGCGCAGATGTATCCGGCGGAAGTACCGGACTACGGACGTCAGCCGCCGTAGAAGACCTTATCTCCCAAGTCCTTCATGATGAGCGTGGCGTCGTCGGCGCGTCCTTCGATCTCGCCCCGCACGCCCGCTTCCACCACCTCGCCGACAAAGATGGAATGGTCGCCCTTCTCCACCGTGTCCACGAGCTTGCACTCGACGTACGCCGGGGTGCTGGCCAGCACCGGGGCGCCGGTGGCGCCAGCGGTGAACGCCTCGCCGCCGATGCTGTCGCCTTCCCGTTCCAGCGACTTGAAGAAAGCGAATGCCTGTCCCTGCTGCCCCTTGCCCAGGACGTTCAGGGCAAAGTTGCCGGATTCCTTGATGATGTCGTGGGCTCCCGAGTCCGCCTTGACCCCCACCACCACCAGGGGAGGCGCGAAGGATGCCTGGGTCACCCAGTTCACTGTGGCCGCCGCCACCCGGCCGTCCTTGGCTTCGCTGGTCAGCACGTAAAGTCCATAAGGGATCATGCGCAACGCGGTCTTCTTGGCATCGGCGTCCATTCGTTCCTCCTTGAATCTCGTTGAAATGCCCGCGCATCCGCCACGTGATCGCGGGTCGTGTAGTCGACCGAAAAAAGTAGCAATTCCGGGGAATGCCGTAAAGCCGTCTGCCAATGCGGCGCGGTTTCTGTTAGGTTCAATCCTACACCAACAAGGCTCCGGTCATGCCACCCAAGGTTCACATAGACGGCCACGTGGGCACCACCGGGCTGCGCATCCGCGACTGGCTTGCGGGGCGCCGCGACATCGAAGTGTCGACGCTGGACGAGGAGCGGCGCAAGGAAGACGCGGCGCGGCGCGCGGCCATCGAGGCCGCGGATCTGACGGTGCTGTGCCTGCCGGACGACGCCGCCCGGGAAGCCGCCCAATGGGCCGAAGCCGGCGGAACCCGGGTCGTCGACGCCAGCACCGCTCACCGGGTTGCGGACGGATGGACCTACGGGCTGCCGGAAGTCGAGCCGACGCAACGAGACGCCATCCGCGAGGCCCGCTGCGTGGCCAACCCCGGTTGCTATCCCTCGGCCTTCATCCTGTTGACCCGGCCGCTGGTGGACGAGGGGCTCCTGCCGCACGACACCCCCGTCTCGATCCACGCACTGTCCGGTTATTCGGGAGGCGGACGCGGCCTGATCGAGAAGTGGGAAAACCCTGAGCAGGGACTTGACTCGCTGCCCTACGAGGCGCCCTACGCCCTGGGAGCGCGGCACAAGCACGTACCGGAAATGCTGGCCTACAGCGGCCTCACCACCGAGCCGCAGTTCGTGCCGGCGGTGGGGCCGTTCCGCTGCGGCATGCGGGTGGAGGTGCCGATCCATCTCGGCGTGCTGCCCATGGGCGTAAACAGCACGGCGATCCTGGACTGTCTGCGGGAACGCTACGACGGCGAGCCCTTCGTCCGGGTCGTCCACCATCCGGACCCGCGGGAGGCCCACGAACGCAGCTTCGACCCCCAGACGTGCAACGATACCAACTCCATGGAGCTCCACGTCGTGCCCCACCCCTCGGGACACACCCTGCTGGTGGCGCTTCTCGACAACCTGGGCAAGGGCGCCAGCGGCGTGGCGATCCAGAACCTGAACCTCATGCTGGGGCTGCCGGAGACGGCGCACCTGCCGGAGTGACCCAGCCCCGCCCTTCCTGGATTCCCGCTTCCGCGGGAATGACGTTCCGGCCTAGGTGCAGAGCCAGTCAGTGATAGGAGAGGCGGCCATCTCCTACCCTACCACCCCCTGCCAAATCAGCTTGGCCTCCACCACGATGATGATGGTCACAATGACGCGATTGAACCATGCCTTGCTGATGTAGGGGGTCACCCGCATGCCCAGGGGCAGGAATACGGCGATGGGGACTAGCGCGAGAATACCTTGGCCGAAGAGCTGCCAGTCGAACAGACCGGCGGCCAGGACAAAGAGGAAATGCGTCGTGGTGAGCCCGAGGAACATGGTCGACGCCGCGAAGATGTAGCCTTCCTTCTCCAGGCCGAATGCGCGCACCCAGGCGGCCACCACCGCGCTGGACATGCCGGCTGCGCCCTGGGAGACGCCGGCCGCGGCGGCGATGACCGGCGAGAGGACGCGGCCGGACCGCCCGCTGAAGCGGATCTCGATCCCGAACGCCAGCAGCACGAGGTAGGCTCCCACGCAAACCGCCAGCACCAGGGTCAGCATGCGCTCGTCCGCGGTGGCCAGGAACCACGTGCCGCCAGCCACGCCCAGGGTGCCCGCCATGGTGGCGAAAACGAGTCCCGGCACGGTGTGGAATCTGGAGCGGTACGACAACATCACCCAGAAGTTGCTCACCATGTTGGGAATGGTGATGACGATGATCGCCTGCTGGGCGCCCAGGAACCCCGCCATGATGGGGACGGCGATGAGCGGAAGGCCCATTCCCGTGGCCCCCTTGGAGAATGCACCGGCGCCGAGGGCAACGAAGATGATCAACAGGGTGTCGAGGTGCATGTCAGCAAATGGGTGTCAGGAACGGCCGGGCGTGTTGCGGAAGGATAGCCAATATCACCTGCCGCAGTCAAAACGCCCGGGCCACCCCATCCCTTGTATCCCGGATCAAGTCCGGGATGACGGTTCGGGCATTGGCGGGAATGTCATGGCGACGAAGGCTACACGGGTAACTATTGCCGGTTCCACCGGCTCTTGCGCTCGGAACTTCAACCGGAGTAATGTGCGGCCGTGTCTCGGGTGAAACCGGGCTACAAGACCGAATCGGCAACAAGGAGGGTATGACCATGTTGAACGCTTCGAAGATGCTCCTTCTACTCCTGTTTCTCGCGCTCCCGTTGGCTCTCGGCACGCCGGCTCTTGCAGCCGACTCCGGGAAGACGCTCCGTTACGCCGCCGGAAGCTTCGGCGAGGAGTCCATGGACCCCACCCGCACTTCCATCAGCGCCTCGCTGGGGCTGGTGGGACCGCTGTGGGACTGGCTCACGGAGATAGACGCAGCCGGCAAGCTCTCGCCCGGGCTGGCGCTGAGTTGGAAGGCCGGGGAGGACGGAAAGTCCTGGACCTTCAAGTTGAGGCCCGGGGTCAAGTTCCACGACGGCAGCGAGATGAGCGCCGAGGACGTGCAGTTCACGCTCATGGAGGGGTTCCGCCGGCCCAAGGCCAAGGCCTCCCGGGTGCGCCAGTTCCGCAAGGGCATCAAGGACGTGAAGGTCGTCGATCCCCTCACGGTGACGGTGGTCACGGCGAAACCGTGGCCCACCTTTCCCTATGACATGTCCTTTCAGCCCGGCATCGAGGGCATCGTGCTCCCCA
>JAPPNF010000070.1 GCA_028818755.1 Deltaproteobacteria bacterium | reverse complement strand
TGCTCCTCCGTCTCCCCTCTGCGTCCGTCATCACCCGCTGAACGAACGAAAACCGAAAACCGAAGAAAATGCTATCAGGACCGTAATCGGAACGCAACCTACCGGAATCACACCCTGGAGTTGTCGAGGTCATGATCTGGCGCCGTATGACTGAAGGACACAGGAGGATGAGTCGTTCGGAATGGACGGTAACACCTTGTAGTATATAGGTTTATTGTAGAGATGTCGTGCCGGGACCTGACATGACGACGCTTGTCCGCTACCGAGAAGAATGATGGAAATCAGTTGAGATCAATCTGCAATATATGGGTCTTTTTCGCCGTCGGCTGCGTTGCTCTTCCTCGCGTGGTACCCGCCACTGCTCGTCATCGCGCCTTGCCGACAACGAAAAATCCTCCGCATATTATGCTGCGAATTAACCAGACACCACACTAGATCCCGTAAAACCGCTTGGCGTTGTCGTACAGGATCTTCTGCTTGAGCCCCTGGGACAGGTCGGGGCGTTCCAGGAACTCGGGGATGTCGGTGCCGAACTCCGTCACCGCCTTCTCGTGCGGGTAGTCCGACGGGTACATAAGGGCGTCCTCGCCCATCTCCCGCGCCACCACGTCGAGGATCTTCTCGTCCAGCTCGCAGGTGACGAAGACGTTCCCTTCCTTGATGTACTCGCTGGGCAGCTTCTTCAGCGGGAAGTGCTTGCGCTTGCGGTCCACGTGGAACTTGTCGTCCATGCGCTCCATCATGTACGGGACCCAGCCGGCGCCGGCCTCCAGGTAGCCCACCTTCAGCTTCGGGAAGAGATCGAACACGCCGTCCAGCACCATGCTGGCCATCTGGATCATCTGCGCGATGGGGTGCTCCAGGGTGTGGATCATGGACATGGTCTTGAGGTAGTCGAAGCCGAGCCCCTGGCTCGGCGCGCCGTGAATGGCCAGCGGGCAGTCGAGGCGCTGCGCCTCCTCGTAGAGCGGGTGGAAGTCGGAGTGGCCGAAGCCCTTGTTGAGGATGTTCACCGCCGGCAGGAGGCCGGCGACCATGCCCTGCTCGGTCACCGCGTGGCGGAGCTCCTCCACGGCCTGGGGCACCTCGTGCACCGGCAGGATCGCCACCCCTTTGAGCCGTGGGCTCTTCCGGGTGTACTTGTCGTGGAACCAGTTGTTGTAGGCCCGGGCCAGCGCGCACGCCCAGTCGGAGTCCTGGATCAGGCCGAAGGACAGGCCCGCGGTGGGATACAGCACCGCCGCCTCGATCCCCGCCCCGTCGATGAACTCCAGCCAGCTCTCGGGCGAGGTCTGGCTGGCCTTCTTCATCCCCTTGACCGCGCCCCGGGGCCAGCCGTCCAGTGACGGGAACAGCCCGAACACCTTGTGTCTCCGATGCCCCTCGTACGGCCCTTCGAAGTATTCCTCGAGCTCGTCGTTGTCTTCGAGAATGTGTCCGTCCGCGTCGATGATGGGAACGCTTGCCATGGATCGCTCCTCCTCCCTTGCTCGAATGCCTACTCCAGTTGTGACGGCGTGTCAAAAGCGCGTCCTTGACATTGCGGGTCAGTCTTTCTAACTGTTCGCAATACGCAATAGACTGCCGAATCCATCATTCCGGGCTCGACCAGGAAATCCACGCTCCCGCTCATGGCACGACCTGGAAACCCCGAACCGGTCATTCCGGGCTTGACCCGGAATCCAGGCGGGAGGGGGAGGGCAGCACGAATAGGAGTCAGCGTGAGTCTCAAGCTTGGCATAACCATCCCCACCTACACTTGGCCGGACATGGACTACCGGATGGCGCACACCGTCGTGCAGGACTATTCCAGACGGACCGAAGAGCTGGGATTTGAATCCCTGACCGTGTGGGACCACCTGACCGACGCCCCGGGCCTCTACGGCGGTTCCTGGATGGACCCCCTCATCTGCCTGTCCGCCGCGGCGGCGTGCACCGAGCGCATCAAGCTCGGCACGCACATCCTGGTGCTGCCGTTGCGGCATCCGGTGCTCCTGGCCAAGGAGATCGCCACCCTGGACTACATCTCCGGCGGGCGCTTCTTCTTCGGCGTGGGGCCGGGTTGGAGCAAGCCCGAGTTCGACGCCATGGGCATCGACCTGCGGGAGCGGGGGCGCCGCACCGACGAGATTCTGGACGCCTGCAAGCTGCTGCTCACCGAGAAGCATGTTTCCTTCAAGGGCGAGTTCTTCGAGTTCGACGACGTCACCATCGACCCCATGCCGCCCAAGTATCCGGAGGTGTGGGTGGCCGGGGGCTCGCGCATTCCCGACGCGCTGTCGCCGGACAAGCCCTACATGGTCAAGACCGTGATGAAGCGCATCGCCAAACATGCCGACGTCTTCACCTGCCGCGCCTCCGGCAAACTGGAGTGGGTCAAGCGGGATTTGGAGACCGTGAGCGAGTTCCTGAGTTCGGAAGGACGGGACCCCGCCACCCTGGGCTTCGCCCACGTTCAGGCCATCTACGTGGTGGACACCCAGGACCCCGAGGAGGCGCTGCGGCTCCAGCGGCCCCACATCGAGCGCATGATGGGCAGCAACCGGAGCTGGGACCATCTCCAGGAATGCTACATGGTCGGCAGCGTCGACCAGATCGTGGAGAAGCTGAGGATACTGGAGAACGCGGGTATGGAGCACGTCACCCTCCAGCCCGCGGGGCCCGACATCGAGCAGGTGGACCTCATAGCGGAGAAGATCGCGCCGCATTTCGCTTAGGGCGGCGTTTCGCAGTGGGCCGCATCCGCCATTCCCGCCCCCTCAGTCGTTCCCGCGAAAGCGGGAATCCAGGGGTGGGGGGCAGGCTATGATCTTACAGGAGAATTTCACGTGCGCACGCTGAATCTGACGGTGGTTGAAGCCAATGGCGCCCGCTCGGACCTGGAGTTCCCGGTGGTCCGGATCCTGGACGCGGGCTTCACGGGCAAGAACCGCGAAGGGGCCATGAAGCACGTGGAGGAGCTCAAGGCCCACGGCGTGGCCGCCCCGGACCGCATCCCCGCCTACTTCGCGGTGACCCGTGAACTGGTCACCACCGACGATGAGATCGAGGTGCTGGGCGACGACACTTCCGGCGAGGTGGAGGTGGTGTTCCTGTTCAAGGGAGACCAGACCTACATCGCGGTGGGCAGCGATCACACCGACCGCGAGCTGGAGAAGGACAGCATCCCCAAGTCCAAGGTCATCTGCCCCAAGGTGGTTTCCCGCGAGGTGTGGAAGCTCGCGGACGTGGAGCCCCATTGGGAACGGTTGAAGCTCCGGAGCTGGATCGAGGTGGACGGGCAGCGGACGCTCTACCAGGAAGGGTCTCTGGCCGACTTCCTGACCATCGACGACTTCCTCGACGGCGTGAGGTCCGTGGTGAAGGACGGGGCGCTGGACGGCATGGTGCTCTACATGGGGACGATGCCCAGCCTGGGCGGTGAGCTGCTGTTCTCGCCGACCTTCGAGGGCCGCCTCTCCGACGACGTCCTCGGGCGGGAGCTGTCGTTCCGCTACAGCATTCGTCCCATGGAATGGCTCGTGTAGCGGCCCGCCGGGACCTTCGGACAACCGAGGCATACGATGAGTGACCGACAAGAACGGCAAATTCGCGTCGCATCCATCCAGATGGGCATGGACGACGAGGGCAAGGATTCCAACATCCGGCGCGCCGCGGCGCTGATCGACGGCGTGGACGGCGCCGACCTGATCTTGCTGCCCGAGATCTGGAACGTCGGATACTTCGCCTTCGACGACTACGGCGCTCAAAGCGAAAGCCTGTCCGGGCCCACCGTCTCCATGCTGCGGGAGAAGGCCGCGGCAAAGGGCTGTTACCTATTCGGCGGCAGCATCGTCGAGGAGGACGGCGGCGCGTACTACAACACGAGCGTCATCATCGACCGGCAGGGCGAGGTCATCGGCACCTACCGCAAGATCCATCTCTTCGGCTACCAGTCCGAGGAGGCGCGGCTGCTCAAGCGGGGCGAGGCGCCGACGGTGGTGGACACGGAGCTGGGAAAATTCGGACTGTCCACCTGCTACGACCTGCGGTTCCCGGAGCTTTACCGCCGGATGGCGGTGGCGGGGGCCGAGGTCTTCCTCGTGGCCTCGGCGTGGCCGTATCCCCGGCTCGAGGCTTGGCAACTGCTGAACCGCGTCCGCGCGCTGGAGAACCAAGTCTACCTGGTTTCCAGCAACTGCACCGGCAGCAACCGCGGCAAGGGTTTTGTCGGGCACAGCACGGTGGCGGACCCCTGGGGCACGCCGCTGGCGGCCGCCGGCGACGGCGAATGCGTCGTGCGCGCCGAGCTGGACCTGGCCCTGATCCCCAAGGTCCGGACCACGTTCTCGGCGTTCAACGACCGGGTCCTGATCGACTAGGGAGGTCCTTCGACTTCGCTCCGCTACGCTCAGGACGGACGGTTCGAGTTTTTCAGCACCGCTCGTCCTGAGCGTAGCGGAGCGCCAGCGGAGCGAAGTCGAAGGACGCCACTTGGCGAACGAGATTGAAGGGAGGAGAGAGATGCCGAAGGAAGAAAGAGAGTTTTTCGACACCGACACCATCGACTGGCGCCCTGCAGGCGCGGGATCGGGGGCCACCGCCGAGGGGATCATGGAGAAGATCCTGAGCGAGGACCCGGACACGGGAGACTATGCCCGCATGGTCAATTTCCCGGCGGGCGTGGAAACCACCGAGACCGTTGTGCATGACTTCTGGGAAGAGGTCATCATCCTCGAGGGCAGCCTCATCGACACACGCCTCAACCAGGAGTTCACCAAGGGCATGTACGGATGCCGGCCGCCGGGCATGGTGCACGGGCCCTACAAGAGCCCCAACGGCTGCATCACCTTCGAGTGCCGCTACTACAAGAAGTGACCATGCCCTGACGGGCCAAACCCGAGGGACACCAAGGGCGCCCACGCCATGGCGCAGTTCACCACAGTCGGCCGATCCATCCGCCGCGCCGAAGGGGTGGAGAAGGTCACCGGCAAGGCCCGGTTCACGGCCGACCTTGATTTTCCCGGGCTGCTGGAGGGCAGGGTTCTCCGCAGCCCGTTCCCTCATGCCCTGATCGAGAGCATCGACGTCCGCGAGGCCGAGGCGCTTCCGGGCGTCCACGGCGTGCTCACCCGCGAGTCCGTCCGGGACATCGATCCGTACTACGGCCACTGCCTGCGGGACCGGCCGCTCATCGCCACCGACCGCGTGCGCTACGTGGGCGAGCCGGTGGTAGCGGTGGCGGCCGAGAGCGGTGACCTCGCCGACGAGGCGCTGTCGCTGGTGCGGGTGCGCTACCGCGAGCTTCCGATGGCGGCCACCATGGACGAAGCACTGGCGCCGGACGCCCCGGTGCTCCACGACGCCAACGCCCTGGTCGGCGAATACCACGAGATGGCGGCCGTGGAAGAAGAGGCGCCGCGCAACGTCTGCCACCACGAGCGGTTGGAGGACGGTGACGTGGCCGCGGGCTTCGAGCAGGCCGACGCGGTCTTCGAGGACACCTTCGAGTTCCCGATGATCTGCCACTACTCGCTGGAGCCCCACACCGCGGTGGCCCGGTTCGAGGGAGACGAGATCGCGCTCTGGACATCCTCGGCCCACCCGTTCCTCATCCGCGCCGAGATCGCCCAGATGTTCCGGGTGCCGATGCCCAACGTGCGGGTGACGGTGCCCTACGTGGGCGGCGCCTTCGGCGGCAAGTCCTACTTCAAGATCGAGCCCCTGGCGGTGGCGCTGGCGCGCACCGCCGGCGGCCGGCCGGTACGGCTGGCCCAGAGCGCCTCCGAGTCCATGCTCACCATCCGGCGCCATTCGGCGCGCTGCCGGGTCATGACGGGCGTCCTCCGGGACGGCACCGTGGTGGCGCGGGAGGCGCGGTTGCATCTGGACACCGGCGCCTACGCCGACAACGGTCCGCGGGTGGCCAAACGCGTCGCCACCCGCATCCACGGCCCCTACCGGATTCCAAACTACCGCATCGACGTCTACGCCGTGTACACCAACACCGCGCCCGCGGGCTCCATGCGCTCCATCGGCGGACCCCAGTCGATCTTCCCGCTGGAGTCGCACATGGACGACATCGCCCGAGGGCTGGAGATCGACCCGTTGGCGTTTCGCCTCAAGAACCTGCTGCGCCGCGACGAGCTACTCAAACCGGGGGCCAAGCCCATGGACGCGGACCTGCACATGGACTTGCGCACGGTGGGAGCCATGGTGGGCTGGAACGAGGAGCAGGGGGCCCCGGCACACAACCTCGGCATCGCCGTCGGCGTCACCGACTCCGAGGCCATGCCGGTGTCCACCGCCCTCCTGCGCCTTCTGAGCGACGGCAGCGTGGTGCTGATGGCCGGCAGCACCGAGGTGGGGCAGGGAGCACGCACGGTCCTGAGCCAGGTGGCGGCCGAGGGCCTTCGCCTGCCGCCGGAGCGCATCGTCATGCGCGCCACCAACACCGACGTGACGCCGTTCGACCGCTCCACCGGCGCCAGCCGTTCCACCACGGTCATGGGGACCGCGGTGAAGTTTGCAGCGGAAGACCTTGCCGGGCAGATCCGGAAGGCGGCCGCGGAGGCCATGGGTTGCGAGCCGACCGGCGTGACCCTGGAGAACGGCTGGGCCGAAGCCGGCGGACAACGCATGGACTACGGCGCGGTGGTGCGGGCGTACTTCGCCATGCCCGGCGGCGAATTCATCGGCCGGGGCTACGTGCGCGCCGGCGGTGGCATTCCCAACCAGTTTCCGGTGTTCTGGGAAACCGGCATGGGCGCCGCGGCGGTGACCGTGGACGAAGAGACCGGCGAGGTCCGCGTCCCGCACTACGCCAGCGTCGCCGACGTGGGCAAGGCCATCAACAGACTCCAGGCAGAAGCCCAGGACGAGGGCGCCGCCGTGATGGGCCTGGGCCACACCCTGTGCGAAAGCCTGCTCTACGACGGCGGCCAACCCCTCAACCCCAACCTCATCGACTACAAGGTGCCGGGATTCGCAGACATGCCGCGCCGGTTCGAAGTGGCGCTGACCGAGAACGCCGACGGCCCCGGCCCCTGGGGCGCCAAGGGCATGGGCGAGTCCGGCATCGTGGCCGTGGCGCCCGCGGTGGCCAACGCCGTCGCACGGGCCACGGGGGTACGGATTCGTGAGCTGCCGCTTACGCCCGAGCGCGTATGGCGGGCTCTCAACGGCAAGGGTTGACGGCTTCGACGCCTAGGAGGAAGGAGTGGAACGATGATGCTGGCGGTTCTGTTGATTCTGGTTGCGCTGCTGGCGCTGGTGGCCGGTTTCCTGGCCGTCACCGACCTGTGGGCGCAGACGTTCAAGGACGGCGCGAGGTTGTTGGAGGCCGTCAAGAAGTCGAGGAGCGAACCATGAAATTCGGAATCCAGCTCAACCCACAGGTCTCCAACGAGAAGCCCCCCGAAACCCTCCTGCCCACGTTGGCGGAGCAGACCCGCGTGGCCGACGAAGCCGGCTTCGAGGCCATCACCATGGGCCAGCACTACAACATCCCCGGCTTCCAGCGCCTCCACCAGGTGCCGCTCCTGGGACGGCTCTGCGCCGAGGCCAAGCGCGCCAGCGTCGGCACCGCCACCACGCTGCTGGGCCTCCACGACCCCGTGGTCATCGCCAAGGAGCTCGCCACCATCGACGTCATGAACGAGGGCCGCTCCGTCTTTTCCTTCGGCCTCGGCTACCGGCAGCAGGAGTTGGACGCGTTCAATCTCACCAAGAAACAACGCTTCGACCGTTTCGTGGAGGGCGTGGAGATCGTCCAGCGGCTGTGGACCGAGGAGCACGTCTCGTTTTCGGGAAATGCCTTCGAGCTGAAGGATGTCACCATCGCCCCACGTCCGCTGCAGAAGCCGCGCCCGCCCGTCTGGATCGCCGCCAACGGCGACAAGGGCGTGCGCCGCGCCGCCCGCATCGGCGACGGCTGGCTCGTAGGACCCCACTCCGCCATCGAGGAACTGAAGGACCAGACCGCGCTGTTCCGCCAGGCGTGGGCGGATACCGGCAAGCCCGGCAACGGCGCCCTGGTCATGGTCCGCGAGTGCTTCGTGGCCCCCACCCGCGAAGAGGCCGTCGCCAAGGCCCGCCCCTGCCTCGACCGCCTCTACCGCGACGTTTACGTCAAATGGGGCCAGGACGAAGCCATGACCAACCCCGACGAGCTAACTTGGGACTTCGACCGCCTCGCCCGCCACCGCTTCATCCTCGGCTCCCCCGAGGACTGCATCGAGGAAATCCGCTCCTACAAGGAGTCCCTCAAGCCCGACCTGCTGCTGCTCCGTTTCGACTGGACCCCCGGCCTGGAGCAGAAGGATATCCTGTCGGCGATGGAGTTGTTCGGGACGGCAGTGCTGCAGCGGGTGTGAGAGCCTGGCGCCTCCTCATTTCGAATAATTCTGTGTCAAGGACGGACGAGTACGTCCGAAACTGACGCATGCCTCCGCTAAAGTCTCCCATAGACGTCACAGAAATGGGGGATTTGTCATGTTGCCTTCCTACGAACGCCGTCTCATCTTCTTCTACTTGTCGAATGTTGTTCCGCACCTCCGTGGCCGCGACGAGGAGGCAAAAAATCTGCTGCTATGGCTCAGTCAACATGAGGACCAACTGGGCCTTCCGTACCTGCTGAGGGAGGACGACGAGGCTGCGCGCGTGCTGGCGCAAGGGTTGCGAGACCAGGACGTACCCGCACGGGTGTGGCAGCGCGTGGAGGCGGCTTTGAGAACCGCGCTGGAAGCAACCAGACACGTACGCCCGGATCGGACGGCGAGGCGCCTGCGACATCTCGCAAGGACTACACGTCTTTCCCGGACCGATACCGCGATCCTGGAGTTGTTGCTGCACCGCCGCACCGGGTCCCTGGTGGCTCTGATGATCGACGCGCTCTTCGAGGATTTGCACTGGACGAGGAGCGGCGTCGGAGTGAACAACCCCTTTGTCCCGCGTTTGCTTGGTCTGTCGGCCGCCGCGGTCCATCGCCGCATGGCGCCCGACGCGCCTCTGTTGACATCGGGGCTTGTATCCATCGACGACGATGGCGACTTGACTCTCATCAACCGGTTGACTCGACTTCACTGGGTTCCGAGGGAGGCCGGCTTCGAGGTGCAACGCCTGCTGCTTGACGAGGCTGGTCCTGGCGAGCTGCGTTGGTCCGATTTCGACCATGTCGCCGGCGACCGAGACCAACTCGAACGGATCCTGCGCGGGGCGTTACGGAGTGGCCGGAAGGGCGTCAATGTGCTCGTATATGGACCACCCGGGACGGGCAAGACCGAGTTCTGCAAGACCTTGGCCGCCCGTCTGGAAGCACCCCTGTACGTGGTGGGAGAATCGGATGCCGCCGGCGGCGAACCTTCCCGACAGGAGAGGATACGGGAGCTCCGGCTGGCCCAACGCTTGCTTGCCGAAGATCGGCGGTCGATCCTGCTTTTCGATGAGATGGAGGATTTGCTTTCCGGACAGGGAGAAGTGCTGGCGGCATTGTTGGGGTCGCGTCGGGTTCCCGCGCGTTCGGCACAGGGTTCGAAGGTATTCATGAACCGGCTCTTGGAGCAGACTCCAGTGCCGATCCTGTGGACGTCCAACGTCGCCGGGTGGACTAGCCCCGTTCTGTTGCGCCGCATGATGTTCGCGCTGGAACTCCGCCAACCCCCACCCAAGGTCAGAGCGCGGATCTGGGCGCGACAACTCGCACACCATGGGATCGAGGCGACCGATGAGGACGCTCACACCCTTACACGAGAGTTCGATGTGACCCCGGGCGTTGCTTCCGGGGTCACTGCCGCTGCCGGACTCGGTGGCGGGACTGTCACCGACGTACGCCGAGGCGTGCGTGGACTCGCACGGGTGCTGTCGGGCGACAAACCGCCGGTTCAACGGCCGCCGGACAAGTACGATCCCGCGCTGATCCGCGCCGACGTGAACCCGGTGCAACTCGCGGACCGTCTCGTCGCATCCGGTGCGCGTCACTTCTCGCTGTCCCTTCAAGGGCCGCCGGGCACGGGAAAGAGCGCATTCGTCCGCTATCTCGCGGACCGCCTCGGCCTCGAAGTCGTGCAGAAACGCGCATCCGATCTCATGTCGATGTGGGTCGGTGGAACCGAGAGGAACATCGCCGAAGCCTTTGCCGAAGCTCGCGACGCTGAGGCATTCCTGGTCTTCGACGAAGCCGATTCACTGCTGGCCGACCGGCGACTCGCCGAAAGAAACTGGGAGGTGAGCCAAGTCAACGAGATGCTGACATGGATGGAGAACCACCCTTATCCCGTCGCTTTCACGACCAACTTCCGCGAGCGCCTCGACCCGGCGACCTTGCGGCGACTTACGTTTAAGATTGCGCTTAGCTATCTGTTGCCGGAGCAGGCCGAAGCCGCGTTTCATGTCTATTTCGCGAGCGAGCCTCCGATCAAGGTTGCCGGTATGGCGGTCCTCACGCCCGGCGACTTTGCCGTTGTTCGCCGGAAGGCAGAGATTTTGGGTTGTCTGAGCGACGTGAAGGCGCTGGCGGAGATGTTGTGGGCGGAGTGTGAGGTCAAGCCGGGCGGTCCGCAGAGAATTGGATTTGCGGTGCAGAGGAATAGTGCTTACCTACAAGGAACATCGTGACAGAAAGGGAGGTTCAGGGGCATGGTTTCTGCGATGGATTTCTGCGACGCGTTCACCAAGCAGTGGAAAGAAGACATCGACAGCAGCGACGGCCACGATGCGATTCTAGATGCCTACAAGTACGAGACACCATGGACGGAATACATGCTGGCAGGCGAAAGACCTTTCCTACGCCGGTTGTTGAAAAAGCTGCCTTCTTCGCTTGACGGGCGCCTTATGATGGGGAGGGAATGGTACACTCTGGACGCCGTCTACTATGAGGAAGGCACGTGCATCTACCGGCCCCCCAAGGATGGCGGGCCATATCCAGATTGTCTGCATGTGATCATTGAGCACGAGAACGCGGGAGATGTCGAAACGGAGATGTGGAAGCTTCTCATGTTCCGTTCGCCACTGAAGGTCCTTATTTTCTACGACTACCGCGACGACTGCAAGAAAACCGATGAAAAGAAGGAGAAGTGGCTGGCCGAGAAAGTAAGCAAGCTATTTGAAATGGGCCGGGCAGTTGAACGACGTTGGTCGGAGGCGGACAACGTGGAGTATCTCTTTCTGGTAGGGAATCGGTCCGAGGAAGGCCAAATTCCTTGTTGGCGTTACTTGGCCGTCAAGCCAGGCGGCTTCAAGCAGCCTCCAGGAGAGGATTGCTTTCAACCGTTGTGTTGACTGGCTGATGCGCTACGAACGCCTCTCAGAACTCCTCCGCCTAGCCATTCATCTTCAGGGAACCCGTAGCGGCCTGACCATCGCAGACATCCAGGATGAGTTATCCGTAAGCCGGCGGACGGCGGAGCGGATGCGGGATGCCGTCGAGACAGCCTTCGGGCCATTGGATACGGTGGACACGGACAGCGGCGACCGCCGCATTCACTGGCGGCTTCAGTCGCGAGCCCTGCTTCCGTTCATCCACATCTCACCCGAGGATCTGGCCGACCTTGAAGTGGCGGCTGGCAGCCTCGACCGGGCTGGTCTCGCGGAACGTATCGGTAGACTTGTGGTCAAGTTGCGGGCTGCGTCGTGCCGCCACTCACCCGAGGAGTTTGATTCCACCATGGAGGCCCTCATGGAGGCGGAAGGCCTCGCGATGCGGGCTGGACCGCGAGAAAGCTTCGAGGAGGGGATGCTTTCGCTCGTACGGGACGCCATCACGACGCGCCGCAAAATCGAATTCAAGTATCTGTTCCGAGGAACAGGACGGCGGAACCGCCAACGTGTTCGGCCTTACGGGGTGCTTTACGGCAATCGTGTATTCCTGGTGGGACGAACCGACCGGGGAACCGAGCCGAGGCTTTGGCGGCTGGGCAACATCAGCGAAGCGCGGATCACCGATGAAACATTCGACCGCGATCCGGCGTTCAGTCTGTGGCGGTACGCGGAGCGCTCATTCGGCACCTTCCAAGAGGAGCCCTTCAATGTAGTGCTCCGCTTTGACGTCGACGCCACACCGGATGCCAAAGCGTTTCGATTTCATCCAAGCCAAACGGTCACCGCGAACAGCGATGGTTCCCTGACGGTGCGGTTCCGGGCCGGGGGTGTCGAAGAGATCTGTTGGCATCTGGTGACTTGGGGAGAAAGTGTGACCGTCCTGGAACCGACCAGGCTTCGCCAACGGCTTGTCGAATTGTGTGCTTCGCTCGCGGCGCACCATCGTCACCAATCATCCCTATCGGTGAGGACACGCAGGGAGTAGGTTGCCCTACATGAAGCCCCAAATCATCACCAACAGTGACGGGGAGCCAGCCTTCGCGGTGATTCCCTACGACGAGTATCAGGCGCTCATGGAGCGGCTGGAGTGGCTTGAGGATCTGCGCGACAGCAAGGCCTTTGCGGAGAAACTCGCGCGCGGGGAGGAGGAAGCGATTCCGGTCGAGGTGGTGGAACGTTTGGTGGATGGGGAGAGTGCCGTCAAAGTGTGGCGGGAACACCGTGGCCTGACCCAGGAGGAGTTGGGGGAGCAGGTGGGCCTCAGTGGCTCGTACCTTTCTCAGATCGAATCCGGCAAGCGCGAGGGTACGGTTAAGGTATACGCGGCCTTGGCGCGCGCCCTGGAGGTCGACGTCGACGACCTCGTAGCCGTCGGGAATGAGGAGTGAGTGACGTTGGCGGTGTCGCGGCCGCCTACGGCTTCAGGTCCCCCTCCTCGAACGGAATCGGCTTCACGACCGGCTTCACCTGGTCTCCGTCCTTCTCCACCGAGATCCAGTTGAGGCAGTTCTGGTCGTCCCGTTCGGGGTAGTCGTCGCGGGTGTGCTGGCCGCGGGATTCCCGGCGTTCCAGGGCGCAGGCGGCGACCATCTCACCGACCCAGGAGAGGTTCGAGCATTCGAGGGACTTGATGAGGCCGCGGAGGTCGTCGGCCTTGAGCCGGGGGACCTTCTCGTGGCGGAGTTCCCGGAAGCGCTCCAGTCCGGCGGTGAGGCCGCGTTCGTTACGCACGACTCCGGTGCTCTCCCAAGCGATGTCCTTGATTTCCTCATGCAGCTCGGCGGGGTCCAGACCGTCGTCGCGCTTGAAGGATTCGATCCGCGCAACCTCGGTAGCCATCTCATCCGGGTTCACTTCTCCCATCTCCGCATCCGCCCCATAAATCGCCGCATACTTGCCCGAGCGGGCGCCCAGGGCGAATGCGCTGGCGATGGCGTTGCCGCTGAGCCGGTTGGAGCCGTGGGTGCCGGTGGCGGACTCGCCCGAGGCGTAGAGCCCTTCCACCCCGGCCACCTCGCACCGCTCGTTGATGTCGAGGCCTCCCAGGAAGGTGTGCAGCGCGGGCACCCACTCGAAGCGGTCGGAGCGGGGGTTGACGCCGGCCTTGCCGAGCTTGGGGGTGTACTCGAACTGGATCTCGTCGTCCCATTTCTCGTCCGGGATGTAGGACGGATCCAGGCAGACGGGGCCGCGCCCTTCGAGCATTTCCTTGTAGGTGGCGCCCACCAGGATGGCGCGGGTGGTGCCCTCCAGACGCTCGGGGTCGTATTTCTCCAGGAACCGCTCGTTCAGGGCGTTGAAGAAACGGCCGCCTTTGCTGGTGAACGGCGACAGGCCGGCCATGGAGATGGCCTCGCCGCCCGGGGCCGGGATCAGCGTAAATTCCAGGAACTCCAGGTTGGCCAGGGGTGCGCCGATGTCGAAGGCCGTCACGTAGGCGTCGCCGGTGGTGAGGAAGTTGGCGCTGGTGTACTTCTGGATGCCGATGGCGCTGCCCGCGGCCAGCACCACGGCGCGGGCGTTGTACGCTTGGTAGGTGCCTTTCTGGACATTGATGCCGAAGGCTCCGGTGACCCGGCCGTTTTGGCGCAGGAGCTTCGTCACCATGGTCCACTGGTGCACCTGCACTTCGCGGTTGAAGACCTCCTTGCGGAGCGATCCCAGCATGCCGACGCTGCCGCCCACCGGCGGACAACTGCGGGCGTAGGAGCTGCCCAGGCGTTTCTCCTGGTAGAACTGCTTGCCGTCCGGGGTCTTCTTGAAGTGAAGGCCCATCTCCTCCAGCTCGATGACCCGGTCGGTGACCTCGTCGACGATGGCCCGGACGATCTTCTGGTTGGGGATGTAATCGCCGCCAAGGATGGTGTCGCGGAAGTGCTGGTCCTTGCTGTCGCGGGGGTCGGCGTGGGCGAAGGCCGCCTGGGGAACGCCGCCGGAGGTGGGGCTGGAGCCGCTGCGCCCGAGCCGCCCCTTGTCTACCAGCACCACCTCCATGTTGCGTTTCGACGCCTCCAGCGCCGCCATGCACGCGGCCAGTCCGCCGCCGATGATGAGGACGTCGCAGTCGGTGGTCGGGACCGGGTCGCTCATGAGTTTGTCGATGGGTCGGTCTCGGCGGTCGCGGCGGCCTTTTTCTTCTTGGGCCGCAGCACCACCTCGATCGCGTCTTCCGGACAGACAAGCTCGCACAGGAAGCAGTTGACGCAGTACTTGTTGCCGAAAGGAAAGACCTTGTCTTTCTTGTTGGTGAAACGGAAGACGTCGGCGCCGCAGTCGTAGACGCAGATGCCGCAGCCGTCGCATTTGTGGGGGTCGACTCGTATCACGCTTGTGTCCTTTACACCGACGATCTATAGCCCAAACGAAGGGTCAATGCCATTGCAGACACATGAAGGAACGCAACATGGACCAAGACGCCTATGTCACCTACCACGGAAATACCGAGGCCGACAGGGAGATCGCGCAACGCAGCGTGCTCTTCATCGACAACGAAACCGCGGCCCAGGTCCTCACCATGGAGGACACCATCGAAGCCGTGGAGGAGTCCTACCGTGAGTACGGTCTGGGGCGGGCCACGGCGACCCGGGCGACGCATTCGGTGCCGCGGCCGGGTGGGGACGGCTGGTACACTTGGGACCCCATGGCCTCCGCGCTTCCGAAGATGGACGCCTTGGCCGTCCGCATGAAGTCCGACATCCTGCCGCCAGGCGGCGCACAGGTCAAGAAATACTGCGTCGCGCCCGGCAAGTTCTGCGGGCTCATCCTGCTCTTCAGCACCGATGACGGCGCGCCGCTGGCGATCATGAACGACGGCCACATCCAGCACATGAGGGTGGGAGCCGCCGGCGCCATCAGCGTCAAGCACATGGCACGCGAGGACGCGGCCGTGCTGGGCCTTTACGGCACCGCCGGCATGGCCACGGCCCACGCCCTGGCCATCGCCAAGGTGCGGCCCATCCGCGAAATCCGCGTGTACAGCCCCAACCCGGAGCACCGGGCGGCCTTCGCCGACCGCACTGGCGCCAACATGGGCATTCCCGTGGCGGCGGTGGACGACCCGCGCCGGGTGATGGAAGGCGCGGACATCGTCGCCGCCTGCACCAATTCGCTGGCGCCTGTTGTCAGGGGAGAATGGCTCGAACCCGGCATGCACGTGCTGGCGGTGTTGCCCAACGAGATCGACGACGACGTCTTCCGCCGCTGCCATCGTTACGTGTACTCCCGGACGCCCCGCACCGACTATCACGTGGCGGACCCGGAGCGGCGGCCCGCGGTGGGCTACGAGCCCATCGACACGGAGTGGCTGGAGAGGGAAGAGCGGCTGCTCGCCAGGGAGAAAAGGGTCTTCCTGTCCGACGTGGTGCTCGGGAACCAGCCGGGCAGGGCGGCTCCGGAGGAAGTCACCTGTTTCGTGACCCAGGGGATAGCCATTCAGTTCGCGGCGGCGGCCCGCAGGGTCTACGAAGGCGCCCGGACCCGGGGCCTGGGCCATGAGCTGCCGTTGAGCTGGTTCCTGCAGGACATCAGCGACTGATCCTGCTCGGGTCCCTGGGCGCAAAAGTTTGTGATTTCAGGTAACCTTGGGTAACTTCACTTGAAATGGACCCCCGACTCAACCCCTATGCGCCCGGAGCAGGAATTCCGCCGCCTGAGTTGGACGCGCTGTTATTGGTGCGCAACTGACTTCGAGCGTATCTCCAACCGCTTCACCCACGCATCGAAGTGTGGACATTCTGATCGCATGGTCACCAAGCCTATTTCCAGCGCGGCGAGGGTTCCCATCAACGGTTTTTGGTATCCAGGAATGAGCGCAACGATTCGCTTTGAAGGCGTCGTGTCGGGGGAGTCGTCGATTTCCTCGGGGTTTGAGAAGGCGTCTCTAATGGCCTGAAGGGGGCCGGTCATTTCGGGTTGGTCGATCCCGAGAGCAAATCGCTCGCAATCGCTGAACAGGAGTGCTTCGAATTCGTGCATCGTGACGAACGGAATGAAGCGAGACGAATCGAAGCCGCCGCCCACTATCCGAGCGACATCCTCCAAAAGGGCCTTCTCCACAACTTCGGGTTTTGCCTGGAATCCGGCACGCGAGGCTTCCTCGCGACCCGGCCATGCTTTGGGGCCGGTACGTGGCAAACCGTAGTAGTCCACCATCGTGGCCGCGCTACTCCCGGTGTCTCGCCTCAGGTGATTCGCAATCGCTTTGCGCACTTCCGACCACGGTTTGACACCCCCACGCTGGCCCCGCTGCCGGGCATTGCCGATGAGTCGGGCGCCTATGGATGAGTATCCGTGGGCTTGAAGATGGGGCGCGAGCAGTTCATTGACGAATTGCTCTTCAGTCTGCCCCTCGACATGAACGAGTAGCCGGGTCACTGCGAAGACTACTGGCCCTTGTTCTCCGGGCAGGGACGGCCCCCGAGTTCGTTCTTCTCCCAGAGCTGTCCCAGGCTGTAGTCCTCCAGCCAGACCCTTAGTGCTTCGCCATCCAGTCTTCGGAGTTCCGTGGCGCCGTTCGCCCGCTCGGCCACCAGCACGTCTTCGGAGTCGAAGTGATCCAGAAGTATAGGCGATTGGGTTGCCACGATGACCTGGGACTCTACGGAGGCCTGTTTTAGCAATGAGGCTAACAAGGTGATTGCATGTGGATGCAAGCCAAGCTCCGGCTCGTCGAGAAAAACGACAGAGGGGCGTAGCGACGCTGGCTGGAGCAGTAACGTAGCCAAAGCAATGAACCGGAGCGACCCATCGGAAAGGGAGGAGGCATCGAAATATGCATCCGAGTCGGTATGGCGCCATTCAAGTCGGATCTTGTCCTCGTTCAGAGCCAGAGGTTCGAGTGCAAAATCGTCGAAGAACGGTGCCGTCAATCGAACAGTACGGCGAATCTGAGTATAGGAACTTTTGTGTCTCTTCCGCAGGAAATAAAGGAACGCCGCAAGGTTCGCGCCGTCCGGACGAAGATGGCGATTGTCGTGCACGTCTCCAGTCGTCTTAATTGGGGATGTTGAGCCCGCGTCATGAAAGTGGTAAAGCCGCCAACTCTCCAACCTGCTCCTGAGGAATTCAAAAGCCGGCACCGTACCAGGCTGCACTTCGAGGTTTCTTGCGAAATCCGGCGGCAGCTCGGTTGCAGCAATTGATATTCGTGGAAATAGCTGATCGTCCGCGCCGTAAGGCATATCGACACTAGAGTCCGCCAAACCGTCACTGAAGCGGATGCTGAAGCTTATCGAGCGTGTCTTTTTTGAACCGAAGTGAAGCAGACGGTTGGCCCCGCCAGAACGTCGGACATAGTCTGATGTCCGAGACGCACTCAGAATGGCAGTTCGCAAAAGCTGCAGGGCGCCAAGAAAGTTGGACTTGCCTGACCCGTTGGCGCCGATGAGGACGTTCAGAGGCCGCAGGTCCAGATCCCTCAGTTCATTGATGCTTCTGAAGCCTTGAATCGAAATGGCGCGAATCGCCGACATGTTTCCCTCTGTACCCGGAACACCGGCTGACGCCTTGGTTCGACTGGCGTTCCGAAAGCCAAGATGCCACGTCCCTGCGCCAGCGGCAAGCTGGCAGCCTGCGGTGACCTACACCAGGGGCGCAGGCATCTATGGGGAACGCAGGTCGTGCCATCAGAAAATCTCCTCGATGTCCTTCCCAATCGTCGACCGTTCGCGGACAACGATCTCCAGACCGAGAGCGGTCATCACGTCCAGCAACGTGCGCATCCGTATCCCCGGCCTACCGTTCTCCAAGGCCGAGATGGTTGCCTGTCGTAGACGAATCCTGTCCCCGACTTTCTGTTGACTCAGTTTGAGTATCCGACGCCGACGGCGAATTGCTGCACCTAACTGTTTCGAGGTTCGGACAATCTGTTCCACAAGGCCCCTCTTCTTAATGCGATCCATTGTAGAAAGAACTCATCATACGCTTTAAGGTATAAGATACGAGTATACGGTTTTTCGTATACAGTCAATGACAAGACTGGCGCGCACACGCCCGCCCTACCGCTTGTACAGACTAAGTAATCTCAGCGAAGATGGCCGGCGCATCTCACTGCCGAACACCCCGCGCTTCCCGCCCAGGAACTCCATGGCGTCGGTCCAGGCCCTGGCTTCAGCCGAAGTGATTTCCTCACGCGCCCGGTGGTCTTGTTTCTCGGTGAACCGGTCAAGGGTGTCGTGCAGGGACTCCGCTGCGCGGATCTGGATTTCCCGCAGTTCGGCGAGGTGTGCATGGCCGGCGTGGGTCTCCGCGGCCACGAGGAAATGGGGGATGCAGGTGCCGGAAGAGTTGCGGTACTTCCCGGAGAAAGCCTCGTCTCCGAGCAGGTCCAGCAGTTGCCGCAGGTGCACCGACTCCGACCGCCCGGCAACCACGCAGGCGGGACAGGCGGCCCTCTTGAGCCGGGCGCGCAATCCGGAGCCGGCCCGGGTCAGCCAACCACGGAGCGCACTCCATCCGGTGACGGTCGGTGCGCCGGCCGTGTCGCGGAAGCGGTTCAGCAGGTCCCTGGCGATGATGGCGAAGCCCAGGTCCGGGGCGCTGGACGCCGGCAAGTCGCGCAACATCCAGGTATGCGGGTTGCAGAGGCCGAAGGACTCCCGCAGCCCCTCTCGCGTCGGCACGTCGGTAACGCGTTCGTAGAGCACGCTATCCAGGTAGGCGCGGCTGTCGTCGATGACGATGCCGCAGATGGGGCAGCCCGGGCCGTCGAGCCGGTCGAAGAGCTTGAAGTAGAAACGGTCCTGGCGCGGCGGTTCGTTCACGTCGCCTCGACGGGGCTGCCGGCGGCCTTTGCCGGGGCCACGGCCATCGGACCCGCGCTTACTTCTTCAGCCCACGCCAGATCTTCTCGCCCGTCACCGGCAGGTCGGTGACCCGCACGCCCACGGCGTGGTCCACGGCGTTGGCGA
This sequence comes from Deltaproteobacteria bacterium, assembly GCA_028818755.1. Taxonomy (GTDB): domain Bacteria; phylum Desulfobacterota; class Binatia; order UBA9968; family JAJDTQ01; genus JAJDTQ01. Next base: position 14,577 of record JAPPNF010000070.1, on the reverse strand, counting down.
TGGCCGACGGCACGGGGATGAGGCCGCTCTCGCCCAGGCCCTTGGCGCCGTAGGGGCCGGCGCCGTTGCCGTTCTCGAAGAGGATGTTGACCTGCTCGTCGGGCAGGTCGGAGATCTTCGGCAGCCGGTAGGTCAGGGCGTCGGGCGTCAGCATCAGGCCGTTCTCGTATACGGTCTCCTCGAACAGCGCCTGACCCAGCCCCTGCAGGAAGGCGCCCTGCTCCTGTGTGTGGCAAACCTGGGGGTTGATGGCCTTGCCGGCGTCAGCGATGGAGACGTACTTGAGCACCTTTACCTCGCCCGTGTCCCGGTCCACGTGGACCTTGGCGGCGCCCCACCCCACTTCCCAGAACGGCGACCGGGCGCCGAGGGGGGCCTCGGGGACGCGTTCAGTCACCTGCCGGCCCTCTCCCGTGATGACGCCGCCGGCGCCCTTGACGTGCCGCACCAGCGCCGAGAAGGGGAAGGCGATCTCCCCCAGGCGCACCTCGCCGTTGGCGAGGGTCGCGGCGGCGTCGGGGCTCTTGCCCATTGACCGGGCGGCCTCGATGAGTTGCTCGCGGACGGCCTGGGAGGCCTTCTGCACCGCGCGTCCCATGACCGTGGTGGCGCTGCTGGCATAGGTGCCCATGTCGTAGGGGGTCCAGTCGGTGTCCAGGGGCGCGACCTCGACCTCCGTGGGCCGCAGGCCCAGTTCCTGCGCGGCGATGCGCGCGAGAGCCGTGTTGGAGCCCTGGCCGATCTCGATGGTGCCCTCGTGCAGGGTGACCGCGCCGCCGTCGTCCACCTCCACCCGCGCGGACGATATCTTGAAGTTGCCGCCGCCGTCCTTGCAGGCGCAACTGACGCCGATGCCGCAGTCCGGCTCCTGCTCCTCGCCCCAGCCAATTTCCTTGGCGGCGCGCAGCAGTCCCTCCCTCAGGTCGGTGTCCAGCGGGGTTTCCCCGGGGGCGAACTCCTCGCCCTTGTCCAGGAGGTTCTTGAGCCGGAACTCCACCGGATCCCATCCCATCTCGCGCGCGATCATGTCCATCTGCGATTCGTAGGCCCACGCCACCTGAGGCGTGCCCATGCCGCGGAAGGCGCCGGCCGGCACCGTGGTGGTGTACACGCTGTAGGCGTGGGAGCGGACGTGCGGGATGCGGTAGGGGCCGGGCGCCCGGAAGCCCGTCTTCTGGGCGACCCGTGGACCAGAGTCCGAGTAGGCGCCGGCGTCCACGTGCACGAGGCAGTCCCGCGCCACCAGCAGACCGTCCCCGTTCACGCCGGTGCGGAGCCTCACGCGCGCGGCCGGCTTGCTCACCGTGCGCGACTCCTCCTCCAGCGACAGGTGCATGAACACCCGCCGCCCGGCCTTGCGGGACAGGGCCAGCACCACGGGCTCGAGCTTGGTGTGGTTCTTGTTGCCGTAGGTGCCTCCCACCAGCGGCACCACCACCCGCGCGTTTTCCCGCGGCACGCCGAACATCTCCGCCAGCTCGTTGCGGACGATGAACTGGTGCTGGGTGGAGCACCACACCGTGAACCCGTCCTCGCGCCACTCGGCCACGGCGAGCTGCGGCTCCATGGAGTAGTGGGCGATCTTGGGGAACTCGAAGGTGTGCTCGAAGATCCGCTCCGAGGCGGCGAACCCCTCGTCGACGTCGCCCTGGGCGCGCTCGTAGTGGAAGCTCACGTTGGCGTACTTTTTCGCTTCGTCGTCGACGCCGGGATATCCCGGAAAGCTCGGTGCGTCGCCGCTGACGGACTCGTGAAGGGGCGGCGCATCGGGATCGAGCGCTTCATCCATGGTCATGAGCGCCGGTAGCGGCTCGTAGTCAACCCGGATGAGCGCCAGCGCGGCGGTGGCGGCTTCCAGCGTCTCGGCCGCCACCGCGGCCACGGCGTCGCCTTCGTAGCGCACCTTGTCCATGGCCAGCACGGGCGTGTCCTTCACCAGCGGGCCGTGGAATTGCGCGATGTCCGTGAGGTCCGCGGAGGTGAGAACCGCCACCACGCCGGGATGGGCCTCGGCCGCGGATGTGTCAATGCCGAGGATGCGGGCGTGGGCGTGGGGGCTGCGCAGGACCCGGCCGTAGACCATGCCCGGGTGCGTCAGGTCGGCGGTGTACACCGGCTCGCCGCGGACCTTGGCGGCGCCGTCGAGGCGGCGCTCGTCGAGCGGCCGCGGGGCCGATGCATCCTGCCCGCGCCGCAGTTCCGCGGCCCGGTCGATCGACCGGATGATGGACAGGTAGCCGGTGCAGCGGCAGATGTTGCCGTCCAGCGCGGCCTTGATGTCCTCCTCCGAAGGGTCCGGATTCTCGTCCAGCAGCGCGCGGGCGGCGAGGATCATGCCCGGGGTGCAGAAGCCGCACTCGAACCCGGCCTCCTCCCAGAACGCCTCCTGCACCGGGTCCAACGCGTCGTCGCTCCCGAGACCCTCGATGGTGGTCAGGGAGCGCCCGTTGATCTCATGGGTGAGGGTGGTGCAGGCGCTCACCGGGCGGCCGTCCAGCAGCACGGTGCAGGAGCCGCAGACCTCCACCTCGCAGCTCGTCTTGGTGCCCTTGAGCTCCAGGGAGTTGCGCAGGAAGTCCGCCAGCAGCAGCTCCGGCGCCACGCTGGCGCTGCACGCCTGGCCGTTCAGCTCGAATTGAATCTCGATGTCGTTCATGGGTTCCTATCTGTAACAGATCACATTCGCGTCAAAAAACCCCTCTCCCTTTGGGAGAGGGCTGGGGTGAGGGTGCTCGTAAGGGCAGGGTTGCCGAGCAGCCCTCACCCGGCCTTCGGCCACCCTCTCCCAGAGGGAGAGGGGTTGAGTTGGGGCACAGGGGCGGCGTTCTTCGTTTACCGGCTCAGGACCAGTACGTGGTGCGGTCCACCGGTATGTGCGCCAGCACTTCACCCGGGATGTAGTCTTCCACCTTGATGCGGGCCATGGCCTCGTCCGGGACCTTCGACACCGGCGAGAAGGGGCGGTCCAGCGGGCGAGTGGCGTCGACGATCATCACCGAGGTCTTGGTCTCGTCCACCACCGTGGGATCGAGGTAGTTGCCGGTGAAGGTGGGCTGCATGATCGACACCTGCCGGTGGGGCTGCACCCGGGTGGCCAGGGCCCACAGGATCTCCGTGGGGTTGTAGACGTCGATGTCGTCGTCGAACACGAAGATGTGCTTGGCGTGAAGCTCGGTGAGGGCGGCTCCGGCGGCGCGGCCGGGGTCCCCCTCGGACATCTTCTTCATGGCGATGAAGATGTTGTAGTGGGCGTGGCGGCCGGCCTTGCACACGGCCGTGACCCCGGGCACCGCCTCGCGGATGCGCCTGAGGTAGGCGCCTTCCCGTGGCAGGTCCAGCCAGGGCTTGTCCCCCTCGGGGGTGATCACCGACTGGTACATGCCGTTGCTCCGGTAGTTGATGGCGCGCACCTCGTAGCGGCAGGCCGAGAAGAAGCGCTGCGGTCCCAGGTAGCCCGGCGCCTCGCCGAAAGGCCCGTCCACGATGCGCTCGCCCGGGATCAGCGCCCCTTCGATGACGATCTCCGCGTCCGCCGGGATCAGCAGGTCGTCGCCCCAGGTGGTGGACGGCGTCACCCGGAGGGGCTCTCCCAGGTAGGCGCCGATGACGTCATACTCGCTCACCTCGAAGGGCCCGGTGTAGCAGGCGCCCATGTAGAACGCCGGGTGGTGTCCCAGCACCGTGGCCACCGGGCATTCCAGACCCTGGTCCTCGTAGTCCCGGAAGATGATCCACTGGTGATGCTGCGAGTGGTAGTGGGTGGTGTGGTTTCGGGACTTGATCTCCATGCGGTGATAGGAGGCGTTGTAGATGCCCTGCCGGCGGTCCTTGGCGATGGTGCACAGGGTGATGTAGGGGCCGCCGTCCATGTAGTGGTGGCGCATGATGGGCAGCTCGTGGAGGTCCACGGCGTCGCCGCTCCGGACGTTCTCCATCACCGGCGCCTCGCGGTTCTCCACCACCACCGGCGCCACCCGGTTGCGCTCGATGTCCACGCACGCCTCCGCCATCTGCGCCCGGGTCATCTCCTTGGGCAGCCCCAGCGCGATCTGGGTCTTGCGCTGGGAGATGGTGAAGTTCATCACCAGCCTGAAATCGCTGACCCGGCCGTGCAGGTTGCGCGGCCGGTCGAAGACGAGCAGCGGGAACTTCCGGGCGGCCCTCAGATGCTTGATGATGGCGCTCACGTCGTAGTTGGCGGGGTCCACCTCCCGCTCCACGTGCACCACCTCGTTGGGAATTTCACGGCGGCAGTCTTCCAGGAAGCTGCTCAGGCTTTTCGGCATGCAAATATTCCTTGATCCGGGGCCCGGCGTCGCATCGCGCCGGCCCCCGGACCTTGGCTCGCCCGGTTGTGCGATGTTTCGAGGATTGCCTACTCGATGTCCGAATGCCGTCGCGGCATCACCACCAGGTTCGCCGTGACCTCCGAGACCTCCGGGATGCCCTTGATGGCCGCCACCACCCCTTCCACCGTTACCGGCGAGGAAACCATTCCGGACACGGTCACCGTCCCTTTGTGAGCCTTCACGTCGATGGGCAGATCGCGGTACAGCTCGGAACGGAGCAGGGTGGCCTGCGTCTTCCTGGCCAGCGCGAGGTCCTCGAAGGCCTGCCTGGAAGCCTCCGTCTCGCCAAACGCCGCGAGCTTGGCGGCCGTGCTGACCACCTGGCTTGCGGCCTCCGTGCCCATGGCCAGGTTGAGCATCAGGTGATAGCGGGTGGGGTCCTGCCAGTCGTGGCCGAATAGGGCCATGAGCCGCCGGCTGCGGGCCCGGTCGGTGTGCTCGAGTTGCTTCCGTATGGTGCCCTCGTCCACCGCGAGGCGCGAGCGGAGCAGGTCGACGCGCAACTCCATGGAGCCGGTCAGGAAGACCTTCAGCACGTGCGACACGCCGGGAAGAAGCTCGTGTCCCACGTGTCCGTGGTAGACCATGGGGCCGGCCTGGGCCATCTCGCACATGGCGGCCTGGAGCGCGATGCGGTAGGGCCGCAGGTCATGCAGCCACTGGTCCCACCAGTGCGCCTCCTTCTCGGTGATCTCGTCGAGCTTGGCGCGCGGCACGCCGTAGTTCGCGAGAGTGGCCGAGAGGTCCTGCCGGCCGACGCACTTGTAGTCCAGGTCCGCGGCGACTCGCTTGGCAACTTCCTCGGCCCCGGGGATGCCCTCGTAGATCATGATGACGGACATGGCAAGCCTCCTTTCCGTGAGGAAACGGTACGCCGAACATGATTCACGCCACACCCTGAGCATACTACAGGATCGGGAATAGGCAACGAAAAAGGGCCGGAGAACGGGCACTGAATGAGGGGTTCGGCACGGCGTTTGGGTCCGTGTCGCCGTCCTGTTACACGGGTCGTGTATGGGATCCTCAACGGCTAGACTCGGGACCAGGACGGTGGGGCTGCTGGGCTGCGTCACCGCGGCGTGCGTCCTGCTGGGCGCCGGTGCGGCGGCCGGGGCTCGCCATTCCGGCGGAACGATTCCCGTCCCGGAGACGCGCGTCTCCAAGGCCGCGGCCGCGACTCCCATCGGACGGATTCAGGGGCGCGGTCACATCTCGCCTTTCCGCGGGCGGCAGGTCACCACCACCGGGGTCGTGACGGCCGTCGATACCGATGGGTTCTACCTGCAGGATCCGGTGGGGGACGGGGACCCGGATACCTCCGACGGCCTCTTCGTCTTTACCCGCCGGGCTCCGGCGGTGGCGGCGGGCGACGAGATCCGTGTTCGCGGCGTGGTGACGGAGTTCCAACCCGGCGGCGCGAAGACCGGCAACCTGACGATCACGCAGATCACCCGCCCGAGGATCACCCGGTTGTCCCGCCGCAACCGGCTTCCCGCTCCCGTGGTGTTGGGGGCGAGCGGGCGCGTTCCGCCGGACCGGATCATCGACAACGACGGGTTTGCCGTCTTCGACCCGGGAGAGGACGGCATCGACTTCTACGAGACCCTGGAAGGCACGCGGGTTACCGTGCGGGATGCCGTCGCCGTCAGCCCCACGAGCCGTTTCGGCGAGATCTTCGTCCGTGCCCGGAACACGTCTCCTTTAGGTCTGGGCAAACGAGGCGTGCTGACCATCAGCCCCGGCGACTTCAACCCCGAGCGCATCCAGGTCGACGACGACTTCGGACTCAGTCCCATGGCGACGCCGCACGTCAAGGTCGGGGATCCATTGGGCGACGTCACCGGCGTGATGGGCTACGGCTTCGGCAACTACGAGGTGCGTTTCACCGAAACGTTTTCACCCCGACGGGGGCCGCTGGAACCGGAAACCACGCGCCTCGAACCCGGCGAGGGGTACCTGACCATCGCCTCCTTCAACGTGCTGAACCTCGATCCCAACGACGCCGACGGCGATACCGACGTGGCCGGCGGCCGTTTCGACGCCGTCGCGGCCATCATCGCCCGCAACCTGCGTCATCCCGACATCGTCGCGCTGCAGGAAGTGCAGGACAACGACGGCTCCGCAAAGACGCGGGTCAAGGCCGCCGACGCCACCCTGGGGCTGCTGGTGGAACGCATTGCCGCTCTCGGATCCGTCCGCTACCGCTTCGTCGACCATCCGTTCATCGGCGGCGGCACCAGCGGCGGACAGCCCGGCGGAAACATCCGCGTGGCCTTCCTCTACAATCCAGCGCGCGTGGAGCTCGTCGCGGGCTCGGTGGCCACGGTCACCGACCCGCGGGACCAGCGCACCAACCCGGACAACCCGTTCTTCGACGGCCGGTTGCCGCTGGCGGCCTCTTTCCGGTCCCGCGCGCCGGACGGTGCCCGGGTGACCGTGGTCAACAACCATTTCAACTCCAAGCGCGGCAGCCGTCCGGTGTTCGGCGAAGTGCAGCCCTTCACGGAACGGCAGGAGGACCCGTCGGTCAACAGCGGCGTGGAGCACCGCCGCCGGCAGGCCCGCGCGGTGCGGGATTTCGTCGCGCGCAAGCTGGCCGCGCAGCGCGGTGCCCATATCGTCGTGGCCGGCGACTTCAACGAGTTCGAGTTCGTGTCGCCGCTGAATATCCTCGAAGAGCGTCTCCACAACCTCACCAACGATCTGCCGGCCGAGGAACGCTATACCTACATCTTCGAGGGCAACGCCCAGTCCCTCGACCACATCCTGGTGAGCCCGTCGCTTCGGGCATTAGCCGAGGTGGACATCGTGCACGTCAACGCGGAGTTCGCGGAAACCGCGGCGCGGGCCAGCGACCACGATCCGATAGTAGTACGGTTGCGTTGGCCGCGCATTGAAGGACAGCCATGACGGGACTGTCTCTGCGCTCGAAACCTGGAAAATCAGACATCCGAGTTCTATTTTTCCAGGTTTCGGAGGAAGGTTAGCGCGGGTAGGGCACGGTTTGACGGGATGAGAGGCGCCACCGGCATCGATGTTGTCCTGAACTCTGCGTCCAATTGACAGCCTCCGGTCAGTCGGATACGTTCCAGCCCGACTTCGGTTTTACTTGAGCGCACTCTGCTCTTCCAACCCGGAACCATGAGATGCCCCTACCCCAAATCGCCTTGATCCTCACCGGAGGCACCATCGACTCCGTCGGCGCCGACCGCCTGGACCTCGCCTGGTACATCGACAACAACAAGCGGTTGGACGACGGCGAGCTGGTGGGCGCGGTTCCCGAGCTGGCCACCGTCGCCGAGGTGGAACAGGTGGCGTTCCGGCGGCTGCCGAGCCATGCGCTGGTGGACCGGGACTGGCTCGACCTGGCGGGGCTGCTGCACGGGATCTTCGAGCGCGGCGAAGCCGACGGCGCGGTCATCACCCACGGCACCAACACCCTTGAGGAGACCGCCTATTTCCTGAACCTGGTGCTCAAGGCCGACCGGCCGGTGGTGCTGGTGGGGTCCATGCGTCCGGCCTCGGCGCTGGGCGCGGACGGCTACCTGAACCTGTTCAACGCCGTGCGGGTGGCGGCGGACCCGGCGTCCCGAGGGCAGGGCGTGCTGGCGGTGATGAACGACCGGATCTACGGCGCCCGGGACCTGACCAAGACGGCCACCTTCCGCGTGGAAGCGTTCCAGGGACGGGACCTGGGTCCCCTGGGCTTCGCCGATGCCGACGGCCAGGTGCGCTACTACCACCGCACGGTCATGCCGCACACCACCGCCACCGAGTTCGACGTGAGCGGGCTGGAGTCGTTGCCGCGGGTGGACGTGGTGCTGTCGCACGCGAGCGCGGACGGCGCCATGATCGACGCCTGCGTGGCCGCGGGCGCCAGGGGCATCGTCTGCGCCGCCACCGGCGCGGGCCGGCCCACGCCGGCTCAGGACGAGGCCTTCGACCGCGCCGGCCGCCAGGGCGTCATCATGTGTCTCAGCAGCAGGGTGGGTTCGGGAAGGGTGGTGCGGAGCCCGTCGCTACGGGCCAGGGGTTTCGTCGCCGCCGACAACCTCCAGCCCTGGAAGGCCCGGGTGCTGATGGCGCTGGCCCTAAGCGTGACCAGCGACCCCGATACGATTCAGCGGATGCTCGATACGTATTGAGGTCCGGAAGGCCTCCGGACCAGCTTGCCCGTCATTCCTGCGAAACAGGCCGGGTCAAACCCCTCTCCCTCTGGGAGAGGGTGGCCGAAGGCCGGGTGAGGGCCGCCCGGCAACCCTGCCCCTCCGAACTCCCTCACCCCGACCCTCTCCCGGAGGGAGAGGGGGCTGGTTGGACACAACCTGGAAGCGGGAATCCAAGGGGTGGAGGCCTCACCCCAGCACGACCTTGCTCTCGTCCTCCCGCACCTCGATGGCGTTCTGGACCAGCGCGGCGTAGCGGTACACCGCGTGGGCGAACTTGCTGTAGGGGATGGTCAGGAACAGCCCGGCCACCACCCCCAGGTGGATCACCAGCAGCGTCCCCATCATCGCGGTCTCGCGGAACACCAACAGCAGCAACCCGGTGAAGCTCGTCCAGAAGAGCATCCAGAGGAAAGTCTTGTCCAGGGTGAGCATCTTCTCCTCGGCCGGGTCCATGTCGCTCTTGGCCTTGAGGTAGAGCAGCCCCACCGTGCCGATGCACATCATGACGCCGCCCACGGTGCCGAACACCACCGGCAGGCTCAGGTAGGGGTAGGGCGAATGCCAGTGGAGGATGTTGTGGTAGAAGGCCGCGATGCTGGTGGCGCAGAAGTCCAGCCCGAAGCCGTAGAACACCAGGTGGTGGTGCCACATGCGGCTCTTGGAGAACTTCTCGTCGGGGTAGTTGCAGCCGTCGCCCCCGCCCTTCATGTACTGCAGGCCGAAGGCTTCCTTCACGGCGCGGGCGAACGCGGGCACGTCGATCAGGTCCGAGATGCTGCCGCGGGTGCGGCGCCAGAAGCTCACGAAACCCGCCAGCAGCGCGAAGATGGCGTAGAAGAACATCACCATGGCCGGGAACACCATGGCGCCGTAGGGAACCACGGCAAAGAACGCGCCCTCGCCCTGGTGGGCGGAGAAGAGCGTGTCGCTGCCCTGGAACGTCAGGGTAAGCACGAAGGCCAGCACGATGCACACCGTGGTGACGAGCCCCACCAGGAAGGCGTTGTTCTTGTAGAAGCCCTTGAGCACCCGGGGCCAGGCGTAGTCCTCGTAGGTGTCGGCGCGCAGCCGCGACAGCGCCTGGGGCACGTTCACCGCGAACTCGTGGGGCGGCGCGTACTGGCAGGCGTAGTAGCAGGCGCGGCACTCGAAGCACAGGTTGGACATGTAGACCAGGTCCTTGGTGTCGAAGGTGCGGCGCCGCTCCATGGCCGGGAACACCGCGCAGAAGCCCGCGCAGTAGCGGCAGGCGTTGCAGATGGTCATGACCCGGTCGGCTTCCTTGAGATGCTCATCCGATGGCACGCGCGGCCTCCCTTCCTGCGATGCGGCCGAACACCGTGCCGATGGTCATGCCGAATCCCGCCAGATAACCCTTGCCGAGGATGTTTCCTGACATCATCTCCCCGGCCGCGAAGATGTTGGGCGACGGCGTGTCGTCGCCGAACAGCACCTGGCACTGCTTGTTCACGGCCACGCCCATGTAGGTGAAGGTGATCCCCGGCCTGAGCGGATAGCCGTAGAACGGCGGGGTGTCGATGGGCCGCGCCCAGTGGCTCTTGGGCGGGTCCATGCCCTCGGTGGAGCAGTCGTCCAGGATCGTGGCGTCGAAGGTGCCGGGCTTGACCGATGCGTTGAACGCGTTCACCGTCTCCTCCGCCTTGGCCGGGTTGAGGTCCAGGGCCGCGGCGAGCTGCCGCACCGAGTCCGCCTGGAAGGGCGGAAAGACCGACGGCAGGAACAGGTCGATGGACTTGGCGTCCACGAAGCAATAGGCCTCCTGCTCCGGCTGGCCGGCGATGAGGGTGCCCCAGATGGCGTAACGCTTGGGCCAGAAGTCCTCGCCCTCGTCGTAGAAGCGCTCGGCGTTCTTGTTGAGCACGACGCCGAAGGGGACGCAGTCGAGCCGGGTCACGATGCCGCCGTCGAACTTGGGCGCGCGCCCGTCCAGCGCGATGGCGTGGAAGCCCTTGGCCCGCCCCGCCGGCTTGGCGCCGGCGTCGAACAGTTGCCGCAGCACCCGCCCCTTGTTGTAGGGCGTGCCGCGGATGATGAAGTTGTCCGCCGCGTCTCCCCAGTACTCCTTGAGCCAGGGCACGTTGGCCTCGAAGCCGCCCGAGGCGCCGATGAAGGCCTTGGCCGCCACCTCGCGCGTCTGGCCCTCGTGCTCCACCACCGCGGAGCGGAACACGCCGTCCTCGATGTTCAGGTCCCTCACCTCGGTGTCGTACTCCGCCCGGATGCCCATCTTCCCGGCGGTCTCGTAGTAGGCGTTCATCAGCGCCTTGCCGCCGCCCAGGAAGAAGGCGTTGGTACGCGAAAGCTGCAGGGTGCCGCGCAGCGACGGCTGCCATTTGATCCCATGGGCCGACATCCACTCGCCCGCATCCTGGGACTGGCGGATGCAGAAGCGCGCCAGCTCCTCGTTGGTGTCGCCGCCGGTCACCCGCAGCAGGTCCTCGTAGAACTCGTCCTCCGGATACGTGCCGGTAAGGAACCCGTCCTCCCCCTCGTGCATGTAACGAAGGTTCCGCGTATGCCGGCTGTTGCCGCCCCGAAACGCCTTCGGCGCCGCCTCCAGCACCAGCACGCTGGCCCCCCCGTGACGCGCCATGATGGCCGCGCACATCGCCGCATTCCCCCCGCCCGCGATGAGCACGTCAACCTCGGGAACCCCTCCAGTGGATGATGAAGCCATGACGCTACGTGTTAGTGGACGCACCGATTTCTGTCAACTTAAGGAAATACCGATAGTAGCTCCGTTTCAAACACCGATAGTAGCTCCGTTTCAAACTAAGCCACCACCAAAACCCCCGTTCGTCCTGAGCGTAGCGAGGTCTGCCGAGCGAAGTCGAAGGGCGCCATCTCCTCAAGCCAGTTTGACAACCCCGCACCTCCCTTGCCACAAAGTAGACTAACCACCCAGGAGGACTCCCGTGGAACTTGGCATCTATTTCCGTTCTTTCTTCACCAACCCCGCGCGCCCGCTGCACGAGCAGATCGACGACGCCGTCGAGATCTGCCACGTCGCCCGTGACTGCGGCTTCGCCGCCATCACCATGCCCCAGCATTGGGTGTCGCACCCCACCATCTGGCCCCAGCCCTTTCCCATGCTGGCGCGGCTGGCCCCGGAGGTGGGCGAGATGCGGCTCCAGACCGGCATCGTGCTGCTGCCGCTCCACAACCCGCTCCAGGTGGCGGAAGACGTGGCCACCCTGGACCACATCGCCAAGGGCCGCTTCGTCCTCGGCGTGGGCTTGGGCTACCGCGACACCGAGCTCGAGGCCGTGGCCTCCAACCGCAAGCAGCGGGCCTCGCGCATGACCGAGTCCATCGAGGTCATGAAGAAGCTCTGGACCGGCGAGGAGATCGACCATGAGGGCAAGTACTGGACCGTGCACGGCGCCAAGATGGGATTCACGCCCATCCAGAAGCCCCATCCCCCCATCTGGATCGCCTGCCAGAGCGAGGGCGCGGTGCGCCGCTCCGCCCGCATCGCCGACGCCGCCTACCTGGCGCCCCAGGTGGGCTTCGACGACGTGGCGCACCTCATCTCCATCTACCGCGACGAGCGCGGCAACACCGGCCAGGACGCCGGCCACATCACCATCTCCCGCGGCGTGGCATACGCCCCCAACCGCGAGACCGCCATCGCCCAGGCGCGCGAGTCCGCCGCGTCTTCCTACAAGATGTACAGCAGTTGGAACATGCAGGAAGACACCATGGTCAAGATCAACATCGCCTCCGACTCCGAAGTCAGCGCCTGGGCCGTCACCGGCAACGGCGACGACTGCCTGGAGGACCTCGGCCGCCTGGCCGAAGACGGTGTGGAGTACGTGGGCATGACGCTCCTCAACATGCCCAAGGACCTCTCGGGCCGGAAGGAATACCTGCAGGCCTTGGCGGAGAACGTGCTGCACCGGATGAAGTAGGCTGCGCGAGGCCGTGGCGGACGGCGGACGTCCGGTGTAGGGGCGGGTTTCAAACCCGCCGGTGGGGCTTCATCTCTGGTCAAGGCGCCTGGCTGACAATATCCATCAGCTTGGTGTAGTCGGTGACGAGGTCATACGTCACACGGTTCTTGGCGACCCCTTTGCTGATTTCCTCGAAGAATTTCTTCGCGCATTCGAACTTGGTCCGCTCGATCTCGCGGAGCTTCATCGACGACATAGAACCCTTGGTCTCGGCGACGAAGTAGATGTGCTTGACGCTTCCTTCCTTGAAGGAGATGGCCCAATCGGGGTTGTAGTCTCCCACTGGCGTTGGAATCAGAAAGCCTCGCGGGAGTTTGGCGTAGACCACGATCTCGCTGCTGGTATCCAGTTCCTTGACAAAGCGTGTCTCCACATCGGAGTCGGTGACCACATAGTCGTAAACGTGATTTTTCATCCGCATTGCGCGCGAGAAATTCTGCCCCGTCTGGTTAGCCGTGAAGATGTCCACACCGTATCGTTCGGTAACGGCGTCGTAGTCCAGGCGCTCAATGATCATCGTGGCCTTTTGCTCGGCGACGATACGGGAGGCTTCCGCAATGAAGTGCTCGGGGTTCTTCTTGAACTGCCCGAACACGTTCGGCTCCATTCCGGTCAGAATTGCCGCCGTCGTGCTGCGCGTGAGCTGGGCATTCTCGGCGATTTTCCCAAGCAGGTCGTACTTGACGAGGGAGTGGACGGAACCGCCTTGCTCAGTCGTCGTGCTGGTCAACTCGAAGCCGTCGCCCAACCTGAGTTGGTCGTCAGTCAGGCTGTCTTGCTGAAGGCCAGCCTGCACCGTGTATCGCAGCGGCGTCACGCGAAGTTGACTGTCGAGGGCGCTGACGCATTTCCGCACAAGCTCGGCCGAGTCGAACTCAACCCGATAGATAGCTTTCTGATTGATCCGCGCCCATAGCTCCTGGAACTCCTTTTTCTCAAAGTTGGCGTTCAGCGGATTGGTGTTGGGTTTGCGGCCGTCGTCGACCTCCGGCAGTTGTGCATAACTGAACACGGTGTCGATAAGCTGGAATATCTGCTCCGCATGGGGCGTCAGGTCATCCGGTAAGTCGACCAGCGTGCCGGCATCCTTGGCGTCGTGGTAGGTCTTGGCAATCTGGTCGGTGTCGTCTGTGTAGTCGTTTTTCACCAGATAGCGGTAAATCTGCTTCGCCATTGCGGGTGTGATCTCGACGGGGCCGGCTTCTGTGAGGATGGTCTTGCCGGTGAAATAGGCTTCGGTCGCCTCCCGCGGTCGGGACGAGAGGGAATCCGAAATCTCCCTCTGCAAGCCGCTGACGAAGTCCCGATAGCTCTCGCTTGCCACCACGGTCAGGACATTGATGTCATGCACGACGGCGGGGTTGTCCATGCGGTCGCCATGCCTATCAACGGATAGGCGAAGCCCGCGCCCCACTTCCTGGCGACGCGAGATCGTGTTGTCGCTGTGCTTGAGCATACACATGACAAAGACGTTGGGATTGTCCCAACCTTCGCGAAGCGCCGAGTGTGAGTATATGAACCGGGTCGGCTCCTCAAACGACAACAGGCGCTCCTTATCCTTCAGGATCAGGTCGTAGGCGTCCACGTCGTCTGAATCGACCGCCCGGGCACCGACGGTCGGATCCTTCAGGCGGTTTGTCTTCTTGTCGATGGAGAAATATCCGTTGTGGGTCTTACACACGTCGATGCCAGCGAGATATCTGCGGTAGGCTTCATTGTCGATCGCAAGCTCGGAGAGGTACTCGGCCTTCAGGAGCTCGTATTCTTCCTCGAAGACCCGCGCATATTCGCCCTTCTCATCGGCTTGGTGGTAGTCACGGTATTTGACAACCTCGTCAATAAAGAAGAGTGAGAGCACCTTGATACCCTGGGTGAAGAGCTGCTTTTCCCTGTCCAAGTGCGCCTTGATCGTCTCGCGTATCTGAATGCGCCGGATGTCCCGCTCGGACACGTCGCCGATCGCTTCGCCGGCCTTCAGTACGACGCCGTTGGTGAACTCAACCGCGTCGTGGTTGTAGTCGATCTGTGAAACTTTCAATTACCCACATCATTGATTTGCAAGGTGGCGCCAAGGGCGATGTCGTT
>JAPPNF010000009.1 GCA_028818755.1 Deltaproteobacteria bacterium | reverse complement strand
GAGCAGTGGCGGGTACCACGCGAGGAAGAGCAACGCAGCCGACGACGAGAAAGACCAGCATATCGGTGAAGAATTACGTGGGACAGGACACTATACCATCTCCACGGACACGATCTTGGAAACCCCAGGATCCTCCATGGTGACGCCGTAAAGCACGTCCGCGGCCAGCATCGTCTTCTTGTTGTGGGTAATGATCATGAACTGCGACAGCCGTGTCATGTCCTTGACCACGTCGATGAAACGCTCGAGGTTGACGTCGTCGAGTGGCGCATCCACCTCGTCGAGGAAACAGAACGGACTCGGCTTGGTCATGAAGATGGCGAAGAGGAGGCTCACCGCCGTCAGGGCCTTCTCGCCGCCGGACAGCAGGCTGACGGATTGAAGCTTCTTGCCGGGAGGCTGGGCGACGATGTCGACCCCGGTTTCCAGATAGTCGTTCTTGTCCGTCAGCGTCAGCGACGCCTTGCCGCCGTCGAAGAGCCTCGGGAAGATCGCCTGGAACTCCCGGTTTATCTCTTCGAAGCTCTGCTGGAACCGAAGCCGGCAGATCCGGTTGAGCTTGGTGATGGTCTGCTGCAAAAGCGCCATGGAACGCTCCAGGTCTTCCCGCTGCGCGGTCAGGAACCGGCTCCGCTCGGTCAACTCCTCGAACTCGCCGATGGCCGCCAGATTGACCTCGCCCATGCGCTGGAGCCGGCCGCGCAACTCCGCCACCTCCTCCTGCAGCCCGCCGGCAAGGGAAGACTCTTCGTCCGTCGCGGCGGGAATTTCCGCCAGCTCCACGCCGTACTTTTCCCGGACATCGTCGCCCATGTAGCCGAGCTCCATGGACTTCTCGCCCTTCGACAACTGCAGCCGCTGCTTGTCCTCCTGCCTGGCGTCGATGTCGGGGCGTATCAGGTGAACGGCCTCCTCCACTTCTCGGAGGCGGGCGGAGAGTCCGTGATACTCTTCCTGGCGCGCCGCCACCTCTTCCTCCAGTTCCTGGAGCCGCCCCCGCAACGCCTCGACCCGCGACTTCGACTGCTCGCGCGCCGTACCCATTTCCTGGGCCTTGCGGCCCATCTCCGCGATCCGTGCCTTTCTCTCTCCGAGCTGGGCGGTAAGCGTCTCGCGCAGGTCCACCTTGTTCTCGAGATTCGACCTGATGCTTTCCGCCTTCTCCTTCGCCTCCGCCCCCCTGACGCGGAACTCGCTCAGCCTGGCGTCCGCGGCCTGCAGGCTTTCCTCGGATTCGTGCCGCGTGCGCTGCAACTCCCGGAGGCGGACATCCAGGGCTTCCCGTTCACGCACGCTCTCGGCAATGGCCGCATCGCTGGCGGACAAGGCCTCGTTCAGTCCGGCCACCTCGTCGGAGACATGGCTCGTCTCCTGATTGATGGTCTCCAGATCCTGGCGGCAGCGGGCGACATCCCGGTCCGCGCGCAGCAACTCCTGCTCCAGGCGCACCGTGGTGACCGCCAGATCGCGCACCTCGTGGGTCAGGCGCTCGCGCTCCGACTCCACCCGGTGCGACTCGCACCGGCTCTCGTCAACGCGTCCTTCCTGGCACCGCACCCGCTCTTCCCGCTCCACCACCTGTTGGCCCAGCTCCTTGACCTTGCGGCGCCTCGAGATCGGGTTCCCCTCCAGGCTCTCGGCGCTGCCGCCGGTGACCACGCCCATGGGATCGATCACTTCGCCGTCGAGGGTGACCAGCGAGTGGCTGAACCCGTTGGCGCGCCAAACCCCCAGTCCCGCCTCCAGATCCTTGACCACCGCCACGTCGCCCAACAGATAGTCGGCGACGTCCCGATAGCCGTCCTTCACCTCCACGAGCCCCAGCAAGGGGGCTATCACGTCCGGACCCGACGCCATCGCGGGAGCGGCGCCGTTGCGGCGCTCGAACCGGCGCGGAATGAAGCCGCCGCGTCCCGCCGATTCCCGCTTGAGGTACTCGACGGCCTCCACGCCCTCCTCGTGTCCCTGGACGATTACGTACTGGAGCCGTTCGCCCAACACCGCGGTCAAGGCCTTCTCGATCTCCTCGGGAGCCTCGATGAAGTCGGCGACCACGCCGCAGACCCCGTCCGAAGCTCCGTTGCTTTCATGCTTGAGCATGACCGCGCGGACGCCCTCCTGATAGCCCTCGAAATTCCTTTGCAGAGTCTCCAGCGAGCGCAGGATGGAACGCGCTTCGTGGAGTTCCTCCTTGAGCCCCGCGAGAGTCTCCTCGTGTCCGTCCCGGGCCGACCGGGCATCCTCCAGGTCCGCTTCGGCCCGGCGAAGGTTCTCGCCCAGCTCCGCCGCCCGCGCTCTGCATTCGTCGAGCTCTCCCGACACCCGGGAGCGCTGATCGCCCAGGGACTCGAGCTCCTGCTCGACGGCGCTGCGTTCGCCCTGCTTTTGCGTCAACTCGGCCTTCAACCGTTGCAGGAGCTCTTCGTGGGCCTGCCGCGCATTGGTGAGATGGGAGTGCGCGCCCATGCGGTCCACCAGCAGGTCCTTCTCCCGCTCGACCTCGGCCTGAAGCTCCTTCATCCGCTCGCGCAGATCCGCCGCATCGAGTTCGGCCCGCTCCACGCGTTCGGCTTCGAGCGTCGAGAGCCGCGTGAACTCTTCGCTCGCCTTGTCCAGCTCCGCGATGTCGGCGCACACCTTCGCCAGGCGTGCCCCGGTGTCGAGGACGTCGGCTTCGAGCCTCTCGGCGGCCTCCCTCAACTCGCCTTCTTCGCGCTCCAGAAACTCGATGCGCCGGTCCTCCCCCTTGACCTCCGCCCTGAGCTCGTAGAGCCGTTCCTGCAGCGATGCAATCTCGCCGTCGAGCACCAGCCGCGCCGTGCGGCTTTGCTCGCCTTCCGCCTCCCTCGCCCGGACGGTCGCCGTCAGCGACGTAATCCGGTCCTCAACGGCGTCCACCTGGGCGCCCAGCGCGACGATTTCCCGCTCCAGCCCCTGCTTGCGGACAGCCGCCCAGCGAAGCTCCCTTTCCTTCAGTTGTTCCTGGAGGTTGCGGTAACGCTCCGCCTTCTTCGCCTGAAGCTCGATCCTGTGAAGCTGCCGCTCCACCTCCCGGAGGATGTCGTTGACCCGCAGGAGATTCTGCCGGGTCTGTTCCATCTTCCTCTCCGCCGCCTGCCGGCGGCGCTTGAATCCGCTCGTGCCCGCCGCCTCTTCGATAATGCGGCGGCGGTCCTCCGCCTTGGCGTTCACCAACTCCTCGACACGTCCCTGCCCGATGATGGAGTACGACTTGTTGCCGACACCCGTCCCCGCGAACAACTCGATGACGTCACGCAGGCGGCAGGGCATCCGGTTGATGGAGTATTCCGACTCGCCGGAGCGAAAGATCCGCCGGGTCACGGCGATCTCGGAGAAAGCGCGGTAGTCGGCGGCGGCCGTGTGGTCGGAGTTGTCCAGCAGCGCGGTGACCTCCGCCATGCCGATGGGGGCCAGTTGCTCGCTGCCGCTGAAGATGACGTCCTCCATGGTCTGGCCGCGGAGGTACCGGGCGCTCTGCTCGCCCATGGCCCAACGCAACGCGTCGACGACGTTGGATTTTCCGCAACCGTTGGGCCCCACGATGGCGGTGATGTCGGAGGTGAAGTTGAGGACGGTCTTGTCCGCGAAAGACTTGAACCCGGAAATTTCCAGAGCCTTCAGCCGCATACGATGAGTCCCCGCCGTGGTGGCGTCCACGCCGCCCGAAATACGGACACGGACGCGGACAGGACGCCGGTGCCCTGCCGATGCAGGGCGTCCACACAATTTTATTTCACGGGCGGGGGCGATGTCAAGCAAACTTCACAACATGAAGTGATGGAATGGAAGCCCCACCACAACATATTGGAGTCCGCTATTCCGGGTCCAGGGTGGTGTTCCAGTAGGAGGCGTCGACGGTGGAAAGGAACGGAAGCCATTCGCGGTAGCGGACGTTCCCTCCCCCTTCCTGAATGAACGGCGTCCAGGTGGGTTTGTACGGCTGGCGCAGCAGCTTCATCCTCGCTTCCTGGGGCGTGCGCCCGCCCTTCCGCCGGTTGCACGGGACACACGAGCACACCACGTTCTCCCACCGCGAAGTGCCTCCGCGGGAGCGGGGAATCACGTGGTCGAGGTTGAGCTGCTGCCGCGGCAGCCTCCTGCCGCAGTACTGGCAGGTGGACTTGTCACGCGCGTAGATGTTGTACCGGCTGAACCGGACCTGGCGCTTGGGGACGCGGTCGTACCGTGCCAGGAGGATCACGCGAGGCACCCGGATCACGTGGTCCACCAGCCCCACGGTTTCCTCGTGGACCGACGCGGAGAGGTCGCTCCAGTCCTTGAAATCGAAGGTCTGGTATCTCTCGTTGACGACCTTGGCGATGCCCAGGTACAGAAGCGTGAAGGCCCGGCGGACCGAGGTGACGTGGATGGGGAGATACGAACGGTTCAACATGAGCACCTTCGTGTGCATCGGAGAACGGCCAAGGCCGACCATGCCCGGACTGCCCGCCTGACGTCCACCTCCATCCACAAAGGTCGCAGGTTGAACCACCCTGAACTTATTGCCCTTCGCGAACGTCTTGTCAAACGCGCCCGGTCCGCTCCGCCGCCACCTTGCCATTTGTCCTAGACTGGCCTATCCTGAAGTTCCCCTTCGAGCGAGCTAGCGTCCTGACCCATGAGACGGATCCTCATCAACACCACACCCCAGGAAACCCGGATCGCCGTGATGGAGGACAACGGCCTGGCCGAGTTTCTCATCGAGCGCAACCAGGAAAAAGGCTGCGTCGGCAACATCTACAAGGGACGGGTCGGACGGGTGCTGCCCGGGATGCAGGCGGCCTTCGTGGACATCGGACTGGAGAAAGCCGCCTTCCTCCACGCCTCGGACATCGAATCGCCCGCGGGGTTGCCGGCGACCGCCAACGGAAATGACGACGAGGTGCTGTTCGAACCCGCTCCCGAGCAGCGCCGCCTCCGGATCGAACAGCAGCTCAGCCCCGACCAGGAGATCCTGGTTCAGGTCGCCAAGGACCCGCTGGGAATGAAGGGCGCCCGCATCACCACCCATATATCCCTGCCCGGCCGGTTCCTGGTGTTCATGCCCAACACGGGCCACGTGGCCGTCTCCCGCAAGATCGAGGACGAAAAGGAAAAAAAGCGGCTCAAGGAGATCGTCCAGGAGCTGGCGCGGGAGGATGAAGGCTTCATCATCCGGACCGCGTGCGAGGGGCGCAACAAGAGGGACATCCAGAGCGACGTGCGGTTTCTGACGAAGCTCTGGGGCCGGATCCGCAAGCGGCTGGAATCCGCCTCGACCCCCGAGTTGATCCACCAGGACCTGGATCTGGTGCCGCGCACGATACGGGACTTCTTCAATGCCAACACCGAGGAAGTCGTGGTC
Organism: Deltaproteobacteria bacterium; assembly: GCA_028818755.1. Lineage (GTDB taxonomy): Bacteria > Desulfobacterota > Binatia > UBA9968 > JAJDTQ01 > JAJDTQ01. Next base: position 28,510 of record JAPPNF010000009.1, on the reverse strand, counting down.
GACCAGCCCAGGGAGTACCGGCGCGTGGTCGAGTTCGTGAAGCAGTTCATGCCGCGCCTGCAGCGGCGCGTGGTGCTGTACGACGAACCCGAGCCGTTGCTCGACCGCTACGAGATCGAGCGCAAGATCCGCAAGGCGCTGGAGCCCAAGATCTGGCTGAACTCCGGAGGCTCCATCCACATCGAGCAGACCGAAGCGCTCACCGCCGTGGACGTGAACACCGGGCGCTACGTCGGAAAGAAGGACCTCGAAGCGACCGTCGTCAAGATCAACCTGGAGGCGACGCGCGAGATCGTGCAACAACTGCGCTTGCGCAACGTCGGCGGGATCATCATCATCGATTTCATCGACATGGAACAGGCCGCCAACCGCAAGAAGGTCTACGACGCCTTGAAGGAAGCGGTGAAGCAGGACAAGGCCAAGACCAGCGTGCTGCCCATCTCCAGGCTCGGGCTCGTGGAGATGACCCGTCAGCGCACCCGGGAGAACCTCGGCAACGTCCTGTTGAGCGCATGCCCCTACTGCGTCGGACGCGGCCGCATCAAGTCCCAACCCACCGTCGCGTACGAGATCCTGCGCGACATCAAGCGGGAGAGCGCCCAACTCGAAAACGGCAGCCGCATCACCGTGCACGTGCACCCGGGCATCGCCAACTTCCTGTACGACGATGCCAACGAAGGCCTGGAGGCCCTGGAGCGCGAGATCGACCGCCAGGTCATCATCAAGGCCGACTCGGCGCTGCACCAGGAGGCCTACGAGATCGAAACCGCCTAGTGTAACCATCGGCGGTAACCATCGGCGTTGCCATAGCCGTGAGGTCGCCTATGCGCCCCGAACACACCGATCGGAAATACGAGGAAGAGCTCAAGTCCCTCCGGGACCGGATCATACAGATGGGCGGCCTGGTCGAGGACCAGATCGACCGATCCATCAAGGCGCTGGTGGACCGCGAGGCGGCGCTCGCCGAAACCGTCATCGAACGGGACGCCGAGGTCAACCAGATGGACGCCGATATCGACGAGCTGTGCGTCAGGCTGATTGCCCTGCATCAACCGGCGGGAAAGGACCTCCGGTTCGTAACCACGGCACTCAAGATCACCACCGACCTCGAGCGCATCGGCGACATCTCGGTGAATATCTCCGAACGTTCCCTCGAGCTGATCCGCGAGGCGCCGCTCAAGCCCTATATCGACATCCCGCGCATGGCCGAGATTTCCCGGCGAATGATATCCGAGAGCCTCAATGCCTTCGTGCACGAGGACACCAACCTTGCGCTCAAGGTATGCCAGGACGACCAGGAGATCGACGACCTGAACGAACAGATCTTCCGTGAGACGGTCTCGTACATGATCACCGAGCCCAGGACCATCAACCGCGCCATGAAGATCACCTTCGTTTCGAAGTACCTCGAACGAATCGCGGACCATGCCACCAACATCGCTGAGATGGTGATATTCCTGGTCAAGGGGACCAGCATTCGCCACGTCAAGGAAGTGCCCCGTTCCATCTAATCTAGTGTCCTGTCTCACAAACGCCGGAGTCCCATGGCGGACAAAATTCTCGTCGTCGAGGACGAAGCAGACATCCGCAAGCTGATCTCGTACCACCTGCACCAGGAGCGTTTTCAGGTACTCGAAGCCGAGAACGGCGAAGATGCGCTGGACCTGGTGCGGAAGGAGACGCCGCGCCTCATCGTGCTCGACCTGATGCTGCCGGGCCTCTCGGGGATCGAGTTCTGCAAGATCATCCGTCAGACTCCCGAGACCGCCCAGACGCCGATCCTCATGCTGACCGCAAAAGCGGGAGAGGCCGACCGGGTGGTGGGGCTGGAACTGGGGGCGGACGACTACATCACGAAACCCTTCAGTCCCAGGGAGATGGTGGCTCGGATCAAGGCGGTGCTGCGGCGGACCGAGTCCCCCGCTTCGCCCGATCTCGCGGAGTTCTACGAGAAGGGCCCGCTGAAGGTCGACTTCACGACCTATGAAGTGCAGGTGGCGGGGAGGCCGGTCAAGCTCACCCTCAAAGGGTTTGAAGTTCTGCGCTATCTGATTCAGAATCGCAACAGGGTGCTGAGCCGCGACCAGATCCTGGACGGCGTATGGCGCTCCGACGTCTACGTGACGCCTCGTACGGTAGACGTCCACATACGAAGAATCCGGGAAGCGCTGGAACAGGACGATCGCAGCCCGGAGTGGATCGTCACCGTGCGCGGCGTGGGCTACAAGCTGGATGAGAGATCCCTCGAGACATAGCACGCTGGCCAAGTGGTTTCTCGGCTACCTCCCCCTCGCTCTCCTCGTCCTGGCCGTCCTCTATTTTCAATACGCCAACACAACGGCGCCCCCGGGCGGAACCGGAGCATGGTTGTCCAACGCCCTGTGGATAGTCCTTCCGGCAGGACTCCTGGCGGCCGCGGTCTGGCTCCGGCGAGGACACAAACGCGTCGCCGACATGGTGGCCTTCTGTCGCAAGGCCGTCCTCGACAACCCCTCGAACAAGTCCCTGCCGGTGCAGCGCGGGGACAAGCTGGGGGCGTTGGAGGAGAGCCTCAACGAGCTGGCGCACACGCTCACCAGCCGCCTCCAGGACGTGACGGCGGAACGGGAGAAGCTCCAGTCCATCCTGAGCTGCATGATGGAAGGGGTGATCGTGCTGGATACCAACGGCAAGGTCATCCTGGTCAACCAGATGGCGCAGACGATGTTCAACCTGCCGGCGGACACCAGCGTCCGCGGCATGTCCACGGTCGAAGTGTCGCGCCACCCCGAGATGCAGGCCCTCATACAGGAGGTCGTCGAAGGAGACAGCGGCCGAAACGCATTCCACCGGGAGCTGACCCTCGGAGACGATCGCTGGTTCGCGGTCAACGCCGCGCGGTTGGAGCACTCGCAACAGGATCTGCTCGGTTACGTCCTGGTGTTCCACGAGGTCAGCGAGCTGAAGCGGCTCGAGCAGATCCGCGTCGACTTCGTCGCCAACGTCTCCCATGAAATGCGCACGCCCCTGACCGCGATACAGGGATATGCCGAGACGCTCCTGCACAGCCCGCCCGGCGACCCGAAGATGGCCCGGCAGTTCCTCGGCGTGGTCGCGCGCCACTCCGAGCGCCTCGGCCGGCTCATCGACGACCTGCTGGCCCTGTCGGACCTGGAGATGGGCAACGCCAACGTACGGAGGGAGCGGGTGGAGACGCGCCCGCTGCTGGAGCGCGTGCTCGAGCTGTTCCGCGATCAGGCGAGCAAGAAACACATCCGCATCCGCGCCGACGCCGACGCCATTACGCCGGACATCCTGGGAGACGGGGACCGCCTGCAGCAGTTGCTCATCAACCTCGTGGACAATGCCCTCAAGTACACTTCCGAGGGCGGCGAAGTGCGGGTCCATGCCGGCCTCGAGCCGCGTTCCGACGCAGACCACCCGCCCCGGTTGGCGCTGACCGTTTCGGACACGGGCTGCGGCATCCCCGAGAAGGACCTCCCGCGGCTCACCGAGCGTTTCTACCGCGTCGACAAGGCGCGGTCGCGGGAGCTCGGCGGCACCGGCCTCGGCCTCGCCATCGTGAAGCACATCACGCAGGCGCATGGCGGGGAGATGGAGATCGAGAGCCGGCTGCGGAAAGGCACCCGCGTCTCCATCTACCTGCAATGCGCCTCGGGCACCGCTCCGCTGGCGCTCCAGGACGCTTCCGAGGAGAGCTTCGTCGCCTGAAGCGTCGTGCTGGTTCGATTTGCACGCGCAAGAGCCCGAGTTTGCTTGCTAATGCGCGGCGTTTCCCGTATTTTAGCGCGTTAATGCTCTGGGGCCGGCAGCCGGTCCGATTCACGAACCGCGAGACAACCGGGAGATATTCATGGAAGGGAAGAAAGTCGGGATTATGGAGACAGTGCTCAGGGACGCGCACCAGTCCCTGCTTGCGACGCGCATGCGCACCGAGGACATGCTGCCGATTGCCGCGGAGATCGACAAGGTCGGCTTCTGGTCGGTGGAGATGTGGGGCGGGGCGACGTTCGACGCCTGCCTGCGCTACCTCAACGAATGTCCGTGGGAACGCTTGCGGCGGATTCGCGAGGCCATGCCCAACACGCGGCTGCAGATGCTGCTGCGGGGCCAGAACATCGTGGGATACCGCAACTACCCCGACGACGCGGTGGAATCGTTCGTCGAGAAGTCCGCGGAGAACGGTATCGACGTCTTCCGGGTGTTCGACGCCATGAACGACGTCCGCAACATGAAGGCATCCATGGACGCGGTCAAGCGAACCGGCAAGACCCTGGAGGCCGCGGTGTCGTACACCATCAGCCCGGTGCACTCGACGCAATACTTCGTTGACTTCGCCCAAAAGCTCGTGGACGCCGGCACCGACGTGCTGGCGGTGAAGGACATGGCCGGCCTGCTGTCGCCGTACGTGGCCCAGGATCTCATCGGCGCGCTGAAGGAACGGTTCGACATCCCCGTCCACCTGCACTCCCACTGCACCACCGGCATGGCGCAGATGGCCTACATCATGGCCGTCGAAGCCGGGGTGGACATCATCGACACGGCCATTTCCACGCTTTCCGACGGCACTTCCCAGCCCGCTACCGAAGCCGTGGTGGTGGCCCTTAGGGGCACGCCTTACGACACCGGCCTCGACCTGCGGCAACTGGCCGGCATCGCCGCCTACTTCAACCAGGTGCGCGGCAAGTACAGCGAGTTCGAGAGCCCCATCAGCAACCGCGTCAACGCCGACATCGTCGAGTCGCAGATCCCCGGCGGCATGCTCTCGAACCTGGTGTCCCAACTGCGGCAGCAGAACGCCGAGAACCGGCTGGACGAGGTGCTCCAGGAAGTACAGGCGGTGCGGAAGGACCTGGGCTACCCCCCGCTGGTGACCCCCACGAGCCAGATCGTGGGTTCGCAGGCTACCCTGAACGTCCTCATGGGCAAACGCTACGGAGTGGTGACCATGGAGGTGCGCAACTACGTCATGGGGCACTACGGCGAGGCGCCGGGCCAGGTGAGCGACGAGATGAAGGCTATGGTCCTGGGCAAGAAGGACCCCATCACGTGCCGCCCCGCCGACCTCCTGAAACCCCGGATGGAAGAAGCGCGCAAGGAAATCGGCGACCTCGCCGCCAGCGAGGAGGACGTGCTCTCCTACACGCTGTTCCCGGACGTCGCCAAGGACTACTTCGAGCGTCGGGGGCAGGAGCAGGCCACCGCCACCGGCTAGTGTGGCGTCCCGTAGATTCCTGCAATAAGTTGCGCAGGAATTTTTGTCGTCGGCAAGGCGCGATGACGAGCAGTGGCGGGTACCACGCGAGGAAGAGCAACGCAGCCGACGGCAAAAAGGACCAGCAAATTATTGCAGGAATCTACGGGACGCCACACTAGCAACCAAGACCCTGAGACATCTGCGCATAGCTCGTAAGAGGAACCGCGCACATCCGATCCCAGTCCGCCTTGTCGATGACCGGCTGGTTCAGCAGTCCGATCATTTCGTCGAATTTGTGGAGCGCGGCGCAATCCACCGCCTCGGGGGCCACGGCCTGACGGTGTTGCGGCTAGGCTTGGCCACGGGCGTGACGCCAGAATTCGCTGTCGTACCTGGAGCCACAGGAATAGTGCCAACCGACGAACAGGCCGTAGCAGAGCATGTTGTTGACGAGGAATCGATTGACCACCGGCGCGTCGCGCTCAAGGTGCTCCAGTGAACGGTTCAAACGTGTGTGGAGAACCATCCCAATCTGCAACTGGGCGGATACGATCGCCGTGGCTTCGAGGGGTTCCATGAAGGCCGCCGCGTTGCCGATGCGGGCCACCGCGCCATCGTACGGCCGACGGTGGACAAAATTGGGAAACGGAATGACGGCGCGTTGCTCGAATTCCGATACCCCGTCGGTCTCAAGGAACGCGTCAAAGTCCGCTTCGATTTCGGCAAGGCCGGATACCTCGCGGTTGAAGATGTACCCGTATGATGTGTGTACGGTAAGTGGAATAACGAATATCCAACCGTGCGGACGCGCCACCGCACGGGTATAGGTATGTTCCAGAACCGGCCCATCCCCCTCGTTGATGATTTCCGGGCAGCGGCGGATCACGGCTGTATTCGTCGGGATGAAAGTAATGTCGATGTGCTGGTCGGGGTGGAGTTCCCTGGGAAACCCGCGGGCATCAAAGACCAGGTCGTAACGTTCCGGCGCCTGGTCCTCGAACTCCACCTGCGCGCCGCCCTCCACCCTCGTGATATTGAGCACTCTCGCGTCGATGTGGCGCGCGCGCGTGCTTTCTTCCAGTAAGTCCGCCATCAAGTCGGCGGACAGGTGGTAGGCGTACGACACCTGCTGCGGCGTGAAGTAGTGGGTGAAGTCCCGATTGCGCCGGCCCCATCCCTCGAACGCAACACCGTACTTGCGAGTCCCCTTCAAGCGCTGCTGGATGGTTTCATGGGGCAAATTCGTCAGTCGCCGCAATTCCTGAACCAGGCTCGGCCAACTGCCCTCACCCACTCCGATGGCCGGGATGCGCGAGTCGTAAATGTGGTGCAGTTCGTGGTCGCTGTCGGGGTGAAGGCGCGTTACGCTTGCGGCCGCCAGGGACCCCGCGGTTCCTCGCCCGACAACCGCGATCTTCCGCAAGGATTTAGCGCCAGGCTGTATCATCAGAAGCTGAACGTGAAGTCGACGCCCAGGAAGCTGTCGCGCCTTCCATCGTACGTCAAATCGTCCGGGTCCGCGCTCAGGTTGGCGATCGCTTCCAGGCGCATCGTCCAACTATCCGACAGGCGGCGTTTTAATTCCAGGTTCAACGAACGAGAATCATGGCGGAGATCACCCAGGATGCTTACCAAGAGTTCGGTACCCTGCACGTCGTTGAACGCCAGCAAGCCCGCCACAAAAAGGTCGTTCGCCCAAGCACTTGTGGCACGGCGTCCGCGACCGTCGTAGAGCCACTCGACGAAGAAGGTCAAGTCCGCTCGGGAACCAAACAACGCGTAGAGCGTGCGTTCCAAGCCGAAGATGACGGCGCCGTAATCCTCCTCCTGGCCCAGGAGATTGCGCGCTCCGCTACGCCAAATGGCTTCCGTCTTGTAAAGCCAGGGCTCGGTGGTGAGTTGCGCGTCGACGCCGAATTGCCGAATCTGCTCGTAGTACGGGATCAACGGCGTGTCAATTGCCGGCACCGGCCCGGATTGAGGGCCGAAGACAAACGAGGGATCGCGGCTTGTCCCGACAAAGGTGCTCAGACCGAAATCAAGCGCGCCCACGGCATTGCCGTAGCGAAACGCAAAGTCCACATGGCGCTCTTCGGCACCACTCTCGTACAAGGCGTTGTCGTCGATCGGGCGGCCCGATCGGTGGCGTCCGAAACGCCCGGGAAATGTGCGCTTGCGATGATACGGCAGCAGAAATGATTCGGCGAGGCCCCAATCACCGGAGACCGTCAGGCGGGCCATGGGCTGACCCAGCTTGGGTCGATTGCGCGGGTGCTCGACGAGGTCCACCTGGTTGACGGCATCCACGAGATTGTGAGCCTCGGCCACCCCCCAGAAGGCCTGGTCCAGTCCCAACCGAAGCTCCCAGGAATTCCCGCTCCGGTCTCCAAACACCAACAGATAGGCCTCGCGCAGGTCCGCATGCGTGCGCTGCGAATCGGCGCTGTCGTACCGGTAGAGCGCGGTGAGGGTAAAGCTGGTTTGTTTCCCAATCTCCCCGTGAAGCGTCGGCTCAACGACCAGACCGGCGGTGCCTGAACGCTGATCCGGGAAGGCCGGGGCTTGCGGATACCATCGCCCCTGCAGGCTCAGGTCGCCCGAGAACTCAAGAGACTGCGCCTCGGCACCCGCGGCAACCATCAGAAAGAGGGCCGCAATTGCGCCGCGGAATCGCATCAGCGCACGCGTCGAAGTGACAGGTGGGTGAATTCGCTGTCCTCGAGATTGGTGCGGAACCGGAAATCGGTCCATTTGAGCACCGTGCTGGCACCGGTAAGGTGATTCACCATCGTCTGTGCTCCTGCCCGCCAGTACCGATCCAGATATCGCTTGTAGTTCGCGAAGGTGAGCGTCTTCAGGTGCGAGCCCCTGCGGTCGTAAAGCTCCATTTTCCAGATTCGTAGCTCGCCCGTATCCTGCCAAACGACCTTGCGGCTGTATCCGGACTTCTTGTCCAGGGGAACTTGCTCGGTCACCGTGCAGGTGAGCTCCCCGCAGGGCTCGTCGCGAAGATAATTGTAGGTGTATTCGTCTACCTCCTGAGAGCTCATGTCCTCGTAGGAAAACTCGCTTCCCATGAAGGACCCTGAACGCCTCGCGGCGTTGATGCGCTTTACCCTTTTCAGGGCCGGCAGATACAGCCATTGGTCGTCCTGCGCATTGATGTGAGCGTGGGTCAGGAGGGCGGTTCCACGTACGTCTCGCGGCTGATCGAAAACGAACAGGCTCTTGTCGCCATCCCCCGGCACCTCCAGCACCTTGAAGCGCATCCGGCGGACGCTCTCCCGACCGTGCCGGTCGCGCAGCACCATCGTCATTCCGGCGGTGAAATCCCCGAAGCCGTCGTCGCGGGCGCTTGCTTCACGCGCAATCCTGAGACCCTTTTCCTCCGGCGTTTCTTCCCGGGCAAGGGCATTTGCGTTCGGCAAGCAGAAACACGCCAGCGTCACTACGACCCCGATACCGAACGAGGCACCCTTGAGGCAACGGAAACGCGTTGCCCAGCCTTGGCCGATCAGGCATTTGTTTGTTCCGTGGTTAGGGGCCATCAGTACAAATCCAGGTAATGGAGATGCCGCATTGTAACTTGATTCCCCGGAAAGATTAAGTCCTGTACTTGCTTGAAATATCAGGAGGAGCGCCGGTCGACCATTGCCACATCGTGCGCACTGCGAACATTGCGGAACGGTTGTTCGTATATTCGAGATTGCATATAATGCTTCAAACTCTTCATCTCAAGCCGCACGAAATTTGTCCTTGCCTGATCTCTATGAGGAGGCCTCGCACGGTCGTGTTCAACAATCCGTTTGACTCATTTCATAATACTATCGCCGAAGGAAAAGAAGAACGTGAACAACTCGACCGGCTGCTGACAATCTCCACGCCGCGGGAGCGGCTCCTTGTCGCCGTCATCGCATCGTTGTTGTTCATCCTCGCGGGATGGCTCTTCCTCGGCAACGTACCTCGCAGCATTGCGGTAGAGGGCGCGCTGGTAGAGCCCGGCGAAAGCCTGCCCGAGGGCAACCGGTCCGTCCAGGCCCTGGTCTGGATCGACAGCGACGTCGCATCGCAGATCAAGGCCGGGCTGCCGGCGACGATCGAGCTGGGCATGGCGGACGGGAAGACAGACACGCTTGACGGAGAGGTCACGACGGTTTCCGCCTTACCCTTGTCCGCGGGGTTGGCGGCACTGAAGTCCGCGCCGCCGGTGTCCGTGTTCCGCCTCGATATCGCGCTCGACAAGGGCCTTGACGTTGCTTCCCTTGCAGGTAGGGAATGCCGGATTGTCATCGAGCTCGGCCGGCAGTCCCCGGTCGCGCTTTTCGGAATGAGGCGATCGTAAGATGCAGCCGCGCGCCTCCAGGGGGGCAAGCGACAAGGCCGCTCCGGAGCCTTCAAAACGAAGGGTCACCACGCCGATTCTGTTGCAGATGCACGCGACGGAATGCGGCGCCGCCTGCCTCGGCAGCATTCTCGCCTACTTCGGGCGCTGGGTGCCGCTTACCGAACTGCGCGAAAAATGCGAGGTTAGCCGGGACGGTAGCAGCGCGGCGAGCATCTCGCGCGCCTCCAGACACTATGGTCTCGAATGCAGGGGGCTCAGCGTACGAGCCGAGTCACTGAAGAAGCTGCCGTTGCCTCTGATCCTGTTCTGGCAGTTCAGCCATTTCGTCGTCCTCGAAGGATTCGACAGCCGCAACTTCCATCTCAATGACCCGGCCACGGGGCGGCGTACGCTTTCCGCCGAAGAGTTCACCAAGAACTACAGTGGAATCGCGCTGCGATTCAAGCGCGGCGACGATTTCAAGGCAGGCGGCGAGCGGCCGGGCTTGTTCAACCAGTTGCGCACCTTGCTCGCCGGATCATGGAACGTGCTTACAGGGTTGCTTGCGTGCGGGCTCATGTTGACGTTGCTGGCGCTTGTCCTTCCCGCGTCCCTCGGTGTTTTCGTGGACGATGTTCTGGAAAACCATGGGCCTTGGGGCGGACTGGTGGCAGCGTTGCTCGGCGGCGGCATCCTCGTGTACGCGCTGTCACTGCTCAAGCACCGATTCCTCAAGCGACTCGCGGTGCGGATTGCGGTTGTCGGCTACAACCGGGGCATGTCGCGGCTGCTGCGGTTGCCGGTGGAGTTTTTCGAACACAGGCTGGTCGGCGATTTGACCGATCGAGTCTCGTCCATCGACAGGATCGCGAAGAATCTGACGGAGCAGTTTCTTGTGCTTCTCATCGACATGGCCATGAGCGCGGTGTTGCTCGTCGCCATGTTGGCCTACGACGTCGTGCTCACGCTGGTCGTGGTGTTGCTGGCCGTCCTGCACGGATTGCTGGCCCACTTTCTCAATGCACACCGGAACGTCCGAACCCAGGCGATGAGGCGGGAGCAGGGATTGCTGATCGGCTTCGGGATGCAGATGCTGAGTCATGCGGACAACCTGCGGATGACAGGGTCGGATGACCGGTTTTTCTCGCGTTGGAGCGGTCAGCAGGCACGCGAACTGCGCGCGCGGCAACTCCATTCCGAACTCGCCTCCGTCAATGCCGCGCTTCCGGGCCTGGTCGCCGCGCTTCGTAGCGCGGTCATCCTGGGCATCGGGGGAAGCCTGGTCATGACCGGAGCCATGACCCTGGGGACGCTGGTTGGGTTCTATATCCTGGCCGAGATGTTTCTGGCGCCTGTCGGGCGCTTCCTGGAGTTCGCCGACAAGCGCCACGCGCTCGAAACCGATCTGCAACGGCTGGAAGACGTCTCCAAGACCGCCGAGGACCTCGTTTTTCGCCGCCGGGATCCCGAATCGGAGTCCATCCGTACGTTCAACGGCCGGCTTCAGCTTGCCGGCCGGCTCGAACTGCGCGACGTCGCGTTCGGATACAACAAGAGCCGCCAACCCTTGATCAAGGACTTCAACCTCGCGATCAAGCCGGGACAGCGGGTTGCCGTGGTCGGTCCCAGCGGCTCGGGAAAGTCGACCGTGGCGCGTCTGGTCGCGGGTATCTGTCAGCCCTGGTCGGGCGAAATCCTGTTCGACGGCCAACCGCGGGATCAGATCCCCGAGGAAGTGCTTCGGCGTTCCGTTTCCATGGTGGACCAGGAGGCCGTGCTCTTTTCCGCCTCCGTGCGCGACAACATCACCTTGTGGAACCCGGCCGTTCCGGATGAACACATCGTCGCCGCAACACGGGATGCCTCCATCCATGAGGAAATCCTGCTCCGGCCACACGGATATGCGACCCTCGTCGAGGAAGGCGGGGTGAACTTCAGCGGCGGCCAGCGACAAAGGCTGGAAATCGCCCGTGCGTTGGTAGGCCATCCGACCATGCTCATTCTGGACGAGGCGACCAGCGCGCTCGATGCCGCGACAGAGGAATACGTCGATGATGCCTTGCGGCGTCGCGGCGTCACGTGCCTGATCGTCGCGCACCGGCTGAGCACCGTAAGGGATTGCGACCAGATTATCGTGCTCGACAAGGGCGTCGAAGTGCAGCGCGGCACACACGACGAATTGATGGCGGACCAGGATGGCACGTACTTCAAGCTGGTCAAGTCGGGCTGATACGGGACTCCATGCCGGAATACGCAACCATAGCCCAACTCGCCGCTCGCTCGGGTACATCCGTGCCCTGCGCCGCCAATCTGCCGGTGGACCTCAACGATCCGGGTAGCGTCTGGTTCATCGATGAGGGCGTTGTCGATCTGTTTCTGGTCGAATTCAGGGACGGCGTGGAGCAGGCGGCGCCGCAGCATCTGCTGCGCTGCGAATCAGGCAGGTTGCTCTGGGGCGTCGCGCCGGACGAACAAGACGACCATCGCAAGGACACCACGCTCAGGGTGATTGCCAAGGGATTGCCGGGTACGCTGCTGAAACGCCTGCCGGCATCCTTGCTGTCCGACGTCCACCCAGCGGAACTGGCGGCACAGACCGATACCTGGCTGACCGCCGTGACCGATACACTTTCGCGGCTCGTAAGTCACCTCCCGCGTGCGACCGCGCTGGCTGAACCCGGCGTGACGCAGACGCTGGGCCCTTGTACGCTGTCCGTGCGGCGCGGTGTCGTGTGGGTGTCCAGACCGCCGCGCGGCGTAAGCCTTTTCATGGATATGATCGCGCCGGCGGAACTCGTCGAAGCCAGCGCCTCGCACGAAGCCGTGATACCGCTGACACGGACAGCTTGGCTCACGTTGTTCGGCGAGGCGACACTATCGGGCCAATCAACCGAAACACTGGCGGAGCAAGGCATGCTGCTGCCGGCGCTCGCATCGTTCCACGTGGTGGCTTTCGCCGTGGAACGCCTGAACCGCCGGTTGGCCGTGGTCGATGATGCGAATCTCGAACGCGAACGGACAGCCAGCCGCCGCACGGCAGAAAGAGCTGCCCGACAGCGGCTTTTCAATATCTACGACCTGCCGACGGACCGGGATGCCAGTGCCGAGGACACGGCTCTGGCGGACGCCTTGAACATCATCGGCCGCCATCAAGGCATCGACTTCAGGATACCAGCGCGCTCGGGACCTTCCGATTCTCCAGTCGGCCTCGTTGACGTACTCGACGCGTCGGGCGTACGCGCCCGGCGCGTGCGATTCAAGGGCGAGGACAACTGGTGGCGCGGCGACAGCAACGCGATGCTGGCATTCCGCGCCGCGGACAGCCGGCCCGTTGCGCTCTTGCCGGGAATGTTCGGGCGCTACCGGGAAGTGGACCCCGTCAGCAAGCGCAGCGTCCGGCTTACGGAGGAGCGCGCCGGCGGGCTCCAGAACGAAGCCTGGGTGTTCTATCAGCCGTTGCCGTCAGGGAACGTGCAACCCGCGGACCTGTTGCGAATTGCCCTGCATGGATCGGCCGCGGACCTGGCGCGGCTGGTGATTGCCGGGCTCCCGGGCGGCCTGATCAAGCTGCTGCCGGCGCTCGCGCTTGGATTCGTTGCGAATCACGTCGTGGCGGGCGAAAGCGCCGGCGCGCTCTATGCCGTGGCCGCGACGCTCGCCGGCTTCGGCCTGCTCGGCGCACTGCTGCACCTGTTTCAAAGCTCGGCGATGATGCGGCTCGAGGGGCGCTCGGCATCGCGGGTCGAGGCGGCCTTCTGGGACCGCCTCATGCGCCTTCCTCCAAACATTCTCCACCGCCATCCGGCGGGCGATCTGGCCATGTCGGGAATGACCTTCCAGAATCTTCGCGACGGCTTGCAGGGAGTCGTCGCCGACAGCCTGCTGTCGACCATTTTCCTGCTCCCGGTCTTTGGCGTCATCTTCTTCTACGACTCCACCCTCGGGGTCATCGCCCTCGTCTTCAGTGTGGCCTCGCTGCTGGTCACCGTAGCCCTTGGGTTGCGCCAGATTCCCCCTTATGGACGGATGATCAGCGCGGTACGCCGCGTCGCCGGCCGGCTGTTCCAGATCGTAGGCGGTATCGTCAAGCTGCGCGTGGAAAACGCGGAAGGGTCGGCCTTCGCCATCTGGGCGCAGGATTATCGCGAGCAGAAACGCGCGGAGCTCGACCTCGGGGCGCTCGAGGGACACTCGCGGGCATTCGGCGCCGCCCTTCCCTTTCTTGCCGCCGGCGCACTGCTTTTCGCGGTGGTCACGGTGGGCGAGCGGAACGTCCCAGTCGGCGACTTTCTCGTCGTTTACACCGTCTTCATTGCTTTCCAAGGCGCCATCGCCCGGCTCGGCGAGTCCTTCGGCACCATCGCCGCCATGCTGCCCGCGTTCGACCAAATGCGCCCGCTGCTCGCCGCGGTTCCCGAATCCGAGGTCGAAGGAGAGCCGGTCGAACGCCTGGGGGGCGAAATCCTGTTCGACCGCGTTTCCTTCCGTTACGACCCCGACGGCCCGTTGATTCTCGACGATGTCACGATCCGTGCCCGCCCCGGCGAGTTCGTCGCGATTGCCGGCGAGTCGGGCGCCGGCAAGAGCACTCTGTTCCGCCTCGCCCTCGGCATCGACCGGCCAACCGCCGGCGCGGTGTACTACGACGGACGCGACCTGAGGCACCTGAACCTGAAGCAGGTGCGCCGGAAAATCGGCGCGGTTCCCCAGTCCGTGAGGCTCCATCCCCAGGACCTCTGGGACAATATCGTTGCGCACCACGAGGGGCCGACCACCGAGGAAGTCTGGCAAGCGGCCCGAGCCGCCGGAATCGAAAGCGAGATCAAGGCGATGCCCATGGGCATGATGACCATGGTCGGGGCCATCGGGGGCGTCCTTTCGGGCGGCGAGAGTCAACGCGTCACCATCGCGCGCTCGCTGCTCGGCAGCCCGCGCATCATGCTGCTCGACGAGGCAACCAACTGGCTCGACAACGAAGGCCAGGCGGAGGTCATGCAGAACCTGGCCCTCCTGACCTCGACCCGCATCGTAATCGCCCACCGCCTTTCCACGCTGGAGCAGGCGGACCGCATCTACGTGTTGCAAGCTGGAAAAGTCGTGCAAAGCGGCTCCTTCAAGGAACTCGTGGAGGTCGACGGGGTGTTCAGGGAACTGGTCCGAAGACAGATTGCCTGATCCGGACCAGCAGACCGGCCGGAAGTGAACCAGTGGCGCCAGCCCCATGGACGAACGCGGCACAGCAAGAGAGCCATTCGCGACCCGATTCGCCGAACGGGTGCTCGCGCGCCGCTGGCTGGTCATCCTGACCACGCTGTTGTGGGTCGCGGCCGCGTCGGGCGGCATTGCCCGGCTTGAATTCTCCGCCAACTACCGCATCTTCTTCGACGACCACAATCCCCAGCTTCTGGCGCTGGAAGCGCTGGAGAATACCTACGGGAAGAACGAAAACATCGCGTTCCTGATCGTTCCGGACGATGGTGACGCCACGTCCGAAAACGCACTCTCGGCCGCCGTGTGGCTCACGGAAGCCGCCTGGCGTACACCCTATACGAGGCGTGTCGACTCCCTCGCCAACTTTCAATACACGACCGCCGAAGGCGACGATTTGTATGTGCGGGACCTTGTGGATCCGCAAGAACTGCCTCGGGCCGAAGCGCGCTCACGGATCCGTGCCATCGCTTTGTCCGACCCGCGTATCGCGGGCAGTATGCTGGGCCGCAACGGCGATGTCAGCGTCGTAAACGTCACCATTGAACTGCCGCAGGAAGGCCTGTTGGAGGGCGTGGCCGAAGTTGCCGAATACGCCAGATCGATAGCCGCGGAGGCGGAAGAACGGTTCGCCGACATCGACCTCCGTGTCGTCGGCACGGTCATGGTCAACCAAACCTTCGTGGAAGCCTCCATCAGAAGCCAGATGATCTTCCTTCCCGCAAGCCTTCTGCTCATGGGCTTGATCCTCGGCATCCTCACCCGGGGGTGGCCGGGGGTGGCGGCCACCGGACTGGTCATGGTCTTTTCCATTCTCGCGTCGATGGGGCTGGGGATATGGGCCGGAATGCCCTTTTCGCCGCCCATCTCCCCGGCACCGACCATCGTGCTGATGATCGTCGTGGCGAACTGCGTACACCTGCTGGTGGCCTTGCAGCAGCGTCTGCGCGCCGGGGATTCCAGGCACGATGCCATCGTCGCATCCATCGGGCTCAACCTGCAGCCGGTGTTTCTGGCGAGCCTCACGACGGCGCTGGGCTTCTTGAGCATGAATTTCTCCGAAGTGCCTCCCTACCGTCATCTCGGCAACTTCGTCGCTTTCGGTGTTGCTGCCTCCTTCCTTCTCTCAGTCACCTTTTTGCCGGCCGTGCTTTCGCTCCTCCCGATCCGTGCCGCAAAGGACCGCCCGCGTCGCGGACTCACGATGAACCTCCTGGCGGATTCCGTGCTGCGCTACAGAAGGGCGATAATCTGTGGTTGGCTGGTGATCGTGGCCGCGATGAGTCTGGCCATTCCGCGCAACGAGCTCAATGACGTCCTGGTTCATTTCTTCGATGAGAGCGTCGAGTTTCGGCAGGATACGGATTTCATGGACGAGCACTTGAGCGGCAACACCCTGCTCGAATATTCGCTGCAGGCGCATGCCGAGGGCGGTGTCACCGACCCCCGTTTCCTCGCCGACATTGCGAAGTTCGCCGCCTGGTACCGCGAACAGCCCCCCGTACGCCACGTGGCGGTCATCACCGATACCTTTCAGCAACTCAACCAGAGCATGCACGGCAACGACCCGGCCGCTTACCGGATACCGGAAAGCAAGGAGCTGGCGGCACAATACCTGGTGCTTTACGAGCTGTCGCTGCCGCAGGGTCTGAATCTGAACAATCAGATCGACAGGTCCAGGTCCGCCACGCGGGTAACCATATCGGCGGAGACGCTTTCTTCGCGGGAGCTGCTGGAACTGAACGCGCATGCCGAGGCGTGGCTGAAGGAAAACGCCGCGCATGTCGGCGGCGTCAACAGCACCGGTCCGGCGGCGTTGTTCGCCTACATCGGTCAGCGCAACATCCGCGCCATGGTGGTCGGGACCATGGTCGTGCTGCTGGCGATTTCCGCCATCCTCCTGTTCGCCTTGCGGTCGCTGCGGCTGGGCTTGGTAAGCATCGCGCCCAATCTGGTCCCCGCCGTGCTGGGCTTCGGCGTCTGGGGGCTGACGGTCGGGCAGGTGGGACTCTCGTTATCTGTCGTGGTGGCCATGACCGTAGGCATCGTCGTGGACGACACGGTGCATTTTCTCAGCAAGTACCGCCGTGCGCGGCGCGAGTACGGTCACGGCCCTGAAGAAGCGGTGCGTCACGCCTTTGACACGGCCGGTAAGGCGATGGCCACCACGACGGTCGTTCTGGTGGCCGGTTTCCTGATACTGGTGTTTTCTCCATTCGTTCCCACCGCACAGGTTGGGGTCCTGACCGCGATGATCATCGGCTTTGCGCTCCTTGCCGACCTGACGCTCCTGCCGGCGCTGTTGACGGCTGTGGACCGGAGTCCCGCGGCACCCGTGAAGGCTTGACCTTGCGTCATTGCAGTGTTACAGTCGGCTACAGTTGCCGTTAGGTGAATAGTCCATGCTGATCGTGATATATGAACTTGGACCGGGGCAACATCGAGAAGTGAAAATGTACGAGTCGGCGACGTCTCGTGGAAGAAAGGAGAATTGCCATGAGAAACGGCGATGAAATGCTGCAGCAGATCGTCGAGAAGTCCGCGTTGGACGAGGACTTCAGGCAACAGCTCCTCGCGGATCCAAAGGCGACCATCAGCGCGGAATTGGGCATTACGATTCCCGATTCGATGAACATCGTGGTCCACGAGAGCGACATGCAGACGGTCCATCTTGCGTTGCCGCCGGATCCGAACATCACCGAGGAACAACTCGAGGCTATCTCGGCCGGCCTTTGCTGCTGCTGGTAAACCCCTAGCCGGCGAGTCGGCCGGCCAGGATGCGGGACAATCCGCATTCGCGGATGGTTTGAATAGACCCCGGTCCCTGGTTCGAGGGGGCGGGGTCCAGGTGCGTTTGGCGCCGGGATCAAGGCGGGAGCGCTCCGGAAAGCACCATGAACACATAGGCCTTGGCTTTTCGAAGCTCATTCCCGGATATGACCAGCTTGATGTGGTGGATGCCACGTAGCAGTACGAAACGCCCGGACTTTCCAAAAAGCGTTGTCGGCTTCGAAACCCAGCCGGCAAGGGCAGCAAGCTTTTTCGGAACGACCAGCTCCTCGTGACCCAGGGCTTCCAGAAACGGATCCCAGTCGGTCAGGCCATCGAGCCAATAGCGTGAGTCTTTCGTGTAGCGCTGCTTGACGATGAGCGTCAGGCCGAGCGTCGGACCCAGACCCTCTTCCCGCACGTCGATATTCGCCCCGGTCCTGACAACGTTCGCGCGTTCCTTGAAGCGTGAAATCACGGAGTCGACAACCGAGGTTTCACCGGGCCAACCCGTGGTTTCCAGATAGGAAGACAGTTCCTGCTGAGTCTTGAAACCCATGATCGCCAGGCGTATCGAGCGTGAGCGAGACGGGAACACCCCGAACGAATCCATGCGCGTATCTCCCGGCTGCGCCAGGTAGGCCCGTTCCACGTTCCCCCGCTCGGCGTCATTCCTCTCCCACCCCGCGCAGGAAACGAGGGCGTCAACCACCGTACAGACATCCTTCACCTGATCACGGGCGCCGATGATCGGGCGTTCGCCGGGCCGCAGGAACATTGCCGGATGCGCAAGCTCACCGTCCGGCGCGGAGCCGATATCGAATTCCAGCATCAACTTGCGGCCGACGATGTCGCGCAGCGGCGAAACTTCAGCATCCATCTGTCTGAACAGCCGCGTGATCGCACTCGCGGTCTCGTCCGCCTCGTCGGTTCGCGCGCGCTCCTGGAAAAACCCCGCCGTTCTGGTTCCGCTAGCCAGGGAACCGCCGAAGTCCGCCTCCGGCCGGCGTTCATGCAGCGGCAACTCAAAGCCGAACGGAAGGGCGCCCATGGTGATTGGAAGTTTCCCGGCGCATTCGAGTATGCGCTCCCATTCCGAGTCTCCGACAAGAATCGGCGAGACCCTGTTCCGGAAATACCCGAGCAGATCACCCATGGTGCCGCCCTCTTCGGCGAGACGATCCTGGGTGAGTGTGACTGCCTCGTCTATATCCATATTGTCTCCTTACGCGATGACGGGCGCGGGATTCAGATCGGCTTCAGCGAGAGGGTGCGTGAGGAGGCCCATGCTGACGGGCACGTCGTAAAGGCGTCCGGGTGCGAATCTTGCCCAGAAGTGGCGCAGGCCCGGCACGATGACCCGCACCACGGGCATGCCGGCATCGGGCCGGGTCTGATCCAGCACCAGGAACTCCATCCCCCTGGCTTCGACAAGCCCGCGGCAATGCTCCACGTCTTCGCGCGTGTCCGTCGATTCGGTCACCGGATACCGTGAGACCTTGGTGTGCGGCTCGTCCGCCGCCGGCGCCAGCCAGGAACAATCGGCGAGTCGTGCCGTCTTCCACCACCAAAGCGCCAGCGGATCATCGATCATGGGCCGGCCATCGCCCTTTCCGGGACGCGGCAGCCACGTAAGGCACTGGTTCAACTCGCAAATCGCGCGCAGCGCCGCTATGCGCGGATCGGCGTGGGCGCCGGCGCCGTAGATGATGTCCTCGGTTTGGGCGTCCGGTCTGCGCGAGAGCGCGACGAACGTGGGGATACGGAAATCGGAGGTGACGTCGAGCATCCACAGATCCCGCTCGTAGCGGGCATAATAGTCCGAGGCCGTTGCAAGGTACTGGTCGTCGAAGCTCGCAAGATCGACCGCCGGCACTCGCAGCCGGTTGTACCACCAGATGGCGAACGCATCGCGCTCGGCCAGTTCGTAGAACCCCTGCAAAATGGCTTCTTCCAGGCTGTTGCCCGCGGCACAGCCGTTGGAATCGGCGATCAGGTCCGCGGCGCCGCGCTGTTCCGGCGCCATGCTGTAGAGCATGGACGTGGGCAGATAGCGATGCCGCTCCTGCGTAAGCGACCACACCGGCGTCCAGTCGATTTCGGCGTCGGGATCGAAACGCGGCGGGACGATGTTGTACGGGTGGCCCTTCGCGTTGATGCTCTTGGCATTGTCAAGCTGATGGTCGCTGAACAACTGCGCATCGTTGGGGTGGATGGCCTCGTCTCTCCCGGCGAACTCGACGAAGCGCTTTCGGACACGGATCTCATCACCATGAAAGGCGCCCGAATAGCGCTCGACCGCCTCGCACAGCGCGCTGACCTCGGATTGCTCCCGCGTGCTGCCCTTGCCGGCGCTCTTGCTGCGCAGGCTGCGTCTGAGCGAGCTCAAACTGCGGCTTCTCATGCCCAGATTGCTTCCGGCCCAATGGACATGCAGCCAGGAGTCGGCCTCATCGGTGGTGCGCGACAGCCAGGTCACGACCCCACTGACCGGGCTCACCAGGTGGCGGTACTTCGCCAGGGTGACTTCCGGCGCCACGGCGCGGGCGCCGCCGCTGTTGCGATGGGCCTTGGGACTCGCTTTGAGACACAGCGGAACCGGCGGTCGATCCCGCCGATGCAACGCTTCGTCGCCACAGGCCAAGCATTGAGGGCGGCGCGTGACCCGATGCCGGGAGCTTGCGAATGTGCCGACATTCATGGCGATCGCCTGTTCGTGAATCGGCGCCGCCTCTTCCAACGCCAGCCATTTGACGATCTCCGCCGCGATCAGCCCGTATAGCGCTTCCAGCACCGCTGGCTGAGCGGCGAACGGCTTGAAGGCGGCCTCCTCGCCCGCGATGTTGCGCAGAAAATTGTGGACTTCCTTGTGGCCGCGCAGGCGGCAAGCCAGGCAATCCCAGCAGGGTCCTTGTCCGTCGGCGCGAAAGATGGGGCCGAAGAGCGCCTCCATGCCGCGCGGTCGCACCAGCGTCCACGGCGCTCTCGCCTCAAGCTGGCGTCGATTCACTTCTTCAAGGTGTGCATCGAGATAATCGTCGCAGACGACAACCGTGAGCCTGGAATCGCCGGCCCCCACGCTGGCGCCGCTCTCTTCCAGGTGCCGGATCAACCGGCCGTCGTCACCCTCGACCGCGACGGGCGATTCCCCCAGCCGTCGTTCGACCCAGCGTGGCGATGCGCCAAGCGACGACCAGTAGGCCGCCCGGCTTCGGTCCATGCCGTGATCGGCGGAGACGACATAGCCCTTGACGGAGAGCGCAACGATGGCCGCAAGGACATCGGCGCCGGCATGGGCGCTCTCGAGGGCCGCGACGATCTCGTCCGGCGGGTGCCGCCCGTCGAGAAGCGGCAGCAGATCGCAATGCAGCTTGCCGTGCAGCAGGGTGTTGAACGACTCGGAAACCAGCAGCGTCTGCTGTCCGCCGATATCGCGGAATTGCAGGTGCGGAGCAAGCGCGGGAAGCTTGACGAGGCCCTGGTCCTCGGGAGTCGTCCTGGTCACTTTCATGCGCGGGAAAGAAGCGTATCGATCTCGGCGGCGGCGCGGGACGCGGTCCCGGTGACCGCCGCCTTCAGCGCATCGAAATCCGCGTGCCCGCAAGCGCTCGCGACAAGAGACTGAACCTTCGGCCCCGCCGCGGTCGCGTCAAACCCCTCCTCGCCGATGAGGCGCGTGATGCCCTGCAAATCCCGCCACAGCGACGCGGCTTGCGCCAGCGGCTCCGCGCCAGCGTCATGAAGCACCTTCACGGCGGACGGAGCCGGATCGTCGAGGCCGGCGCCGCCGTTCGTCAACTGCAGGAATCGCGCGGCCCTCTCGACATCATCCAGCCCGCCGCGCATCCGGGCGTACGCGGACACACCGGCTTCGGCCGGGTCTTCCAGTGACTCGCGCTGCTTGTCGACCAGGGACTCGTTCGCCCCGGCCAAGGCTTCGCGCCGTGCTTCATCGAAGCGGCGGCCGATGTCGGAGTCGCCGCACTCGAACACGCAGCGCGCCCTGGTGAGCAAGGGAATGGCCCCGGAAACACGTTTCCGGAAATGCTCGGCCAGTTCGGAAAGGCGCAGGGCGGGAAGGGAGTTCGAGGCGGGCGCGATCGGGGAGAACAACAGACTGTCCCGCGCCAAGTCGGTCAGGGTCTCCCGGAAACCCCGACACAGGCGTTCATCTTCGCCGGACTCCCCGCCGTCATGGACAAACAGCATATTGATGGCAACGCCGGGATAGACTTCCCGGCTGGCGAGATCGCCCAGAAATATCGCGGCGACCCCGCCAGCGCCGAGTGGTCCGGTGCGTTCGACAACATCCGCCACCACGGCGGCGAGCAAGGTCGAGAGCGACGCTTCGGCGAGATTGGACAGCGCGGCCTTCGCCTCGGCCGGCGACAGGTTTCCGCGCACGACGTGCATACCGATCTGAAATGCCTTGTCGTTCGACCAGTTTCGCACGATTTCCGCGGTCTCCCTTGCATCGGCCGTCGGCAATTCGGCGACTTGGTCCTTCATTTCCTCAACGCCCATTTCGACTGTCCAATAGAGTCTCGCAAGCCCGCGGCGCGCGATCGCTTCGGTTTGCCGATCCGGCCCGAATCCCTTCGGCAAGTCGAGATCGGTGAATTCCCGGTCCTGCAGGCTGTCCAGAAGCTCCGGATTGCGTTCGATCCATTTGGCGAGCCGCGGGGCGGCGCCGAAAATTTCGACGATCGCCTCGAACGCTTCCGGTCGCGCGGCGGAAATCGGGCTGTCGTAGGCGCTCCAGTCATCGATCTCCGGATAGAAATGCGCGCGCCATTGGTCCACCAACGGATCCATCTTCTCGAACCAGCGCTTCGGCCGCAGCACGATGTTCATCATGTCGGCGTAGGTGCCCGGCAAGACCGGGGTGTCATCGGCGCCACGAACCTGGAGCAGCGGATAGTGGCGAGATGCCGCCGCATGATGGTCCCCGTGGCGCTGCATGTTGAAGAACATCCAATTGCTGAACTTCCAGTCGGCGTCCCAGGAATGGCGCGGCATTACCTTTTCCCAACGGCCGTTGGGCTGACGGACCCGGCGCAGACCGTAGTGTTGGAAGTAGTTGCTGATCTTCATCGAAAAGACGCAACTCAGTCCGAGGAAGGCGAAGACCAGAACCGCCAGGATCCCGCTCATCCAATACACCAGTCCGTACCAGAACAGGACGGCGACGCCGTAGCGCCAGAACTGATTGCTGTAATGCCACCGCGGCAGACCGCGCCGCGCCAGGCGTTCGCCGGCGAATGCCCAGGAGTTGGTGATGTTGCTTACGACTTCCCTGGGGAAGTACCTCCAGAAACTTTCGCCCTTGGGAGCGGATCCCACGTCATGCGGAGTGCCGACCTTGGCATGGTGGATATAGACATGCTCCGTGGAGTATTGCGGGTAGGAGGCGGAGGCGAGCAGGAATTCTCCGAGCCGCCGTTCCCAGGTAGAACGCCGGTGGACCAGTTCGTGACCGACGACGAAGACAGCCTGTGCCTCCATGGTCAGGAGGATCGCCAGGATCACTGCTTCCCAGATCGCGAACTGATTCGCGACAAGGATTTGCCACATGCCGAAAATGAGCGTCGGCGGCCACAGAAACGCCCAGGTCCATACCGGAAGATTGTGCCAGAGCAGACGGCGTTCCGGCGTTCTCTCCGGGTCCATATTGCGTCCGTCGGGACCCAGCGCCCGATCGAGTGGCCCGACGACGCTCATGAAAAGAAACGGCGGTAACAACCACCAGCCGCCATAGAACGCGGCGGCCAGAAGCAGCGGGAAAATACCCAGTGGCAGGTAATGCGGAAGGGCGTTGCGAATCGACGGCTCGATGTGCTGCGTGAGGTCAGCCTTGTCTGGGCCCGAATCTCCACCTACTGTATCTTGCGGCATGGCAGCTGCCCTGACGGACCATTCCTCCCCCGCGTGGATGCTCGATTTTACCACCCGGGTCACGCAACCGCCAAACGTTTCAGGCCCTCAGGACTTCGACGAGACGCTCCAGAGCTTCGATGCAAAACGCGGAGGTCACGGCTTCGGAGCCGTGCCCTATCTGCCCGAACGTACCCCACTTCAATGTTTGATCACCGAACGCGAGAAGCTCCGGCCAGCTACCGTCCTCACGTTGAAA
Organism: Deltaproteobacteria bacterium; assembly: GCA_028818755.1. GTDB lineage: Bacteria > Desulfobacterota > Binatia > UBA9968 > JAJDTQ01 > JAJDTQ01. The sequence goes on along the minus strand of JAPPNF010000009.1, from coordinate 4,879 downwards.
ACTGATAAACCTCTCCACCTCGCGCTTGGCGTAGATGCTTTCCAGGCTTCCAATATTGTAGAGAGCCGACACGGCCTGAGCGGTCTGGAGGATGTTGCCGAATTCTTCCTTCTCGTCGCGCAAGCCCAGGATACGATCCGCCAGTATGGGGCGTAGTCGGTCGAGGGCGGGCCGCGCGCGAATCATGGCACGTGTGGTTGCATAGTAGATCGCGACCGTGTCGGGATACCATTTGGACGAGCCCTCGAGGCTGCCTTCGGTGATCAAGGCTTCCAACCATCGTTGGGCATCCCTGGTTTCGGCGTGGTCGCCGAGGTATGCGATGACGTTGGCATTGACGACCGGGTCGGCTTCGATTCGAAAGGTAGACACGACATCGGGTTGGTCTTCCGCCAGCACCCAGGTCATGAAGCGGCCTTCCTCGTCGCGATTCGCCAACAATCGCGAAACGTTTCTTCCCAGCAGGATCCACGGGTGAGTCCCGATGACAAGCGAACAGAGCGAGGTGCTGTCCAGATCCTGGGGCAGATGGCGATAGTAACGCCACAATCCGGGATATTCCATGGTGTTGACAAGATACGCCCTGGTGGCGGCGCACATGGCCCTGGCCCGCGCTTCATCGCAACTTTCCAGCGCAAGCACGCAAAGAGCCGACACGAAAGGAGGTCTTTCAAAATGCCGTGGAATGTCCGGTTTGGCTACATTGAACCGGATGCAGTGCCAGGCTCCCTGCTTGTCGATGGTGGATTCCAGGAAAACGAGACCGCGGCGGATGCTCTCTCGGCCCGCTCTTGCAAGTGCCTCCGAGGTAGCAGCGTTCTTTCGGGCTCTCGTCCGCTTAGCGGCGGGGAGACGGAGGGGTGGCGCAGGGTCGTGGAGTGTCTTGCGAAGAAACGCGAGTGAGGTGGCGCCGGTCCTCGCCTCCTCCCGCTCGGCCTTGCTGAGCCGGCTGCGCGGCGGAAGCACCAAGTGCGTCTCGGAAGAGGTTTCTTCATGCACGTGGATCTCATGGTCTTCGGCCAGCCTCACGCCGAATTCCTTTTCGATCGTCTCTTTGGGTTTCGCGAGAAGACGTTGGCGAAAGTCGCTGTCTTCGCCGGCTCTTGATACGAGAAGATCCGCCGCGTCAATGGGTTTCTTCATCGGTCCTGCCAACGCTCCGCCGACTTTCTTGCGGCCCTCGCCGGCAGAGGGGACACGGGTACGGTTACCAGTTGATGTCGGCGCGCAGCATGACGCCCTGGCTGGTGGCGCGGTGCGCCGGATCGCTGTGCACGCCTTCCAGGCTCATCGTGACCGACGACCCCATCCTGTACTGCCCTCCCAGGCTGAACCGCCGTGACCCCTCTCCCGACAGCGACACGCCGGTGTACGGCGTCACCACTCCCCGGCCGCCCCACGTGGTGCCGAAGCCATAGCCCACCCGCGCATTGACTCGCGCCGCCTGATCGCTGGCCGCCAGGCCGGGCAGCACCCCGCTCTCCCACATCCGCCGCGCCCCGCTGGCCGTCCGGCCCCACGCCGGCCGCACGCTGAGCGAAAACCCCAGACCCGCCGCTCCCGGGTCGAGCCGCAACAACCCGCTTACCCCCCACTCCTCGTAATCACCACTGTGAGCGAACAGGGTCCGGGCCCGGCCCTCGATGGTCAGACCGCTCCCCGAGTCAGCATAACGCAGACCACCCCCGGTCTCGATACTGCTGCCGGTCTCGCCGTCCCCACCGTCATACCGCATGCCGACCTCGATCGACGGGGTGAACGTCGCCCCCGAGTCGAGTTTCCGGACATGGCTCCCTTCCAGCATCAGCCGGTGCCGGCTGGCCTCCAGCTTCATGCTCTCCAGAGCCCCCGAGCCGTCCACGTCTGCCCACGTGAATGCCGTCTCCCCTTTGAGACTCAGGCTCGTGGTGCCGCCCTTCAACAGCTCATCGCTGGACACCAGAGGTCCCCTCACCCCCGCCGCCACCATCCTCTGCGTCAGGTCGCTCGCTTCCGCTCCCGCCAACTCATCGTCGACCTCCACCTCGCCCCAGCCATAGCCGCCCGTGGCCCACAGGTTCATGCCCCCCTGCGTCTGCACGCCCACGTAGGGGTTGACGCTCGTCACGGTGGTCGCCAACTCGCCCGTCACCGCGTTGGAGTCCGTGTAATCCACCGTCCCGCGAGCCCACCCCGCCGACACCCCCGCCAGCAGGTTCTCGCCCACCCGGGTATCGATCCCGAGGTTGGCGCTCACCACGTTGCCGTCGTAGTCCACGGTCTTCAGGTTGCCGCCTGAGAAGTTGCGGTAGTCCCCGCTTCCCCAGAACGTCAGGTTGCCGAGAAGGCCGCCCCGTCCTCTGGCCGCCGCGTTGAGCGGCAAGGTGAAGGACGAGCCCTGGAGCAGCCGGTCGGGGTCGAACGAGTCGTTCGCCAGCGCCCGGCCGTGCGTCAGCAGGGCATCGGAGAGCGTGGAGGCGCCCCCGAGGCTGAACCCCTTGGCCGGCGGCGCGCCGGAGGCGGCCTGCTGGATGCGGCCCGAGACCGCGTCGACGGTGCTGGCGGTCATGGCCCGCATGACCTGGGGCAGCACCGACTTGACCACCGTGTTCTGGCGCGCCGCGGCCACCGAGGGCGAGCTCGGATAGAAGCCCGACCCGATGACGAGGTCCAATGACACCGTGATTCCGTCCGACCTGACGATGTCCGCCTTGAACTCGCGGGCGTAGCCCACCTTGGGGATGTCGGCACTGTCGGAGTGGTCCTCGGGATCGTCAAAGTAGTACTCCACGAAGCCGCCTTCCGGGCCGCTGGTCGCCGCTTCGATGACCTGCGGCAAAACGAGCTTTCCGGTCACGGCGTCATGGACGGTCGGCACCAGAGGCCGATACTCGAATCTGTCCGGAAATGCCGCGTGGAAGACGATGAGGTCGCTATTGAGGTCCAACACGTAGAGGTACACGGAACCGTGTCTCCAGGGTCCGTTCGGATCCCGCAAGGCGATCCTGGCTTTCGACCATGCGGCTGGATCGCCGCTCTGCTGGAGTCCGAGAAAGTACTCCCCCGCTTCCGTGACGAAGGCCTTCAGGGTCTCTCGGTCCACCACGTCCCTGGCAGTAATAGCCGGGTCGCCGTAATCGATGTCTTCCTGAGCGAAGTGAGATTCGTTGATATCGAATCCGGCGAGCAGCACGATCGGGCTCCGAAGTTCGGGCGAGACGTAGACGGCGGCGTAGCCGGAAGCACCGGGTATGCCTGGCCGCAGGCCCGGTATGGGGACGGTGGCATCAAACGGAGCATCCGGTTCTTGCGACAATGTGGCGATGACCGCGGCGAAAGCGCTGTTGCGCGTATCGGGATCGGGAGACCCCAGGTTGGCCAGATCGGCTGGGGAGACGCCCAACGCGGAAAGGATCTCTCCATAAATGAAGGGGTTGAGCAGCCTGCCCGCCAATGACATGTCCTTCGCGTGAAGGTACACCCTGCCGTCGAGCGTGAGGCTCACGACGTAGGTTGAACCGGAACGCCAAGGTCCACCCTCCTCCCTTACGAGACATGCAATGTATAGCCCTTGTTCCGCGGTCGTGGCCTGCCGGGCGTGCTCGACGGACCGCTCTCTCGCCTCCAGCACGAACTCCATCAGGCTGCCGGTGCCGTTTTCCACCTGCTGCGCCGTCACACCCGGGGGCGCGACGGGAGTCCCGCCGGCGGGAAGCGGACACGCTTCCTGCGTCTGGGCCGATGCGCGGTGCCCATCGGAAAAGACGCCGGCCAGCACGATCAGGCCGCCAACGAACATCAGCGATGTCCGGTTGAGCAATGTTCCGGTTCGCATCTTCGTATCCTCCTCCTCAAAGGCTGCTGGCGGTTTTCGCTAGTCGGGCCCGCGACGCCTCCAACCACGGTGTCCCGTCAATCAAAGATAGCCCGCATCCCGGTAGGCCCTGAGAGCGCCCGGGTGCAGCGGTACGCCCTCCAGCTCCAGCGTCCGAGGCCCTTGCGTGCGTAGAGGTTCGTAGAGTTCATCCAGACCCTCGAACAACGGGTTGATCCGCGCAAGCCGCCCGGTGTTCCCCACCAGGGTGGAGACCAGTGCGTAGACGAGATCCTCGTCCACTCGCTCGTGCGTCACCAGGACGTTGAGCACGGCGATCTGCGGAATGTCTTCGTCGACGCCCCGAAAGACGCCCCGGCGCATGATCACACGCCTGTAGAAGGGAACCTGCGACAACACGTGCCCGATCTGCTCCTCGCGGTACGGGACCACCCTGATACGGGCCCGCTCGCTCAGATCGGTCATCACCGCATTGGGGATCGGGCACTGGAATTGAACGTCCACCTCCCCCGTCACCAGGGCGTCCGCTCCCTCCGGGAAGCCCATGTAGACCGGGGTGAAGTCCGAGAAGGGAATGCCCAGCGCATCACAGATGGTGTGGACGTGCTGGGTCATGCCGCTGTCCCCGGCTCCCACCGCCACCCGCCTGCCGGCGAGATCGGCGATGTTCTCCACGGGAGTATCCGCCAGGGCAACGAAGAAGATCGGGCCGGCGTTGGCCGGCGAAACCGTCCGCAGGCCGATGGGGTGTTCGAACGGTGCCGTCCCCCGCCCTGCCCGGGGAACCCAGTTGGATGCCATGAAGCCGAACTCGATCTCGCCCCGGTCGAGCCGGTTGGCGTTGTCGATGCTCGCCGAGCTGCGGGTGAGCTCGCAGCGCTCCTCGGGCGGGCGGGACTCGTTGAAGACTTCGGCAACGGCCATGCCCTGGGTGTCGAACGTGCCGCCGGTGTCCGCAGTGCCGATCCTGAAAACCATTACATGACCTCCGTTGTTGCACCTTTATACACTGGAGCCTCTTGCAAAACCTCAGCGTTGACTGGGTGCGATTGCAGCGGACGCACG
>JAPPNF010000080.1 GCA_028818755.1 Deltaproteobacteria bacterium | reverse complement strand
CGACGGCTGCCCCCGCCAGGACGGCGACCGGGTCATCGACGGAAGCCGCTTCATCGCGATTCCAGGGCTGATCGACGCCCACAATCATTCTCCGGCCAACATCTTTCGCGGCCTCATGCCGGCGCGCCCGCTGGAGATCTGGCGCGCATACTGGCGCGCCGCCCTGCGGGCCTGCGGCGATGAAATGTTCTACATCAGCGCCCTGCTGGGGGCGATGGAAATGCTCAAGACCGGATGCACGACCAACATGGACCACTTCTTCGGCAACCAGGACAGCCGCTATACCGGCGCCGGCGAGGCCATTCGCGCCATGCGCGACCTGGGGTTGCGCCACGTGGTGGCGCTCACCGTAACCGACCGGCCTTACGAGTCCACCATCCCCATCGAGGCGCCCCAGGGAGAGACCACCGCCGAGGTGAGCCGCATGACCAGCGCCGAAACCAAGGACACCCGGGGCTGGCTCGACGAAATCGACGCCTTCATCGACGAACTCCATGACCCCGACAAACTGACGACATGCTGCCCGGGGCCCTCCGCGGTTCAGCGCTGCACCGACGAGTTGCTTCAAGGCGTTGCCGCAATCTCGGAAAAACGGGACCTCCCGCTGCACATTCATCTGGCCGAGACCAAGTCCCAGTCCCTCATGGGTCCAAAGCTCTACGGCACCTCGCTGCTGAAACACCTGGACGACCTCGGCGTGGTAAGACCCAATCTATCCACCGCCCACTCCCTGTGGATCGAGCCGGGAGACGTGGAAATCATCGTCGACCGCGGCGCCACTCCGGTGCACAACCCGGCCAGCAACCTGCGCCTGGGCAGCGGCCTGGCGCCGATACCGGCCTTCCTCGCGGCCGGCGGCCGGGTGGCCGTGGGGGCCGACGGCGCCTGCTCCAACGACAGCCAGAACATGTTCGACGCCATGCGCCTGGCCGCCCTGATTCACAACACCCGCGACCACGACTTCAACCACTGGATCACCGCGCGGCAGGCCCTGTCCATGACTACCCGGTGGGGCGCGCGGGCCTTCGGGCTCGACTGCGGGGTGCTGGAGCCCGGCCGTCTCGCCGACATCGTTCTGCTGAAACGCGACACGCCCGCGTTCACGCCATTGAACGACGTCGTCACCCAGCTCGTCTTCTGCGAGAACGGCAGCTCGGTCGACACGGTGCTGGTGAACGGAGAGGTGGTGGTGGAAGGCGGCCGGCTGACGAAGATGGACGAGGCCGAGGTACTGGCGGAGGTAAACCGGCTCTACGAGCCGCTACTGCCCGCCATCCGCAAGGAGATGCAGGACGCCGCGGTCATGGAACCGTCCCTCGCCGACATGTACTTCCGGGTCCTCGGGTAACGCGTAGAGGGCTCAGGGCGGGGTTGAAAACCGCCCCTACACCGGTCACTCGTCCTCGTACTGCTCCTTCAACTGGGCCACCACCGCCGGATCGGCCAGGGTCGTGGTATCGCCCAGCGCCTTGCCGTCGGCGATGTCGCGCAACAGCCGGCGCATGATCTTGCCGCTCCGGGTCTTGGGCAGCTCGGCCGCGTAGTACAGCTCGTCGGGCCGGGCGATGGCGCCGATCTTCTTGGCCACGTGGGCGCGCAGCTCCTGCACCAGCTCGGGCGTGTTGTCGACCCCGGCGATGAGCGAGACGAAGGCGCAGATTCCCTGTCCCTTCACCTCGTGCTGCTTGCCGATGACCGCCGCCTCCGCCACCGCCTGGTGGTCCACAAGGGCGCTCTCCACCTCCATGGTGCTGATGCGGTGCCCGGAGACGTTCATGACGTCGTCCACCCGGCCCAGGAGCCAGAAGTAGCCGTCCTCGTCGCGCTTGGCGCCGTCACCCGCGAAGTACATGCCCGGGAAACGGCTCCAGTAGGTCTCCACGTAACGGTCGGGATCGTTGAACACGGTGCGCAGCATGGCCGGCCACGGGCGCTTCAGCACCAGGTAGCCGCCCCCGCCCAGCGGCACCGAGTTGCCCTGCTCGTCGACGATGTCGGCCTCGACCCCGGGGAACGGCTTGGTGGCCGAAGCGGGCTTGAGCGTGGTCACGGCCGGGAACGGCGTGATCAACGGGTGTCCGGTCTCGGTCTGCCACCAGGTGTCCATGATGGGGCACTTCCGGCTGCCGATGTGCTCGTGGTACCACATCCACGCCTCGGGATTGATGGGCTCTCCCACCGAGCCCAGGAGCCTCAGGCTGCTGAGGTCGTGGGCGGCTGGAAACTCGGTGCCCCAGCGCATGAACGTGCGGATGGCCGTGGGTGCGGTGTGGAAGATGGTGACGCCGTACTTCTCCACCATGCGCCACAGGCGGTCCTTGTCCGGCCAGTCGGGGGTGCCCTCGTACATCACCTGGGTCACGCCGTTGGCCATGGGGCCGTAGACGATGTGGGTGTGGCCGGTGACCCAACCGATGTCGGCGGCGCACCAGAAGACGTCGTCCTCCTTCATGTCGAAGACCCACTTGTTGGCCAGGTAGACGCCCAGCAGGTAGCCCGCGGTGGTGTGGACGATGCCCTTGGGCTTGCCGGTGGTGCCGCTGGTGTAGAGGCTGAAGAGCATGTCCTCGCTGTCCATCTGCTCGGGCTCGCACCACAGCGGGGCGTCGGCCATGAGCTCGTGCCACCAGTGGTCCCTGCCCTCCTTCATGACCGCGCCGGACTCGCTTCCCACGCGCTCCACCACCACCACGTTCTCGATGGAGGGACAGCTCTCGACGGCCTCGTCGGCGTTCTTCTTCAAGGGGACGATGCCGCCCCGCCGGTAGCCGCCGTCGCCGGTGACCAGCACCTTGGCCGAGGCGTCGTTGATGCGGTCGCTCAGGGACTCGGCGCTGAAGCCTCCGAACACCACGCTGTGCACCGCGCCGATGCGGTTGCACGCGTGCATGGCGATCAGGAGCTCCGGCACCATGCCGAGATAGAGCGCCACGCGGTCGCCCTTCTGTACCCCGAGCCCCTTGAGCACGTTGGCGAACTTGTTGACCTCGCGCCAGACGTCGCGATAGGTCAGCACCCGTTCGTCACCCGGCTCTCCCTCCCAGATGATGGCGGCCTTGTTCTTGCGCGCGGTTTTGACGTGCCGGTCCAGGCAGTTGTAGGAGACGTTGAGCTTGCCGCCGATGAACCACTTGGCCCACGGGCAGTCCCACTCCAGCACCTTGTCCCAGGTCTTGAACCAGTCGAGCTGTTGCGCCTGCTCGGCCCAGAACCCCTCCGG
>JAPPNF010000005.1 GCA_028818755.1 Deltaproteobacteria bacterium | reverse complement strand
CCTGTTTGCAGCTTCGAAACACCGGTCATGAGGCAGGGCGCCAGGTTCATGTCGCCGGGCACGAGGTTCGTGTCTACCTTCTGGATCGCGTTCGCCGGCGCCTTCGCCCATGCGGTCAGCACCGGCCTCGCCTACTTCGGCCTGAGCGCCTATTTCCCCTCCTTCGAGCGGGAATTCGGCTGGAGCCGCACCGCCATCGCCGGAGCCTTCTCCATGGCCCGAGTCGAGTCCGGGCTGCTGGGGCCGGCCGAAGGCTACATGACCGACCGGCTCGGTCCCAGGCGGGTGATGTACCTGGGGATCGTGATCTCCGCCCTGGGCTTCCTCGGCATGAGTCTCGTGAACACCCTGCCGATGCTCTACGTCACCATCGTTGTGGGCATCGTGTTGGGCTCCAGCATCGGCTTCTACATTCCCGTCAGCGTCGTGGTGGCTACGCTGTACCGAGCTCGCCGGAGCCTCGCCTTCGGAATCTTCCGCATGGGGCCGGGCCTCTCGGGTTTGATGGTGCCGTTGGTGGGCCTGATGATCGTCTGGTGGGGTTGGCGCGCCGCTTCGGTGGCCTCGGCGGTGATCATCGTCGTCATGGGCTGGCCCCTGGCGCGGGCCATCGGCGGCGCGTACGAACGGAGCGCGGGTCTGACGGAGACACCAGCAAGCACGCCGGGGCGCGGCGGCGCCGCCACGGCCCCGCGCCCCGAGGTCTCGCTGACGCTCAAGGAGGCGCTGCGCACGCGGTCGTTCTGGTTCCTCGCCGCGGTGATGGGGCTGCGGCAGATGGTCACCGAGGGGGTCTCGGTCCATCTCGTGATCCTGCTGGTGGACCGGGGCTGGCGGCAGGAGGTGGCCGCCTCGCTGCTCGGAACCTCCGCCCTCATCGGCGTCCCGGCGCGCCTGGCCTTCGGCTGGATGGGGGACTTCATCGACAAGCGCTGGCTGATGATCGGCTTGTTGAGCGCCCTCACCGCGTCGGTGCTGATCATGGGCATGACCACTTCACCCGCGTGGTTCATGGCCGGGCTGGTGGTGTACTCGCTCTGCTACGGGGGTCTCGCCTCGCTCCAGGAGGCCATCCGCGCCGACTACTTCGGCATCCGTTACTTCGCCCAGATCCAGGGCTACAGCCGCCTGTTCGTCACCGCCGGCAGCGTCATGGGGCCCATCGGCGCCGGCTTCTTCTACGACCTCACCCACAGCTACACCGTGCCCCTGATGATCTTCGCCGCCTCGGCCTTCAGCTCGACGGTGCTGATGTTCTGGACCCTGCCGCCGGCTCGGGGACAACGAAAGGAGCAGTAAGCCTGGATTCCCGCTTTCGCGGGAATGACAGAAATCCGGACGGGAATGACGAAGAGGCAAGTGCGGGTGGCCGCGCCGCAAGTTGCAGCACCGTGGCGTTCATTGTACTCGTGATGGCGATGGAACGGAGCGGATTCAGCGTGCCCAGGGAGGAGCGATACTTCGAGGACTACGTGCCCGGCTCGGTGCACGAATTCGGTCCGGTGAGTCTCGACGAGGCCGAGATCATCGACTTCGGCAGGCGCTTCGTGCCGCAGCCGTATCACGTCGATACGGAGCTCGCGAAGAAGACCATCTACAAGGGCCTCATCGCCAGCGGTTGGCACACCGCCGCGGCCATGATGCGGGTCTACTCCGACAACTATCTCTCGGCGGTGGCCAACCTGGGCTCGCCGGGGGTGGACGAGCTCCGCTGGAACAAGCCCGTGCGGCCGGGTGACCGGCTGACGGTGCGGGTCACGGTGCTGGAGACGCGGCGGTCGAGCTCGAAGCCCGACCGCGGCATCGTGAACTCGTTCCTGGAGACCCTGAATCAGGACGGTGACGTGGTCATGAGCATGAAGATGATCAACTTCATGACGGCCCGGGACGGGTCGGGGGTCGCAACCGGATGACCGCGGAGTACGGCGTCCTTCGACTTCGCTCGGCTTCGCCTCGCTACGCTCAGGACGAACGGTTGGAGACTCTTCGTCCGTTCGTCCTGAGCGTAGCGAAGCGAAGTCGAAGGACGCCATTACAACCAACGGGAACGAGGGCGGCGTGATCTACGACATCGAAATCAATTCTGCGGCGCACTATCCGGCGGCGGACGTGGTGGGCCTGGTGGAGCGGGCCGAGCAGGCGGGCTTCGGGGCGTTCTGGAAGGGCGAGTCCAACAGCACCGACCCCATGGTGCTGATCTCGGCCGCTGCCAGCCGCACCAGCACCATCAAGCTGGGCACGGCCATCTACCACATCTACGGCCGCAGCCCGGTGACGCTGGGGTTGCAGGCGGCGACGTTGCAGGACCTCTCGGGCGGGCGCGTGCTGCTGGGACTGGGGGTGGCCAACAAGGCCATCGCCGCGTGGCACGGCGGGGTCTTCGACCGCCCGCTCCGGCGCGCGCGGGAGTACATGGAGATCGTGCGCAAGGTGGTTGCGGGAGAGCGCGTCGAGTACGAGGGCGAGGTCTACGGCACCGGCAAGCGCTTCCAGCTCTCGTGGAAGCCGCGGTATCCGCGCATGCCGGTCTATCTGGCCGGCCTGGGGCCGCAGATGACGCGGCTCGCGGGCAGGATATCGGACGGCGTGTTCATCAACATGGCGACCCCGGACAAGATCCGTGAGATTGCGGACCGGACCCAGGCGGCGGCCAAGGCCGTGGGCCGGGGCCCGGTGGACGTCATCGGCAAGGTACGCGTGTCCCTCAATTCGGACCGTGAGGTGGCGCGCTCCAAGCTGCGCCAGGCGCTGACCTTCTACAACATCGCGGACCACTACAGCGACATGCTGCGGGAGCAGGGCTTCGTCGCGGAAGTGGACGCGGTGCAGGAGGCGTTCCGTAGCGGCGGGTTCAAGGCCGCCATGGGCGCCCTCACCGACGACTACATGGACCGGCTGCCCGTGGTCCCGGCAACGTCGGTGGATGAGGTCAAGGACCGGCTGGCGCCGTACGTGGAGGCAGGAGTGACGCGGATGGTGGTGCCCTACGTCCCGGTGAGCGAGCCCGCCGCCGAAGACGCTGGACGCTTCATCACCGCTTGGGGAAAGGGGTCTGCCCCCTGACGCCGGACTGGCAGGCAGGAATGTAGGGCAGGTTTCAAACCCCTCCGTGCCCACTCCCGGCAGCCATCCGGTTGGTGGGCAGCAATACAAGAAACGCAATCGGAAAGTGAGGACAACGCATGTGTGATTTCGCAGCAGACGCAGAGGCCGCCGGCATCCTGGTGGGCCGGACCCTCACCGTGGAACGCGTCCGTCAGCTCAACGCCAAGGACTACTTCT
>JAPPNF010000032.1 GCA_028818755.1 Deltaproteobacteria bacterium | reverse complement strand
GCCTTGTTACGGGGGCCACGGACTGCTGGACCACTGTGACGATTCAATGACTGGTGGGGCGCTCGTAACGTCTATGGACGCCCCCGGTGATGCAAGCACTTTCTTCGAACGGCATGGCATGCGGTCAGGTGCTGTCGTCTATCCGGCCTGTTGGTGCGGCTGTCAGAGGCCGCTGGCCCGTATGGATATACGCGGATCGGGCGCATATCGCTTACGCGAGCTTGAAGGCTCTGGTTACGGAGTTGGTTTGCCCGATCCCGTCTCGTCGACCGTTTGCCCTTACTCGTTCTCCGTCCTGCCGACGGCTCCCGCACCTCGCCCTTTCAGGCCGCGGCGGGGACTCGGTAGTTCTCCTTCCTTGTCGTCAGCGCCCAGACGATCGCATCGTCGACGATGCGGAGTTCCGGCACGTCGGTGACGATCCATTACTCCGGCGGATTGAGCCGCGACACCCGCTTGCCGGTCGCGGGGTTCTTGACATAGCGGAGCCGGTTCCAGACCAGCCGGCCGATGTAGAGTTCGTTGTTGAGCAAGCCGGTGCCGCGCTTCGCGTGGCCCCGGATGGTCGAGTCGTTCCAGAGCTTCCCCGACGGGCCGGCGACGCCCCTCGTCGTTGAGGCGCCTGGCGATCGCGCGCGCTCACCCCGGCGGCAAAGTCGCGGAAGACCCGGCGCACGATGTCCGCTTCTTCATCGTTGACGGTGCGCTCGCCCCGGACGGGCTCGCCGGCATCGTCCGTGGTCTTCACCACATCATAGCCGTAGCAGAGCCCGCCGCCGGAGCGGCCCCGCTCGACGCGGCCCCGAAGCCCGCAGTGGGTCTTGGCCACGAGGTCCTTGAGGAAAAGCGTGTTCATCGTGCCCTTGAGCTCGACGTGGAGTTCGCTGATCTCGCCTTCGGCCAGCGTCACGATCATCACGCCCGCGAACTGCAGGTGCTTGAACAGGGCCGCCACATCCGCCTAGTCGCGGCTCACCCGGTCGAGCGCCTCCACCACCTTCCGGACACGCGAGGCGAAGGCGGCATCATCCGGCCATGATGGCTCACCTCGTGTGTACCGCAGGCCGGTATCGGGGCGATGGACGCGGTCGGGAGGGGCGGCACCCGGCGCTTGCGTCCCGGCGCAGGGGATGAAGGATCACCAGCTTGGCCGGGGCTTGCGCGCGGTAGCGGGTCCCGCCGCGGGCGAGGCCGCCGGTGCACCCGACTCCGGTCCGGTTGACCGCGCGGCAGGCCGTGCCGCGGAACCGCGCTGGGTCGACGAGGGGCGCCGACAACCGTCTCGCCCGTGCCCGGAAGCGCACCGGGGAGGTGCAGGATCGCCGTCAAACCCCCCGTCACACTGGGCGAATGCGCAACGAACGCATCCGCCCTGCGCAACCGGGGCCTCCGGCGGCTATTTCATCACTCCGGTCCCGTAGCTCCGATATACGTATCGCGGATCTTGGCGTGGATTGTCCTGTGGCCGGGGACGTGGGAGGAGCTACTGATCCACACCCAACCTGCTGGACCAGAGTTGCTGTACAACTCCCCCTCGGAGATCACCAGCTTGAAATCCCTGGTGACTGCATCCTGACTTACACGGGTCTGGACCTCGACCTGCAGGCTTTTGTGCCCCGCCCAGAACACCAGTTTGCCCTGTTTCGCATCGTAGTGCTGTCCACTTTTGGCGGTACCGTCCTGAGTCTTGTAGGGATACCGCAGGGTAAAGTTGTAGGCCTGCGGCAGGGCGATCTTGAATACCGCCTTCTCTCCCTCGTCCACCTCGATGTCCGGCGCCTGGAGCTGCGCCGCGGCCGCCGGCTGGACGAGCGCCGCCAGCATCAGGGCGGCGAGGCCTGCCACTGCCCCCGCAGAAACCGCGCGGACACACCGGGGGTTCCGTTCACTGAGTATACTGAGTACTTCATGTTGCATTCTCCTTCGTCTATAGTGTGTGACCTGTTGTCCCGCACCCTCGACAGGGCGAGCCTAGCCCCAACCAAACGGCCATGGCCCGGGTTGACGATGGCACGTTGCGACCATAGAGAGTTGCGGCCGCAAGGGGGACAGAACGATGGCGCCTGAGCCTGGGCAAGAACGACCGCTTCATGCTGGGGGATCTGTTGCAGGAGTACGACGCCATCGGCAAGCGCATCGACGCCTACACCAGGCAGATCGATGAGCAGATGGCCCCTTGGGAAGCACAACTCCGTCTTCTCACCACCATCCCCGGCATCGACCGCCTCTCGGCCTCTGCCATTATCATCGAACTCGGACCCGACATCGACGCCTTCCGCTCCACAGAGTCCCTGGCGGCCTGGGCCGGGCTTTGTCCGGGCAACCACGAAAGCGCGGGCAAGCGCCGCATGACGCGCGCCCGCAGGGGTTCCACCACCCTGCGCGCCGCCCTGGTCGAGTGCGCCCATGGCGCCGCTCGAACCAAGGGTTGCCAGTTCGAAGCTCACCACCGCGCCCTGGCCGCCCGCCGCGGTTACAAACGCGCCATCGTCGCAGGCGCCCACAAGATGCTGCGCATCATCCATGCCGTGCTCAAAACCGGCCGGCCCTACTACGACCGCACCGCCGATTACGAGGCCCTGATGGTCAAACGCAACGCCCCGCGCTGGATCCGAATGCTCCGCCGCTACGGCTACATCGCCCCCGCCCTGCCCCAGCCCATGGCCGCCTGACTCACCCCGCCTCTCTCCGCCAGCCCGTCACGCGGAACGGCCTCGGGCCACATCGGGGAAGCCTACGTGCTCGTCCCGTTGTGTCGGCACGGCGTTCCCTGCGACTTCCGAACCGCCAAGTCGCTCGGTCTTCGTTTGCTTTATCCCCGGTTCTGTTTCACGGCAAATACCAAAGACCCGATCCGCAGGCTGCTTCCAGGCAATTTCTCGCTCCGAAAAGAGCATCGGCGTCCCGTTTCCAGTCGAAGCCGGGACGCTTGGCGAGGTCGCCGAGACCCTTCCCAACCTCTCCGGCCGGACTGTCGCCGGGCGCCTTGATGGGCGCGACCTTGCCGGGATGCGGGCTACCGCGAGGCTCGGCAGGGCGTGTCCGGAGCGTGTACCGAACGACAACCACAGGGTAGTACGGCGTCACACGCCCTGCAACCGGAGTGGACCAATCCGGTACCACTGCCCGGCATGGGCCGACAGGCCTGCGCGCCGGCACGACAATGCCGTGTAACCCCTGGAGAACACGCTCTATCCGCAATGCCCCTGACTACGCATGTCGTTGGAAACGCAGTGGACAGTACGACATGCGCGCCCCCGGGCCACCCGTGCAGCTAGCTGCGTCCGGTGTGAGA
>JAPPNF010000126.1 GCA_028818755.1 Deltaproteobacteria bacterium | reverse complement strand
CCACCACGACACCTGCTTCTACCCGGTGCCCAACATCGTCACCATGCTGTACGGCCTCGAGGTCACCTCCAGCGGCGGGCTCACCCGCGTCGCCAACATGTACCGGGCCTACGACAACATTCCCCGCGAGCTGCGCGACCGCCTGGAAGGGCGCGTGGTGCTCCAGGTGTACGACTACAACCGTTACCGCATCGACCCCAACGTGGACATGGCGGGCGCCCGCAGCCACTCGCAGCCGATCTTCATCACCCATCCGGTGACGGGCCGGAAGGCGCTCTACGTGAACCGGACCATGACCGCGCACATCGAAGGCATGGACCGCACCGAGAGCGACGCCATCCTCGACCAACTGTTCGACATCGCCGAGGACGACCGCATCGTCTACGACCACGAGTGGCGGGTAGGCGACCTCCTCATGTGGGACAACCGCTGCTCCACCCACGCGCGCACCGACTTCCCCGCGGAGGAGGCGCGCATCCTGCGGCGCTGCACGGTGGCCGGGAAGGAGCCGGTCCACGCCTGAGGCGCGGACGCTGGGGAGAAGGAGACGAACATGAGCTTGACCACAAGACCGCTTTCACCGGCTCTGGGAGTCGAGATTCTCGGACTGGACGTCAGCGAGCCGCTGGACGGCAAGGTCCGGGACGAAATCCTGTCCGAGTTCTACAAGAACGTCGCGCTGCTCTTTCGCGGCCAGAACATGACAGTGGAGCAGCAGAACCGCTTCACCACCACCTTCGGGGAGATCGGCAAGCGCACGGTGGGGCCTCGGCTCCGGAAATCCGCTGACGACATCTATACGACGCCTGTGATGGTCGTGAGCAACATCAAGGAAGACGGCAAGCCGCTGGAAGGGGCCTCGGCCAACGGCGACAGGGAGATGGGCTTCCACCAGGACACCGCGTTTCACGAGATACCCGACCACGTCACCATCCTCTACGGCATCGAGGTTTCCACCCACGGCGGCCACACCATGGTGACCAACCAGTACGCCGCCTACGACAGTGTGCCAGCGGACCTCAAGGCGAAGCTGGAGGGATGCCAGGTGCTGCAGGTCTACGACTACCAACGGCACACGGTGGATGCAGACATCGATCTGAGCGGCGCCCGTTA
This sequence comes from Deltaproteobacteria bacterium, assembly GCA_028818755.1. Classification (GTDB taxonomy): domain Bacteria; phylum Desulfobacterota; class Binatia; order UBA9968; family JAJDTQ01; genus JAJDTQ01. Next base: position 33,626 of record JAPPNF010000126.1, on the reverse strand, counting down.
CTACGTGCAGCCCATCTTCATCACCCACCCGGTGACGGGCCGACGGGCGCTGTACGTCAACCGCATGATGTCTTTGCGTATCGAGGGCATGGAGCGGGCGGAGAGCGACGCCGTCCTCAGCGACCTGTTCGACATCACCGAGGATCCGAGCTTCCGGTACGAGCACGTCTGGGAGGTCGGCGACCTGCTGATGTGGGACAACTTCTGCTCCACCCACGCCCGCACTTTCTACCCGGACAGCGAGCGCCGTCTGTTGCGGCGCACCACCGTGGCCGGCAAGGACCGGCTGCAGGCGTAGGCCACCCGGAGCCTGGACTTGATCCGGGGTCAAGCCCGGGGTGACGGGAGGGGTTGCCGCGATGGCGGAGGGGTTGTGCGGAGCGGGTTGCGTGTCAGGTCAGTCCCGTCTTGACTTCGATCTGGTTGCCGTCCGGATCCAGGATATACTGCGAGTCGCTGCGGCCGGTGGCGCCGGTGCGCGGCACCACTCCGCCCTCGAGATTCACTCCCATCGCCTTGATGCGTTCGAGAATCTCCCGGAACTCGGGGTCGGTGAAGGTCAGGCAGAAGTGGTCCACGCCGCCGTGCTCGTCCGCGCTGCGCGCCCGGAACGACGGCTCGTACAGCAGGAAGATGATGCTCCCGCCCACCTGCATGGCGGCCGCCTCCACGTTGCTTCTGCCGAGCATGCGGCGGTCCACCATCTCGAAGCCGAAGAGATCGCTGTAGAACCGGATGGAGCGGTCGAGGTCGGTGACCTTGACCCCGACGTGGTCGAGTAGCGGCATCACGCACCTCCTTGTCAGATAGAGCACATCTATACCCTGAACCAGCCTCGAACGGTATAGGCAGCCGCACCGGCTTCATGAGCGGCGCGGGATCAGGTAGACTAGGAGCCTGTCCGAGCAGTCGAATCGAACGAGGGTAGGGGCGACCGCCGGCCGCCCTTGCGGGGTTCCACCGCAGCACAGGCTCCCGGCCAATGATCCTGGATCGCTGGTCACGTCCATGAGCAAGAACGAGAAAACCGACGACCCCGGCAGGCGCGAGCCTCCGCTGGACTTCATCCGCACCATCGTAAGAGACGACATGGCCGCGGGCAGACACCCCGGCGGGGTGGTGACACGCTTTCCGCCGGAGCCCAACGGCTTTCTCCACATCGGCCACGCCAAGTCCATCTGCCTCAACTTCGGGGTCGCCCGGGAGTTCGGCGGGCGCTGCAACCTGCGCTTCGACGACACCGACCCGGCCAAGGAAGACACCCTCTACGTGGAGGCCATCAAGGACAACATCCGCTGGCTGGGGTTCGACTGGGGCGAGGGCCTGTACAACGCCTCCGACTACTTCGAGGAGCTCTACGGCTTCGCCGTCCAGCTCATCGAGCGCGGCGGCGCCTACGTGTGCAGCCTGAGCGAGGCGGAAATTCGCGAAACCCGGGGAACGGTTACGGAACCGGGTCGCGAGAGCCCGTACAGGGGCCGGACCGTTGAGGAGAACCTGGATCTCTTCACCCGCATGCGCGCTGGGGAATTTCCGGACGGCGCTCACGTGCTGCGGGCCAGGATCGACATGGCCGCGCCGAACATGAAGATGCGCGACCCGGTGATCTACCGCATCCGCCACGTCACGCACCATCACACCGGCGATTCGTGGCCCATCTACCCCATGTACGACTTCGCCCATCCGCTGTCGGACGCGCTGGAGGGCGTGACGCATTCGCTCTGCACCCTGGAGTTCGAGAACAACAGGGAGTTCTACGACTGGATCCTCGCGCAGGTGGACGTGCCCTCCAACCCGCGGCAGATCGAGTTCGCGCGGCTGAACCTCGACTACACCGTCATGAGCAAGCGCAGGCTGCTGGAGCTGGTGGAGGAAAAGCACGTGGCCGGCTGGGACGATCCGCGCATGCCCACCCTGGCGGGGCTGAGGCGGCGCGGCTACACGCCGGACGCCATCCGGAACTTTTGCCACAGCGTGGGCATCGCCAAGAGCGACAACTCCGTGGAGATGGGGCAGCTCGAGTACTTCATTCGCGACGACCTCAACCGCAAGGCGCCGCGCGTGCTGGCGGTGGAGCGCCCCCTAAAGGTGGTCCTCACCAACTACCCGGACGATCGGGTGGAGGAGCTGGAAGCACCCTACTTTCCCCACGACGTGCCCGGGGAAGGATCGCGCACCCTCCCCCTCTCCCGAGAGCTCTTCATCGAGCGGGACGACTTTCTCGAAGAGCCCCCCAAGGGCTACCACCGGCTGGCGCCCGGGCGCGAGGTGCGGCTGCGCTACGCCTACATCATCCGCTGCGACGACGTGGTCAAGGACCCCGCCACCGGTGAGGTCGCGGAACTGCGTTGCTCTTACGATCCGGAAACCCGCAGTGGTTCGGGCAAGAGCGCCAAGAAGGTGCAGGGAACGATCCAGTGGGTTTCCGCCGCCCACGCCCTCGAAGCGGAACTGCGGCTTTACGACCGGCTGTTCTCGGCGCCCGATCCCCAGGGCGACCCGGACCGGAACTACCGGGAGCTCTTGAATCCCAAGTCCCTCGAAACCGTCAGGGGCCGAGTGGAGCCGAGTCTCGGCGGGGCCCACCCGGGCGAGCGGTTCCAGTTCGAGCGGCTGGGCTACTTCTGCGTCGATACGGATACCACGGACGACGCGTTGGTCTTCAACCGCATCGTGACGTTGCGGGACTCGTGGCTCAAGATCGTGAAACGGGACCGGGACGGCGGCGAGCCCCGTCGTTCACGCCGGGCGCACGACGTTCCGAAGGCGCCGCCCAAGGCTTCGGGCGAGAGAAGGGCCCAGGCAGAGCCGGAGCTGACGGGGGCGCGGCGCTCGCGCATGGAGCACTACCGTGATCGGCTTGGGCTCGCGACCGGCGACGCCGCTTTGCTGGCTTCGGACGACGGCCAGGCCGCCTTCTTCGATGAGGCGGTGCGGAACCATGACAACCCCAGGGGCATAGCCAACTGGATCGTCAACGAGTTGCGCCCGGTGCTCAAGGACAGGCCCCTGGAATCGTTGCCGCTGACCCCAGCGGCGCTGGCGGAACTGGTGGCCCTCGTCGACAGCCAGACCATTTCCGGCAACGCCGGCAAGCAGGTCTTAGCCGCCATGCTGAAAGGCGGCGAGAGCGCGGCCGGCATCGTCGAAAGGCTCGGACTCCGGCAGGTGATCGACGCGGGCCAGCTCGAACCCGTGGTCGACGCCGTCCTCGCCGCCAATCCCGAAAACGTCACCCTTTATCGCGAGGGCAAGACCAATCTCCTGGGGTTCTTCGTAGGCCAGGTGATGAAGTCCACCAACGGCAAGGCCAACCCCCGCCTCGTCAACGAACTGCTGCGGTCGAAACTGGATTGACGCCCGGAAGCCGCGCAAGGCGGCCGAGCCGCTCCGGGGGCCGCGGCGGCAACTCGCTCTTCATGCGAAAGGTCCGATGGCAGTCCGAGCAGGTCCGTCTCAACCGCTCGAAGGCCGCGTCCGGCGCCATGGTTGCGAGTTCTTCCGGCGTGAGGTCCACGGGCGTCGTGCCGCCCCGCCCGGGCGCGCGCTGGTTGGCCGCCGCCGATTTCAGCACGCCGGCGTATACCGTGAGCTCCGTCGCCAGGGCGGAGAAGTGTTCCCAATCGGCCCAGATGGCCGGCTTCGCCCTGGTGGGATGTTGCAGGCTTCCCTCCGGGAACAGGCGGGTCATATCTTCACTCCCGTGCCGGGCGACGGTCGTCGCATAGTTCCTGACGCGCTCGACATTGTAGGGTCGCTTCCCGCGCATCATCGCGGTCAGCGCCTTCATGGCATCGCCCAGGGACATCATGGCATCCATGCGCTCCTTGACGATACCGGTGGCGCCGCGATGCGCGTAGACCGTGCCCGCGGCCAGGACAAGCACCAGGACGGCCACCGTGAGCCGTCGACGCTGTGTCAGTATCACCATCTCAAGTCCTCAGAAAATCCCCTTGGCCCGCTGCAGGGCGCGCACGTAGCGGACGATCTCTTTCACGTCGGCCTCCGAAAGGCCGGGAACCGGCGCCATGTTGCCGAACCGCCAGTGGTGGGCCCGGACACCCCTTCTCACCGCCAGCAGGAACGACAAGTCGGAGTGGTGGCCCGGCTCGTAGATCCGGTGGACCAGGGGCGGCCCCTGGGCCGACCCCGTCGCGTTGGGACCATGACAGGCGGCGCACCGCTGATTGAACAACGCCTCGCCGCGCGTGCCCTTGACGGAAGCGGGCGGGACCATGGCGCTCGTGCCGGGGTTGCCGGCGGTTCGAGTCATGTGGGCGTGGCGCGGCCACATGACCCAACCCGCCACGGCGATGAGGGCCAGCGCCGCGAGCACCACCGTCACCCGGTTGGCGGTCACCCGCCCCTCCGCCGGCTCGATCCTGCCAAGTCGTCGAGGATGGGACAATCCGGCCGGTCATCGCCATGGCAGCGGGCCACCAATCGTGCCAGCGTGTCCCGCAGTCCCCCGAGTTCGGCGATCTTGGCGTCGATCCGGCGCAGGTGATGCTCGGCGACGGCCTTCACGTCCGAACTGGCGCGCCCGCGGTCTTCATAGAGCGAGAGGAGCGCGCGACAGTCGTGAATGGAAAAGCCCAAGGATCGGGCGCGGGCGAGAAAGGCGAGCTTGTGCAGGTCATTTTCGCCGAAATCACGATACCCGTTGCGGCCCCGCGCGGGCCGCACGAAGCCGATGTCCTCGTAGTACCGGATGGTCTTGGCGGGGAGCCCGCTCGCCTCCGCGACGTCGCCTATGTTCATGACCACCTCCGTGACAGGTGATCATAGTAAAGGTTCCCGTTACTGGAAGGTCAAGGGCTGGACAACGTGCGCGCGGTCACGCCGACTTCCCCAGCGTCACCAGCAGGCTGGCCAGGTCGTCGGCGTGCTCCTCTTCCATCTTGAGGATGTCCTCGATGATCCGGCGGGTGGTGGGGTCGTCGTTGGCGAGCCACCGGATGATCTCGGAATAGGTCTCGATGGCCACGCGCTCGGCCACCAGGTCTTCCTTGATCATGGCCTCCAGGGTGTCGCCTTCCTCGTACGCGGCGTGGGAACGGGTGGCGAGCCCGTCCGGGCTGAAGTTGGGCGACCCGCCGAGCTGGGTGATACGCTGGGCCACCCAGTCCGCGTGCATCTGCTCCTCGTTGGCGTGCTGGAGGAACTCGGCCGCCACCGGCCCGGCGTTGATGCCGCTGGCCATGAAGTAGTGGTTCTTGTAGCGCAGGATGCAGACGATCTCGGTGGCCAGCACCTCGTTCAGCACCGAGAGCACCTGCTCCCGGTCGGCCAAGTAGGCGCCGGTGATGGCCCCCTGCTCCATCTTCTCCCGCGCCCGCTTCTGGATCGCCTTGAGGTCCGTCTTGAAGGGTTCTTTCATCTCGTCATCCTTTGTCCGAAGAGTAATAGAGCGAGTGCCTCCCCGCTATGCATTTGTGCCACGTTTTCTCAAGTCGAGGAAGCTTGCAGGGATCAGGATCGGGATCTCCTGAAAGGGGGACAGCTCCAGCAGATCCCGGTCCCCGGTGATCAGGCAGTCCGCCCCACCCATCACCGCGGTCTCAAGGAACTTGTCATCATCGGGGTCGCGGCAACCCAGCTTGGCACGCACTATCGAAACCCGTTCCGACACCGCCTGAAGCTGCGCAATGTAGACCGCACGGCCTTGTGGGCTGACGTAGGCGTCGAACTTCGGAAGGCCGAGCCTGCTTCGAAGCTCGTCGAACGTCTCGTCCGAGAATAGCAGAACGCCGTTCTCGGACCGAACGACGTCCACCACCATACGCGGAGACCCGTGTGGCAGAAGGGCCGCGCTGATCAGCACATTGGTGTCGATGACGACGCGCTCAGCTTTCATCCGCCAGGAGCGCCTCCAGCCTTGCTTCGGTTATTCCCTTGGACAGCGCTTCCTCGCCCAGGCCATCCATGGTCGCCGTCAGACGCTCCCACGCGGCGCCACGCAAACGCTCGTATTGCTGCACTGACATCATGACCCCCACCGCCCTGCCGTTCTTGGTTACGCGTACGGGGCCACTCTGCGCGGCATCGATCAGACGACCGAAGCGGTTCTTGGCGTCTCTCGCAGCCATTTCTTTCATGTGGCCATTATAGCTAGAATAGCTCTAATGTACAGTGGCCCGGCTGAGCCGTCGCATCGAATCGAAACGTCTCGTCCCAAAGGGAGAGGCGAGGGACACGGCGGGGCTTGACCTCTATCGCGACCCGCGGACTTCCGTGGTGATGAGGTCCAAGACGTCCTGGCTGGTGATCGAACCGACGAACGCCTTGGACTCCCGTTCCAGCACCGGTATCGCCGTGAGCGAGCTCTCGGTCATGAGCTGGAGGGCGTCTTCCACCGGCTCGTCCACCCACGTATTCGGCGTGGTGGCGCGCGCGATCCTGCTCAAGGGGGTGTCGCTCCACGCGTGCTTGGGGAGATACCTGAGCATGGCGAGCGACACGATTCCCACGAACCCGTCGCGGTCCGTGATCACGTAGTCCTGCTGCCCCGCGCCGACCCACTGGTCGGCGAACTCGCGAACCGTCAGTTTGGTTTCCGGGTGAGGATGGTTGCGGTCGATGATGTCGCCGACGGTGATGTCGTCGAGGGCGAAGCGGATCATGGACGGCGGCACGGGGTGGGGCAACGGCAGCGGGTCCCGGGGCTTGGCGCGGCTCACCGCGAAGCTGATAGCCGGTGGCGACAACAGAATATAGGCGAGCATGATGAGCACGAACAAAGAGAAGATGTCGGGCCCGATGACGCCGTTCTCCAGGAGAACCAACAGTATGGCGATCTCGGCCACGCCCTTGGCCATCAGGCCGGTGGCGATGGTGAAGGGCATTTCGAAGCGGGCCGCCGATGCGCCCAGCCAGGCGCCGGCGAAATTCCCCACCAGCGGCACCACGATCAGCGCCGCGATGGTCCATATCTGCATCTCGGTGAACGACAGGCTGAGATGCAGCCCCGCGGAGCTGAAGAAGAGCGGCACGAAGAAGCCGTCGGCGACGCTCTTCATGCCCGGGATGATGTCCCGGTGCACCTGGTGAGGAAGCCGCGACAGCGCCACGCCCAGGAGCAACGCCCCGAGGGAGCCGTGCAGGCCGATCTCCTCCGCCCCCACGACGGCGATGAACAGGACGCCGAGGATCAGCCCGAACGACAGTTGCGGGACCCGCAGCAACCGCTCCAGCAGCTCGATCAGCGGCGGAATGACCCGGCCCGCCAGCACCCAGGTCCCGACGATGAAGACGGCGATCTGTGCCAGCAGGATCAGCACGCCGTCCAGGCTCACGTGCTGGGCGTGCTCGCCGATGGTGAAACCGATGACCAGCAGCACGATCAACTCGGCAATGAGCGCGACGGTGAACATCTCGATGCCGATGGGTTGCCGCAGGCGGTCCGCATCGATCAACACCTTGGCGACGACGCCCAGGCTGGTGAGGGAGAGCACGCCGGCCAGAGCCAGCGAGCCGCTGAAGTCGAGACCCAGGCCGAAGTCGAAGATCAGGTCGAAGGTGACCACCAGGGAGGCCATGATGGGGATCACGACCGAAATGAGCGCGGCGACGAAGAACCGGCGATGGATCGCCGACATGAACGCCGAGACGTCAAGCTCGTCCAGACCGATGAGGAAGAAATAAAGGAAGATCCCGATGCTCAGGAGGATCTGCAGGTAGCTGTTGATCTCGACAATGCCGGTAACCGGGCCCAGGAGAATGCCCGTGGCGGTGTAGGCGACGATGGAGTTCAGCCGGAAGCGCTGGAGGATGCCTTCCGCCAGCTTGGCGACGACGATGAGCAACCCGGTGGAGAGCAGCGCGTGTTCAAGCATGTCGGACTCCGCGGTCGGCAGCGCAACCCGGGGTCCTCTGGAAGACAAGAGCCAAGTGCACGCCCGGCGGCCGATCCCGCGGGCACTCTAATCCGATTCCCGGTGGCGGTGCAACCCGCCGAGCGCCTGCCCGGTGTTTCTCAGGCGGGGGTCAATCCAAGACGCTCGTCACGCCGGCGCAACAGCATGATGAAGGGCAAGGCCAGCACCACCATCCAGGACTTCCCGACGACCTGTCCGAGCAGGAACTCGATGCTGCCGAAGGCCAGGTACAGGAACAGGATGCTGTCGACGATGAGGCCCACGATGCTGCTGGCGAACACGGCCAGGATCAGCCGGCGCCGCTGCAGCGGCGTGTAGACGGCGAGGTCGGCGGTCTCCGAGAAGAGGAAAGCCGCGCCGGATGCCACCACCAGCGCCGGCGGCGCGAAAACCGCCGACAGCAGGGCGCCGGCCACCACGGCCACCGCCGCCCAGCGGACGCCGATGCGCCGCTGCACCAGGTCGCGCAGCACGAACGCCAGCCCGATGGTCAACACCCCGCTCGGCGCCATCACCCCCGGCGCCACCGGTATCAGGCACGGCGCGTCCGGCGGGCACACCGTCCCGACGTTGCCGATGAGCCAGTTGGCCGCCGGGATGCACAACCCGAAACCGATGAGAAAGAGGACGCCTTCCGTGCGCCTTCGCCGTTCAATGTCGGACACCGCCGTACCTCCCACCTGTGCACCTTGTAGCGGGTTCGTGCCGCCGTGCGCAAGGTCGCGGCGCCACCTCGCCGGCGCAAGCCGCCATGCGCCGCGGACCGGTCTCCCGTCACCCCTGCCACATGGCGGCACGCCGGCCCAGGGCGAAGTAGATGACGATCAGAGGAACCACCAGGAGCAGCGCGATCAGCGAGACGGCCGCGGCCTGGTTCAGCTCTCCGTCCCCCCAGATGGCCCAGATGTAGACCGGCAGCGTGGTATTGTCGCGGGTGACCAGAAGCGCCGCCATGGTCAGCTCGCTGTAGGCGAGGAGCGCCATCCACAGCCAGGCGTAGAGCAGCGTCGGCGCCAGCAACGGCCGCACGATGCGCCGGAACACGGTCATGGTTTCGAGCCCGAAGACGTAACCCGCCTCATCGAGGTCTTTGTGGATTTGCAACAGCGACGAGTTGTACATCCTCGTGGCGAAGGGAATCCGGGCGACGACGTTCACCAGGATGATGATGAGAATGGTCCCATAGAACGGAACGTAGGTCGGCAGCCAGAACAGCGCGATGAACAGCGCGCCCACGGCGAAGATCATGTTGGGAATGACGTGCGGGAGAAAGGAGACGACGTCGAACAGCCCGGACAGGCGACTCTTCGACTTGATGATGTTCCAGGAAAGAGCCACCCCCACGATGGTCGCCAGGGTCGGCACCACCAGCGTCAGGATCGCGGAGTTCCCCAGCGCGAACCAGAAAGTGTCCCAGGGTATGTCCCTGAAGTTGGACAGCGTCACCATCTGCAACGCCGGCCAGGACGGCGCCATCAGGAACGGGAGCAGCGACGCCCACACCAGCATCCCCAGCGGCAGCAACAGGTTGAGCGAAACCACCGACCCGATGAACAGCCATCCGGCGATCCACCACCGGCGCAACTCCACCGGCCGCGGCCGGTAGGCCTTTCCCGAGATCACCTGGTAGCGCTCGCCGCGCTGTATGGTCCGCAGGTACCACCAGCTTATGAGAAGCGCCAGCGCCATCATGAAGACGCTGATGGCGCCGACGATACCGTAGTCCGGCGGAGCGTCGAGAGGCTGCGCACGGACGTACAGATACGTGCTCAGGGTGTAGGTCCGATTCGCCATGCCGAGAAACGCCGGAACGTCGAAGGTCGTCATGCCGAGCGCCATCACGTAGAGGCCCGCCGCCAGGATGCTCGGCCACATGAGCGGCAAGGTCACGTAACGGAGCCGATCGCCGAACCCGCCGCCGTGAACCTGGGCGCTCTCCTCGAGAGCCGGGTCCATGTTGCGGAAGGCGGGGGCGATCATGATGAAGGCAAGCCCCACGAAGTTGAGACCCTGCACGAAACCCATTCCCGGCACCGCGCCGATGTTGAACGGCGCCGTCTCGAGAGAAAGGAAGTCCATCAGCCACCGGTTGACGATGCCGATGCGCGGGTGAAGGAGGAACTGCCACCCCATGGCCGGGAAAAAGGCCGGCACCGCGAGGGTGAGGGTGAGCAGCGTAACCACCCAGCCGCGCCCCGGCAGGTCGGTACGCTCCACCAGGAACGCGATGGGGACCGCCAACACCAGCGAGGTGACCACGACCACGAGCGTGAACCCGAGCGTGTTGGCGGCCGCCCGGAAGGCCGAGTCGTCGCGGAAGACCTCGCGAAAGTTGTCGAGCGTCCGGACGCCGCCGGCAATCCGCCCTTCCTCGAGGAACGCCACCTGGACCACGACGGCCAACAGCAGTGCGATGACGGCAAGTGCCGCCAGGGCCACGCAAACAAAGGGCGGCGAGCCCATCCACAGCCGTCGCCAATGCACTCGACGCGCTCCTACCGGAATTCGATGGCGGCGAGCCTGGAGAAGCGGAACTTGCCGGCGACCCGGGGCAGCACCGTGAACTGGTGCAGCGTGTACTCCATCTCATAGTCGGAAAGGGCGTAGATCCCGTCGAGGGGCACCACCACCGTGTAGCCGAAGGCGCGCGCGGCCGTGGTGGCGGTGTAGAGCAACGCGAAGTTGGCGGCGCCGCCCAGGAACACCAGCGTATCGGTTCCCCAGCCTTCCAGCAGTTCCCGCAACTCGCCGCCGAGGAACTTGTCGTAGCCGTTGGGGTAAAGAATCGGTTCGTCGCCCCGCCGGGCCAACGCCGTCGCCGCGGCGCCGTGCGGCGTATCCTTCTCCCACACCACCACCGTGTAGACCACCGGTACCGACGCCACCCGTGCCTTGTCGAGGAATCCTCGGGCCGGCCGGATCAGCGGCTGAGCCGGCTGGGACGGGTCCTCGGCCTTGGTGTTGAGGTCGAGCACGACGACCGCGGTGCCGGCCGCGTCCAGGACCAGCGGTTCCGAGGCCACGCGGTTCGGTCCGGTCCGCACCGGGGAGCGTTGCTCGCTCACCATCACCGCGGCATCCAGCGGCACGCCGCAGCCGGGACAATAACGCTCCTCCAACAGCGCGCGGCCTTCCATGATCTCGTGGAACGGCCCCATGCGCCCCGGCGGCAGCAGCCGGGTGACACAGGCCTCGCGCCAGTCCTCGCCGGCGGCGCAGAGGCGGTGGCCGCAAGCGGCGCATTGCACCCACTCTCCGCCCTGCTCCTCCACCAGCTCCAGGTTTTCCCGCAGCGGCCGCCTCACGCTCCCGCTCCGCGATTCTCCCGCAGGCGCTGCTGCCGGACCTCCTCGGTGGCTTGATGGTCAACGACGAGCGAAGCCGGGTCGATGACCACGCCGTAGACGTGCAGCGCGGTCTCCACCGACACCAGCTCGTTCTCCACGTCCTTGAGCACCGCCCCCGGGTCACGGTCCAGCGGGCTACCGAAACCGCCGCCCATGCCCAGGGTGTAGTACAACACGTCGTCCGGCGTGAGCTCGAAGCTGACGTAGGGCAGCACCCGCGGCGTGCCGCCAAGCTCTTCGAGCGCCTGCGGCATCCGGTTGGCGTCCAGCATCTTCCCCAGCGCCGTCCCCTCCAGGTGCACCAGGATGCTCGGCGCCCCGGGGTAGCCCCCGAAGATGCCGCGGCCGCCGTTGACGAGACCGGCCACGCCGAAGGCGACGCCTTCGATCTTGCCCTCCGGCGCCTTGTGCACCGAGAACGCCATCTCCGCGCCGGTGCCTCCGCGATAGCGGCCCGCTCCCTGCTGGTCCCTGGCATGGCGCCGGAACAGGAACAGCATCGGGCAGTTCATTTCCAGCCACTCCACGTTGGGACAGGTCATGAAGTCGAGCTTGGTGGTGTCGACCCCGTCCATGGTGGCGCGGGCTCCGCTGCCGCTGAGGGGCGACATGGCCAGGCTCGTGGAATAGAACGCGCCGTGCTGGTTCACCCCCGACGTCCGCACCCGTCGCCCGCCCCAGATCCGCACCATGATCTCGTCGCGCCACGCCTCGCTGCCCGCCAACATGCCGTTGAGCACCGATACCACCACGTACTTGGCGGTGGCGCCGCCCGAGGTGGTGTTGAGGGAGACCGGCGCCGGATGGGTGACGTTCACCAGGGTCCCCGGCGGCGCGATGGTCTCGATGGGCCGGAACAGCCCGTGGTTGCGGGGGAAATCGTAGGCCACGGTCTCCACGATGCCTTCGAAGCAGGTGCCGAAGGTGGCGTGGTAAGGCAGGTTGACGCCGACGCTCGCCTGGGGGTCGGTGCCGGTGAAGTCGAAGACCATGCGGCTGCCCTGCTTCTTCAGGGTCAGCCGGACGGTCCACGAGCCCTCCCTGGACTCGATGGCGGCGCTGTCGCTCCACTCGCCGTCCGGGATCGCCTCCAGGCGCTTGCGCAGCGCGCGCTCGGAGTAGTCGATCATCTGGGCGGCCACGGCGTCCATGAGGTCGACGCCGTGGTGGCCGTAGAACTGCCTCATGCGCGACTTGGCCACGCTGTGGCCGGCAAGCTGGCAGTTGATGTCCAGCGCCACCATGTCGGGACGCCGGGTCATGTTGATGAGGGTGTCGAACACGTCCTTGCGCAGGTTGCCGCGGTCCACCAGCTTGATGCCGGGAATGCGCAGGCCCTCGTGACAGATCTCCTTGGCCTCGGGGGAATCGCCGCCCGGGGACATGGCGCCGATGTCCATCACGTGGACGAACGACGCGCTCCACGCGATCAGACGCCCCTCCACGTGGATGGGGGAGATGAGGTAGACATCGGATTGGTGCACCGCGGAGACGTAGGGGTCGTTCAGGAGGAACACGTCGTCCTCGTGCACGCCGTCGTATTCGGCGAAGCGCTCGATGATCCACTTCACCGTGAAGCCGGCGCAGGCCACGTGCCAGGGCATGGACTCGCCGGTGGCGAGGATCTCGCCGTCGGCCCGGTAGAGCGAGGCCATGTAGTCGTGCATCTGGGTGGTGTTGACCGTTCCGCCGACCCGCTCGATGGTGGCGCCCATCTCCTTGGCGATGCGCTGGAGCCGGTGCGAGAGGATCTCGAAGGTCACCGGGTCCACGGTCCTGCCGTCGCCGCTATGGTCCATCGTCCTCCCTCCTGGAAAGCGCCGCCCGCGAACCCACCGCGATACGAACGTTGCCGAGCTCGTCCATCACCGCGCGGTCGCCCGGGTTGATCAGGATGGTGGTGATGGGGGTCTCGATGACGCCCGGCTCCGAGATGACCATGCCCGGGCGCATCCTGGCGACGTCGTACAACGGGGTGGTCACGAAGTCGCCGAACTCCTCGAAGTAGACCGGCCGCGTGCCCTTTTCGGCCGCCGAGACATCGCCGTCGCCCTCCAGAGGCCGCAGGACCGGCTTGGGCAATGCCCCGGAGCCGGTGACCCGCAGGGTGACGATTTCCCGGCCGGCGGCCCGGTACGCCGAGCCCTTGCCGTAGACCGCCTCGTAGAGCCCGTCGAACCGGGCATACACGGCCTCGAGATCCTCTTCGGTCAGGTCGGCCTCCCCCGGCGGGATCGGGACGTTGATCTCGTGGACCTGGTAGCGGTAGCGCATGTCCACGCTCCGCGCGAGGGTGATATCCGCGCCGGCGAAACCCGCATCCTCCAGACTGCGACGGACCTTGGACAGGACCGGCGAGAAGGACGCGTTGAGGCGGCCGGCGGGGACCGGCACCAGGCAGCGGTCCGAGACGCCCTCCTCGTACACCACGTCGGAGGACACGAGGCCCACGGCGCCGTGGACCGAGGCGGTCGCCGGGACCACCACCTGCTCGATGCCGAGCTCGGCCGCGAACCGGCCGGCATGCACCGGGCAGGCGCCGCCGAAGGCGAACAGGGTGTCGCCCCGCGGATCGTGTCCGCGCTGGACCGTGGCGTTGCGGATCAGGTCGCTCATCTGGGCATTGACGATGCGGTGGATAGCGCCGGCCGCCTCGGTGACGCTCATTCCCAGGGGCCGCGCCACCTTCTCCTCCAACGCCCTGCGCGCGGCCTCCACGTCGAGGGCGATCTGGCCGCCGAGGAAGTACTCGGGGTTCAGGTATCCCAGGGCCAGGCTGGCATCGGTCACGGTGGGCTCGACGCCGCCGCGGTTGTAGCACACCGGACCGGGGTCGGCGCCGGCGCCGCGCGGGCCGACCTTCAAAAGGCCGATCCCCTCCTCGAGCCAGGCGATGCTGCCGCCTCCCGCTCCAATGGATTCCACCCAGATCTTGGGAGACAGCAGCCGGTAGCGCAGGAAAACAGGCTGGTAGTCCCGCTCCATGGCGCCGCCGCGGATAATGCCGACCTTGAAGGTGGTGCCCCCCATGTCCGCGGCCACGATGTTGTCGATGCCGCTCAGGCGGCCCATGTAGTGGCAGGCGGCGACTCCGGCCGCGGGACCCGACTCGATGGTTCCCACCGCCTTGCGCACCGAGTCGTCGACGCCCAGGACGCCGCCGTAGGCCTGCATGATCAGCGGCTCCCGCCTCAGGCCCCGGTCCCGCAGCAGCGCGCGCAGTTGGTTCAGGTAGGAGCCTATCCTGGGGCCGATATAGGCGTTGAAGACCGTCGTCGCGGTGCGCTCGTACTCTCCCTGGAAGGGAGCCGCCTCGCTGGAAAGGGTCACGAACAGGTCGGGATGCCGCCGGCCCAGCAGCTCGCCGATGATCCGTTCATGGCCGTCGTTGGCGATGGACCACAGGAGCGAGACCGCCACCGACTCCACACCGCGTTCCACGAGCTTTCCGATGGCGCGCTCGGCTTCCGCTTCGTCCAGGGCCACGAGCGCATCGCCCTCGAAATCCACCCGTTCGTTGACCTCGGCGATGAGGGGCTTGGGAATGAGCGGCTCCGGCTTCGTAAGCGCCGCCATGTGGTGCGCTTCGGACTCCGGCAGCCCCGCCACCACGCCGCCGCGCATCATCAGGATGGTGTCGCCGAACCCGGCGGTGGCGATGAGACCGGTGCGCGCGCCGGTGCGCGTGATCAGCGTGTTATCGCCGATGGTGCAGGCGTGGTAGAAGAGCCGTGTGGCGCTCAGCAGGTCGCCCTCGTCGGCCATGCCGAGGTTTCGCGCGGCGTCTCGCACCGCATCGAGCACGCCCAGGGCGAAGTTCTGCGGCGTCGAGGACGCCTTGCCCAGGGTCATGCTCCCCTCGCCGCTCACCGCGACGCAATCGGTGAAGGTGCCGCCGACATCCACGCCGACCATGTATCGACGTCGGAAATCACTCATAACTCTTTGATAAACTTATCGTTTATAGCGTCAATGAACTGCGGGCCTGTTGAGGATTCCCATTCTCGCCGTAAGCATACTGTAAGCGGATTCACTCCAGTTTGCGCGCGTCCTAGCGCGTCTCTGTCCCCCAAATTCTCCAAGACCGACTACACTATATGGCCAGTGTAAACTCCTCAAAGTTCCTCACTGGCCATCGTTTGGTACCTAGGACCAGTCACCCAACGAATGGGGCAATGCAGCCATCACGTCAACGCCAGTACGAGATCAGCCCTTGCAACACCTGCGACACAAGACCGCGGTTAGCCCGCCTGATGCTCCTTCGCCGATCCCCATGATCTGGGCTCCGCGGAACCTGTTCTCGCACTTGGGTCCCCTTCCTCTTCCATCGAAAGACTAGCCTCTGTTTGAAGACACTCAAAGGGAGCAGGTCATAGGACTTAACCTTCCTAAGTCATCTTTCGAAATTCATTTTCGATTAAGACCACCGAAAGGCATCCCACCAGTTTTACGATTTCCCCCGGTCGGCCATCGAGCGCAGCTTGCGCCTCAGCGGCAAAATCAATTTCACCGCTTTGAAGTACTGCGACCAACTCGAAAACCTCTCTTCGAATTTTTTTGTCAACGCCATTTAGTTCCTGATTTAACTTTCGTGTGTTCTTCTCCAAGCGACTGACTAGTTCCCGGCGAGTGTCGATCTCTTCCTGCGGCCGTCCTTCAAGACCAAGCTGGAGACGACCCATCGCTCCCAGTTCACCAGCCACGCTTAGAACTTCTCCGAACAGACCCGCCGTGCCGGATGCTAAACTCTTTAGACCGAGATGCCTCAACCAAGAAGCACTGCCTTCGGCGTCCGGCAGGAGCGAAGAATAGCCGGACTTGGCAAGCGCCGGGATGGCGATCCCTCTGACAAGCGGCATGACCGTTAGATGCTCCTTAGTATCCACCACCGACCGCAGAGAATCAGTAGACTGATCAACCGCAACGATCGCGTTCTCGATATCACATGCTGGCAATAGGGCAAGAACGTCGGCGGGCGGCCACGGCACGATGCCCGCAATATCCACGCGTAGATGGAATATCGCTTCGACACCTAAGGCTCGCGCCGCCCGCTCGAACTCGTTCTTGCGTTCGATCAATCGCTTTTCGGCTGTCGCCTTGGCAGCGACCGAAATGAAACGCAGCGCATTGCCCGCACGCGCAACCTTCCCGCGTGCCCGCCAAGTCACTACTGGGGCTTCCTGCCTTTCGTGGGATTCGCCGGCCAACAATTGCAGTTTTCTAAGCAGTGTCTTCAGCCGCCCAAGCGCCTGCGGAGCGCTGTCTGCGATAAGATGCCATGGCTCCTCGGCAATCACCGTGTCCACATCGGATATTAGTTCACTCAGCCAAGCAATATAGCCACCCGCTTGATCCGGGAGCGCGGCGAACCGTGTGATGAGATCCACGGTCGTGCTGTAAAGAAGGTTTTGAAACTTCGTGACAGATGTATTCTCGTCGCTACGTCCAGCGCCTGAAGCATCGCGGGACGACATGGTGGGCGGTGTCAGTGTCTCAGTGGCTTCTTTGAGCGAATTGAGAGTTTCGAACAACGCGGCCAGCGCGTCCTTTCCTCTGAGATGAGCATCGAAAATCTGTTCCAGTGCCGGCACAAGTGCATCCAGGATGGCTACTCCTCGAGTGAGATAGTCGCTGTAACTCGGCGCAGCCACGCGGCGCGCAATTGCATCAATCCAGCGCCGATTCCATTGAGGAATGGACGGAGGAGGAAGATTTGCCCTGGGAATCTGTTTCTCCGCGAGCGGGACTTTCTTTATCCCGGCCAGTTCCCCGCTCGAAGTGATCGCGCGCGATCCCGCGATCTCTGCTGCGGGACAGAGAGCCAAGAGTAGTTCACAGAGACTTACCACGGCGTCATGAGGGTTTCCTTGTTTGGAGCCAGCCACATACCAAAGGTCGCAGCGGACGATCAGGCCCTCGTGTCCGTATTCAGTGGTGACGGCACCTGCCCATGCGGTCTCGTCCTCAATCCTTGAGAAGAGCGCTTTTTGTCCGACTTTTGAGACCCATTCCTCGGCAATCCCCCGATCTATCGCGGCTAGTGTACCCAAAACGGAACCCACAATTCTGAGGTCATCGCTCAAGAGCGATGGTGGTGCATGGTCCAATGCAGCGCGAACTGCCGGCGTCAAAGGCGTACCGACCAGAGCCGCAAGGATCTCGTTCAAGCTCTTTAGGTCGGCCGTTTTGAGCAAGGCGGATAGAGTGTTTGGCGACATCCCATCCATCAACAAATGTCGCGGATCGGCTCGCCGCGAACCTTTGATTTCCGAGAGCCGATTGGCTGCTGCCTGAATCTCCGGGAGAATCGGGAGGCTACTGAAGTCAATGCCGGAAACCCCCATCATTGCAGCGCTTCCGACCTGCGTACGCGGCAGCGCACGCCCCTCGGAAGTGCCCAGCCACTCATCCACTCCCGCGGCAATACGTCCGGAGCCCAAGCCACGAAGCGCGGATGCTAGCGCTAGCGCGTCCGGTTCCTGCTCCAAACGGCTGATCAAGGCATGAACCACCGCCGAAACCGACAGACGTCGCTGCGATAAAGCATCGGCAATCAATGGTTCGAGATCCGTGGGATGCACGCTCACGACCGTATTCTCGAAACTCGCCTCAAGAGTCGGCAGCGGCAATTGATGGGTCAGACGCAGTAGCTCTTCTGATCGTAGCTGGTGTAAACCGGCCAGCGTGCCGGGCTTTGGCGACCGCACCAAATGCTCTTGAATAAGCCGCTGGAGCGCTCGCGACAGATCGCCCTCACTGACCGAGAGTCTCCGGGCCAATCGTAGCGCATCTATTTCCGCTTGTGCGGTTCCCGCCCATGCTCCGGACCGTAGAATGTTAAGTTCGAGCGAACGCGATGTATCGGAAATTCTGGCAGCGACCTGATCGGACAGGAGCTCCCGCATCCGTTGTCCCCGGGTCAGTATATGAGCATATTCGAGAAGAAGGCCCTCACTGAGACGCCAGGGCTCTCGCCAACCGGTCCAATCCGTTTTTTCTGTATCCTGCAGTTCATGCCAGAGGCGCTCTGCCAACTCGTCATCGGGATCTGCGCGCACTTCCGCCGCACGCGCGCGCTCGGCGATCAGCGTGACGTCTTCTTCCCGGACAGAACCAAGCATGACAACACCGGGGACCGACATAACTTCCTTCAGCAATGTCCCCCAGCTCTCCGCACCATTTCGTCCAACATCGTCCATGACGAAACCCACCGGGCTGTCTTTTGATGCACGGAATGTCTGCACCAGCCGCCGTACCGCCGGAATGTCGACTATGTCAAGCCGACGTATTCGGAACCATCGCACGGTGTGACGAAGCGCATGCGCCGTTTCCCACATGATCGCTGATTTCCCTGCGCCCGAAGGGCCAACGACGAGGACGGCGCGCCGTGCATCGATGGCTTGGACAGCAGCAGACCGTTCCCTCGGACGCTCTGACACCAGACCTGCAGCTACATGGCCAGGCTCGACATCTACCCCAAGATAGAAATTCGGGTCGTAAAGTGGTGTCAGGAAATCGACAGGTTCACAAACCCCATCACGGACCGTGCGCTCGATCGCATCGACATCGACGTTGGCCAACACGTCGCGGATCAATCCTTCCGTGTCACTCATGGACAATCCACGATAACCTTCCGGCCCAAGTCTTCCGTTGCCGTCGGCCAAGTCACCAACTCGGACTAGTAGTTCGGCAAAACACATCTGGGCGACGACAGGGGAACATTTCAATTGATCGGCGATCACATTGATCGACGCTTCTTGAGGCGAACCGGCGACCGTAATCGATGTTTTTTTGACGAGATCACCCGACCCGGAAGCGCTTGCAAGCCTTGCCTTGATTGGTCCATCGATTGTGTAGGTCGTCCAATGTTCTTTCGACGGAGCGAATCCAACAACATTTCGTTCAAGAACAAGCTCCATCAGATCAGGTTGCGGAGTGGAACCAATGCAGCGGTCCCACAAGTCCCGTACATGTCGAACAGCAGCGCTCTCCGGGTAATCGCCCAGATGGTCGCGCCGGCTCTTGATCTGTACAAAAGTTGTATCCCCACCGCGCAATTCTACGTCATCACCACCTTCCGGAATCATGATTGAAGGTGGTCTCTGGCCAGCCCATATACCCACCGCAAGCCAGACCGCAACAGCGTCCTGAAACCGGAATCCACGTCCGGCATTCGATCCGGCTCTCGTCGCTGACCTAGCTGACGAACTCTGTTTATTTTGCTTGGAGCCCCTTTTGTTGAAAGGGCGTCTTTTCTTAGCCATCCTCTTGACGGTGAACCTGTGAAGACCGCGTCTCCAACGCTTCGTTGAGCGCAATCTCGATCTCGTAAACTTTCTTCGGCCTTGGTGCAGCACACTGGCGCGTCGCACAAGATCACGCCTGCCATCACGCGTTAGCTGTACGGCGGACGTCCACTCCCATCAGAACGCAACCTCCGTAATTCATAGATGACTATCCAATATCACGGTTTTGGAGTCATAAAGGGGGTCCGCCAAAATCGCTCTGTCCGATTCTTCTGATACCGATCCACCGCCAGTGGCCGTTCTTCATGCAGCGACGACATTTCGGAGGCCACCGGCCATTGTCCTGCGGCTACTTCACTGATAGCTGGGGGTCGGAGGCAGGCTCTGCGTCTTGCCTGACCGAGGTTGGATCGGCCAGTTCTTCGCCCACCGCCATCACCCAACTCTGTGACGGCTACTACCCGTCACACGCTCACACAACTCCCCTTCCTCCACAGGACGCTGGCCCGTCTCCACAGTTCACTCTCGATAGTCCCGGCAATATACCAACCCATCCGGCCGCCGTCATCACGTCCCACAGCAGCCATCCCGGACGGAAAAGATGTCGACGACCGGATGGAAGACGGCGGATGTTGATTCTGACCCTCGACCAGCCTCCTTTCACCACCTCGACTGCACCCGCGATGAACGCGCCAGAGCCGCATAGACCCGGTCCCAACCCATCCGCGCAGCCGTCGGGGCAGCCCGGTTGGCGGAGGAGTCAGTTCCGGGACCTGCCAGCAGCATGTCTTGTTGCAATCCCAGCGGCGACGATTGGAGCGGCACCAACACCCCCCGGCAACACGCTGGTTTCCGCAACGGCTCAGACATCTTTAGTTACACGAGCGACCTTCGTGCGCCTCGGGTCGAAGTTCAATGCTTCTTTCCCGGCTAGCGGTTCGCCCAGCTATGGTTGTCTCGCGGTGCAAACTGCCGTACGGTCCCGGGACTCACCTACGAAGTACCGCCTTCAACGACAGCACTAGTCACGACCTTCCCAACCTGACGTCCAAGTCACCCTTTCCTCCGGTCGGTCCCCAATCACACTCGTCTGTGCACCAGGACATTCGCCTGCACTCAAGTCTTTGATCCCACTAGCGCTCACGCCGCAACCCGCATTCACACCCGCCTTGACGTTCCCTTCGAATTGTTTCAATATATTTCACGATGATCGACGCACGCAAGGGCCCGCGCCTCGCGCATTTTAACAGCATTTGGATACAGGCCGAAGGAGTAGTCCATGGCGCGAAAGACATTCATATCCTACAAATACAGTGAAGCCCAACAACTGCGCGACACGATCATTACCGCTCTTGGAGAGGACGCTACTTACTATCAAGGAGAAACTTCCGATTCACCGGACCTTACCGACTCGTCCACAGAATCCATAAAAGGCAAACTCACCGATATGATGTACGACACCTCGGTGACGATAGTAATTGTCTCTCCCAACTTTACGGCCAGTAAATGGATCGATTGGGAAATCGAATATTGTTTGAAGGAAATCAGTCGGAAAGGCCGAACGTCAAAAACCAATGGTGTGGTCGGAGTAGTTCAAAAGATGGCCGGTGCTTACGATTGGCTAGTGACGACTTCGAGAAAGCCCGATGGGTGTATCGTACGAACGATCAACAACTCAAAACTGTACCCGATAATAAATAATAACCGTTATAAACGTAGGAACCAAGGATACGCATGCGCCAATTGCAAATCACATAGCCAATTGGAAGGCTCATACATATCCCTGATCGACGAGTCGGACTTTTTGGCGGATCTCGACAAGTACATCGACAACGCGTACCAGAAAGCCGAGAGGTACGATGAATTTAATCTTACAAAGCAACGGTAGTGACAAGTCGCCGTCCGCCGTTGTCCTTGAACCAAGCTCGTGTTGGAGATCCCATGAGTCACACCGATATTTCCCTTGTCCTCTTCGCCTTCATTGACCGTAACTCGACCCTGGCAAGGAGACGATTTTGAACATCTATGAGTTCGGGATATTGGGTACCTTCTCCTCGGCTCAGCGCGATGCGCTCGCCGCTTCAATAGAAGAAATGATTACCGAATTCAGCCTATCCCTGGGAGAGCACGTAACCATCCATGACTCCGCCAGCATTGCTGGCCGCGACAAATCTGCAGCATTTGTGGCGGCCTATTTTGGAAACCCGGACCACGTGGATGCAGATATAGTGAAGGACATTGTCCACGACAATGCACCGATTATTCCGACGCTAGCGCCCACAGACAACTTCGACACGCATATTCCGGCCTTCTTGCAAACCCTGAACGGTCTCCGTCGTCGGGACGACGATCCAACTCTGACCGAACTGACCTCCGCCATGCTCGAAGCCGTAGGGCTGTTACGGCGTCAACGACGGGTCTTCGTGAGTTACCGGCGTGTCGAATCTCAATCTGCTGCGGTACAGCTTCACGACCTCTTAACCGCCCGCGGCTTCGACGTCTTTCTGGACACCCACGACATCCGCCCCGGGGACCCTTTTCAGGACGTACTGTGGCACCGTCTTTCCGATTCCGACGTTGTGGTTATGCTCGAAACTCCGAACTACTTTAATAGCAAGTGGACACGGCAGGAGTTCGGCCGCGCTTTAGCCAAGGAGATCCACGTGCTCCGTGTCGTGTGGCCCGACCACCAGCCGAGTAGGCAGACAGATCTTGCTACAACAATTTATTTGCAGCCTGGTGAGGTGACAGCCGATCGCCTAATTATTCCTCACAAGGCTTCCGAAATCACCCTCGCGGTGGAGCGCGTTCGCGGTCGGAGCATCGCGTCACGGTACCTTTCGATCACTGGACGCCTACGTTCCGACGTCCAAAAGTTCGGCGCCACCGTAGAAGGAATTGGTGCTCATCGCGCAATCGCGATACGTCTACCGGATGACCAGCGGGTTTGGGCTTACCCTGTCGTAGGTGTTCCAACCGCCGAGGTCTTGAATGACATAGCCAATCACGCTCAACAAGCAGACCAGAAAAAAATACCAGTACTCGTTTATGATCACGTCGGCATTCGTACCACTTGGTGCACTCATCTCAATTGGCTGAATGAGAACATCAAAACAGTCCAGGCGATCAAGCTCTCTGAGGCGGCTTGGCGCCTTGCGGCCTGGGAGGGTTAAATGGCAGACGCCGTATTTCTCTCGGCTAGCATTCCTGACCCGAAACGTGGGCCGGAATACGCTGCGACGGCTGATGCGGTCGCTATCGCGTCAGCTGTGTCGGCATTGATGAATGTAACTTTGGGCCGACGCCTTCTAGTATGGGGTGGCCATCCCGCGATTACGCCTATGATTTGGGCGGTAGCGGAAACTATCAACATCGACTACGGAAGTTGGGTTCGGCTATATCAGTCCCTACACTTCTCGGACGACTTTCCAGAGGACAACGAACGTTTTCACAATGTGACGTTCACCGATGACATCGAGAACGACCGACAAAAGAGTCTTACGTTCATGCGCGAGCGAATGCTTTCCGATTATCGCTATACGGCAGGGGTGTTCATCGGCGGTATGGAAGGTATTCTTGAAGAGTTTAACATATTCCGTCGACTACAGCCCAACGCCGCAATTGTCCCGGTCGTTTCTACCGGGGGAGCTGTAGTCGAACTCGCGGGACGCTTGCCACACATGGATCAAGATCTCAGGGACGATTTGGACTATGTTGCGGTTTTCCATCGTCACCTTAACGTTTCGGTTCAGGAAGCTCGCTTCAATCGCCCAACGGATCAGCCAGTGGCGCCGGAGCTACGGCTCTGGCGACGATTCACCACCGACGTTTGACAGTCCAGATATTCTCGCTTTTCTCTCCGATTCGGACATCGACGCCTCCTAGACTCGGCCAAGAGATGAGGAACGTGTCCAAGACGTGCCGTATCATGGGCTACTCACGCCAACAGTTCTACGCGATCCTGCGCAAGTACCAGAGTTACGGAGCCGGCTCATCGGCTGGCCAAGGGACCGCATCCCAACCCGGGTCTCCGAGGAGGTTGAGGCCGCCATCCTCCCCATGCCCCTCACCCCACCCACGGGGTCCCTGCGGGTTGCCCACGAGCTGTCGCTCCAGGGCGTGCAGGTCTCCTCCGGAGAGGTCCTCAGCGTGTGGTCCCGTCACTAGCTACTCGCCGAACAGGTGCGGCTACTAAGTTTTGAGAAGACCACCTGTGAGCGTTAGATCGAGCTCAACTCCGAGCAGATCCGGTTGCTGGAACGCTTCACCTGAGTTCCGCGAACGCCACATCCACACCAGCCATACCGGGAACCTAGTGGCCCTCGACACCTTCATCGTCGGCCAGACCGCCGTCGACCGCCACAGATGTTCCTCCAACTCGACGATATCGAGCGCCGCACCCACCTGATCCGTAGACCCACTCCAACAGCTTTCGTCGAGCGCCTGCACAGACCTGATCACCTACAACACCCAAAGGCCGATCAGCGCCACGGCATGAACACCAAGACGCCGACGGAGGTCTTCGCCCGTTGTCTGCCGAAACCAAAGGAGGACAAAATCGGAAACGCTGCTTAGAATATTCCCGACCAGAAGCGGCCGGTGTCAGGCGAATATCCCATCTGTACAAACAGGCGATCGTTGGGCCGGAGCCATCGCGAATAAACTGTCTCTCCGTTCTCCCACAACTCCCTCTGACTAGTGCTTGTCTCGTATTGCGATTGCTTCTTCCACGGCATTTGCAAGATGAGCTTGAATCCAATCGTACCGTTCTCGACTGTTCTGCCCTCTAGGGTCGTAACACTTCACAATAGATGAAAGCTTCTTTCCACTATTGCCATAATCGATAACATCGAACGGATTCAGTCCTCTCTTCGATATCTTCCCCTCCCGGTTCCTTAAACCATGGATACGAATTCCGACAACACCCTTCTCATCATTCCAAGATTTGATGATCTCATAGTTAATCCACTTCCGCCCGGCCGTGTTCGCGCCGACCAGCACCACAGTACAGGATCGCCCATACATCTGATCAGCAATCCATTTTTCGATGGCTCTATCTCCACCCCTTGTCACAGATTCCCAATCATTGTCCGTTGCTGGACGATTGCCTTCAATTACGCCGATGTTGCGCACTTGGCTCGCACGCCAGTTATCCGGAGCATAGTGAAAACTATAAAATACTCTTCTCGTCATAGAACACCACCTACTTTGCTAGAATCGACGACCATCATCACCAAAAAAGAGTAGAGAGCATCAGATGGAACATAGGATTCGGTATCGAGCATTAAGACACGTCCCGCCGCAATCGAATCGGCGCCGCATGCATACGCCG
This sequence comes from Deltaproteobacteria bacterium, assembly GCA_028818755.1. Lineage (GTDB taxonomy): Bacteria > Desulfobacterota > Binatia > UBA9968 > JAJDTQ01 > JAJDTQ01. The sequence continues at coordinate 8,824 of JAPPNF010000126.1, read as the reverse complement.
GTTATGCGGAAGTAAATTCACGTCCACCTCCCGGACGGTTCGAAATAGCCGCGGATGATGCTCGCGAGGTCTTGAGCATCCCGGCGTGCTCCCGACTGCCTCGCGCGGGATCTGCAATTCCTCTTCCATGGAGCAGCCCTCCTTCCACTGGCATACGAAGGCGGGTCTTCACTTCGTCGTCGGTGTTGCGGATCGTGATGCTAGCCATCTCCATGCCGTCTGGCCGTGTTTAGATTCCAAGCCCGGATGCTTCGTTTCGCAATCTAACAGATCCTGTACTACATGTCGCCCCTGACCTGGTCCCCTTGAATGTCCTCACTCAAGGGTTAGTCTTTGACCGAAGAGGGGGAGGACCATGTGCGTGGGAACTCATCGAAGAATGGCGAGTTGATTATAACGCCAGGAGGCCGCACATGAGCCTCGAAGGACTCACGCCCATGGAGCTTCCGTCCCGGTGTCGAAAGGACCACAAGCAAATCCACTCACTAATAGGTGCGGACAAACGGGAGCAGGTCATCCCCACTACGTTGACCTCTCACTCTGTGCTTGGCCGCCCACTCCGCGAAGATTGGCAACTTTGCCCAGAAGATCGAACCAGAAGGGCGCGCCCAAACTGACGGCTGCAATTGTGATTAGCCAGCCAAACACCCTCTTCAACCAATCCAGCCAGCCGCCTTCACGCTCACCCCACCCAATCGGAAACGATCCCAAGCTCTCTAGGTTACTGACCTCAAGCTTGGACACGTCCCCCTCTTGCCCTACGGCCTGGGCCTGTGCCGCGATCTGAGTCCTCAGCGCGTCGTTCCGCCACAGCTCTTCTGCCATATGGACAGAACTGGCATTCGTTGCCACTGTGACGGTCGCCGCGATGACGAAGATGAATAACTTGGCCCGCCGCCTGTACCATCCAGACACCCTATTCATGCCTTCGTCAAACCATCCCGCAAGTCTGTCCTTCAGGGCATTGGCTGCATCATCACCGTGGTCGATCATCGCGCTAAGTATTGCCTTCAGTGGGTGATCATCTGTGATCTTTTCCACCATCGCCTTAGCTTCACCCGAGGTGTGCGCCACATACGACTTACCGCTGTCTTCCCTAGCAATGACCTCCAGCAGTACGCTGCTGAGCGTTTCCGGCGCGATGTAGGACGGTAGCCCATTCTTCTTGGCTAAATTCTTTATCAGCGGATGTTTATACACCTTTGCCGCGTAGTCGTTGCCTATCAGATTCTCAACACCTGAGCGCAAATTCTTTGAACGCATTGCGCACACACTTGCAATCCACTCCTGGACTGCCGACGCGACCAAGCTCAATACGACGTAGAAGAACACCAAGCCTAGAGTCACTTCGATAATTGGATGGTCGAACACGGCAGTCACCGCCTCCCTTAGCTGCTTCCAGTCGCTCGAAACCCGTCGGTTAGCTGTTGTATGAAGAATGTGGGGAACAAGTTCGGACGACACTGGTACCCAGTCTGAATACCCGATATATGTCTGATTATGAACGACTCGGGGTGGTCACAGAGCAAGCACTCCTTCGCCTCGCAGACGCCCGGCCGTCAGCAGCATAGCCCCTCTCAGCGTTGCCAACTTCGATCACAAATCGGTTCAATGCCGAATCTTCATCGTGGGCACGTCGTTTACTCAGACCAACGAAACTCTCTCGACTCCCCTTCCTCTACGAAACAATCCTTTTCCAGATTCTGCATGAAAATAATCAGATTATTGCATTCGTAGCGTGCAGATGGCACAATTAGGCCATCATACCCCAGATAGTTCAGACCGTCAGAGATTTCCTGAGTACGCGAATAATTCCGACTTGGATAATCCGCCTGTCTTATACCGAGTTGTTTAAGCTCGTCAAAATTCAGCTCTACCACGCGCTTTAGCCGAACTCTCAGCCGCCAATTCAGTGCCCGCCTGTCTGGCCTCTGCTCGAATAGCGACCAGAACGCTTCGAATTCTGCGCTGGCCCCTTCCGCTGTACATGACGTATTCAGGACTTCAAACTGACAATCTGGACTGTTCCAGCGGCCACGGGCACCGTTACTCCCCTGGACGGGGCTCTTGTCAACCCAAACCACTCGATTGACCACTCCTTCGAACGGTCCTTGTCGGCAGCCTTCTAGATGTTCGAGTAAGTCAGGATCGCGCTGCAGCATTAAGGTAGTCCCAAACCTACGTGTACGTGGGGTCAGCCATGGCCTGAATGGCTTCCAGGACCTCTGCGATTCGCCCCTCCTGGATCAAATCAGCAGGTCGAAGGCCGTTGAAGTAACTGTGCCTAGAATACAACCATGATCGTGTCGTATTCGGGTCGGAATAGAATTCCGAGAGTCGTTCTACTATATACTCTAAGTCAGCAAGAAGACTCTCCTTGACCGGCCTAGGATAGGCACGCCCTTGGTTCCATCGCGAAACCGTCTCGGGAGTAGTCCCGAGCATATTCGCCACGTCGACTGCCCGAATGGCGGCTCGGCTCTTCAAGAGTTCGAGTTTTTCCGCGACTACGTTCTTTTCCGCGACCAAGTCAGACATTATTGGCCCTCCATGTTTTGAATCGTCACGCGAGAAGACCTACTCAACTGCGCATTGCCCGACGCAGAGGTATCTGCGAAAACGACGCGAGGGGACGCTCTTGTACAAGTCTCCCCAAGCCTACACGAAGACGCTCCAATACTTTCCTGTTGTCACTCATTCGCTTAGCCAAATGCTCTTGCGATTGGAATGACAGTGATTCCGCGAAAACTGCCGCATCTGTCGCAGGGCGAAGTGTTTCCTCAAGAAAGTGTTGTGCGCGCATCTCTTCCGGAAGGATGCTGAGGCGTCGGAGTTCGCCCGAACGCTGGACAAGGCTGTGTCTAACCGGATTGTCCACCATATCTTTCAGGCCCTTGGGACAGCATGCCTTCTCCCGACAGCCAAACCGCGATTTCGACCCACGTGCTCCAAAGAACGCCGTTGCCTCCTCTCTCTTCAGATGAATACCAAGAGGAGCCACGTAGATTCCTGTAGGCCGCGAGAACCCTTGGTTGCTGGAACTCGCGGGCCGCGTCCATGAAGTCGCGCTGAAACGCTCCTTCTGGGTCACTCCGTGGCAAATTCCTCCGACTGCACCGAACGCCAAGGCGCTGAGGCCGCGTAGGCCACCCATCATGTCTCCAATGAGCGGCACGCCCAGTGAGTGAAACTCAGTAGCCCCGTACACCAAGTTCCTGACCGCCGCATGGGTTAGGGTGCCGCTTTGGGAAACCTTAATCCACACGGAGTCGACGGGCAGGTCCATCAGCCTTTCCAGAATGGCGTGCCGTTCCTCTGTCGACCGAAATGCTTCATACGAAACTGCCAGGGAATAAAAAATTGGTACGTTGCTGGCATCCACTCTATCGAGATAGCGCCGTAAGTGTCCTGTCAATCGCGTGTCGATCGCCAACCACGGGCTGTCGGCGCTCTCGATGTAGTGGGTCGGCGCGAGAACCGCAGTGTAGCGTCTTTTCACGACAAACTGAGCTATCGAATCTACGATCCGACGGGCATCTACATCAGCGAAATCATCCGGCCCGTGTGGCCGATCCAAAGCCCAAGGCAACGCAGACAGACGCTTGTTGAAACCGCCTATCGACGCTAGCTCCTGTGTTCTTGGATCAAGGATGGCATCTCGGTTTCGCTCAACGATCAAGTGCCGCAACTCGGAATGGCGGTCCCCATAGAGAGGATCGAACACCACCCCATGTAGACCAACCAACCCACCCGCCACCGCGTCGGCGATTGCTCGATGGTCCACGTACGATGGACGGAGATACCATCCCAATGGCTCAGGTGCGGCTCTGACCACCCGAGGATAATATACCTGTAATTTCGCCATCTTGCGTCCTCCATGTTTCGTCTACATGACGTTTCAGTAGACGCAAGTATAGACATCAGCCTTGACGTTGTCAATGATGTTCACCGGTAGTTGTGTCAGTTTGAACTTGACAACCGAGAGGGATCAAGGGGCTTGAAACGACAACGAGAGGTTGTTGTAGCCGTCCAGGGGCGTTGACCCGTCCTGCGGTGCGGCTATCACCCGTGAAATGGGGTTAAGTAATCGGAAATGAAAGAGAAATCAGCGGACAACACCATGTTGGTGAAGGCAACCAAGCGGGAATCGGCTGGCTCAGCATCCGGATCCGTTGACCCGGATAGCCACGGCCCGGTAAACTAAGTGCAGAAGGAGGATGGGATGGCGACAATAGAAGAAATCCGAAAGGATCTAAAATGGCCGGATGATGGTGGGGCATTTGCTGACGCACCGAGATGGGTCACGACGCGGATGAAATGCTACCTGCCTAGAATCCTCGCCGACCTCTTGGCACTGATTACGCGAGACGTTGTGGAGTTCAACGATCTGCCGGCCTTCTTGCGTCACGACCGAAAGTTTGACGTCGAGTTGGGGAACCGCCTTGGCGATCCCCCGCCAAGTTTCGAGATTCATCGAATCGAGCCGACTCCCAAGGCGAAGGTGGTCACACTCGAGGATCGTGGCAACTCAATCGCGGTTACCCGCGCGAATGGAGACGTGGAGACAATCCACTTGAAATGGGACGCCCAGGCAATCGCTTGCCACCTGCTACTCAACAAGCGTCGTGTAGAGGCTTGGGAAATCAGCCAGCAAATCCTGGATCCTCTGTTTTGCGGCCATGAGACAGATTCTTGAACCTACTTCGATCATCCTCCACCCCACATTCCTTACCTGGTTAAGGGGCCAGCAGACCACCATCAGCCGCCCCGTGCCCTTGTCATAGCAGCTGCGGCTTCTTGCGCCTCCTTCCCTCTTACAGTTCTCCGGCGATCACGGCCTTGGCGTCGTGGAGGATACGGCTCGTTTCGTAGACCGAACCACGGGGCCGTCCGTCGCATCCTTTCCCGTGGCGACGAGTTCCAAGGACCTCAGCTTGATCCTGCCCTTTGCGGCCATGGCGAAGGAGATCGGCGCCACGGCCCTGGCGCTGCAGGCGCTACGCCGAACGAGCCGCCCGTTACAAGCCCTGCGCGGAGCGTTCCAATTCCGCTCTGATAATTCCGCTCTGATCAGTGACGGGTGGCTGGGCGCCACCGCTTCGGTGACCGCCATGGGCGACCCGGCCGCGTTTGGGTCGGGCCGGGAGTTTGCCGCTTGGCTGGGTTTCACGCCCCGGCACGTCGGCACCGGTGGAAAGGTGCGCATGCTCGGAATCTCCAAGCGAGGCGGCACGTATTTGCGTACGTTGTTGATACGCGGCGGCCGCGTGGCGCTCACACACGGCAAGGCGCCGCCCGAATGGGCGTTGCGCATCGGCCCCTATTCCTGGCTTCGCGAAATGGAGGATGAGCTGCCTCCACGACGACGATCACCTTCGCTGATCCGTTCACGGCGACTGTCCCGTCAGTCCGGCTCGGGCGCTTCGGCCTCCACCGACGCGCTGCGCGCCGCAGGGAGGTGGCGGCCGGCTTGGGCTGGGTGAATCCCGGGCCCCGAGGCCGGGCTCCCCCACGCTACCGCCAAGGAGGTCGCCGCCATGCCCGACACCAATATCACCGAGGATCACCGCCGCGCGTTCGAGGCCCTGACCAGCGGCCGGTTCGACAATTTCTGCCTCGTCTCGTGCTTCGCCGACGGCGAACCAACCGCGGCCATCGCCGCCGTCAACCTCAGACCTCCCGCTCAAGACGGCGATGAACCAGAAGTTCTCATCCGTCCGCTCTTCATCTGGCCGACCGCGGCGATGACGCTGACCGACCATGAGGGGAGGGAGGCATGAGCGAGAGCCCGCCACGCGGCCGCCGGCCCGGCGCCGACCTCCACATTCCGCCCGAGTGCCGCGACATGATCCGCCGAGGCGCCCTTGTGGCCACCAATTCGTCGGGCGGCAAGGACAGCCAAGCCATGACGATCCTGCTCGCCCGGATCGTGCCTCATGATCAGTTGGTGGTGGTTCACGCCCCGCTCCGCGTGGTCGAGTGGCCGGGCACGATCGAGCACATCGAGTTATGTTGCGCGCAACATAACTGGATTTATGTTGCGGTTCTGATTATGTTGCGGCTATGCAATAACCCATTGATATAACGAGAGAGTTAAGGAGGATATAACAGCACATAATTTTTCGGAATTAACAGTTATGGGCTTGAAGGTCAAGCCCTAGCCTAGACTTCCAGGCAACGTAGGCTGGCGGGCGCGGAGCCGCGCCACTCCCGGCGTGTTGAACCGCTTGCCGTCCAATATCTCGCCCACGGTTAGAATCTGCATCTTCGGATACTCCACGCCTTGCACTTCCAGATCACCGGCTTCGGCCATGAAGCGGTGGAAGTTACGGTCCTTGGCTGACCCGAGCGGCTCCATGATGATCAACCCGGCCATCAAGGCTTCATCGTTGTCCAGGACTCCGCGTAGGGCGCGTAGGGACTCCACGGACACGTTCTTCCCACCCTTCACTTCGATCACCATGCTCTGAAGCTCCGGTCGCCACGGAACGCCGAAGTAGAGACGTCCGTCTATTCCTCCATCCGCCGTCCGTTTGGACGTGACGAAGCCGTCTATCTGTTCCACCGCCCATTTCTGAAAGTGATACTTGTCGCGGTCCCACAAATCCTGTGCGCCTTCCAGGTTGCGCGGCACGCCGTCAAGCTCGAAGTCCGTCCCCTCCTTCAGCCCGAGACGGTCCTCCAGCCGTATGCGCGCCACGCGCTTGATGGCGTGAATGGCGATATCGATCCCGACCCATTGACGCTTTAACAGGTGCGCGGCCTCAATGGTCGTGGCGCAGCCGCAAAAAGGGTCGAACACGACATCATCCGGTTTCGAGCTGGATTCGATGATGCGCTTGAGCAGTTCAACCGGCTTCTGCGTCCGGTATCCCATGCGCTCGGCCGCGAGGTTGTGAATCGGCCGGATGTCGGTCCACACGTCCTGTAAGGGGATTCCCGGCTGTTCATCCAGGTAGAGTTTGAGACGCGGCATGCCGCCTTCCCTGGCGGGCCAGTGGATGCGCCCTTCGGCGTCCAGCTTGTCGAGATCGGCGGGCTTCCGCGCCCAATGCCGCCCTTTCAAGGAAACGTTGATTCCGCGCCACGGCTGACCCGTCTCGCCGTCCTGTACTACTCCGGCACCCGTGAGGTCCGCACGGCTCCACCGGCGTCCATCCGGGTCCTTGTGAGGATAGAACGTCTCGACATAGAGATCGTCATAATCCTGGTAGGTGCCGGTCCAGGCGTATTTGTCGGACTTCGTGTAGAACAAGATCGTGTCGTGCACCGGGCCGGGGCGCCGGGCTCCGCTGTGGGCGCTGGTGCGCTTCCAGACGATCTCTGACCGGAAATTCTCATGCCAGAAGATGGAGTCCATCATGATCTTGATGTAGTGGGCCGCCGTCGGATCGCAGTGGAGGTAGATGGATCCCGTGGCCTTCAGGATCACCTTCATCTGCAAGAGCCGTTGCGTCATGTAGGACAGGTAGGCCAACAGCTTCGGGCGCGTCTTGCGCAAGGCATTCAGCCAGAGCTTCCAGAGCTCCGCCGCGCTGTCGTCAACGCCAGCGTCGCGCATGAGCACGGGCATGGTGCGGACGATCCGTTCCGTTTCTTCGTCCAACTCCCACATATCGCAGAAGGCGTCTATCTGATCCGGGAGCGGACGGCCCGTTTCGTCCTTGTAGATGTTGTTGTAGGTCCGATCCGAGTTGAAGGGCGGGTCGAGATAGATGAGGTCCACAGACGCGGACTTCATGTTCTGCATGACCGTGAGGCAATCCCCGTAATACAACCGGTTCATGCGAAGCATCCCCGGAGGAACACGGAGAAACCGTCCACGGCTTCCCTGTGGTTGTACTTCCAGCAGGCTTCCGCCACGTAGAGCGGCATCCAGTTCTTCGAGTACTTGTGATGGCTTCCATGCCATGCGCGCTTGAGCAGGCTCCAGAATCCTTCGATGGTGTTGGTGTGCGTCTCGCCGTCCGCGTACTGCGTCGCGTGGTTGATGGTGGCGTGCTGGATGTGCTTGTGCATGACGTTGTACGCCGTGTACTCGTCCGTGATGAGCAGCGAGCCTTCCGGCGTGACGTGCTTCTTGATGAATGCCAGCAGCCCGCGGCCCGTGAGGTCCGTCGCCACCTTGGCGCGAACCGCCCCGCCGCGCTCCACCACGCCGACCACCGGCGTTTTGCTCGTGCCGCGTCCACGCTTGGGCTTCGGCGGCAACGGGTCCATGAAGTTGTCGATGGAGCCGGGTCCGCCCTTGCCGTGGCGGTTGCCCTTGCGCGGCTTCCCGCCCACATAGGTTTCGTCCGCTTCCACGATCCCCTGGAGCATCTCGCCTTGACCGGATGCCATCGCGGAGCGGATGCGATGCTGCATGTAGAGCGCCGTAGGCTGGTTGATATCGAGGTCCCGAGAAAGCTGGCAGCTTGACAGGCTCTTCTTGGCGTTGACAATGAGACCGATGGCCAAGAACCACTTCTGCAAGGGCATACGTGTCTTCTGGAAGATCGTGCCAGCGAGCACGTTGAAGCTGGCGTGGCAGGCGTGGCAGTTCCAGCGACCTACGCGCCCACTGTCAGCCTTCCGACCCACGCGCTCCGACTTGCAGTGTGGGCATTCCGGCTTGTCTCCCCACCTGATCTTCTCCAGGTGCTCGACGCAGGCTTCTTGGTCCGGGAAACGGTGGAAGATGGTAATAAGGTTCATGGCTCGCCCTCCCTATGACCGGAATGCTACTACATTCGACCTAGGAAGTCAAGCCCATAACTGTTAATTCCGTAATTTTTTCAGGACGCGGTAGAGAAGGTCGTGACTTCACCAGCAAAGGAGGCAC
>JAPPNF010000076.1 GCA_028818755.1 Deltaproteobacteria bacterium | reverse complement strand
GCTGGGCCATCAGGCGCCCCTCGACGGTGCCCCAGAACGACTCGATCTTGCCGTTATCGTCGATTGACGAATGCAAAATCCGACGTTCGGTCGTTACAGTCGCACGATGTTGTTGAGGTAACGCACCCGTTCCATCCGTGGCTGGGTCGGGTGTTCCGCGTCCACTCCGACCTGAACGTCGGCTTTGTTCCCGTGGTGCGCTGCCAGGTGGATGCGGAGACGCTGCGGTGTCTTCCGAGGGCATGGACGGATCGTCGCCCGGTTGACGACTTCGAGCGGGTATCGGCGGGTCGCTCGCTGTTCCGGGCGGACGATCTGGCGGCGCTGCGCGCGCTGATTGACGCGCTGGTCGATGATCAGAAATAAGGGCTCATAATGATCATGAACTTTGCCGCATGGGGACGAGGCACGGTGCCGTGTATTGCGGAAGTCGTTCGCATTTTTCTTGCGTTCTGTCCCATTCTCATACGGGCAGCGCTTGACGGGTGCGTCGTATATGAGTACTAGTATATGATCAATACCGGGAGCGCAGTCATGACCGACAGCAAGACCCAGCGCCTGCGGCAGTCGGGAACCCTCAACCCGAACCCGGAAAGGGTCGCCGACCCCCTGTTCGCCGACAGCGAGTTCTTCGACCCGCGCGATCTCCTCCAGGTCCGCTATGAGATGGTGCGCCATACCGAGGAGGCCTCCCTCCGCGAGGCCGCCGAACGCTTCGGCACTTCGGTGCCGACCTGCGTGCGCGCCAACAGGGCGTTCCGCGAGGGCGGGCTGCAGGCGCTGATCCCCCAGCGCCGGGGGCCGCGCGGCGCGCACAAGATCACCGCCGAGATCCTCGCCTTCGTCGAGGACTACAGGACCCGCCACGGGCCGGTGGGCAGCCGCAGGCTGGTTCCTCTCATCGCCGAGCGGTTCGGCGTCACGCTGCATCCGCGCGGGCTCGACAAGGCGATCGCGCGCGCCAAAAAAAACCCGCCCCGCCGGTCATGATGCCGTGGCTCGACATGGAGGGGCTGGAGCGCTACCGCACCTGGCGCCGGCAGTGGAGAGAGAATGTCGACAACCAGGCGATCGCCATACTCCGTCATCACGGCATGGCGCGCGCCCTGGAGCTTACTGCCGGCGTGCCGCCACCGGCGCGGCCGGCCGGCGCACCGCCCGCGCTCGACCTCGTCCCGGTCATGCACGAGGCCGCCGCCATGGTCCGCGACCTTCTCGCCCATGAAGGCCATGTCGAGGGAATCCGCCATGTCTGACGTCCCGACCTCGTTCAAGGTCGCCGAGCATCACCGGCGCCGCGAGGCCTGCCTGTACATCCGCCAGTCCTCGCCCAAACAGGTCGTCAATCACACCGAGAGCACGCACCGCCAGTACGGGCTGCGCCAGCGCGCGATCGCGCTCGGCTGGCCCGACGAGCGGATCCGCACCATCGATGACGATCAGGGCATGTCCGGCGAGTACAGCGGCAACCGGAGCGGCTTCCGCGATCTCATGGACCGGGTCGCCGCCGGCGACGTGGGCATCGTGCTCAGCCTCGAGGTGTCCCGGCTATGCCGGAACGCGGCGGACTGGCAGAGGCTGCTCCAGATCGCCGCCTTCAGCGACACGCTGATCCTCGACGAGGACGGCCTCTACGATCCCAACGACAGCAACGACCGGCTCCTGATGGGGTTCAAGGGCGCCCTGTCGGAATACGAGATGCAGAGCATCCGCGCGCGCCTGCTCGGCGGCCAGCGCAGCAAGGCGCGCCGCGGCGCGTTGAAAATGCGCCTGCCCCTCGGCCTGGCCTACAACGACCGCGACGAGGTCGTGCTCGACCCCGACCGCGCCGTCGTCGAGGCGATCGCCCTGGTGTTCGCCACGTTCCGCCGCACGGGATCCGCGATGCAGACGCTGAAGTGGTTCCGCAAGAACGCCGTGACCCTGCCGTCGCGCCCCTACAGGCTGCATGGCGAGCTGATGTGGTCGGTGCCCAATCACAGCCATATCCTGTTCATCCTTCACAACCCGCGCTACGCCGGCTGCTTCGTCTACGGGCGCTCGCGAACCCGCAAACGGCCCGACGGCAAGGCGCGGTACACCTCGCTGGCGATGGAGGACTGGCAGGTCTGCATCCCCGAGGCCCATGCCGGGTACATCGACTGGGACGAGTACTGCCGCAACCAGGAGACACTGGAGAACAACCGCACCGGCTTCATGCCGGGCGCCGGGCGTCAGCCACCGCCGCGAGACGGCTTCGCCCTGCTCCAGTCGCGGGTCGTCTGCGGCCATTGCGGGCACCGGATGACCAGCCACTACAGTGCGGCGCGACCGGATCGGGGCGACCCGGCGCGGTGGTACTACTATTGCAGGCACAACGTCGTCCGCCACGGAGCCCGCACCTGTCAGAGCCTGCGCGGCCCGGAGGTCGATGCGGCCGTGTCGGACTTCATCGTGGCGGCGGTGAACCGGGAGAATATCGCCCTCGCCCTGGCCGTGCGCGACCAGGTGCGCGCCGACCATGCGGCCGCCGACCGCCAGCACGCCAACCGGATCGAAGCGCTGCGCTCCGAGGCCGACATGGCGCGGCGCAGATATCTGGCGGTCGATCCGTCGAACCGCCTGGTCGCCGCCACTCTGGAGGCCGAGTGGAACGCCCGCCTCGAGGCGCTTACCCGGGCCGTCGCCGAGCGCGAGCAGTTCGGCAAGGCGTATCGGAAGGCCATATCGGCCGAGCAGGACGAGCGGGTCCTGGAGATGGCCCGCGACTTCGGGCGGGTCTGGAACGCGCCCACGACCGGCAACGTCGACCGCAAGCGCCTTCTCGCCCTGCTCATCGAGGACGCCACCCTGACCCGAGAGGGCTACCGGGCGACCATCGGGCTGCGCCTGCGCGGCGGCAAGACCCACACGCTCGAGATCGAGCTGCCGAAACCCTACTTCGTGAAGAGGCAGCGTATGCCGCACGACGAAGAAGCGAGGATCGAGATCAAGGCCCTCGTCGACCAGGGCCACGACAACGACACGGTGGCCGAGGAACTCAACAGGCGCGGACGCAGCGATGCTCAAGGCGAGCCCTTCACCGCGCGCTGCATCCAGGAGTTACGCGGCAAACGGAACTGGCCCAGCTGCACCGAGCTGCAGCGGGCCAGGCTGCGCGAGCAAGGTTACGTGACCGAGAAGGAACTCGCCTCGAAAATGGGGATCGAGCCGTGCACGGTGCGCCAGCGCGTGCTCCGCAAGCGCGGAATCGAAGCCTGCCGCTTCAAGGTCGGCGGCAGACACTTCACAATGTACAAGGAGGCGCCCAACAGCACAGACGGCCGCGATACGAACCTCGATCGCCCTTCCGATCCGGGCCTGTCACAACAAAACGAGGGAGTTGCAAAATGAATCCTTCGACTT
>JAPPNF010000149.1 GCA_028818755.1 Deltaproteobacteria bacterium | reverse complement strand
GGCCTTCCCCTCTGCCGAGCGTCACGGATCTCCACGGCAGGCCCGAACGCTTACCGACAGGCGAGCGCGGGAATACGCTTGTCTTGGAACGAATCCGCTTTCACATTGATTACTTGACTCTCATGATATCCATTTAACTTATTGATTTTTATGGCATAATTTTTTTAGCGTGATATTCCGCCACGACACCTCGCGGAACCTCGACCCGCAGCTCCACACTCACGCCGTCCTGGCCAACATGGTCCGGGGCGAAGACCGGAAGTGGCGCACCATGGCCAACGAGGGCCTCTACGAGCGGCAGAAGCTCATCGGCATGCTCTACCGGAACGAGTTGGCTCGGAACCTGGCGGAATTCGGCTACGGCATCGAGAAGACTCACGCGGACGGGCGCTTCGAGATCGCGGGCGTATCGCGCGGGGTGATCGAGTCCTTCTCGACACGCAGGGCCGAGATCGAGGCGGCGATGGAGGAGCGCGGCCTGGGCGCCACCGCCGAGAACCCGCGGATCGCCGAGCGCGCGGCGCTGATGACGCGGGCGAAGAAGCGCGACGTCGACCGGGACGCGCTCCGGGGCGTCTGGGAGAAGCAGGCGGCGGACCTGGGGTTCGACGCCAAAGGGCTCGCTCAGGCGGCGGCTTCGAAGGTCGCAGTGCCGGCGATGCGGGACCGGGGCGCGGAGGTCGCCGCCGCGCGTGAGCCGTCCGCGGAGGCCGTCGCCTGGGCGATGGAGCACCTTTCGGAACGCGAGGCCGTGTTCGCCCGCGCCGATCTCTTCGCCGCCGCGCTCGCGCACGAGCCCGGAAGGGTGACCATGGCCGAGGCCGAGCGGGAGGTGGCGGGCCTGGAAAAGGCGGGCGCGCTTCATGCCGTAAGCCTGCCGGGCGCCGAGGACGCGCTCACGACGGACCGGACCGTGGGAGAGGAGCGCGAGGCCATCGCGTTGATGCGCTCGGGCGAGGGCCAGGGGGACGCGCCGATGCGGAGCTGGGCGGTGCAGGGCCGCCTTCATCGAGGACCGCTCACCGCCGGACAGAAGGATGCGGTGAAGCTCATCCTGTCCGCCACAGACCGCGTGGTGGGCGTCCAGGGCTATGCGGGCACGGGCAAGACCACCATGCTGGACCGGGTCAGGACCCTCGCGGAGAAGAAGGGCTGGCGCATGGTCGGGCTGGCGCCGTCCGCATCCGCGGTCAAGACGCTGGCGTCAGAGGCCGGCATCGAGTCCGAAACCCTGCAACGGTTCCTTGCCCGGAACGCCGGCGCCGCCGAGGGAAGGCTCACTGAGAAGGGCGAGCGGGCAATGCGGGCGGCGTTCGCCAGGACGATCCTCGTGGTGGACGAGGGCTCGCTGGCCTCGACCGTGCAGGCCCGCGACCTCCTGCGCATCGTGAACGCCTTCCGCATCCCGCGCGTCGTGCTGGTGGGCGACGCCAAGCAGCTCGACGCGGTCGATGCGGGCAAACCCTTCGCGCAGCTCCAGGCCGCGGGCATGAAGACCGCGGTCATGGACGAGATCATGCGCCAACGCGACCCGGCGCTCAGGGAAGCGGTGGAGGCGAGCCTCAAGGGGGAGATCGAACGCGCCTTCGAGAAGCTGGGTTCGAACGTGGCTCAGGTGAAGCCGGACAACATCGCGGGCGCGGTGGCGGCGCGCTGGCTCGCGCTCCCGCCAGAGGCGCGCGAAAACACCGGCGTCATGGCGCCGAGCCACAAGCTCCGCCAGGCGATCAATAGCCACATCCGCGAGCGCCTGGCCCGGGAGGGGCGAATCCGCGGCCCGGCGATGGTTTCCGGGCGGCTCGTGTCGAAGGGCTACACCAATGCCGAAAAGGCGCTGGCGGGGAACTATGCCGTCGGCGACGTGGTCGCGTTCCATCGTCCGTACAAACGTCTCGGGGTCGAGAAGGGCGACGAGCGCCTCGTCGTGGGCGTCGACCACGAGGCCCGCTCGGTGATTCTGGAAGACGGGGACGGCGGGACCGTCGCTTGGAAGCCTTCGGAAGTGGGCGGCCGCAGGGGGGGAACCGAGGTCTACCGGATGGAGGAGATCGAGCTTCGCGCCGGCGACCGCATCCGCTGGACCCGCAACGACGCGGGCCGGGGGCTCGTCAACAGCCGCACGGCGGAGGTTTCGGAAGTAGGGAAGGGGCGGGTGACGTTGCGTCTCGAGGAGGGGCGGAACCTGGAGCTCGGGCGGAACGATCTGCAGCTTCGCCATCTCGACCATGCCTGGGCCTCGACCGTTCACGCGTTCCAGGGCCGCACCGTGGACAACGTGATCGCGGCGATGGAAGCGCGGCATCCGCACCTCACGACGCAGAAGTCGTTCTACGTCGAGATCAGCCGGGCGCGCGACCGGGCGGAGCTGGTCACGGACGATGCGAAGGAACTTCGCGCCCAGCTTCAGGCCGTGACCGGGGAGCGCATCGCGGCGTTGGAGGGCGTCGGTGAGACGGCAGCGGCCGTGCGGGACAGGGCCGTCGATGCCGTGGGGCTGGGTGGAAAATCACCGGATAAGGAACCCAAGGCGCCTGCCGCGAAAGAGGTTGACGGCCGGACATCGCCGGAGAAAGCCCCGGAACCGCCCGCGCAGGAACGGAGCCGGGAGTCCGGGATGGATCTGGGGTTGTGACCATGCCCTGTCTGCCCGTCCGCGCCGTCATTTTCCAAACGTTCCGAAGGTCCCGCGGTCTACCCGGCGTTGGATTGCCTTGCGAAGATCACGCAACCTGTACTCGCGCAGCTCGCCGTGCTCCGCGTACGGAAAGAAGGTCCAGGGCCTGCGGCGCACGGGCAAGGCGCTCCGCATGACGGTTCCTATTCGGCTGTCGCCCACGTACACCCCGTAGGCCGGGACCGGATCGCGGACCTTGCCGCGCCTAAGCCGGATCTTCATGGCCGCCTCCCTCCAGCTTCGCAAGCTCCGGGCGGTGTCGCCGCATCAGGGCATCCATCGCATTGAGCACGGTCGGCTCGTTGATTCTTCCACAAGGCCTCCTTCCCGCCCGCTGTCGCCGGATTTCTTCCCACAACTCGTCCGGGTCGAACCCGGCCAGCAGCGTCGCGATCATCCACATGTCCCGGGCGGGCCTGGACATGAAGGTGTCCGCCCGCAACCGGTGGAACTCCTGGCTCCGTACGTCGATCGAGCCGTCAGGATTGCGTGGAAGTTCGGTCATGTCGCATTTGTTCCCTTTCAGGTTGGCCACAGGCTCTGTGGAAAACCCTGTGCATATGGCGGGTACGCGCAAGAAATCGCCCTGTTTATCCGTGGTCCAACGGAATGCACGGTTCATGTGCAGCGATCTCTCCGTGAAAATCGGTCAGTTGCGAAGATGGGGCTCCGAAGGCCTGAGGCATCGGCCGGACGTCAGGCGGCGATGTCGATGCGCTCGCCCCAGGAGACTGTGAAAGTATACTGGCGAGGATCGAGTGAGACGAAGGCAAGTTTTTTG
>JAPPNF010000060.1 GCA_028818755.1 Deltaproteobacteria bacterium | reverse complement strand
GACATCGCCCTTGGCGCCACCTTGCAAATCAATGATGTGGGTAATTGAAAGCACGCAAGTAGGCCAGTTCATGGCCGAGCAGACGCCGGCCATCGTCGACGAAGTGAAGGAAATCGCCGCAAGGGTCGGGGAATGGCGGCCCAATGTCAATGCGCCGGTATAGGGGTGCGTTGGGTTTTCCGCAAAGGCGACCGCGACCAGATGTTGAAACGGCAGCACACGACAACAGCCGACGAGGATGGTAGCAGCAACAGGTAGAAGCCTTTCTGCCATGACACAGCACGAATACAGAGCCGAACTGTTGTTCTTTGCCAACAAGCGGCGTGAGGACCGCCCTATCAACGATCCTGAAGACCTTACCGAACAAGATTCGCATCGTCGCATCATTGGCGGTTCGTTGATGGCATGGCTCGACCGGCGTCTCCCCGACGTCGTCGCAGAACGCCATACGTTGAGGGTTTTCGAGTTCGATCCGAAACCCATTGTCATCTTCGAGACGACACCGCCCGGCGTAGTGGCAGCCCGGGACATTGTGGGAGATTCGCGGGAGGATTTCGTCTGCCTGCTACGTGAGGAATTCGAGCACTGGGGAAAGAACCATCGTGACGACGGTTTCAAGTTTCATATCCGCTACTGGAGCTATTTCGACTACCCGAGCCCGGAACTCCACGAAGAACTGGCTGCGGCATATCCGTTGGCGCCCGTGGAGCAGTTAAGGTTCCACCGGACAGGCGACACGTGGGGGCCGAACTGCGGTGTTTTCGCCGATCACCTTTGGCAGTGGACCGGGAAGGATATGGAGTTGTTGCTGGAAGCCTACTCCAGAGGCGTTTATTGATGAGTAGCCTGGAGACCGGACCAGGCTTACGACACCAGCATGGGAAGCCTGGCTTGTGTTCCCGTGCACTGTTCCCACCAGTGCGGCTCGTTCTCGGTGATGTCGTCGAGCTTGGCACGCGGCACCGTCAAGCCGCCGTGGTGGCCGGGGCCTGGTCCCCGCCGCCGACCGGGTATCCCTTCAGGATGTCGGCTGCGATGCTGTCGGAGACGCGGATGGCGGACTCGCGCACCGACTCCCGCGAAAGATGCGCGTACCGCGCGGTGGTCTCCACCTTCGTGTGACCCAGGAGCTTCCCGATCATGGTCAACCCTTCGCCGAGCGCCAGCGCCCTGGACGCGAACGAGTGGCGGCAGTCGTGGAGCCGCACGTCCTCCAGCTTCGCGCGCTTGCGGATACGGTCCCAGGCGTCGTTCAGGTTGCGCAGGTGAGTGCCCGCCTTCTTCCCAGGAATCACATGCGGGTTCCGCTCCACGCGCGGGATGCCGGCGAGCACTTGAGCCGCTTCCGGCGAAAGCGGCGCCACTCTCGCTCCGGTCTTGGAGTCCTCGAGCTTGAGCTCGCGCGCATCGAGGTCCACGTCCCGCCAGCGGAGCCCCAGCACCTCGTTCCGCCTCAACCCCGTGAGCAGCAGCAGCCGGATCGCCGCCACCGCGTGCGCCGACATTCCCCTCCCGGTCTCCGCCTCCACCAGCGCCCGCCCCAGCCGGCGGAACTCCTCCCCGCTCAGGAACCGCTCGCGCCCGCGCTCGCGGTTCTTCATCACCACCCGGCACGGGTTGCTCGCCTCCGGCAACTCCCCCCGGTCCTCCGCCGAGTTCCAGATGCGCGACAGCGCCTCCACCGTCCGGTTGGCCATCGACGGCGTCCCGCGCATCGAATGGTGCAGTTCCGTCACCCGCTTGTGATCCACCGCCAGCGCCGGCGCCCTGCCGAGCGCGGGCAACAGGTGCTTGCGGACGATCAGCGTGTACATCTCCACCGTCCTGGGCTTGCACCGCACCGCCACGTGCTCCTCGAGCCACCGGCGCGCAATCTCCCCCACCGTGGGACCACAGGCCACCGCCGCCGGCTCCGCCAGCGGCTCCTCTCCCGCCTTGATGCGCGCAATGATCAGCGCCGCCCGCCTGCGCGCCTCCTCCGCCGTCACGATCCCGTGCCGGCCCACCGTCACCCGCTTCGCCGCCTTGCCGTTGGCGCGGGTCTGCACCACGTAGTACTTGCTCCCCGACGGATAGGCGCGAACACCGAAGCCCGAAAGCTCCGAGTCCCAGTAGACCGTGTCCTTCTCCACCGCCAGCGCTTCCACCGTGCGTTTCGAAATCGTCGCCGTCGTGAGCTTCGCCATGGGAACCGCTCCCTCCCTCCGGCTCACACCGCGTCCGGCGGCAGGATGTCCGCCCCGATGCTGCCCCCGACCCGGGCGGCCGAAGCCTTCTCCGTGTCCCGCGCCAAGTGCGCATAGCGCGCCGTCGTCCCCACCTTCGCGTGACCGAGCAGCGCGCCTATCATCGAAAGCCCCTCGCCCAGCGCCAGAGCCCGCGACGCGTACGAGTGACGGCAGTCGTGGAGCCGCACGTCGTCGAGCCCCGCCCGCCCGCGGAGCCTCATCCAGATGGCATCCAGGTTCGTGAGACGCGTTCCGGGCTTCCGCCCCGCGATCACCCACGGGTTGTCCTTCGTCCGCGGTATCCCCGCAAGCACCGCCTCCACCGCCGGCGTGAGCGGCACGCTGCGCCATCCCGTCTTGCCGTCCCTCAGCCGAAGCTCCCCCGCCGCGTGGTCCACGTCGTCCCACCTGAGCGTCAGGACCTCGTTCCGGCGGCAGCCCGTGAGCAGCAGCAGACGGAGCGCGGGGATCGCCGGGGGGAACACCGTGCCGTCGGCTTCCGCCTCGTCGAGCACCCGGCCCAGCTCGCGGTACTCCTCGGGCGTCAGGAACCGCTCGCGCCGCGCCTCCCTGTAGCGCCGTACGGACCGGCACGGGTTGCGCCGCGGCGGCGTCATCCCCCAGGCCTCAGCAAGCCGGAACATGTTCGCCAGCACCGCCACCGCCGCATTCGCCTGGTAGGGCTTCTCCCGGAGCTTGTGATGGAGTTCGGACACCTGCGGACGGTCCACCTCCGAGAGCCCGAGATGGCCCAGTTCCGGCACGATGTACAGCCGCAGAAGGCGCCCGAAGGCCTCCACCGTCGCGGGCCGGCAGTTCACCCGGACATGGGCCTCCATGTAGCGCTCGGCAAGATCCGCCACCGTGGGCTCGGGCGCCACGGGCGGTGGGACGGGCTCAAGGCCCTGCTTGATGCGGTCGATGGCCGCCGCCGCCTTGCGGCGGGCGTCGTCCGGTGTCAGACTGCCGTAGCGGCCGAGCGCGAAGCGCTTCGGCCCGCCTGCCGGTCCGCGGGTCTGCACGCACCAGACCTTGCGGCCCGAGGCATACACCCTGATGCCGAAGCCCGGAAGGTCCCGGTCCCAGACCACGGTGTCGCCCGATTCCACGGCGAGCGCATCGACGGCGCGCTTGGTAAGCTTGACGGGTTGGCGCGTGGGCATGGGGCGAACTCCTCCGGTCTCGGAACCGAAAACCGGTAATTGTTCGTTCATCGGGTGATGGCACAGATTCTGTGGGTTGCCGTCATCTC
>JAPPNF010000071.1 GCA_028818755.1 Deltaproteobacteria bacterium | reverse complement strand
GGAAACTCTCCACCAGCAGGGTGATGCCCACCAGCAGGCACACGGCCATGGCCAGTGACGACACAGAGAACGAGGTGTTGGCCAGGGTCGCCCCGAGGCTCCGGACACCGTAGCGGAAGCCGAAGTCCGGGACCCGGACCCACGTGGCAAGATGCTGCACCAGCCGAGGGGTCAACAGCGGCAGACACAGCATCACGGCGGTGGAAAGGACGAAACCCGTGAGCCGCCAGCGCCAGCCGATCAGCCAGTACCACGCCAGCGCCCCGACGACGAGCACGAGGCCGATACGGAAGAGCACGCGGGTGCCGGCCGTCCCTGCCGACTTCGCCGGCAAGGTATCGAGCAGCGTCCGCGTGTCCCGGCGCCACACGTCCAGGGCCGGCAGCAAGGTGCCGCTCAGGGCGCCCCCCAGGCCCGCGAACACGGCCAGCGCCAGTGTGCCGCGCGAAACCTCCAACGACTCGATCTCCCGGAGCATGTAGACGTTGGTCAGGGTGGAGCTCACCGCCTCCAGGTTCCAGACCGCCGTCCAGTAGCCCGCAAGAATGCCGATGGCCACGCCCATGACCCCGAGCAGCGCGGCCTCTCCCAGGATCAGCGCCAGGACCTGGCCGGGGGTTGAACCGAGGGACCGCAGCACCCCGAACTCCCTGCGCTGCCACACCAGACAGGCGCGCATGCTGCTGAACACGAGGAACGTCCCCACCAGGAGGCTCACCAGGCTCATGGCCGTAAGGTTCAACCGGAACGCCCCGAGGAGCTCCCGCGCCTGGCCGGTGCGCTCCGACGGAGTCACCGCGTCCGCCCGGCCGCCGAGCCTGTCCTCGATTCGGGCCGCCAGCGCCGGAAGATCGGCGCCCTCGGCCGCCGTCACGCCGATGCGGTGGAGGGTCCCGGCGCCGCCGAACAGGGACTGGGCGTCCGCGATGTCCATCACCAGCGCCTGGCGTTCTCCGGACACCCCCCACCGCTCGAAGTCGATCAACGCCCCGAACCGGAGCTGTCGCGAGCCGGCGCCGTCACGGACCTTGAAGCGGTCGCCCGGCACCCATCCCATGACCCTTGCCAACTCCGGGGTGGCCGCCGCCCAGCCGCGGCCGGCGGCGGCCGGCGCGGGCGGCGCGCCCGGCGCGAATCCCGAAAACGCCCCCCAAAGGTCCGGGGCGGGCGCCAGCAGGTCCACGCCCAGAAGCCGCGCGAACGTGCCGGGCCGTCCCTCCACCGCTACCGTGGTCTCGAACACCGGCCAGGCCGCGGTTACCCCAGGGGTGCCCCGGACAAGCGGGTACGCCGCGTCGGGAAGGGTGCCGCCCTTGCCGGTGACGACGATGTCCGCGGCGCCGCCGATGGTGCGGACCCCGGCGGCAAATGAAGCCACGGCGCTCTGGTTGAGGATGCGGATGCTGATGACCGAGGCCACCCCCAGGGCCACGCCGAGGACGGTAAGAGCGTAGAGCACGGGATTGGTGCGCCAGTGGGCGGACACGGTCCTGTAGAAGTAACGTACCATCGTTCCGGCGCTCACCCGGGGGCGTCGGCCTCCTCCAGAAGGCCGCTGTGGAGCCGCAGGGTGCGGTCCGCCATGGACGCCAACTCGCGGCTGTGGGTGGCGTAGACCAGGGTGGCGCCCTCCTCCGCCACCATTTTCAGCATGAGGTCCATCACCACCTCGCCGCTGGTGTCGTCCAGGCTGCCGGTGGGCTCGTCCGCCAGCAACAGGCGGGGCCGGCGCAGCAGCGCCCGGCAGATGGCCACGCGTTGCATCTCCCCGCCGCTCAGCCCGGCCACCGGGTCATCGGCCCGGTCGGGCAGGTCCACGCGCTCCAGCAGCGCCGCCACCCGCTCGCGGTAGTCCCGTTCCCGCACTCCCGCGATGAGGTCCGGCAGGGCCACGTTGTCGCGCACCGTCAGGTGGGGCAGCAGGTGGAACAGTTGAAAGACGAAGCCGATGTCGCGGCGGCGGAGCCGGGTGCGCGCCGTCTCGTTGAGGTCTTCGAGGGGAGTGCCGCGCACCGCAACCGATCCGCGGGTGGGCACGTCGATGCCGGCGGCCAAGTGGAGCAGCGTGGACTTGCCGCTGCCGCTGCGGCCGACGATGGCCACGGTCTGGCCTGAGGCGATCTCGAAGGAGACGTCGCGCAGCGCGTAGCGCTCCGCGGAGCCCGCCCCGTCGTAGACCTTCGAGACGCCGGCGAAGGTGAGCGCGGCCGCGTCCATCAGCGGGCGCCGAGCACGTGGCGCAAACCTTCTTCCAGGGAGCCGTGGCGGAATGCATACCCGGAGTCCAGCAGACCGGTAGGCTTCACCCGGGTGCTGGCCAGCAGCAACGCGTCGGCCATCTCGCCGAAGGCGAGGCGCGCGGCGAACCCGGGCATCGGGAACAGGGTGGGCCGCCGCAGCACACGGCCGAGGGTCCTGGTGAACTCGCCGTTGGTCACGGGCGCCGGCGCCACCACGTTCATGGGCCCGGCCGCCGATTCGGTGGACAGCAAGTGACCGATGGCCGCCACGGTGTCGTCCAGGGTGATCCAGCTCATGTACTGACGGCCATTGCCGATGACGCCTCCCGCGCCGAGCCTGAAGGGGGTCAACATCTTGGCCAGGGCGCCGCCGTCCTTGCTGAGCACGACCCCCAGCCGGGCATGGGCCACCCGGATACCCTTTCCTTCCGCCGCTTCGGTGGCCGCCTCCCATTCGCGGCACACCTCGGAGAGGAAGCCGGAGCCCGCCGCGCTCCCCTCGATGAGCTCCTCGTCGCCGCGGTCGCCGTAGAAGCCGATGGCCGATGCCGACACCAGCACCCGCGGCGGCAGTTCGAGCCCCGCCAGGGCCGCGGCCAGCAACGACGTGCCCTTCACGCGGCTCTCCCTGATGCGGCGCTTCTTCTCCGCGGTCCAGCGCCCGGTGGCGATGTTGTCCCCGGCCAGGTGGACGACGCCGTCGAACCCCTCCAGCGCGGCCGGCTCCAGCACCCCGGCCTCCGGGTCCCAGCGGATGTCGCCGGCCTCGGGCGCGGTCCGGCCCAGGCGCGCCACCTCATGGCCGGCGCCGGCAAGAAACGGCACCAGCGCGCTGCCCACGAGCCCCGACGCTCCGGTCACGAGTATCTTCATCAGCGGGCCTCCCTTCGTTCGCGCGACCCTCCACCACGCCGCTGACATGGATTCCCGCTTTCGCGGGAATGACGGAGGGAAGAACACGCCTCCCCTTGTGCATACTCTTTTTTCCCATGATAGCATTTCCGACTGGCCTTGATGGAACCCGCGCGCTGTTTGACTTACTCGGCAAGTCTCCTTAAATCGTTCCGTGAACGGTACTTCCGGAAACAACCTCTCCTTTGCTGTCCGTCCTCAGACCATGCTGGATAGTCTGCTGAAAAACGTGGAAGCGCGCACCGGTTACTTCGGCGCCTATGGAGGCGCGTTCACGCCGGAGATCCTGCGCACGACCCTTGACGAGCTGATCGCCGCCTTCGAGGACGCGCGCAGGGACCCGTCGTTCTGGGAGGAATTCCGGACGGTCATGCAGACCTACTCGTGCCGCCCGACGCCCCTCACCCCTCTCAAGAACCTGAGCGAGGCCTTGGGCGGTCCCGCGATCTACATGAAGCGGGAGGACCTCAACCAGACCGGCTCCCACAAGATCAACAACGTCATGGGCCAGGGGCTGCTGGTGGCGCGCATGGGCAAGAAACGCGTCATCGCCGAAACCGGCGCCGGGCAGCACGGCGTCGCCACCGCCACCATGGCGGCGCGGCTGGGGCTCAAGTGCACCATCTACATGGGCGCGGTGGACGTGGAGCGGCAGCGGCCCAACGTCTTCTGGATGGAGCGGCTCGGCGCCGAGGTGGTGTCGGTGGAGGACGGCTCGGCCACCCTGAAGGACGCCATCAACCAGTGCCTGCGGGACTGGGCCTTCTCCATGGACGACACCCACTACGTGCTGGGGACCGCCTGCGGGCCGCATCCGTTCCCGCAGATGGTGGCCTGGTTCCAGCAGATTATCGGGCAGGAGTGCCGCGAGCAGATGCTGGCCGCCACCGGGCGCCTGCCGGACCGGGTGTACTGCTGCGTCGGCGGCGGCTCCAACGCTACCGGCACATTCCTGGGCTTCCTGGACGACGAGGAGGTGGAGCTCGTCGGGATCGAGGCCGGCGGCGAAGGGCTGGAAACCGGGCGCCACGCCGCCCGCCTGGCGGGCACGGACGGCAGTCCCGGGGTGGCCCAAGGGTACAAGACCTACTTCCTTCAGGACAAGGAAGGCCAGATGCGCCACACCCATTCCGTGGCCGCGGGGCTGGACTACATCGGCGTGAGCCCGATCCTCGCTTGCCTGCGGGAGAGCGGACGGGTCCGCTACGAGGCAGCCACCGACGGCGAAGTGCTGGAGGCGTTCCAGACGCTCCTGCGCCGGGAAGGCATCATCGCCGCCCTGGAAAGCGCCCACGCCGTGGCTGGCGCCATCCGCGAGGCGGCGGCCATGGGCCGGGACCGGACCGTGCTGGTGACCCTTTCCGGCCGCGGCGACAAGGATATCTTCACCATCGCCGAGGCACTCAAGGACCCCGGCTGGCAACGGTTCCTGCAGCGGAAAGCCGGCCGTTGAGCCTCCGGACCTACATACAAAGCCGGTTGGGCTCGCGTAAGATCCTGCTGATGACCCACGTCATCGTGGGCTATCCGTCGCTCGACGTGAACTGGCGGATGCTGGAGCGGATGGAGCAAGCGGACGTGGATCTGGTGGAGTTGCAGATGCCCTTCAGCGAGCCCATCGCCGACGGACCGGTGTTCGCCCGGGCCAACCAGGAAGCGCTCAAAAAGGGCCTTTCCACCGACCAGTATTTCGACTTCATGGCGCGGGCCACCGAGCGCTTCGGGTTCCCTCACGTGATGATGGGCTATTACAACACCGTGTTCCAGCTCACCCACCGCACCTTCTGCGAGCGGCTGAGAGCGGCCGGGGGGGCGGGCTTCATCGTCCCCGACTTGCCCATCGAGGAGTATCACGACCTCTTCCCGCTGAGCGAGACTCACGGGTTGACGCCGGTGGCGCTGTTCACGCCCACCAACACCGACGCGCGGCTGGCCGAGATCGGGCGCCACGGCCGCGGTTTCGTCTACGGCGTGGCGCGGCGCGGAGTGACCGGCAAGCGCACCGACCTGAAGGCCGGCATCGACGCCCTCGCCGACCGCTACCGCGCCGCAACCGACGTGCCCCTCGCCCTGGGCTTCGGCATCGCTGGCGGCGACGACGTGCGGCAGCTTCACGGCAGTTGCGAGATCGCCATCGTGGGCTCGGCGCTGCTCGAGCACTGGGAGAACGGCGGCGAGGAAGAGTATGGGAACTTTCTGGAGGAGCTGCAGAAGGCGCGCTTCTGAGGCGCATCCCTGTTTGCCGCGAGGACACCCGAACCATGAAGGCGGTCTTCATCCCTGAAACCGGCGGCCCCGAGGTCCTGACCTACGGCGACGTTGCCGAACCCGTGATCGGCGCCGGCGACCTGCTGGTCCGGGTCAAGGCGGCAGCGCTCAACCGCCGGGACCTGTTCGCCCGAGCGGGCACCCATGGTGTCAAGCCGACCCTGCCCCACGTCCCCGGTCTGGAGGTCGCCGGCGAGGTGGTGCGGACCGGGCCGGAGGTAACCACCTTCAAGATCGGCGACCGGGTGCTGGGGCGGTGCAGAGGCGGCGGCTACGCGGAACTCGCGCGGATGGAAGCCGCCGACGCCTACCCCTTCCCCGAGTGGATGTCGTTCGAGGAAGCGGCGTGCATCGCGGTGCCCTTCGGCACCGCCTGGCGCATGCTGGTGCGCCGGGCCATGTTGAAGTCGGGAGAGGACCTGCTGGTGATCGCCGCGGGCAGCGGCATCGGCAGCGGCGCCATCCAGCTCGGCAAGCTGTTGGGCGCGCGAGTCATCACCACCGCCAGCGCTCAATGGAAGCTCGACAAGGCCGCCGAGCTGGGCGCGGACGCGGGCATCAACTACAAGGAGTTCCCCGAGTTCAGCAAGAAGGTCCTGGAGCTGACCGGCGGCGAGGGCGTGCACGTCATCTTCGAGCACGTGGGCGCGGCGGTGTGGGGGGAGTGCTTCGCCAGCCTCCGGCGGGGCGGCCGCTTCATCAACTCCGGGGTCACCGCCGGCCACCGGGTGGAGCTTCACCTGGGACAGCTCTGGACCCGCGAGCTGACCCTTATGGGCACCACCATGCGGCCGCGGGACGACATGCCCGCGGTCATGACCCTGGTGCGCGGCGGAAAGCTTCGCGGCGTGGTCTCCGAGGTGCTGCCGCTGCGCGAGGCCGCCCGCGCCCACGAGCTCATGGAGCAAAGCGAGTTCTTCGGCAAGATCGTGCTCGTGCCCTAGAATGGCGTCCTTCGACTTCGCTTCGCTACGCTCAGGACGAACGGAACTTTGGTGTTCCGCAGCAGCAACCCCACCACGCCACAGGTTTTCCAAAACCGTTCGTCCTGAGCGTAGCGAAGCGAAGTCGAAGGACGCCATCTAGAACGGATAAGAAAGATCATGCGGTTCGGGATCATGGGGACCGGCGGGGTCGGGGGCTACTTCGGCGGGCTGCTGGCCCGGGCGGGGCTGCCGGTGTGCTTCATCGCCAGGGGCGGCCATCTCCAGGCGCTGAAGGAACACGGGCTCACCGTGGAGTCGGTGGAACCCGGCGGTTTCAACGTCCGGGATGCGATGTTCACCAACGACGCGGCCGAAGCCGGGCCGTGCGACGTGATCCTCTATTGCGTCAAGACACCCGCCAACGACGCAGCCATTCCCTTCATGCGGCCGATGATCGGACCGGATACCGTGGTCATCTCGCTCCAGAACGGCGTCGACAACGGCGAGTTGCTGGCGCGCGAGTTCGGCGAGGGCCGGGTCATGGAGGGCGCCGCCTATGTCTTCAGCACCATCGGGGCGCCGGGGAAGATCCACCAGACCGGCGGGCCTCGCAAGATCGTGTTCGGCCGTCTCGGCGGGGGCGGCAGTCCCAGGGGCAGGGAGATCGTGGGCGTCATGCGCGAGGCCCAGGTCGACGCCCGCCTCTCCGAGGACATCCGCATCGAGCTGTGGAACAAGTTCATCCTCATCTGCGCGGTGAGCGGCATGACCGCGCTGACCCGGCGGCCCCTGGGCGAGGTCCTCGGCTACGACGGCACCGCGCGCATGGCGCGGGAGGTGATGCGGGAGGTCTACCAGCTCGCCCTGGCCATGGGGATCCCGCTGGAGCCGGAATCCGACGCCGCCAACTACCGCTTCATGGCGCAGCAGGACCCCGCCGGCAAGGGGAGCATGTGCCATGACCTGGAGGCGGGAAGGCGCCTCGAGATCGACTCGCTGTGCGGCTACGTGTCGCGCATGGCACGTGTGCACGGCGTCGCCACCCCGCTCAACGACTACCTCTACGATACGCTCAAGCTGGAGGACCTTCAGGCGGCGAGGCGGTTGAGGGAAGGGGCGTCATGACCGCTGTCCGCCAACACGTGGAGAAGATTCCCGTGGATCGCGGCATGCAGGTGTCCGCGGTGCTGGCCGAGCCGGCCGCGTACCGCGCTGGCCAGACCGATGTCATCGTCCTCGCCCACGGCGCGGGCACGGACATGCACCACCCGTTCATGACCTTCTTCCACGAGTCGCTGGCGAAGGCGGGCTGGCTCTCGGTGAAGTTCAACTTCCCGTACAAGGAGCTGGGCCGGAAGGCGCCCGACCCCGGCCCCCGGCTTGGGGATGCCTTCGAGCGGGTGCTGGCCCACGTGCGGGAGACTCTCCGCCCGGCACCGGGGCGGCTCTTCATCGGCGGCAAATCCATGGGCGGCCGCATCGCCGCCAACGTCGCCGCCAGGGAGGCGGACGCCGGGGAGCAAGGCCTGGCCGGTCTCGTCTTCCTCGGCTACCCGCTGCACGCGCCCAAGCGCCACGACCGGCTCCGGGCCGACAACCTCGTGAAGATCGCCGCGCCCATGCTGTTCGTGGAAGGCACCAACGACCCCTTCTGCCGGCTCGACCTGCTGGCCGAGGTGCTGGAGCGGGTCCGGGCGCCGGCCCGGACCCACGTCATCGAAGGCGGCAACCACGACTTCCGCGTTCCCAAACGCCTGGGCCGGGAGGCCGAGGACATCTGGCGGGAAGTGGTGGAAACGATCTGTGAGTGGCGGGCCGCCTAGGCCAGCTACTTCGCGGTTTCCTTGCGCCGGGCGGTGTTGGTGACGACGGGCTCCACCGGCACGTCGCTGTGGTAGCCGCGGTCGCCGGTCTTCACGCCCGCGATCTTGTCCACCACGTCCATGCCCTCCACCACCTTGCCGAACACCGCGTAGCCGAAGTCCCGGGTGCCGTGGTCCAAGAACTCGTTGTCCTTCAGGTTGATGAAGAACTGGGAGGTGGCGCTGTTGATGTCCGACGTCCGCGCCATGGACAGCGTGCCGCGGGTGTTCTTGACGCCGTTGTCGGCCTCGTTCTTGATGGGCGCCCGGGTCTCCTTCTGGTTCATGTCGGCGGTAAAGCCGCCGCCCTGGATCACGAAACCGGGAATGACCCGATGAAAGATGGTGCCGTCAAAGAAGCCGGCGTCGACGTAGTCGAGAAAGTTCTTCGCCGTGATCGGGGCTTCCTCGGTAAGTAACTCGATCGTGATGTCGCCCATCGACGTTGAAAAAATCACCACAGGTCTGTCTCCTCCCTCTGCTGTTGGGCCGAACGCCGCGGCGCCCAGGAATAAAACGATGGCCGCTACAAGGCACTTGAGTGCCGTCCCGAAGTGTCTCAAGGAATACCTCCTGGCGTGTGTTAACGTCTATGCCTCGGCTTGGCCCGTGATACGGTCGAGGACCCACTCCACGACCCGCGGCTTGCCCAGAACAACGTCGAAACGGCGGTCACGGAGGCCCTCCCCCGCCCTCTGGAAGCTCACGTAGCGGCCGCCGGCCTCCTCCATCAACACCTTGCTGGCCATGGTATCCCAGAGTCGCAGGTCGAAGTCCACCATCGCTCCCACCGAGCCCTCGAGGGCCAGCGCGTGGCCGAAGCAGTCGGTGTAGGTCCGCACCGCGGGATGCGCCTCCATCAACGCGTCGAACACGTTCGCACGGCCGGCGCTGACGAACTGCTGCCGGTCGCCGATGCCGATGATTTCCTTTTCCAGGGCCTCGTCGGCCCCCAGGTCCTCCAGCTTGAGATCCTCATCGTTGCAGCGGGTCCCGAGGCCCCTTGCCGCGCTGTAAGTCCTGTCCAGGCCCGGCAGGTCGATGATCCCGAGGACCGGGTCTTCGCCGTGGAGCAGGGCCAGCAGCGTACCGTACAGCGGCACCCCGTGCCGGAAGCTCTTGGTGCCGTCGATGGGATCGATGACCCAGGTGAGGGCCTGGCCGCTTCCGGTGTCGGAGAGCTCCTCGCCGATGATGCGGTGCGCCGGAAAACGCGACGCAAGCAGGGTCCGGGCCTTCTCCTCCACCGCGATATCCACGTCCGTCACGAAGCTCCCGTCGGCCTTGGACCGGTGGGAGAAGCCCTCCTTCAGCGCGGCTTCGATGAGTGCCCGCGTCTGCCGGACGATGCCGCGGGCCTCGGACAGCAGCTCCCGCAACTCCGCCGCCCCCGGTGCGCCGCTCACCGCGGAACCCTCCCCGCGCAACGCGCCGTGACCTCCCCCGAACCCATGGGCCGAGTATACACGTTGCCCAGGACGCAGGGAAACGAGGACCGGATTCACACGGGCTCCCAGGGATGACGGTGGACGGGCGGCGGTGCCGCTGTTAGGGTTAACAACGGCGGTTCGGGCCGCCGGAGCGCGACAGGGAGGCCTTCATGGACCACAAGATCTTTGCCATGACCGTCGGCATCGCGGAGAACTGGCGCCCCTCGGGCATCATGCCGTGCATCCGCAGCGACGCGGAGCGGGACGAGCCGGTACCCTACATCGTCTGGTGCATCGAAACCCCGGACGGCCCGGTGGTGGTGGATACGGCCTACCACCCGGACTACGTCCCCGCGGAATGGGCTCAGGGTAAGGAGTTTCGGGAGCCGGCAGAGTTGCTCGGCGAGCTCGGGATACGGCCGGAAGACGTGGCCACCGTCATCGTCACCCATTTCCACATCGATCACTTCACCGGTTTCGACTTCTTCCCCAAGGCGAACTTCGTCATCCAGAAGGACGAGTACGATTTCTGGACCGGCCCGATGATGCGCTTCGACTACCTGAACAAGCTGATCCGGCCCAAGGTGCGCCCGGCGCTGCAACGGCTCGTCGACGACGGACGCGTTACGCTGGTGGACGGGGACCACCAACTGGTCCCCGGGGTGGAGCTCCTGAAGGCCGGCGGCCACACGCCCGGGTCGCAGATGGTGGCGGTGGAGACGGCGCGGGGCAAGGCGGTGCTGTGCGGCGACATCGCCTACACCTACCGCAACCTGCGCGAGCGCATCCCGGTGGGCTGGTACTTCAACCTGCCGGACTCGGTGGTGGCGCTGGACCGGGCGCTTCAGGTGGCATCGAGTCCGGACTTGTCGTTTCCCAACCACGACCCCGAGCTGATGCAGGGCAAGCGGGTGATACGGGTGGCCTGAGAGGCATCGCAGGTGGCGACCCAAAGCCCGGCCGTCCGCCGAATCGGCGTCATCTCGGACACCCACGGGCTGGTGCGGCCCCAGGCCATGGAAGCCCTCCAAGGGTCGGACCTGATCATCCACGCTGGCGACATAGGCAAGCCCGAGGTGCTGGAGCAGCTTCGCTCGCTGGCGCCGGTGGCCGCGGTGCGGGGCAACGTCGACCGCGGGGCCTGGGCCGGCGAAATCCCCGAGGAACGGACCGTCGAGGTGGGCGGCGCCCGCATCCACGTGGTTCACAACCTCAAGGCCATGGCCTTGGAACCGGAAGGCTGCCGCATGGTGATCAGCGGCCACTCGCACAGGCCGTCCATCCAAAGGCGCGACGGCGTCATCTACCTCAACCCCGGCAGCGCCGGCCCGAGGCGCTTCACGCTGCCGGTAGCGGTGGCGACCGTACGGTTGAGCATGCGGAGCCTGCGGCCGAAGCTGGTGGAGCTCGCGGTCTGACGCGCCCCGGGGCAGTGTGTCACGGACCCGGCACGCAACGCGGGGAGACGACCTCATGGACCTTCAGGACGCGCTGACAACCGCGCGAGAGGCCGTGCACCAGGCGGGAGAGAAGCTCCTCTCCTACTACACGTCGCAGTACGGCATCCGGCACAAAAGCGGCGGAAACCCCGTCACCACCGCCGACATCGAGGCCAACACCATCCTGCGGGAAGCCCTGATCGGCGCGTTTCCCGAATCCGGCTGGCTGTCGGAGGAATCATTGGATGACGGCAAACGGCTGCAACGGGAGTGGGTATGGATCGTCGACCCCCTGGACGGAACCGTGGAGTTCATCAGGGGGATCGATGAGTTCGCCGTGTCCGTGGCCCTGGTGCACGGCGTGACGCCGATGGTGGCGGTGGCCTACAACCCCGCGACCGGGTGCATGACCCATTGCCGTCGCGGCTCCGGAACCTTCCGGAACGGCCGGCCCGTGCGGGTGTCGGACCGCCCGCGTCTCAAGGGAGCCACCGCGCTGGCCAGCAGGAGCGAGACCCGGAGGGGCCTCTTCGCGCGGTTCGGGGGAACTCTCGAGATCACGCCCACGGGCAGCATCGCCCACAAGCTCGCGGAGTTCGCCGGCGGACAGGCCGACCTGACCGTGAGCCTGGCGCCCAAGAACGAATGGGACATATGCGCGGGGGTGCTGCTGGCCGAGGAAGCCGGCGCCAAAGTCACGGACCTGGACGGAAAGCCCTTCTCGTTCAATCAAACCGACACGTTGCGCAACGGCGTGATCGCCGCCAATCCGACGCTCTACCCCGAGCTGCTCCGCCTGGTCGACGGGCGCGAGCGCTAGTGTCCTGTCCCACGTAATTCTTTACCGATCTGCTTGTCTTTCTCGCCGTCGGCTGCGTTGCTCTTCCTCGCGTGGTGCCTGCCACTGCTCGTCATCGCACCTTGCCGACGACGAAAAATCCTCCGCATCTCGGCAAAGAATTACGTGGGACAGGACACTAGCCGTCGTCTTCGGGGTCGGTTTCTTCCGGGTCGGGGACTTCTGATTCGGTGACTTCGTGCAGCAGCTCCAGGGCCTCCTCGGCCTCCTCTTCCGGCACCTGGATGACCGCGGCCACGCCGGCCGAGCCGAAGCCGCCCCACAGGGGTCCCACCGGCAGCAGGGTCAGCGCGGACTCGCCCTGCACGACGTAGGTGATGCCGGCGCTGTCCAGGACGGACTTGACGACGGCCAGGGTGGACACGTCCACCGTCCGAAAAACGTCGACATAGTTCACGGCAAGGGTCCTTCTTCCGAGGGGTTCACGGCCTCCCCGGCGATGTCCAGCACCAGCTTCGTCACCGCCACGCGCCCGCCCAGGCACACGTCCACGTCCCGGCCGGGCTGCCGCGGGCGTTCCTGGTACA
Organism: Deltaproteobacteria bacterium; assembly: GCA_028818755.1. Lineage (GTDB taxonomy): Bacteria > Desulfobacterota > Binatia > UBA9968 > JAJDTQ01 > JAJDTQ01. The sequence continues at coordinate 25,367 of JAPPNF010000071.1, read as the reverse complement.
CCGCATCGTAGACGAACGCCCCTTCTTCCCTCCGGTAGGCCACGCCGAGGGGCTCGGTGTCCAGGGCGCAGAACGCGAGGTCCACCGCTCCGTCGGCGGGCGGGTGCGGCAGGTTCACGTTCCAGAACTCGCCCTTGGCCAACTCGGCGGCGAGGATCCTTTTCAGCACGGGCGCCGCCCGGCGATGCGTGACTTCCCAGTCCACCGGCCGCCCCTTGGCCACGTACTGTGAGATGGCGAGGGAACGGCAGCCCAGCAACGCGGCCTCGCGGGCCGCCGCCACGGTGCCCGAGGTGTAGATGTCGGCGCCGAGGTTCGCTCCCCGGTTGACGCCCGACAGCACCCAGGAGGCATCCGGCGCGATCTCCGTGAGCGCGATCCGGACGCAGTCCGCGGGGCTGGCCTGGACGCTGTACCATCCGTCATCGGTGCGCTCCACGGTGATGGGCCGGTCCGTGGTCAGCTTGTGGCCCACGCCGGACTGCACCTCCGCCGGCGCCACGACGACGACGTCACCCCATTCGCGCACGGTCCGCTCCAGCACCTCAAGGCCGGGCGCGTCGATGCCGTCGTCGTTGGTCAGCAGGAACTTCACGGGCTACATGCGCTCCAGGGGCTGGATGCCGAGGATGGTGAGGCCGCTGCGGAGCACCTGCTTCACAGCGGTGAAGAGCAGCAGCCGGGCCTGCGCCCTGCCCTCTTCCTCTCCCTTGACCCGAAGGACCGCGTAGCTCGAGTGCAGACCGCGGGCCAGCTCCAGCAGGTAGTTGGCCAGCACGGAGGGCTCGTAGAGGCGGCCCGCTTCGCGCAGCACGTCCGGGTAGCGGGCCACCAGGCTCACCAGCCGGTGGGCCTCGGGTTCCACCAGCGGGGCCACGTCGGCATCAGGGTCCGGATCGAGACCGCAGTTGCGCAGGATGCCGGCGATGCGGGCGTGGGCGCTCATCAAGTAAGGGCCGGTGTCGCCGTCGAAGGAGATGGCCAGGTCCCAGTCGAAGCGGTAGTCCTTGATGCGCTGCTTGGACAGGTCCGCAAAGAAGATGGCGGCGATGCCGACGGCCTCGGCCACGGTCTCCTCGTCCTCCAGGTCGAGCCGTTTCTCGATCTGGCCGCGCATGTACGCCAGCGCCCGGTCCCGCGCCTCGTCCAGCAGCTCCTCCAGGTATATGACGTTGCCCTTGCGGGTGGACATGCCCTGGACCAGCCCGAAGTTCACGTGCACGCAGTCCTTGGCCCAGGGGTGACCGAGCAGCTTCAACACGGTGAACAGCTGCCGGAAGTGCAGCGACTGGCCGCTCGCCACCACGTACACGATGCGGTCGCAGCCGTAGGTGTCGTGCCGGTACCTGGCGGCGGCCACGTCCCGGGTGAGGTAGAGGGTGGTGCCGTCGGCCTTCTCCAGCAGGGCCGGCGTGTCGATGCCCTCCGCCGAGAGGTCGATGATGAGCGCCCCTTCCGACACCGTGGCCAGGCCCTTGGCGTGGGCTTCCTCGATGACCGCGTCCATCTTGTCGTTGAAGAACGACTCGCCGGTGTAGGAATCGAAACGCACGCCGAGCCGCTCGTAGATCCGCTTGAAGTAGTCGAGGCTGGTGTCGCGGATTCTGCGCCACAGCGCCAGCGCCACCTCGTCCCCGGCCTCCTGGCGGCGGAACCATTCCCGCGCCTCCTCCACCAACTCCGGGGCGCCGTCCGCCTCCTCGTGGAACTTGACGTACAGGCGGTTGAGGCTCATCAGGTCGTCGGCATCCTCGGGCCTTCCGAACCGCTTGAGGCCCACGATCTGCCTGCCGAACTGGGTCCCCCAGTCGCCCACGTGGTTGATGCCCACGACCTTGAAGCCAAGGGCCTCGAAGATACGCACCAGCGCGCCGCCGATGATGGTGGAGCGCAGATGGCCCACGTGGAAGGGCTTGGCAATGTTCGGGGAGGAGTAGTCGATGGCGATGGTGTGGCCGGCGCCGTCCCGGGAACAGCCGTACGCCTCACCCGCCGTGACCGCCTCGCGCAACACCGCGTCGGCGTAGCGCGTCCGGTCCACCGACAGATTCACGTAGCCGCCCAGGGCCTGGGCGCCGTGCAGCAGCTCCAGGTCTCCCGCCGCCTTCTCGGCGATCTCCTTCGCGATGGCCGGCGGCGCCTTGTGCAGCTTCTTGGCGAGAGTGAAGCACGGGAAAGCGAAATCGCCCATGTCCGGCTTCGGCGGCACCGTCAACATGCGTTCCACCGCGTCGCTCTCAAGCTCCGCGTGCCGGGCGATGACCCGGGCCGCCTCCCCGCGGAAATCCTCGACCCTCATGACGCGTTCCGTCCCGTGCTTTCCACCGACATCATCCTGCCGAGTCTAACACAAAGGTGCACACGTGAGCAGGGAGGGGCTGATGACAAGGTGCAGGGGCGGGGTTCCAACCCGCCCGCGGCTCGAACACGTGCAGCGAGCCTGTCCGAGTAAAGACGGCTTTCCTGGACAAGTGCCGCGCTTTTCGAGTATCTGTGGTTCGCGAGTCGCCGGAGCGACGCATTCATGTGCGTTCAAAGGAGCAGCCATGGCCAAGACGAACAAACATGAGAAGAAGACGAAGGACTCGGTCCGTGACGGCGCCGGGGCGGCCGCGCACCGGCAAGAGAAGATCGACAACAAGCGTTACGAGAAGGAGCTTCTCCGGCTCCAGATCGAGCTGGTGACCATGCTCGAATGGATCAAGCAGAACGGGCTGAAGGTGGTGGTGCTGTTCGAGGGTCGCGATGCGGCGGGCAAGGGTGGCGTCATCAAGCGCATCACACAGCACTTGAGCCCGCGAATCTGCCGCGTCGTAGCGTTGCCGGCGCCCACGGAACGCGAGCAGACCCAGTGGTACTTTCAGCGTTACGTACCCCACCTGCCGGCCGCCGGGGAGATGGTGCTGTTCGACCGGAGTTGGTACAACCGCGCCGGGGTCGAGCGGGTCATGGGCTTCTGCACCAACGAGGAATACCAGGAGTTCCTGCGTAGCTGCCCGGAGTTCGAGCGCATGCTGGTCCGCTCCGGCGTTATGCTGATCAAGTACTGGTTCTCGATCTCCGACGAGGAACAGGAGCGACGCTTCCAGAGCCGGCTCAAGCTCAAGCACAAACGCTGGAAGCTGAGTCCGATGGACCTGGAATCACGGCGGCGCTGGGTCGACTATTCGAGGGCGAAGGACGAGATGTTCGCCCACACCGACATCAAGCAGGCGCCATGGTACGTGGTCGAGGCGGACGTGAAGAAACACGCGCGGCTGAACTGCATCAGCCATCTGCTGAGCCTGATCCCCCATCAGGACTTGACGCCCGAACCGATCAAGCTGCCGAAACGGACGGATGCCGGCGCGTATGTCCGCCCGCCCATCACGGACCAGACCTTCGTCCCCGCGGTGTATCCCTGAAAGTACGGACCACCTTCCCGGGGTTGCGTCCCCGGGATGGCCGTGCGCGCGGAACTAGACCTCGAACGCCGGCGCCACGTAGCGGCTGAAGCGCTCCATGGAGGCGAGCACCTTGTCCTGCTTGAGGCCGCCGAAGTGGAAGCACAGGCCGATGTGGTTGGGGCCGACGACGTCGATGATGACCTTGAGGTGCTCGATGCAGGTGTCGGGGCCGCCGAAGATGCCACGGTTGTCCTGCACCATCATGTCGTAGGCCAGGCGCGCGTAGATCTTGTCCAGCATGGGCACGCGGGCGGGGTCGAGGCGGACCTCGTCTAGGGCGAACTCGCGCCAGCGGTGCCAGGCGTCCTCCACTTCGGCGCGGGCCTGGCTGTCGTCCTCGCCGACGTAGATCGGGTACATGACGAACACGTCGTGGTCTTCCTCGGAATAGCCCGCTTCCCGCAGGCTTTCGAGGTAGACTTCGATGCGCGGACGCTGCTCGGCGTTGCTGCCGATCCACGGCAGGGTCATGAGGTGGTAGCCGTGGCTTCCGATCATGCGGAAGTTGTCGAGGTCCCGGTTGGCCGGCACGTAGATGGGCGGATGGGGCTGCTGGTGCGGCCTGGGCCGCACGGTCATTCCGTGGTAGCTGAAGAACTCCCCGTCCCACTCCACGGTCTCCTCGGTCCACGCCATGCGGATGACATCCAGGGCCTCCACGAGCCGCGGCTGCGCGGTGGGCCAGTCGTGCCCGTACACCTCGTACTCGTGGGGGCTCATGCCGCGGCCGGCGCCGAAGAGCAGGCGTCCGCCGGAGAGGAGATCCAGCATGGCGTAATCCTCGGCGATCTGCAGGGGGTGGTGCATAGGCACCAGCGATACGGCCGAGCCGAGATGGAGCCGCCGGGTGCGCTGCGAGGCCGCCGACAGAAGCATCTGCGGGCTGGGCATCATGCCGCCGAACAGGCGGAAGTGGTGCTCGGTGACCCAGAGGCTGTCGAACCGCATTTCCTCGGCGGCGTCGATCTGCTCCAGCCAGCGGGAGTAGAGCTCGCGCGAGTCCCCGTCCAGTTCGGGAACGTAGGTGTTGAGCAGGTAGTATCCGAACTTCATGGCTGTCCTTCGCTTTCCGGTTCCCCTACCTGTCCTTCGACTTCGCTCGGCCGCGCCTCGCTACGCTCAGGACGAACGGCGGGCGTCCACTCCAGCCTCTCCTTCAACGCTTCCAACTCCGGTTTGACGGGTTCAAGCTGCTCCGGCGGAACGGTAACGCTGGCGACCTGCTTGAGGCCGTGGCCGGTGATGTTGCACACGACCATGTCGTCGGCGCGGATGACGCCCTCCCGCCGGAGCCGCGCCGCCGCGGCCAGCGACACCGCGGCCGAGGGCTCGGCGAACACTCCGGCCAGACGGCCCAGCAGCTCCTGGGCCTCGAGGATCTCACCGTCCGGCAGTGCCACGCCGGTGCCGTTGCTGGCCCGCACCGCGCGCAGGGCGCGCAGCCCCAGCGCATGGGGATTGCCCACCCGTATGCTCTCCGCCACCGTGGCGCCCGCGGCCACCGGCTCCACGGTGGCGCTGTTGGTATTCAACGCCGTGGCGATGGGGGCCGCGGCCTCGCTCTGGGCCGCCACCAGCCTGGGGAACCGGTGCGCCCAGCCAAGGCCGTGCAACTCCTGGTATCCCTTCCACATGGCGACGAGGCCCGCGCCCCCGGCGGTGGGGTGGATGATCCAATTGGGCACGTGCTCGTCCAGTTGATCGAACAACTCGAAGGCGTAGGACTTCTTGCCCTCGTTGCGGTACGGGTTGGTGGACAGGCAGTCGTACCAGCCGAACTCCTTGACCGCGGCGCGGTACAACGCACCCATGCCGTCGAGGCTTTCCCCCTCCACCACCACGACGGCGGCGCCGCATGCATACGCCTGGGTCACCTTGGCCGCATCGGTGCCGGCCGGCACCATGACGACGCTGCGCAGCCCCGCGGCCGCGGCGTAGGCGGCCACCGACGCGGCGGCGTTGCCGGTGGACGGCACCGCCACGGTGTCGAAGCCCAGTTCCACCGCGCGGGAGATGCCCACGCTGTTGCTGCGATCCTTGAGGGAGCCCGTGGGCAGCAACGTGTCGTTCTTGACGTAGAGCCGTTCCATCCCCAGGTGCTCGCCCAGGCGCCGGCAACGCACGAGCGGCGTGTACCCTTCGCCCAGGGACACCACCGAGCCGCGGCTCTTCACCGGAAAGAAATCGAACCAGCGCCACAGGGTGTTGTCGGCGCCGAAGCGGATGGTGCGCACGTCGGAACGGGTGAGATGTCCGAGGTCCATCCGGACCTCCAGCACGGCTTCACAGGAACCGCACGCGAAGGTGTCGTCGGTCACCGCCTCCCAGCCGCACTGCGGACAGCGTAGCGCCGCGATCCTGCCCATGACCCCTCAGGCCCCGGCTTCCCGGGCGTCTTCCCACAGCACCTCCACCGGATGGAGGGCCCGGCGCCCGGTTAGATGCTCGATCTGCTGCCGGCAGGAGATCCCCGACGCCACCACGCGCGCGTCCTCGGGGGCGGCCTCCACCGCCGGCACCAGGCGGCGGTTGGCGATGGCCACGGACACGTCGTAGTGCTCCTTCTCGAAGCCGAAGGAGCCGGCCATGCCGCAGCAGCCGGAATCCACCTCGCGGACCTCGTGGCCCGCTTCCCTCAGCACCGAGACCGTGGGCGCCATGCCCACCAGGGCCTTCTGGTGGCAGTGGCCGTGCAGCACCACCGGCGGCCTGGCGGCACCGCCGTTCTTCAACGTGCCCGTGGCCTCGTCGCGCATCAGCAACTCCTCGATGAGCAGCGTGTGGCCCGCCACCATGCGCGACGGCTCGTTGCGCAGGAGGTCGGGGTACTCGTCCCGTAGCGTCAGGATGCAGGAAGGCTCCAGGCCCACCACCCGCACTCCCTGCTCCACGTGGGGAAGCAGCCGCGCCACGTTCCATACGGCGTGCTCCTTGGCGTCCTGCAGCATGCCCTTGGAGATCATCGGCCGTCCGCAGCAGCGCCGCGGCACGGTCATCACCCGGTAGCCGAGATGCTCCAACAGGTGCGTGGCCGCCACCGCCACGTCGGGCGTGTTGTAGGTGTTGAAGGTGTCGTGGAACAGGATCACCGAGCCGCGGGCGCCGCTTCCGGCGGCATCGCGCTTGTTCCACCATGTCTCGAAGTTGTTGCGCGCGAAGCTCGGCAACGGGCGCCTGCGGTCGATGCCCAGGAAGCGGTCCAGGAACCAGCGGTTGGCGAAGGTGCCGTTGACCCGGTTCGCGACCGGCGCCAGCAGCGAGCCCCAGCGGCTCAGGGCGCCGATGCGGCCGAACAGGCGGCTCCGAAGCGACACCCCGTGGACCTGCTGGTAGTGGTGCAGGAACTCGTACTTGAGCTTGGCCATGTCGACGTTGGACGGGCACTCGGCCTTGCAGCCCTTGCACTCGAGGCACAGATCCAGCACCTCGTGGAGCCGCTCGCCGGTGAACTCGGAACGCGGCACCTTGCCGGACAGCACCGCGCGGAAGGCGGTGGCGCGCCCGCGGGTGGAGTGCTCCTCCTCCAGCGTCGCCATGTAGGACGGGCACATGGTGCCGCCCAGGGTCTTGCGGCAGGCGCCGGTGCCGTTGCACATCTCCACCGCGGCCACGAAGCCGCCCTGGTCGCTGAAGTCCAGCATGGTGTCGGGCTGCCAGGTCTTGTAGGAGGTGCCGTAGCGGAGCGAGTCGGTCATGGGCGGCGCGTCCACGATCTTGCCGGGATTCAACAGGTTGTCCGGGTCGAACAGGCGCTTGACCTTGCGGAACTCCTGGTACAGCTCGGGTCCGAAGAGCTTCTCGTTCAGGTGGCTCCTGGCCAGGCCGTCGCCGTGCTCGCCGGACATGGCGCCGCCGAACTCCATCACCAAGTCCGAGATCTCGCGGGAGATCTGCGTCATCTTCTCCACCTCGCCCGCTTCCTTGAGGTTGATGAACGGGCGGATGTGCATGCAGCCCACCGAGCAGTGGCCGTAGTAGCCGGCGCGGACGCCGTGGCTGCCGAGGATGCCGCGGAAGCGCTTGATGAACTCGGGCAGCTTGACCGGGTCCACCGCGGTGTCCTCGACGAAGGCGATGGGCTTCTTCTCTCCCTTGGTGCCCAGCAGGAGCCCCAGGCCGGCCTTGCGCAGGCCCCAGATCGCCTGCACCTCGCGCGGCTCGTACGCGAGCGAGGCGGCGTAGCCCATGCGCTCGCGCCGGCGGATCACCTCCAGCTTGTCGACCTTGTCGCGGACCTCATCGAGGGTGTCGCCGTCGTACTCCACCATGAGGAGGGCGTCCGGGTCGCCCTGCACGAAGCCCAGCCGCTTGGACTGCTCGATGTTGTTGCGCGCCAGGTCCAGGATGGGCTTGTCGGTCAGCTCCATGGCGTAGGGGTCGGTGGCGAGGATGGTTTCGGACACCCCCAGCGCCTCCTGGAGGTCGTGGAAGTGGATAACGTCCAGCGCGGTAAACTTCGGCTTGGGCACCAGCCGCATCTTCGCTTCCACCACGCACGCGAGAGTGCCCTCGGACCCCACGATCAGGCGCGAGAGGTTGAACGGCTGGTCCTTGGTGAACTCGTCGAGGTTGTAGCCCGACACCCGCCGCATGAGCTTGGGATAGCGCTCCGCGATGAGCGCGCCGGCCGACTCCACCAGGGGCGGCAACTGCTGGTAGATGCGGCTCTCCAGCCCTTTCCCTGCCTGCCGGGCGGCCAGCGTGTCCGCGGAGAGGTCTTTCAACACCGCCTCGCTGCCGTCGGCCAGGAGCACCGTCAACTCCAGCACGTGGTCCAGGGTCTTGCCGTAGACGACGGAATGGGCGCCGGCCGAGTTGTTGCCGACCATGCCGCCGATGGTGGCCCGGTTCGAGGTGGAGGTGTCCGGACCGAAGAGCATCCCCATGGGCGCCACGTGGGAATTAAGGGCGTCCTGGACCAGCCCCGGCTGGACGCGGGCCCAGAACTCCTCCTGGTTCGTTTCCAGCACCTGGTTCATGTACTTCGAGAAGTCCATGACGATGGCGTGGCCCACGGTCTGGCCCGCCAGTGAGGTGCCGCCGCCCCGGGCCAGCACCGGCACCCGGTGCCGGTTGGCTACTTCGATGACCGCCTGGACGTCGCCCTTGTGCCGGGGGATCACCACGCCCACCGGCTCCATCTGGTAGATGGACGCATCGGTGGCGTAGAGCAGCCGCGAGTAGTGGTCGAACCGGACCTCGCCCTCCACCCGTTTGCGGAGCTCGGCCTCGGTCTCCCGGTAATCCTGCACTTCACGTGCCATGGGAAATGCTCCTCGCCGCCACCCCGTCACGAACGAGATGGCGATGGCTCAGGTATCCCTGCCTCCGCGGAAAGACTCAGTCGATGGGATCGTACCGCTTGACCACGGCCCGCGCGCCCTGCAGCGCCCGCGCATGTGTCTGGATGGCCTGGTGGTCCTCGCTTTCGCGATAGCGATCGATGTCTTCCTGGCTATCCCACTCGGCGTAGGAGATGTATTCTCCCGGGGAATCGATGCACTTCAGCAACTGCTCGGACTTGCAACCCTGCTGAGCGAGCATGCGCGGCCCGCAATCCTCTTTCCAGATGCGCTCCGCTTCCGCGGACTGGCCGGGATCGACGTTGACGTGGATCAAGCGAACGATTGACATCTCATGTCCTCCTCTTTGCGATTCGTCTGTTACGGTTTATTGCAACTCTTCCGTATACCGCAAGCGATTCGGAAGTTGATCAGAACCCGGCACATGCTCAAATCGAGAAACAGAGTTTGACGCCGCACGCGGCGGAGACCTTCGCGAGGGTGTCGAGCCGGGGATTTCTCTGCCCCGAGAGCGCACGGGACAGCGCCACTCGGTCCAGCTTGGCTTCACGCGCGAGCGCGGAGACGCCGCCCTGCGCCTCGGCCACGTTTCGAAACGCCCTCATGAGCAGGCGCGGATCATCGCTCATCTCCTCGACCGCAGCATTCAGATAGGCAACGATATCCTCCGGCGTCTTGAGGTAGTCGCTCGCTCTATGTTCTTTTGCGGGCATATCGTCTCTCCTGTACGTCGAAGCCTGCTGTGTAGTCGATTGGCTACAGCAAGTCAACCCCAGTCCCTTGGAACTGGCTCGACGCGATAAAAGCGTTTTGCTATATAGTCTGCTAAATGAAGTATAGCACTCGCGATTTCGATGATTGAATGCTACACGCGCCCAGGGAGAACCCCGTGAGCAAGCCCCAAGTCATTGTCGACAAGAATGGGAAGCCGGCATACGCAGTGATCCCGTGGGGAGAGTACAAACGACTAGCTTCCATGGACGACGAAGGCGCAATGACGGACGAGGAACTCTACGATCTCGCGAAGTCTGCTGGAGGTGAGTCTTTTCCCGTCACGGTGGTGGACCGTCTCTTGGGGGGAGAGAATCCCATCAGGGTGTACAGGGACCATCGCCGCCTGACCCAGAAGCAGCTCGCTGAGGCCGCAGGTATCAATCCCGTGTACCTTTCGCAAATTGAGACGGGCAAACGAACCGGGTCGGCGAAAACACTCTCCTCTATCGCCGCAGCGCTAGATGTTGCGGTTGATGATCTGATCTGAGCCGCGCGGTTCATGGCACGATCTTGAGCCAGTCACTGACATGACAGATATGACGATATGAAGCGCGACCATGCCGAAGGATCCGCGCGACTTCATCTGGCCAGTTGGTGCCTCAACTTCGTCGCGTGGCTCTGCCCCTTAGTTGTTCTACTGCGTAAATCACGGAGTGGTCCTCGGCGACCAGTCTTTCCACAATGCCCGCTACAAATTGGGTGTCTAGAGTCTTTGTGCCGACCAAGCCCCGTTGCACGAGTTCGACGAATGCCGTCGTCGTCAGGTACCGGCCTTCGAGATTGAAATGCCCGAGACGACGCCCGCCGTGGGGGCCTTTGGTTTTCGGCGAAATCACCAGTTTCTGCCACTGATCCAACGGAACATAGGCCCCACTGGTGATCCCTCCTTCGTCCGGCTCAAGCACAATTCGCCTACAGAGTTTGAAAAAGATCGGACACAGGCCAAGACGATAGTCCTGCTCCGAGTCACCGAGGTTGGACTTCCTGACGCCGTGCCACAGGCGACGCATTCTCTGGAGCTCTTTGTAGTCCTGGCGTGACCTTGGGTTGTGATAAGGTTGGCCATCTTTGGTTCTTCGGTCCATCATCTTGTACTGAACAAAGGTGAATGCCTCGAATCCACGATGAAAATATATCAGGTCGACACCGAGTGCCTTTTCGAGGTCGTTACGATTAGCATTGATAATGGTCAGTCTCTTATTTTGGTCATTGCTGAATTCGGCGATACCGGTAACGTGTTGCCCGATAAGCTCCCATCCCGGAAAAGCATGCTGATCGCGTGCAATAGCGCTGTCCTCATAGGTCCGGTATTGCGGCAATCCACGAAGAAAGGACACCCCAATCCTGCCGGTTTGGGGTGTCCAACTCCTGAGGATATCGCTTCTCTTGAATCCAGCGATTTCTAGACTAAGGCCAGTGGCATCCTTCTCGGCGGCCAACGTTTCTGCCCGCTCCGTGGCTGGATCGAGATTGATTCGGCGGGTGTGAACTTCGAGTTCCTCCAATTCAGCCCTCTGTCCGCTGAGGTCTTTGAGAGCACGCCATACCTGTTGACCCGTTCTTGCCGGAAGCGTTCGGAAATCAACCCCGAGGTCACGAAGAAGGTATTCAGCAGACCTCTCCGGGATATTCTCCATCAACTGCTGGTGGCAAACGTCCGAGACCCGAACGAAGTTGGTCAGGGTCAGATAACGTTGGGCGGTTGTAGCTTTGCCTCCAGAATTGGCGATACAAGCGTAAAGTGAACCCCAGGTCCCGCGATCGATGTGTTCGTACCCGATCACCTGAATCAGGCAGAGTTGTTTCTTGATCGTTTGGCCAGAAACGTAGGGAATCGCGTACGAGAAATGACGTCCTGAAAAAACAGCCGCTTCGAGGTAGTCCAACGTATCCTCGGTGTGGACGTCCAAGACGCAGGAAACGCGTGCATCAGTGTCCGCCGATTGAACGCTAGATGACATCCTTGTGATTCCAGAGGACTGAGGCCGTTCGAGCGAGCCCCAGTCTCTCAAGCGCGGCCAGATGCTCTATCGATGACCGCGGAGGGTTCCTCAATGCGGCACGATGGCCGCGGACAGCAGCAAGAACCGCTTCGGGCTGAGATTCGAGAAGATCGCCAATGAAGGCATCGGGATGTTGTGCTTCCAAGCGGTGCGGCGCCAGTCGGTCCGCGGGAAAATCCCGCAGGTTGAAGGTCACGACTACACCGGCACAACCGTGGATCGCCGCCGCCAGAACATGGCGGTCGCGGACGTCAGGGAGGTCGAGTTCCGCGATGAGAGCTTCGTAACCAGAAACGACCGCCTCGGGAAAGTGCTCGTCCATGATTGTACGGGTACGCTCCAGCCTGTCGACTGTGAGATCGGGCCGGTCGGCGAGAAGGTTGGCGATCCATTCTTCATGAATCGCGACGCTCCAAAGCGGTTGGTACAAGTATTGATCCGCCAGCCGCAGAAGAAAGTCTCGAAGGCCAGCGGGATACAGGACGTTGGCGTCGAGCAACGCCGTCAATCGGTCCATCGGCTATTGCAAGCCGAGTTTCTGGTCCTGGGCAGTCAACTCGTCCAGCGCATCTCGGCGATGAGACTCCGTATCCCGACGATAGGCGAGAATATCTTCGGTCCGCACACGCCGATGTGAGCCGACCTTACGGCATGGGATTCGTCCCTCATCGAGCAACCGTACTAGGAACGTCCTCGAAACCTGCAAGAGATCGGCCGCCTGCCGTGTGGTCAACTCGGCCTGAACCGGTGTCAACGCAACTGTATTGCCACGGGCCATCTGGTCCAGAATCTCCCGCAGAAGCCGCAGGGCTTCGGCAGGAATCTCGACCGTTTCCTCGCCGGTCGCGCCAAATCGAACCGGAACCGGCTCAGTGCCATCCAGCAGCTCTGCCAGTTTCCTGCCGATCTGGTCGGCAAGAACTGCGTCCCGACCGCTCGCAAACCCAGTCTCTCCGTCCTTCATGACTCGATTTCCCATTGGCCCGCCTCCGTTTCGACAACGGCAATACGTAACCATCTAACATAAATGCCATATTCGCCGCAAACGACACGCTTCGGCCTCCCTTTGGGCTCTAGGCCCGAGACACGCAAGACGACCAAGTTTCAAACCCGCCTACCCCGGCCGTCCAGAAGTTCCCATGCCGTGCGGAAGACATCGTGGAACATGGGCACGGTGAGCTTTCCGGTGAAGGTGTTCTGCTGGCTGGGGTGGTACGATCCCAGAAGGGTCAGGTTCTCGGCGAGGTCGTAGCGACTTCCGTGGACGAACCTGGGGCGCGGCCGGGGGAGCGCTTCGCCTGCCTCGGCTGCGGCCTTGAGGTAGGAGTCGAAGGCGATCTTGCCCAGGGCGATGACCACCCTGAGACGGCGGAGCAGCCGGAGGTCGCGGACCAGATAGCCGCGGCAGTTGTCGAACTCGTCACGGGCCGGCTTGTTGGCGGGGGGTGCGCAGCGGACCGCAGCGGAAATGTAGCAGTCGGTGAGCTCCAGACCGTCGTCGCGGTCCACCGACTCGGCCTGGTTGGCGAAGCCGTGCTCGAAGAGCGCGCGGTAGAGCCAGTCGCCACTGCGGTCTCCGGTAAACATCCGGCCAGTGCGGTTGCCGCCGTGAGCCGCTGGGGCCAGACCCACGATCAGGACCCGCGCCGCGCCGTCGCCGAAACCCGGCAGGGGCTTGGCCCAGTAAGGCTGGCCGTGGTAGCGCCGCGGCGGATTGGCCGCGGACTCGGCGCGCCACGCCACCAGCCGCGGACACTTCCGGCACCGGACCACGGCGCGGTTGACGCGTTCCAGGGAGTCCCGTTGCATAGCCGGGAGGCATAGCGCATCGGGCAGCGGTGCGCCAACGGCGACAAAGTACCGTCCGCAGTTCCTCGACACCAATCGAGGAACCGGCAGCTACCCTTGGGGCATTTTACAAGTCCAGCCTCAGACTGTATGTAACCATTCGCCAGTACCGAGTTCCCTAACTGCTCTGGCAGAAGTTGACGGCGTTTCGGCACGAAACGAACGCTGCATGCATGTATCTTGGAGCCAGACGCTCCAGGCCTCAACATACTTATTGAATCCGGGACGCAATGAACGGCGGCTTCAACTCAATCCTGAATGCCCTTGGCGACCTACCCGGAGTCATTTTCCGGTTCGTCACGCACGTCACCCACGAGATCGAAGCCGTCTCCCCTTACGTTCTGGACCCTGCGTTCACGCAAGCTTGGTGCGCGGCCATCGTTCTTATCTTCCTGATCGCGGCCGTGCCGCACTCCTTCAAGACATGGAGACTGCGTCAACGCCTCAAGCGTTTGGTCAAGGAGCTACCTCGCCCTGAGACTCACGATGCAAGCGAAGGGGCGCAGGACCCGGACGACATCCAGAGACTTCGAACAGGTTTTACGAAAGGGTTCGAACGATACCACCGGATGGCGACGGACACGGTGGGGTTGCCGTGGCAAGAGTTCGAGGAAACGCTGATCAAGCCCCGGGAATCCGAAGTGCCCGTCATCAAGAATCCCGGAGAAGTTTCCCGTTACCTCAATGACGATACGATTATCTTTCCTCGCATATCCACCGTCTACCAGTCCATTCCCAACATTCTCACGGGATCGGGGATCCTGGGCACCTTCGTCGGCTTGGCTTTCGGCGTCCATGCAGCGAGCACAGGGATGGCGCAGAGCGGCGCCACCGATCTGGTCACCTCACTCCAAGGTCTGCTCGGCGGCGCCGCGCTCGCCTTCGCGACCTCTGTCGTGGGGCTGTTTTTCTCGCTCGTCTTCCTCTTCGTCGAACGCCGGCGGGTGAGAACCCTGCACGTCGCGCTGGACCGCTGGGTGCTCGAACTGGAAACGCGCCTGCTGCGCGTCACGCCCGAGGGGTTGTTGTACGAGGCTGTCTCGCAACAAACGGCAACGGTTGAGGAGCTCAAGACGTTCAATACGGAGCTTGTGTTCTCCATCCAACAGGCCCTTGAGGAAAGGATCGCCAACCGGTTGTCACCGCAACTCGAACGTCTGGTCGAGATCATGGAACAAGTTCGCGAACAGCAGGCGACCAACGCCGGACAGTTTCTGAGTGCGGCGGTCGACAAGTTCGCTGCGGTTCTGAGTGAGCAAACCGGCTCCCAGTTCGACAACCTAGCGGCTACGGTCGAGCAACTGAACCGCGCCCTCGCCGCGTCGGCCGGCACGTTTGCTGATGATATGGCTCAAGCCAGTAGCACGGCCGTCTCTCAATTTTCCGGCACGTTGGAGACTCTGAACGCTGCCGCCGCGGCACTGGACCAATCGACCCGGCAAAGCGCTCGGACTCTGGAAGAGATGCAAGGATACATTGGAGAGATGAACAGACTTCGAAACGCCATGGGCAACTCACACGAGCTCCTGGAACGAGCCGCCGCCCCTCTCACGGGCGCCGCCGAGAACATGCGAATCGCAGGAGATCAAGCGTCTCGCACCCTCGCCGACATGCAGCAGGCAGCCAACCGGTTGACCGAATCCGTGAAGACGCTCGACGCGACGCAGACGAAAGTGCAAAGCGTATGGGAAACGTACGAACGGCGGTTCGTGTCGGTGGATGCGTCCCTCGAGGCCGTCTTCGTCAAGCTGAACGAAGGGCTCTCCAACTACTGCGATCAAGTCAAGCGGTTCGCCAACGAGTTGGACAAGACCGCGGCGGGCACCGTGGAGAAGCTCGCGGGCGCGGTGGGCGAACTCAAGGATTTCCTAGACGACCTCGAAGAGATCCTTGAACGACTCACGCCCCGGAGGGGAGCCTCCCAGGGATGAGAATCGCTTCAAGATCAGGTTCCCGAACCGGCTCCCACGACAACAACTACCTCGCCAACGTAAGCGACCTGGTGGCGGCCTTCATATTCGTGTTCATGATCATGCTTGCCGTCTTCGCCCACCAGTTGGCCACGCAGACGAAGAAGTTGGAGGAAGAGACACGAAAACGGGACGAGGTCAGGAGAGAGCTCATGGCGGCAGATGAAGCCCGACTCCAGATTCTCCAGGACATAGCCATGCAGTTGCGGCACGCCGACTTGACCGTCGAAGTGCTTGCAGACCAGGGCATCCTCCGGCTTTCGGAGAACACCGTCAACTTCCCTTCGGGTGGCGAGACCCCCCTGCCGGGACATCACGCCAACGTTGGTCGACTCGCCCACGCCATCGGCGTCGTCGCGTCCTGTTACGCTTGGTCCGGAGAGTTGGGAGCGTCGCCGGGAGCCCGGTCTGGAGAGTCGAGGAAGTCGCCAACAGAGACGTCGGAGTTCTCGGAGTACTGTTATCGGCCAACATCGTCGCCTCCGTACGAGTGTCGGCGATTGGCCTTCCGCTGGCGCCTGGAAACCCTGTTGATCGAAGGACATACCGACACCGTGCCCGTGGCGGCCGGCAAACGGTTCCATGACAACCTGGAGCTGTCGTCCATGCGCGCCGCCACCGTGCACCGGATGCTGACGACCTGCGAGCCCGGCTTGGACAATCTGCGCAACCGAGACGGGTTGCCGATCTTGAGCACAAGCGGCTACGGCCACACGCGCCCTGCGACGAACGATCCTGAACGTTTCGCCGCCAACCGCCGAATCGACCTGCGCCTGTTGCTGGAGCCCACGGACGACAATGCGGCCGAGAACCCGATCAAGGTCGATTTGCGCGAGCGATACCGGGAGGGGTGACATTGCAGCACCATCAGGGTTTGTTGGACAGGCTCACCGACTGGACCGAATTCACGCCACTGCCCGATTCGTTCAAGCCGCAACGCACGATCGAAGCGGCCCACCGCGTGCGCGAGAAGATTGATGGCGCGGAGGCCAAGCCGCCACCCAAATACGACCTGGAAGAATTGTACAAGCGTGTGTGCGACGCCTGGATACGCACGAAGTCGCTGAACGATCTTGCCGCCCTTGACATGAAGCGACTTCCTTGGGTGCTGTACTTCCTGCCCGCGGCGCAAACCCGCCCTGGGTCCGCCCGCATGTTGGGTGAAGACCCCGAGTTCATCCAGTGCTATGGCGCGTGGCTGGCGCAAACGTCCAAGTCCGCCGCGGTGCGGGCTTTGCTGTACAACTTCCTGGGCTATTACCCCCGAGCGCTCGGGACCTTCGATTCCGTGCGGGAGATCCTGCTTCGAGAGCTCAAGGCATCGAGCACGTCTTCCCTGAACCGATGGCGGACACGATGCAGTGACCACGGACTTCTTGACCGAGATGGCGAATTGGGCTTCCTCCGTTCGCTCACGAGGTCAGGCGAGGCAATCCCGTCGATCCTGGACGCCGCCGGCCTGACGGGCCTGCTTGCCCGGTCGGATTTTCTCAAGTGCGGGCTCCTCCAATACCTCCGCGAACACGCCGCAGCTATCGTGACGGAGCGGCACGTCACCACACTAGATCGGTTGCTGGAGTTCGCGACCGTCGAGCATCACCTGCGCTTCAACACGACCGACGTCCGGACTGCCATTGCCGTTTCTTTGCTGGAACCCTTCGAGCAGCAATCTCCTTCTGTTGCGACAAAAGAACGCCTCAAGCGGTTCTTTCTCGGCTACTACGGCGACCCCCGACTCGCCAACCGCGACGCGGCCGCCGGATGGCACGGTGTGCCCGAGAGCGCCCGCACCGTCCTCATGCGTTGGTTGGCCGAGGAGACCCTGGAGGGGTTCTTCAGGATCGTCAGGGAAACCGCGCTGGATCGCCACTGGAGATATCGCAACGTCTTTTGGAGAGCTTATTTCGACCGGCCTGATTCGCGATGCGTGGTTCGCCCTTGGCAGCAAGGCATCACAACTTGCCGGGCAATTGAAGCTCGACAGCGCCGCGACGCTCAGCGGCGCCGGCGCGAATCAGTCGGTTCTGATACTCGTCATGAGCGGCGCGACCGTTGTCGAATGGAGCCACAACGGCGCCTGCCGCGTGTGGTTGTCCGGCCACCCGAAGGCGCCAAAGTCCTATCTCAACAACTACTATGCGGAGAACTTCAGAACCGATTCCGATTTCACCCTGTCACACTTCGGCAGCGAGTCGGGTTCGTGGCAGGACAAGCTCGCGAAATGGCTCCAGGACGAACTCGGCGTCCACGTGCCCCGTAGCGCCTACTATCTACCGTCCGGCACACGATGGTGATGCAACCCGCCGCAACCCGAACCGACGACGGTCTGGTCTTTCGACTCCAGGACCCGGTGCCGGTTCCCGTGAACCGCTGGGCCGCGGAGAGTCAGGTCGGTTCCGGCGCCGGAATCCTGCTTTGCCTGCGGGAAGAAGAGACCGCCACCGACGTGGACGGCGACGGCCTGCTGGTTCCGTGGACGGCGGTGGCGCAACTCTCTGAAGCGGAGTTGCGGGACCTCGGCCTTCCGGACCCAGCGCCCTTTGCGCTTGAGGTCGGAGCCGACGGCGCCATTCACAGCCCGGGCTTCGCGGTCCACTACGGTTTCGTGCACCAGGGTCGGCGCATACTCGGCGTGAAACGGCAGGGCGCATGGCTCACGGTGGCGGACCAGCACTACATCCTGCTGGACCCTGTCTACTCCGTCGTCGAGGCCATCGCGGGCTACGAGAACGCCACCGGGGACGACCTCGAGAAGCGGATGCTGCGCTGGGGTGAAATCGCCGCCCAGCTTCCCCCCGAAACCATTCAGGACGGACACCTTCGCGAACTCCGCTTCGTGGTCGCGTCCGCGTTCGAAATCGATCCTTTCGTCAATGATGCCGACGAGCCGGATCTCGATCCTGTCCTGGGCCGGAACACCACGAAGGTGGACGAGCTCGGTGAGGTGGAAACAACCTTCGAGTCCTTGCTGTCCAAGGCCCGTCAAGGGGATTTCGTGCGGCGCTTCCGCGGTCTGCAAAGTGTGCCAAGCCGCTACACCCTTCCCGGCAACACGTTCGTCGTGCTGACGCCCGCAGTACGCGCGGCTCTGGGCACGGTCCGGGAGCATCAGAAAGCTACTCCGGCGAAGCGACGTGCCTACCTGGAGAATCCGTCCGGTGAGATCCGTCGCGCGCTCGATCTCGACGGCAGAGAAGATGTCGAGGTGGACGACGTCTTCAGCGAGGGAAACCTGAGCGAACGCGTCACCGGCACGGGTCTATGGGAACCAAAGGTGTTGCCGTGGGTGGAGCGCCCGGGCCAGCCGTGGCTCCCGCCGGACAGCTATGGACTGGTTGTGGATGGCGAACAGATTCAGTTGGAGCCCGAGGATCTCGAGCCGCTACGCGAGGCCATACTGGAGGCTAGGGCAACCGGGAAAAGGGAGATATCTTACAACGGCCACCGAATTCCGGCCAACGATGCAACTCTGGCCGCCATCAGCCTTCTGCAGGAAAACGCGAACGCGAGAACTTCTGACGAAGCATCCCCTGACGAAAATGCTTCGGGCGTCGGCCGGGCCGATGAAACGGAAAACACCTCCCGCGATCAAGTGCTGCTGATTCTCGACAACCTGGAGTCGGTCAATTTCAGACGCACGCGTCAGAACCGGTTCGCGTTGCCGGCGATGGAAGCTTCGTGGCTAAAATCATCGCTGTTGCCCCATCAGGAAGAGGGCGTGGCATGGCTGCGGCACCACTGGGAGGCTGGGAGTTTGGGAGCCTTGCTGGCCGACGACATGGGGCTGGGGAAGACCTTCTGCGCCTTGGCCTTCCTGCGCCTGGTTCGGGAGGGGTTGCGAACCGACGACCCTGCACGCGGCCCCGCGCTGGTGGTGGCGCCGACGGGACTGCTCAAGAATTGGGAAGACGAACACGACCAACGGCTTGGGGGCACAGGACTGGGAGTCCTGGTGCGCGCCCATGGGCATGGTTTACGGGCGCTGCGGGCGCGCCAAGATCGCTCCTGGCAACGCGAGAAGGCGATGGGCGAACCACTTCTTGACCTGGCGTGCCTGGAAGCCGCGGATTGCGTGCTCACGACCTACGAGACCCTGCGTGACCATCAACACAGTTTCGGCAGGGTTCAGTGGTGCGCGAGCGTCTTCGACGAGGCCCAGAAGATCAAGAATCCGGGCGCACGCGTCACCGAGGCAGTGCTGGCGATGAACCTGGACTTCGTCCTACTCATGACGGGCACACCCGTGGAGAACCGGCCGGCCGACATCTGGTCGCTTCTGGATCGGGCGGAACCCGGCTTGTTCGGTACGTTGAAGGACTTCAGCGCACTTTACGAAAGCCAACTGGAGCCCACTGAAGAGACGCCAAGCGTGCTCGACGATCTCAATACGCGGTTGACTCATCCCATGAGAGAGGGAGAACCCGCGTTGATGCTGCGGCGCCTCAAGGAAAACTACCTTCTGTCCCTCCCGAACAAGAACGTTCACTGCCATACGGACGACATGCCGGCCCCGCAAGCCGAAGCCTACGCGGGGGTCATCAACGAAGCGCGCGGCCAGAGCGGCATGGGCATTCTGGCCGTACTGAGCGAGCTGCGCAGAATTTCTTTGCATCCTCTCAGATACCTGGAGGGCGATCTGGAGCAGTACGTCCAACAGTCGGCCCGGCTGACCAGATGCTTCTCGATTCTGGAAGAGGTCCGACAGATGGGCGAAAAGGCCTTGGTCTTCGTCGAGTCCCGCGACATGCAGGCCTTCCTGCTGATCGCCCTGCGCCAACGATTCAGCCTTCCCGACAATGTGCTCCTGATCAACGGGACCGTCACCGGTGACGACCGCAAGCGGCGCGTTAATGACTTCCAGGAGCGGGATGGCTTCGACGTCATGGTGCTGTCCCCTCGCGCTGGAGGCGTCGGTCTGACCCTCACGCAAGCCAACCACGTCATCCACCTCTCCCGCTGGTGGAACCCGGCCGTCGAGGATCAATGCACGGACCGGGTCTTTCGCATCGGCCAGGCGCGTCCCGTGCATATTCACCTGCCCATGGCGCGTCATCCGGTATTCGATGACTTCAGCTTCGATCTGCGCCTGAACCAACTGATGAACACCAAGCGCGACCGCAACCGTCGGGTGCTCACGCCGCTTTCGTTCTCCACCGAAGACATGAGCGGACTGTTTCGCGCCACTGTAGAAGACGCCGCCCAAACGGCAGGAGACTGACCCTCTTACCTCGGTCGTTATCAGCGTTGACGCGTCCGAGCGCGTTTTGCTATACCGCCTGAAAACGCAATGAATTTGCGTTCCTCTCGCCAAAGAAAAGGGGATCCCCAGTGCCGCAATTTGATGTTCTCGTTATCGGTGGAGGCGCTTCCGGTCTGCGCGCGGCCATTGCCGCCAAACGCGCCGGGGCGTCGGTGGCGGTGCTGAGCAAGGTCCATCCGCTGCGAACCAACTCGGCGCTGTCGCCGGGCGGCCTGAACGCGCCCCTGGGCGGCGACGACTCCGCGGAAAAATTCGCCCAGGATATCAGGAGCGCCGGCGACGGCCTGTGCGACACCGAGGCCGTGAACATTCTGGCGGCGGACGCGGCCCGGGAGGTCATCTGGCTCGAGCGCGTCGGCGTGCCCTTCAACCGCGATGCCGACGGGCGCATCGACCGGCGGGCGCTGGGTTCCAGCAGCGTCCACCGCGCCGCGTACGCGGACGACCGCACCGGGCACATGGTGCTCCACGTGCTGCACGAGCAATTCCAGAGAGAGGACATCCCCTGCTTCAGCGAATGGTTCGTCACGTCGCTGATCCAGGACGGCGGGGCGTGCACCGGAGCGGTGGCCCTGGGACACAGGAGCGGCCAGCTCGAAACCTTCGCGGCCGGCGCGGTGGTGATCGCCACCGGCGGCGCCACCCAGTTGTACCGTCCGTGCACCTCGGCCGTGGGCACCACCGGCGACGGCCTCATGCTGGCCTACGACCTGGGCGTCGGGCTGGTGGACCTGGAGATGGTGCAGTTCCATCCCACGGTGTACAGCGCGGACCGGACGGCGCTCGTCAGCGAAGCGGCCCTGAGCGAAGGCGCGCAACTCGTCAACGAGTCGGGCGACGCGGTGGTGGATGCCGCGGGACTCTCCAGGGCGCAGCTCGCGGCGGAGGTCCACAAGGCGGGCCAAAACGGCGGCGGGCCGGTGTCCCTCGACCTTCGCCCGGTAGCGGACCTTGCGTCGCGCTTTCCCGGGGCGCTGGAGGTGGTCAAGTCCATGGCCGGTATCGACGCGACCAAGGACGCGGTCCCGGTTCAACCGGTGGCGCACCGGCCCATGGGCGGCATCGAGACCAACGCGGCCGGCGAGACCTCGGTGGCCGGGCTCTACGCCGTCGGCGAGTGCGCCCACAACGGGCTCAACGGCGCCGGCCGGCTTCCGGGCAACACCCTCACGGAGGCGGTGGTGTTCGGCAAGCGGGTGGGGGAAGCGGCGGCGGCCCACGCCAAGTCGGCGGGCGCCAGGGAGGCGGCCGGCTCCGCCGCGCGGGACAACGAACGGCTGGCGGAGATCACCTCCGGAGGCTCCTCCGGCGACACCTTGGGCACCATTCATCGCGAGCTGGGCGAGCTGATGAGCGCCAACCTCGGCGTGACCCGCACGGACGCGGGGCTGGCCGAGGCCCAGGACAAGATCCGTGCGCTGCAACAGCGCCACGCCGCGCTTCGCGTCAACAACAAGTCGCGAATCTACAACTATGCGCTGGCGGGCCATATCGAGCTTGGGAACCTCCTCAAGCTGGCGGAGGCCACGGCGCTGGCGGCCCGGGGCCGCGCCGAGAGCCGCGGCGCCCACCTCAGAAGCGACCATCCGGAAAAGGACGACTCGAACTGGAAGGCGCACACCGTGGTGCGCTCGCAGGACGGCTCGCCGAAGCTCGATACCCGGCCGGTATCGGCGTAACGGCGGGCACGACGCCCGCACGTCCGCGCGCGGACAAGGGCGGGAGGCGCCGGCCAAGGAGGACTCATGGAAGTCACCTACAAGATTAATCGCAAGGACCCGGAGAACGGCGGCGAGTCGGGCTACGCCAACTACCAGGTCGACTTGCCCGAGGACGCCACGGTCCTGGACGGGCTCCAGAAGATCCGGGACGAGCAGGATGACTCCCTGGCCTTCCGCGCCTCCTGCTGCCAAGGCACCTGCGGCGAGTGCGCGGTGCGCATCAACTACAAGGCCCAGTTCACCTGCACCACCCGGATCGGCGACGTGACCAAGAAGGCCCCGGAGGTGCAGTTGGATCCGGTGCGCAACATCGCGGTGATCAAGGACCTGGTGTTCGACATGGACGCCTTCACCTGGGACAAGATGGCTGCGGTAAAGCCCTGGATGGAGCCCGACGAGGAGTTCGCGCCCACCGAGAACATCGTGTCCGAGAAGGACATGGCGGACGTGCGCAAGACCATGAGCTGCTACCAGTGCGGCCTGTGCGACGAGGGGTGCGCGGTGCTGCCGGTGAACTTCGACTTCCTCGGGCCCGGCGCCATGGTCAAGAGCTACCGCTTCGTCATGGACCCGCGGGAAAGCGGCGCCCAGATGGACGCCCGCATGAAGGTGGTGGAGCAGCCCCAGGGGCTTTGGGATTGCGTCCACTGCTACGAGGCCGACGGCAAGTGCCCGCGCGGGCTGACTCCCTCCACCAAGATCATGGAAATACGCGACGTGTCCTTCAAGGAAGGGATCAAGAACGAGAAGGTCGGCCGGCACCACGCGAGCTTCATCAACTCGGTGAAGCAGACCGGCTGGCTCGACGAGCGCAAGCTGGTCATGGAGACCGAAGGTCTGACCAACGTCGCCGGACTGATGAAGCTTCTGCCCACCGCGGTGCGCGCGCTGCGGCGCGGGAAGATGCCCG
This sequence comes from Deltaproteobacteria bacterium, assembly GCA_028818755.1. Lineage (GTDB taxonomy): Bacteria > Desulfobacterota > Binatia > UBA9968 > JAJDTQ01 > JAJDTQ01. Next base: position 2,132 of record JAPPNF010000071.1, on the reverse strand, counting down.
GCCGTCACGAGAAGCGCCCGGGGGCCGACCAGATCAAGCGCATTCTCGAGAAAGCGGAGGATTCCAAGTGAAATACGCGTTCTATCCCGGATGTGTGGCCAAGGGCGGCTGTCCCGAGCTTTATTCCGCGGCCGTGAAGGTGGCCGAGAAGCTCGACATCGAGCTCGAGGAGATGACCGACGTGTCGTGCACCGGCGCCGGCTGCATGCCGACGCAGTTGTCGGACCCCATCAACGCGCGGACCTTCGCCAAGGCGGAGCAGATGGGCCTGCCCATCATGACCATCTGCAGCACCTGCCAGGGCGTCTTCAGCCAGGCCAACCACCGGCTGCAGGACCCCGAGTACCGGGAAGAGATCAACCGCGAGTACCTGGCCGAGGAAGGGCTTGCGTACCAGGGCACCACCGAGGTCACCCACATGCTGTGGGTGCTGTTCGAGGACTACGGCATCGAGAAGCTCCAGGCGCTGATCGAGCGTCCCCTGAACGGCCTCAGGGTCTCGCCCTTCTACGGCTGCTTCATACGCCGGCCCGGGAACATCATGGTGCCCACCAAGGAGGTGGGCGGCCGCCGCACCTATCTGGAAGACCTCACGCGCATCCTGGGGGCGGAGAACGTCGACATCAGCGGCAAGACGAAGTGCTGCGGCTTCCCGATCCTCACCGCCAATGAGGAGGCCTCCCTGGGCATGGTGTCCAAGCATGCCGGCGAGTCGAAGGGCAACGGCGCCGACTGCATGGTGACCCCCTGTCCGCTGTGCCATCTGAACCTCGACGGCAACCAGCCGAGAGCCGAAAGCCAGAAGGGTGAGAAGATCGACTTGCCGATCATCCATCTGCCGCAACTCGTGGGACTGGCGCTGGGGTTCGACCCCGACGAGATGCAGCTCAGCCGGCACATCGTGTCCACCAAGGCGGTCAACGACAAGATCGACATGCTCACTTAGAGGATGGGCAAAGACGAGTACAAGCCCAATCCCGTCAACCTGGCCCGGGAACTGTTCAAGTTCCGCAAGGCGCAGCGTCCCTTCGGCTACTACTACGCCGTGAAGGTCCGGCTCGGCCACGCGTGGGTCGAGAACGAGACGGCCCTGGCGGAGATCCTGTCCGGCATCGACGAGCTGGGCTACGAGATAGTCCGAAAGAAGCAGTGAAACCACACGCGAAAAGGAGCGCGGACACCGTCAAATCATGAGTACCGTAGCAATCGACAACAAGAGAACCCTGCGGCAGGACACTTGGTGGGTGGAGCCCATGCTGGTGGTGCTGGGTCTGGGCGCGTTCGCGGTCTATTCGACCTGGGCCGCGCTTCAGAACGGCAACTACTACGCGGCACCGTACCTGTCGCCCTTCTATTCCCCGTGCCTCGCCATCAACTGCGAGCACGTGAGCGTGCCGCTGTTCGGGTCGTGGTACAACTGGTCCCCGGCGATCCTGATCCTGTGGATCCCGGGCGGGTTCCGCCTCACCTGCTACTACTACCGCAAGGCCTACTACCGATCCTTCTTCTGGTCGCCGCCGGCGTGCGCGGTGAAGGACGCGGCCAGCAGCTACTCCGGCGAGACGCGTTTCCCGTTCATACTGCAGAACGTCCACCGCTACTTCTTCTGGGCGTCGATACCGATCCTGGTTTTTCTCTGGTGGGACGCGATCATCGCGTTCAACTTCGGCGGCAGCTTCGGCATCGGCCTGGGAACGCTGGTGCTGATCGCCAACGCCGCCCTGCTGTCCCTCTACAGCTTTTCCTGCCACTCGTGCCGGCACCTGTGCGGCGGCGGCCTCAACAGCTTCAAGGCGGCGCCGGGACGCTACAAGGCTTGGGGCATCGTCACAAAGCTGAACGAGAAGCACATGCAGATCGCCTGGGTGAGCCTCGTGTGGGTGGGGCTGACCGACGTCTACGTGCGGCTGCTGGCCCACGGCGTGATCCAGGATCTGAGGATCATCTGATGGCCGGCGAGAGCTACGAAACACACGACTACGACGTGGTGGTGGTGGGCGCCGGGGGCGCGGGGCTGCGGGCCGGCATCGAGGCCCACGACAAGGGCTGCAGGACCGCCATCATCTGCAAGTCGCTGCTGGGCAAGGCCCACACGGTCATGGCCGAGGGCGGCATCGCCGCCGCCATGGGCA
>JAPPNF010000063.1 GCA_028818755.1 Deltaproteobacteria bacterium | reverse complement strand
ACGCGGAGATCCACCGCTTCACATGATGCTCCACGGAGGCCGGGGAAGGGCCGTCCGGCCACTTCGGGCCGAACGTCCACGTCCCCCAGACGTCACAGCCCAGCGTGGAGAGCCATGCGGCCAGCTGGTCTTGAGAGGGCGAAAGCGGGCGATTCCCGCTTACCACACCGACCGGCCTGTGTTCGCCCGCTCAACCCATGCCTCGGCGAGATCGCCAAGGAAAGCGTGCTTACGGTCGCAGCCTCCCGATTTGGACCTGTCCACGAATACCGTCCACCGCATCGAATGCTTCTTCGCCTTGAGGCGGCAACCGCATGACAGCGAGGCCACCGTCAGCCATCTCGTTCTCGGTCTCACGAGGGATCCTTTCTACCCCGTCGGGGCTGGTTTGTGGGCGCACCGGGGGTATACAAGGATGGGAACCCCCGGTGGGGCTCGGCGACACCGGCTAAATCGTTGCCGCCATATGTTCCCCGGCCGGCGGCCGGGCGTCCTGCAGGCCCTCTGACAGCGTTCGAGGCTGCCGGAGGGGCTAGGGGTGGGCCGCTACTATCCGCGGCGCCACGCCGCGATTGCGTGCTGGAGACGGGCCATCGCCTCGTTCGTCTTATTGAACGCGGTGTCGTCGAGGTAGCAGTCCGCCTGCCGGGCGTCGTCCGCGTATGCCGCGCCATTGTCGAGCAGGGCGAGGAAATCGGTGACGCGGTCGGCACACGTGTCTCTCCGGGGGCTGGTCATCGTGGGTCTCCGTTCTGGGTTGAGCGGTGAGGGTGGTGCGGCAGCATCTCAGGCCTGAAGCGTCTCGAATTCGAGGCGCATGGGGACGCCAGTCGCCGGGAATATTTCGTTGGTGTCCTCGAGGGCGCATCCGACCACCCAGTCGTTCGGATACTGGCCTATGGGACGCCATAGGCCGCCGACGGCCGCCGTTCGGATCGCGGCTACATCGGTGCCGTCGGAGCGGTACTCGGCGGAAACCGACCTGCTTCCTGTGGTCGTCGGCGCAAACCATTGATCCAGCGCTGCACCGCTCCGTACCGTGTATGCCCATACGCTGATACCTGCGCGGTCGGCAAGAGTGGTCGACGGCGAAGGGATACGAGCCACGATCCGCGCAAGGCGCACATGGGTTGTGTCTTCCGGCCATGCTAGTGGGCCGGAGATCTCCTGCCAGCACCGTCTCTGGTTAAGCTGGGTTCGAGCCGCGGTTGCCGTCTGGGTGAAGGCGGTCGGAATCGGCATTCCGGACGCCCCGCCGCCGATGCCGAGCAGGGTCTCCAGCGAGATGGTTGGCGTGACCTTCCCGCCGATCTGGAGGCTCAGCCCCCTAGTGAGCCGCTGGACGTCCTGAGGCTGGCCGTACTGCCTGACGACCTCGCGCCAGGCATCCGTGACGTTGAAGACCGTGAACCCCGATATCGGGTTGTCGGTGGGCTCGATCTGCGCGCCCTCGGCGGGGTCGCGTTCACCGAATGAGAGGCCAGAGAGGACGTCCTCGGGCGACCGTCCAGCGGGTATGCTCACTAGAAGGCCGTGATGTCGTATTCGAGAGCGCTGCCCGACGTTCCGGTCTGGGATACCTCAAGGTACAGGTTGCCGGGCATCACGCGGCCGCGGAACAGTTCGGCGTCCTCTGCACCCTGAATCCCGCCAGCGATCTCGCCGTCGCCGGGGAGCTCAACCTCACTGAGGGCGATCGAACCGCGACGAAACCTGACCTGTACGCGGCCACTGTTCTCGACGCCGGTGGTGATCGCACAACGGACGACAAAGTTCATCTGTTGTGTGATCGTGGAGAACTGGGTGCCCGCCAGCAGGTCCACCCTTGAGCCGGTGAGCGTGGCAACTCCGCCTTCGCGAATCATGATTTCTTCTCCTCCGGATTTCTTTCTTCGAGGTCGTGCTCGACGACCCCCAGGTCATGTAGCAGGTCGAGTACCTGCGTCTGTTCCAAGGTAAGGTCCTCGACGGCCACCGTGCGAGGCCCGTGGCGAATGAACCCTCCCCAGCGGCGCTTCGGGGTGCTCATTATCGGCGCTTGCGGTGATGCACCACGTGGTGCGTGGTCCGATGGTGGTCGGGGAGCAGGTCCATCTTCTCCGCGAGGTTCCGAATCCGGCGCTGGGTCGCCCGAGCCTTCGCGATCCGCTTCTTATCGGCGGCCGTGACCGGGCTCTTTTCTTCAGGGGACATGTACATCGACTCAGGCAGTAGCCGCTTCGGGTAGCACTGGCCGTTCTTGGCCAACCTCATCCGCTCGCCATCCATCGGGGGACACGTCCGCCGTTCGACGATTGTCGGGGCCACCCCGGGGCCGAGCAGCTCAGCAATGCCGCCTCCGCCTCCGCCTCCGCCGGGCTTCTTCGTTCCGGTCCCACCGGTCCCACCTGTCCCATCCAGAGACTGCCGCTCGGAAACCTGGCCCGTGTAGTCAGAGTCGGCCGCGCCAGCGTCGGTGCACTTCTTGCCGAGGAAGGGAATCTTGACGCATCGGCATTTCGGCGTCATCCAAGGGCCGTCCGTGCCGACCTTCGAGTAGACGAAAAACCCGGCTCCAACGGCCAGCGCTATCGCCTTCCAGTCCTTCTTCCCCGACGCCGTGTCGCGCATCGAGGAGACGTTCTTCGCGAAATCGCAGACCTCCGCGTCAAGCTGGTACTGGAGCCCGGTCCCATCACCGCCACCACCATCATCGAATGGCGTGATGCCCCCGGTTCCTTCGTCGGGCATCGGGGGCCCTCCCTCGGGCTTCTTCGGTCCCATATCCACGGTCTCATCTCCCTTCGCGGCTTGCTGGATGGAGCGCAGCGCCTGGATGTCGTTCCAGTCGCTCTGGTCGGCGTCGGTGCGGAGGCGCTCCACTCTCGCATCGGTTCCGGGGTTCACGGAGGGCCATGCAGGGGGACAGCCAAGAGCGTGGGCGAAGACGTTCATGTCCACGCCGATCCGGTCATCTCCGTACTTCGATGCCGCGAACGCGAGCGCCTGGCAAACCGTCCGGTCGCCGGTCAGCTCTCGGGCGATCATGCTTCCTACGCTACTCTGGGGCTGAAACGCCATCCTCGGTCTCCTTTAGGGCGCGAAGGATCATACTGGCACGCCTGCCGCATCCGCAAGTGTCCGGAGTCGCGGCCCGTCGCTTGAGGTACTCGACCACCGCCGCTTTCTGCGGCAGCAGGTCGATGGACCGGCCGGCAGCGACAGCCCAGCGCGGTACCGGGGAGGTATCAGCCCCGGCCACTTAGGAATTCCTGGAAAACCTGGGGAACGAGGGCCGCCACGTTGCCCTCCCAGCCTATGAGGCGTGCGAAGATGAGCAGGATGGCGAGCACGTCCCGGCTCCGGATTTCGACATGGCCCGTCACACCGCCTCCGCCGTCCGGCGCCCCCAATCGGGAAAGCTGGATCAGCTGGAGCTGCTGGAACAGCGTGAGGTCATTCCCACCGTCCGTCGGGGGTGACCCACCACCGCATCGGCAGCACGGTTCCATCGAGCGTCTCCTTGGCGCAGTATTTGGCGACGTAGTGGTCTACGGTACGACGGTCGTCGTCGGGAATGGGCTCAAACCTACAGCGTCCGTAGCGCCGGTGCCAATCGGCCCAGAGGGCTCTGCGGTTCTGCAGCCCGGCCGTGAGGAGCCCATGGGCATGGAATCTACCCCCGACATTCCCGGACTCCACGACGAGAAACGCCGGCGCGCACTGCCACGCGGAGATCCACCGCTTCACATGATGCTCCACGGAGGCCGGGGAAGGGCCGTC
>JAPPNF010000038.1 GCA_028818755.1 Deltaproteobacteria bacterium | reverse complement strand
CGCGCCCTGGCCCGGGAGGCCGACCCGTCCAACAAGGTGTTCTGGTCCTTCGGCAGCGAGTTGGCCCAGGTGGCGGGCGAGTACGCGCGCGCCAACACGGCCATCATCAACAGCTTCCTCGGCCCCACCGTCGACCGCTACCTCGGCGGCCTCCAGACCAAGCTCGAGGAGGGCGGCCTGGAGGGGCCGTTCCTGATCATGCAGGGCAACGGCGGCGTCGCCCACCGGGCCCACGCCACGCCGGTGTCTAACCTCCAGTCCGGTCCGGCCGGCGGCGCCATCGCGTCGGCGTACGTGGCCGGGCTCTTGGGCCACCCTAACGTCATCACCGCGGACATGGGCGGCACGAGCTTCGACGTGGGGCTCATCACCGAGGGCTACTGGCGCTACGCGGCCGAGCCCATCGTCGAGCGTTTCCGCATGCTACAGCCCATCATCGACATACAGTCCATCGGCGCCGGCGGCGGCACCATCGCCCGGGTGGACGAGGAGACCGGCCGTCTGCTGGTGGGTCCCCAGAGCGCCGGCGCGAGTCCCGGGCCGGTCTGTTACGACGCCGGCGGTGAGGAGGTCACGGTCACCGACGCCGACCTCGTGCTGGGCATCATCGATCCCGACTACTTCCTCGGCGGGCGCAAGTCGCTCAACAAGGAAAAGGCCGAGAAGGCGGTGGATGAGAAGATCGCCAAGCCGCTGGGTCTGAGCACCGTCGAAGCCGCGGCCGGAGTCTACGACATCGTCAACAGCAAGATGTCCGACCTGATCCGCCAGCAGGTGGTGCGCACCGGGCATTTGCCCGAGGAGTTCGTGATCTACGCCTTCGGCGGCGCCGGGCCGGTGCATTCGGCGGGCTTCTCCGCCGAGCTCGGCATCAACAAGATCTACATCTTCCCCACCTCGCCGGTGTTCTCGGCCTTCGGCGTGGCCGCGGCGGACGTCATCCACACGCGGGTGATGACCTGCCAGTACATCTTCCCGACCCAGCCCGAGGGCCCCAACGAGCGGCTCGACACCATCGAGAACGAGCTGAGCGAGATCATGACCGGCGAGGGCTTCAAGGCCGACCAGGTGGAGTTCCGACGGTTCTTCACCATGCGCTACCGCAGGCAGACCGCCGGAGTGGAGATCCCGCTGCCGTGGGACCGCATGACCGACGAGCGGCTCAAGGAGCTGCAGGAGATGTTCGAGACGAAGTACGAGGAGCTCTACGGCGTGGGCGCGGGCTACACCAAGGCCGGTATGGAGATCAGCGCCATCCGGGTGGACGCCGTGGGCCTCGTGACCAAGCCGGAGCTCAAGCCCCAGCCCGTGGAGAAGGGCGACGGCTCCCCGGCCGTCAAGGGCAAGCGCAACGTCTACTTCACGCGACCCGAGCGTGGGTTCATCGAGACCCCGGTGTACGACAACGCGTTGCTCAAGGCGGGCAACGAGGTGGCGGGTCCGGCCGTTCTGGAACTGCCCTTCACCACCATCCCGGTGCCGCCGGGAGCGAAGGTCACGGTAGACCAGTACCTGAACTTGGTGATGGAAATATAGGATTCAAGATCAAAGAAAGCGTCCTTCGACTTCGCTTCGCTACGCTCAGGACGAACGGTTGTGAAACCCTGTGCCCGTTCGTCCTGAGCGAAGCGAAGTCGAAGGACGCCATTTCACTGGATCAGGAGAGACTGATGGAACCGACAGCGGTTGATCCCATTAAATACGAAATGTACTTCCACCGGCTCTGGGCCATCGGCGAAGAGGGCCGCATGACGCTGCAGCGCGTCACCGCCTCTCCCATCGTCGCCCAGGGCGGCGAGTGCATGAGCTCGTTCTACGACACCGAGGGCGTCATGGTGCTGGCCTGCTCCGGCCACCTGCGGTTTGCCGCGGCCACTTCCCAGGCCATCAAGAACATGATCGAGTACTTCAAGGAGTCGCCCGGCTTCTACGACGGCGACCAGTTCTTCTTCAACGACCCCTACGTGGCCGGCTCCCACACCTACGACATGATGGTCATCAAGCCCATCTTCTACGAGGGTGAGCTGATCGCCTGGACCGCCACCAGCACCCACACCGCCGACACCGGCGGGGTGCTGCGGGGCGGCGCCCTGGAGATCTTCCACGAGGGCATCTGCATCAGTGGCCTCAAGATCGTGGAGAAGGGCGAGTTCCGCGAGGACGTGTTCCGCACCCTCGTCGGCATGTGCCGGGACCCGCAGTACGTGGGGCTGGACATGAAGGCCATGATCGCCGGCAACAACGTCTGCGCCGACCGCTACCTGGGGCTGGTGGACAAGTTCGGCCCCGAGTTCGTCGAGGCCGCCGGCCGGCGCATGATCGAGGACTCGGAGGCCAAGGCCCGCGCCAAGCTGCGCTCGCTGCCGGACGGCACCTGGGTGTCGCGCGAGTACGTCACCACCCTGGACCGCAAGTCCCGCAAGGCCGTGGCCCAGCAGCTCTACTGCACCATGACCAAGAAGGGCGACGAGCTGGAGTTCGACCTGGAGGGGACCAGCCCCCAGACCGACACGGATCACAACTCCACCTTTCCCAGCACCGCGGCGCACATCACGCTGGCGCTCACCAACGCGCTCTTCTGGGACGTGCCCTGGAGCGACGGCAAGATGAAGCCGGTGACCCTCAAGATACCCGAGGGCACCATCCTGAACTGCACCTTTCCGGCCGCCTGCGGCGCCGCTCCCCGGGTGGGCAACGTGCTGGTCTCCACCATCTGCGAGTGCGTCTCCAAGATGCTCTACGCCGCCGGACGGGTGGACGACGTCAACGCCTCCACCACCGGCAACCTGGCCTACGCCGGCGGCCCCGGCTACTTCTACGGCGGCCACACCCGGGACGGAATCCGCGTGGCGCAAGGACTCTACGATATCCACGGCGCGGGAATGGGCAGCGCGCCTTTGCGGGACGGGGTCAACACCGGCGGCCACATGAACATCCCCTCCGCCGGCATCAGCGACATCGAGCGCATCGAGATGCAGTACCCGTTCCTCTATTTCACCCGCGGCCACAACCCCGACGGCAGCGGCTTCGGCCAGTACCGCGGCGGCCTCGGCAGCTACCGCGTCTACTGGATCTACGGCTCCCAGGACTGCAGCGTGGACTACAAGCCCTACGGCGGCGTGGCCCAGGGCGGCTACGGCCTGTGCGGCGGCTATCCCACCGGCAAGAGCGTGCTGCGCTACATGGTGGACGCGGGCATGGAGCTGCTGGACCGGGTCAAGCAGGGCGAGTACCCGGACGGCGCCGGCATGCGCGACGGGACCTGGGGCAAGGTGGTCCATCCCGACGGGGTCCCGGAACGCGTGGCGCTGCCGGAAGGCAGCCTGCTGATCGACTACGTGGCCGGCGGCGGCGGTTTCGGCGACCCGCTGGAACGCGACCCCGCGCTGGTGCTGCGGGATTTCGGCCGCGGCTGGCTTACCCCCAAGATCGGCGAGGAGGTGTACGGCGTGGTGCTGGCCCAGGACGGCCGGTCCGTGGACGAGGCGGCCACGCAGAGCCTGCGGCAGCGTATCCGCGCCGAGCGCAAGCAGCTCGGGGAGCCGCCCTCGGGGAAGACCTCGGCGCTGGACCCGGCGCAGGCGGGGGAGTACGAATCGGTGCTGCGCTTCCACGCGAGCCTGGAGATCGCGCGCCGGAACGGTCAACACGCCATCCGCTGCATCCAATGCGGCCACCTCTACTGCGGCGCCGAGGAGAACTACAAGAACTACGCGCTGCGCCGCATCCTGGACCTGAACGACTACATGGAAGACGCGTTGCCGTCCGGCGAGCCCTACATCGGCGAGTACCACGAGTACAGTTGTCCGGGCTGCCAGGT
>JAPPNF010000013.1 GCA_028818755.1 Deltaproteobacteria bacterium | reverse complement strand
ACGCTGAAGCGCATTCGCGCGGCGGGGCACGATGTGCCGCTGGTGCACATGGCCAACAGCGCCGCCATCATGGGGCTGCCCGAGGCCCGTTTCGACATGGTCCGGCCGGGCGGAATGCTCTACGGCATCTACTCGCATCCGCCCCTGGCCGAGCTCGTCCGCCTGGCTCCGGTGCTCACCTGGAAGACCCGCGTGCTGCAGCTCAAGACGCTCCCGAAGCATTCCCCCATCAGCTACGGAGGCACCTTCGTAACCCGCCGCGAAAGCGTCATCGCGACCCTGCCGGTAGGATACGCGGACGGCTACAAGCGCTCCCTCTCCAACAAAGCCGCCGTGCTGATCCGAGGCCGCCGGGCGCCCGTCGTGGGCCGTGTCACCATGGATTTGACGATGGCGGACGTTACCGCCATAGACGGCGTTCAGCCGGGAGACGAAGTGGTGCTGCTGGGGACACAGGACGGCGAGACCATTTCAGCCGAAGAAATGGCCGGCTGGGCGGACACGATCTCTTACGAGATCCTCACGTCCATCAGCCGGGGCGTTCCGCGTCACTACACCTAGTGTGGTGTCACGTTCGACCCCGGTTGTGTGGAAACGGCTACCGAGGAAAGCGGCAGCGTGACCAGCATTTTCGTACCCTTGCCGATGCCTTCGCTCAGCGGGCGAATCTGTCCGCCCATCCCGATAATGAAGTTGGCGGTCGAATGGAGACCGAGCCCGCTCCCGGATTTCTTGGTGGTATAACCCGCGGTAAAGAGTATCCTGGGGTTTTTCCCGGCAATGCCGATGCCGTTGTCGCTCACTTCGAGTTTGAGAGAATCTCCCTCGACGTAGGCCCGGAGCCGAATGCACGGGGCCTCCGTGAGTCCGCCTGATGCTGTCAGATCATCGATGGCTTCCATAGCGTTCTTGGTCAGGTTGACGATCATCTGATGAAATCGGCTCTTCTGAATCCGTATCTCTTTCGGCGCGCGTTCACAGTCGATATCGACCACGACACTCCTTTTCCTGAGCGAATCCTCCAATACACCGACGGCGTCTGCGAACGCAGTACGGAGGTTCACATCCACCCGCTCTATCTTCGAATGGCTGGGCATGTCCTGGGTGCGAATGATGTCCGCGATGTGGTTCGCCCTGTCCTTGACGCGCCCGACTGTCTTTGCCAACTCTTCGTTCCGACTGGCGAAATCTTCGGCGAGCGCAATGAGGAACGGCATCACCTTCCGGCCTTGCGAATCGTTCTTGATGTAGTCGATCCAATCGTCTCGATGGGCATCCACGGCATCGGCCAGCGCCCGGAGGCGGCGCAGCGACGGATCGTCCGCCAGAGTCCGGTGAACGGTCTCGATTCCCGTAGTGACGCTGTTGATGGCGTTGCCGATGTTGTGGAGGATGGTGTCGACTATTTCCAGGCGCCCTTGCGCGAACGCCCGCATCAAGGCATCCTGGGCCATCATCTGCTCCGTAACGTCGCGGAAGGTGACCACGCCCCCTCGGACACCGCCTGTATTGTTCCACAGCGGCCGTGCGCTCGCTCGGAGGTACACGCCGTCCGGTCTATGCCTGCAGCGCACGAACAGGTCCTGATCATCGATTGATTCGTCGCCGGATATGGCGCGCACGAGCGGAAGCTCTTCCCTGGGTACGCGTGTTTCTCCATCGGGATAGAAGATGTCGTAGTGGTCCGTCCACCTCTCCGCGGAGACCTCGAATGCACGGTCGCCAAGGATTCGCTCGGCACTGGGGTTGAAGATCGTGGACTTCCCCTTTTCGTCAACCACGATCACGCCATCGCCTATGCTGTTGACGACAGCTTCCAGTAGTTGGGTCCTGCCTTGCATCTCGGCAGCCACCTGTCCCAACCGGCCCTCTGCTTCCCTGACCTGGGTCAGAGAGTGGCCCAGCCGCTCCGTTTCGCGCTGGAGTTGCTGGTTCCTGCTCGTCAGGAGGTCGTTGAACAGCTCCCGAGACCTTTCGTAGCTCCATCCGACGAGCATCACGAAGAGATAGCAGGAGAGAAGCCTCACCTTGCTTTCCGTCTCCATGATAGGGCTGACGACGGGTTCCGGCGCAAACAGCACCACGGTCGTGGCGAGGAAAAAGCCCCCGGCCCAGACTAGGCCCTCGCGCGACCCGAAAAAGAAGAACAGCAGCAGCGGCATCGCGAGGTGGTAGTAGAGGAGACCGGTACGTATGGTAGCAAGGTAGCAAAGGCCGATGAGCACTCCCAGAAAGACGGGGCGATAGACCTTCAACTCGTCGACGCCGAGCCGAAGCGCGATGCAACCCGCGACGACACCCGATATCATGCCGATGTCGGTCCACATCGCCACCATGTTGCCTTCGACGTAGTAGGCTATGGCGAAGCCCACCATGATGACGGCCGCAGCCCCGGAGACGACCAAAAAGACGTTCCTCCGGCGCTGTGCACCCACAATCTCGGGTTCCATCGTCTGTGTCTCCTCGATCAGCACCGCGTCACCCCGCGCCCTCTTTTCAGGCTGTGTCAAAACCCGTGGGGCAGGGACATAACGAATCCGTCATTCCCGCGCAAGCGGGAATCGCACCGGCCGCTCCGATGACTTCCCCGGAGTCAAGCCGGTGGCTTGGGAAGTCCGTGTTTGATTTGTTATCCTCCCACGAACCGACGAAAAGAAGGAGGAACCCTGCACCCGTGGGCAAGATAAAGAGAGCGTTGGTCAGCGTATCGGACAAGGACGGCATCGTCGATTTCGCCGCCGGGCTGGCGGGACTGGGCATCGAGATCCTGTCCACCGGAGGGACGGCCGCGCTGCTGCGGGAGAACCGCATCGACGTGACCGAGGTGGCGGAAGCGACCGGGTTCCCGGAGATCATGGACGGCCGGGTCAAGACGCTCCACCCCAAGATCCACGGCGGCATCCTGGCGCTGCGGGACAAGCCCGAGCACCGCGCCCAGATGGAGGAGCTGGGCATCGGCGCCATCGACATGGTGGTGGTGAACCTCTACCCGTTCGAGGCCACCGTGGCGCGGGAGGCGCCGTTCGACGAGATCATCGAGCAGATCGACATCGGCGGCCCCGCCATGATCCGGTCCGCGGCCAAGAACCATCCGCACGTGGCGGTGGTCGTAGAGCCGTCCGATTACGCGGCGGTGGCCGAGGAGCTTGCAACCGGCGGCGGCGAGCTGTCGCCGGACACCCGCTTCCGGCTGGCATGCCGGGCCTTCCACCACACGGCGCGGTACGACGGCGCCATCTCCAACTATCTCGGGAGGCTCGACGAGGACAGGAAAGCCGGCCCGTGGGGCGACAAGCTGAACCTCCAACTCTCCAAGCTCCAGGAGCTGCGCTACGGCGAGAACCCGCACCAGAGCGCGGCCTTCTACGCCCATGGCGACGGCGGCGTCCCGTCGGTGGCGCGGGCGACTCAGACCCAGGGCAAGCAGCTCTCGTTCAACAACATCCTGGACGCCGACGCCGCCCTGAGCACCGTACTCGACTTCACCGAGACCACGGCCGTGGCCATCAAGCACACCAACCCGTGCGGCCTCGCCACCTCCGACGTCTCGCTGGCCGACGCCTTCCGCAAGGCCAAGGCGGGGGATCCCGTGTCCATCTTCGGGGGGGTCATCGCGCTCAACCGCCCGGTGGACGCGGAAACCGCCGAGGAGCTGAAGCAGATCTTCCTGGAGATCGTCATCGCCCCCTCGTTCACGCCCGAGGCCCGGGAGATCCTGTCCTCGGCCAAGCGGCTGCTCAACATCCGCCTGCTGAAGATCGACATGACCCCGGCCACGGACGCGGCCCACGACCTGCGCCGGGTCCACGGCGGCGTGCTGGTGCAGGACTGGGACCACAAGCCCATCGACGT
>JAPPNF010000141.1 GCA_028818755.1 Deltaproteobacteria bacterium | reverse complement strand
GCCTTGCCGTGCCACTCCCAGCGGTTCTCCATGAAGCTGACCCCTTTGCCCTTGACGGTCTGGCAGACGATCATGGTGGGGCCGTCGCGATGCTGTTCCGCCGCCGTCAGCGCATCGAGGATGGCGGGAAAGCTGTGGCCGTCGATTTCCAGCGTGTTCCAGTTGAAGGCACGCCACTTGTCCAGCAGCGGCTCCAGGCTCATGATCTCGTCCGTCACCCCGCTCAACTGGATGTGGTTATAGTCCATGAGCACGCAGAGGTTGTCGAGCTTGAAGCGGGGCGCGGACATGGCCGCCTCCCAGATCTGTCCGGCCTGGCACTCGCCGTCGCTGATGACGCAGTACGTGCGGTAGTCCTTGCCGCCCGTTTTGCCGGCCAGTGCCATTCCCACGGCCACCGACAAGCCCTGTCCGAGGGAGCCGGTGGAAGCCTCCACGTAAGGGAAGCGGTGCCGGTCCGGGTGTCCCTGCATGCGGCTGTTGAGCTTGCGCAGGCTCAGCGTCTCCTCCCGCTCGAGGTAGCCTGCCCGGGCCAGGGCGGCGTAGACCGCGGGCACGCAGTGCCCCTTGGAGAGCACGAACCGGTCCCGGTCCGGCCAGTCGGGCTGGTCCGGGCGGTGGCGCATCTGGTGGAAGTACAGCGCCGTCACGATGTCCGTGCAGGACAGCGAGCCGCCGGGATGGCCGGAGCCCGCCTCCACCAGCATGCGGATCACGTCGACTCTGATTTCCTTGGCTATGGCCTCGAGTTCCGGGATCGTCATAGGTTACACCATGGTCTGCCCGCCGCAGATGTTGAGAGCCTGTCCGGTGATGCCGGACGCCTTGTCCGATGCCAGGTACACCGCGAACCGGGCGATCTCCTCCGGGTCCAGAAAGCGCCGGATCGGCACCGCGGCCAGCGCCTGCTGCTTGAAGGACTCGGGGTCCGTTCCCTGTTGCGCGGCGATCTGCTCGATGCCGGCGCGGGACATCTCCGTGTCCACCCAGCCGGGGCACAGGGCGTTGACGGTGATGCCGCGGGCGACCAGCTCCAGCGCCAGCGCCCGGGTGAAGCCGATGAGGCCGTGCTTGCTGGCGCAGTAGGCGGCATAGCCTGGAACGCCGAACTTGCCGAGCACCGAGGACATGTTGATGATGCGGCCGTCACCGTCCCCGCTCATGATGCCCAGCACTTCCCTGGTCAGCAGGTAGACGCCGGTCAGGTTCGTGTCGACGATGGTGTGCCACAGACCGTCGTCGGCGCCGTCCATGGGCGTCATCCCCGAGGTCCCGGCGTTGTTCACCAGGATGTGGACCCGGCCCCAGTGCTCCCGGACCGTGTTCACGCAATCGCGAATGCCGGCCTTGTCGGTCACGTCCACCACCACCGGTAAAGCGGAGTGGCCGTCCGCCCGCAACTCCTCGGCCGCGGCCTCCAGCCGCCTCCCGTCACGCGCCGCGATGACGACCCTGGCGCCCTCCCGCGCCATGGCCCGGGCCACCGCCTTGCCGATGCCCGTGCCGCCGCCCGTGACCAGCGCTACTCGTTCCGACAGTTCCATGCCGTGCGGACGGATCGGCGGGCCGGACTTGCCGGCGTCAGGACCCCTTGCCGCTCAGCGCCCCGAGCAGCCGCGCGATGGGGTCGTAGAAGCGCGTCACCACGCGTTCCTTCAGGGGGATGATGGAGTTGTCGGTGATCTTGATGTGCTCCGGGCAGACCTCGGTGCAGCACTTGGTGATGTTGCAGAAGCCCAGCCCGGCTTCCTTGCGCAGGAACTCCAGCCGGTCGTCGGTGTCCAGCGGGTGCATTTCCAGACTGGCCACCCGAACGAAGAGACGCGGCCCCGCAAAGCTCGGCTTGTTGTCGTCGTGGTCGCGGATCACGTGGCAGACGTTCTGGCACAGGAAGCACTCGATGCACTTGTGGAATTCCTGCACCCGGTCGATGTCCTCCTGGTACATGCGCCGGGTGCCGTCGGCTTCCTTGGGCTTGGGCTTGAAGGGCGGGACGGTCTTGGCCTTCTCGTAGTTGTACGACACGTCGGTGACGAGGTCGCGGATCAGCGGGAAGGTCTTGATGGGGGCCACGGTGATGGTCTCGCCGGGCTCGAACGTGTTCATGCGCGTCATGCACATGAGCCGCGGCTTGCCGTTGACCTCGGCGCTGCACGAGCCGCACTTGCCGGCCTTGCAGTTCCAGCGCACGGCGAGGTCGCCGGCGTGCATGGCCTGGATGGCGTGGATCACGTCCAGCACCACCATGCCCTCCTGGAGCGGCACGGTGTAGTCCCTGAACTCTCCGCCGCCGGCGTCGCCGCGCCAGACCCGCATTTTCGCTTCGCCACCGTTTCCTGCGACCGCTGCTTCAGACATCAAACTTGCTCCTCGACGATCTTCCTGAGCTCCTCGGGCATCTCGGGCAGGGGTTCGAGGGAGACCGAGATGGTTCCGTTTTGCGTGCGCGTCACCACGTTGACGCTGCCGTACTTGGGGTCGGGGTCCGGGAAGTCGTCCCGGGTGTGCCCGCCGCGGCTTTCCTTGCACTCGAGGGCCGACAGGGTGGCGGCCTCGGCCACGGCCAACAGGTTCCGCAGGTCCAGCGCCAGATGCCAGCCGGGGTTGAAGCGCCGGCCGCCCTCGACCTTCACCCGCTCGGCCCGGTCCTTGTATGCCGCGATCTCCTCCATCGCCTTCAGCATCTCGCTCTCGGTGCGGATGATGCCGACGAGGTTGTGCATGGTGCGCTGAAGTTCGCTGTGAATCGTGTAGGGGTTCTCGTCGCCGCGGTCGTTGAAGGGCTCCAGCATCAGCGTCGTGACCCGGTCCACTTCGGCCGGATCGGCCTTTGCCGCCGCCTCCGCGCCCAGGGCGTAGTCCGCGGCCGATTCACCGGCGATGCGCCCGAACACCAGCAGGTCGGACAGGGAGTTGCCGCCGAGCCGGTTGGCGCCGTGCAGGCCGCCGGCCACCTCGCCCGCGGCATAGAGGCCCGGCACCGCGGTGGCGGAGGTGTCCGCGTCCACCCGGACGCCACCCATGATGTAGTGGCAGGTGGGCCCTACCTCCATGGCTTCCTTGGTGATGTCCACGTCCGCCAGTTCCTTGAACTGGTGGTACATGGACGGCAGCCGCCGCATGATGTACTCCGAGTCGCGGCGGTTGGCGATGTCCAGGTAGACGCCGCCGTGCTCCGTCCCCCGTCCGGCCTTGACCTCGGCGTTGATGGCCCTGGCCACCTCGTCCCGGGGTAGCAGGTCCGGGGTGCGGCGGTTGTTCTTCTTGTCCTGGTACCAGGCGTCGGCTTCCGCCTCGTTGTCGGCGGTCTCCGCCTTGAAGAACTCCGGGATGTAGTTGAACATGAAGCGTTCGCCCTCGGAGTTGAGCAACGTGCCGCCGTCGCCGCGTACGCCCTCGGTCACCAGGATGCCGCGCACGCTGGGGGGCCAGACCATCCCGGTGGGGTGGAACTGGACCTTTTCCATGTCGATGAGATCGGCCCCTACATCCATGGCCATGCCCATGCCGTCGCCGCTGTACTCCCAGGAGTTGGAGGTCACCTGCCAGCACTTGCCGGAGCCGCCGGTGGCCAGCACCACCGCCTTGCAGTTGAACACGATCAGCTCGCCGCTCTCACGCCAGTAGCCCACTGCTCCGCTCACCCGGCCGTCGTTCATCAACAGGTGCTGGATGTTGCACTCCATGTAGACGTCGATGCCCAGCGTCACGGCGCGCTGCTGGAGCGTGCGGATCATCTCCAGGCCGGTGCGGTCGCCGACGTGGGCCAGCCGCGCGTAGCGGTGGCCGCCGAAGTCGCGCTGCAGGATCAGCCCCTCGTCGGTGCGGTCGAACAGCGCGCCCCATTCCTCCAGCTCCAGCACCCGGTCGGGCGCCTGCTGTGCGTGGATCTGCGCCATGCGCCAGTTGTTCAGGAGCTTGCCGCCACGCATGGTGTCGCGGAAGTGGACCTTCCAGTTGTCCTCGGGCCAAACGTTGCCCATGGCGGCGGCGATGCCGCCCTCGGCCATGACCGTGTGGGCCTTGCCCAG